>DATGKN010000078.1:0-18613 GCA_035294645.1 Chloroflexota bacterium
CTCGCCCGCGGCCAAGTGTCCAGCGCGGCCCCGCGCGGCCGGGCGTTGCTGATGGGGCTGGGGTATGGCGCCCCCCGCCTGCCGGCCACAGCCCGGTAACCCAAGGGGCCACTGGCATCGTCGCGCGCGGGATCCCGCCGCGTGTCACCGCAAGCCCCCTGCCGCTGACATCGTCAACGCGGGGGGCTGCCGTCTTCCCGGCTGTTACGCTATGCTTCTGCGGTCCGCGCGCAACCTGACGTGCAGCGTTGCTAGGACGCGATGGACGGTCGGATGAAACTCCGCGGGCCCCGTGGGCTAGCGCCCGCCTGCACGCTTGTGGTTGGGGAGCTCGTTGGTTTAGCGGCCCGGCTGCCGTTCTTTCTCGCCTCCGACTTCCCGCTCAATGACGGCGCGTTGTTCCTGCAGATGGCCCGTGAGGTGGCCGCGGCCCACTTCGCACTGCCTGACTCCACCGCGTACAACGCGGACGGCATTCCGTTCGCCTATCCGCCGCTTGGGTTCTATCTCGCTGCCGCGCTCGCCGTTTGGCTGGGCGTGGATCTCACCCAGGTAGTGCGCTACCTGCCGCTGGGGATGAACCTCCTGGCACTTGGCGCGGTATACCTGCTCGCCCGGTCCCTGCTGGAGTCGCAGCTGGCCGTGTTCATTGCCGTGGTGGCCTTTGCGGGGGCGCCGCGCGGCTACGAGTGGCTGATCATGGGCGGCGGGCTGACCCGTGGGCTGGGGTTCCTGTGGGCGCTGTTGGCCCTGGCCCAGGCTCGCGGCATGCTGGAGCGCCCCTCGGCGGTGCGCTTGCTGGGCTGCGCGGGGTGCGCCGCGCTCGCGCTGCTGTCCCACCTCGAAATGGGCTTGTTCGTCGCGTACAGCTTTGCGTTGCTGCTCCTGGCCCATGGGCGTACCCGGCGCGGGCTCGCTATCTCGGTGCTCTGGGGCCTCTGCGCGGTGGTGTTCACCGCGCCCTGGTGGCTCGTCGTCGTGCAGCGCCACGGCCTGGCGCCGTACCTGGCGGCTAGCGCCACCGCCGGCTGGTACTCGCTGGAGGAGTCGCTAGAAGACGCCGTGCGCTTCGTGTTCCCGCCCGAGCCGGTGCTGGCCGTGCAAGGCGCGTTCGCGGCCATCGGCTGGCTGGCCTGTCTGCTGCGGCGCGAGCTGGTGGTCCCGCTGTGGCTGCCGCTGGTGTTCGTGCTCACCCCGCGCAGCGCTCCGACCGAGGCGACGGTGCCCTGGGCGCTGCTGGTGGGCAGCGGGGTCGCGGAGGTGGTCGTGCCGGGGCTATTGACGCTGGCGCGTGCCGAGCTGTGGGCGCGCTGGGACGCCAGTCTGTTGACGCGTCCGGGGGCGGCAGCCGCGCGCGGGCTGTACACGCTCGCCCCGGGCCTGCTCGGCGCCGCGCTGCTCGGCGCGCTGGCCGTGCCGCATTGGCGCGAGCTCCAGCTGAGCCACGACACGCTCGCCGCCATGACGCCCGCCGAGCGCCGAACACTCGCCTGGATCGCCGAGCATACCCCGCCCGATAGCGCTTTCCTGGTCGTCTCGCCCAAGCGCGGTTGGGAGGAAGACTACGTGACCGAGTGGTTTCCCGTGCTGGCCCAGCGCCGGAGCGTGCTCACGCCCCAGGGGGCGGAGTGGCTGCCGGGCCACGTGCATGGCCAGCGCGTGTGTCTGTACAGCCAGCTGAAGGATGAGAGCATGCAGGATGCGGAGGCCCTGGAGCAGTGGGCGGGCCGCTACCAGGTGCACTTCACGCACGTGTACGTCTCGAAAGCCCCGCACGGCGGCCTAGAGGTCGAGCCGCTGCGACGCTCGCTGCTGACCAGCCCGCGCTATGTGGTGGTGCACGATGACCCTGGCGGCACGGTGTTGGCGCGCCGCGGGGGAGCGCTCGCGCCGCCAGGGCGGGCCTGGCCCATCGCGCCCGACTGCCGCTCGCTGTACACCGAGGCGCCGGCGGTGCAGGCAGCGTTCTTCGCGCGATACGGGCCCGAGGCGCCGTGGGCCTGGTTGCGCGAGCACCAGGCCGAGGTGGCCCGCCAGCCGCGCTGGCGCCTGTGGCGCGACCGCGGCGCTCCCGTGCTGCACACGACTTGACGGCGCGGCAGCTGCCCTCTACGCTAGGGCCCACTACACTGGGCCGCGGCGGGCGCGTAGCCGGGGGCGCCGGGCTAGGAGGGCACCATGCGACGAGTGAACATTCGCGCCGCGTTCGCGGGCGAGCCAAGCTTCGCCAGTGAGGCGAGCGCTCACGACGAGAGCGATGAGGCGGTCGTGCTGGAGGTACGCGGGGGCGAGCTGTACGCGATCGTGCCGCAAGGCACCGCCGACGAGGCGATCCTGGACCGCGCGGTCACGCTGCGTGGCACGCTGCACTTGGAGAACGAGCGCGTGCTCACGTTCGAGATCCAGGACGGCGCGGTGGGAGCGTTCTTCGAGCACGAGGATGCGCAGCTCCACTCGCGCCGGCAGGCCGGCAGCGGCCTGTTCGCCTTCGCCCCACCCGCGCCCGCCGTGCCCGGGCAGGTGCGCGCCTGCGACCTGATGCGCACCGAGGTGGTCACCGCCACGCCCGAGATGCCCGTGGAGGAACTGGCGGCGCTGCTGTCGTTCCACAGCATCAGCGGCGCGCCGGTGGTCGAGGGCGACCGCCTGGTAGGCATCGTCAGCCAGGCCGACGTGATCGCCCGGCAGGGGCGCACTGCCGGCGAGATCATGACGCGCGAGGTCGCGGCGGTCAGCGAGGACACCCCGCTGAGCACGGTGATCACCTTGCTCACGCAGCGCCACATCCGGCGCGTACCGGTCGTGCGCGGGCAGCAGCTGGTAGGGATCATCAGCCGCGGCGACGTGATGCGCTGGGTGGCCAGCCAGCGCGTACCGGGCTCGGTGTGAGCCGCTGTCGCCCGGCGGCCGCCGCGGCCCGAGCGAGGCCCGCTAGGGGATCATCCACGGCGCCGCGTAGGCCTGCAGCATGACGATCAGCCCGATGAACGCGGCCAGCACGATGGAGTGCCAGAACACGGTGCGGAAGATCGGGCCGAGCGCATTGGCGCCCTCGGTGGGGCTCTCGTAGCAGGCCGCGGTCGCCACGGTGATCGATTGGGCGTCGATCATCTTGCCCATGACTCCGCCGGTGGAGTTCGCGGCGACGATCAGCACGGGGTCTAGGTGGAGCTGCTCGGCGGTGATGCGCTGGAGGCTCCCGAACAGCGCGTTCGATGCGGTGTCCGAGCCGGTCAGGAAGACGCCGAGCCAGCCCAGGTACGCCGAGAAGAACGGGTACAACGCCCCAGCACTCGTGAACGCTAGCCCCAGGATGGCGTCCAGCCCCGAGTAGCGGGTGAGGAACCCCAGGCCGAGCACCTGCGCGATCACCAGCACCGGGATTCGCATGCGACGGGCGGTCCGCGCCACGGCCTGGCCCCACTGCGCGGGTGTCAGCCGCAGATAGAGGCCGCTGAGCACAGCAGCCACGAACACGCCGGTGCCCGCCGCCGAGAGCCAGTTCAACGACCAGATGGCGGCTTCAGGCGCCGCGTTCGGCGGGGCGACCGGCGGGACGCGCTGCACCATCTGGTGCAGGTACGGCATGGGGATGTTCACGAGGGTAACGCCGGGAATCAGGTTATTGAGGAAGGTCTTGAACTGCGGCCAGCCCCACAGCCCCACGCAGAGGATCAGCAGCACCCACGGAACCCATGCGTGCAGGGTCTCGCGCAGCGTGTAAGGATAGCGATAGGGCTCAGCGCTCGAGGCGACCGAGGCAGCCGCCCCGGGGCCTACCGCCGCCCGGGCGCGTTCGGCGGCGAGCAGAAACCGCGAGCGCGGATGCCAGATGCGCAAGAACAGCACGACGGCCAGTACGGAGCAGAGTCCGGCGATGATATCGGTGAGCAGATGGAGCGGCTCGTAGTTGGACACCAGGAACTGCACGATGGCAAACACCCCGCCTGCCACGAGGGTCGCCGGCCAAATTTCGAGCGCCTGTGCCCAGCCCCCGCCTTCCATCCGCACGAAGGTAACCACCAACCAGAACGGGATCAGTAGCGAGGCGAATGGGAGCTGGCGGCCGGCCATCGACGACAGCGCCATCTCGTTCAGGCCGCTCACCGCTGCCAGGGTGACGATCGGGGTGCCGATCGCGCCGTAGGCCACGGGCGCGGTATTGGCCAGCAGGTTCAGCACTGCCGACTGGAATGGGGAGAACCCCAACCCCACCATCATTGCTCCCGCGATGGCCACCGGGGTGCCGAACCCCGAGGTGCCCTCGATGATCGCCCCGAACGAGAATGCGATGAGCAGCACTTGCAGGCGGCGATCAAACGAGATATGGATGATCGACTCCTTGACAATCTCGAATTTGCCCGTGATCAGCGTGATCGTATACAGGAACATGGCCGCGATCACGATCCAGATGATGCCGACGAAACCCGACAGCACGCCGAGCGCGAACGCGGAGAACGCCGTAGCGAATGGCATGTGCATAACGAGCACGGCTACGGCGAAGGCGGCGACCACTCCATAGAATGCAGCCAGCGGCGCGCTGATGCCCAGGTGTCGGCGCCCCTCTGCATCGCGATGTGGGTGCAAGGCGATGAAGTACAGCAGCACGACGATCGGGATCGCGGCGACCAAGGTAGACAGCAAGGGGTTGCCCAGCGGGTCGTACGTCTGCTGATACACGCCACACCTCCGCCAGCCCTGGCCGTCTCGGCGAGCGCCCCGCGGGCGCTAGAGCCAGGTTGCGGGCGCTAGCTTAGGCGTGGCGCCCAAGGCCGTCAAGCACCTGCGCAGGGCGCCTCGGGCGGGGGCTGCGCTGCCAGCTCCCCGCGCGTTGACGCCCCACGGGCGGGGTGCTATACGGAATCTCCAGAGGCCGAGCGTTTCTGCGCTCGGCGAGCGGTGGAGGAGCGATGAACATCGTCGTGTGCGTCAAGCGGGTGCCCGATCCCGAGGCGCCAGCCTCGTTGTACCGGATCGACGAGACGGGCCAGCGGCTGGTCCCGGCCCGCTCGGTGCCCTGGCTGACGAGCACCTATGACGAGAGCGCACTGGAGGCCGCGCTCCAGCTCAAAGACGCGCACGGCGGCACCGTGACGCTGCTGAGCCTGGCTGCCGACGACGTGAGCGAGTGGCTGCAGGAGGTGCTCGCCACGGGCGCCGACGAGGCGGTGCTGATCCAAGACGCCGCGCTGGCCGGTGGCGATAGCTTCGTCGTGGCGAGCGTGCTGGCCGCCGGCATCCGCAAGCTAGGGGCAGTCGACCTCGTGCTCTGTGGGCGCCAGGCTTCCGATACCGACGCAGGCATCGTGGGGCCCGCGCTGGCCGAGCTGCTCGGCTGGCCGAGCGTGGCAGTAGCGCGGCGGGTCGCGCTAGAGAACGGCGCGCTGCGTGTGGAGCGCGTGCTAGACGATGGGTACGAGGTGCTACTCATCGAGCCGCCCGCGGTGTTGGGGGTGACCAGCGAGCAGTACCAGCTGCGCTACGCCACGATGCCTAACATCCTGGCCGCCAGTATGAAGACGATCCCCATCTGGACGGCGGCCGAGCTGGGCCTGGCGCCCCCTGTCCCGCGGGTCCTCCCGCGCCGGCTGTACCAGCCCGAAGCGCGGGTGGCCTGTGAGATCATCGCCGCGGACAGCGAGGAGGAGGCCGCGCACCGGCTGGCGCAGGCGCTGCGGGCGCGCGGGGTCATCTAGCGGCCGGGCGGCTCAGCGCCTCGCTCGCGCTGCCACCGCGCCACTGGGTCCGCGTAGGGCCCTGCCGGCGGGCCGGCGGGCGGCACATCGGCGCGCCCCGTGACCACCAGCCAGCGCCAGAACGCCAGCCGCGCGTAGGAGACGTGGCCCGGCGGGCCCGGCTGCACGAGGATGCGCCGCCGCTCCGCCCCGCGGGCCTGCGGGTGCCGCAGCAGCTGGATCAGGTCCGCTTGGGCAGCGTGCAGGGCGCGCAGCAGCTCGGGGGTGAGCGCCCCGGGCGGCGCGTACCAGTGCAGCCGCTGCTGGTCGACTACGATCAGCTCGACACGTCGGCGGCGCAGCTCTGCCAGTAACTGCGCGGGCGTCACTACTCCGATCCTTTCCCAGCCGATCCTTTCCCAGGCCGCGCGGCCGCTCGGGGGCACCGCGAGGGGCGAGCCGCACGGCACCCCGGTGACCGGGCGGCTGTCCGCGACGATGGTACACGCGCCGACACCACGGGCGCGTGCGCGGGTATCTCTTAATTATCTCAATTGGCCGCTCGTTCGCCCCGAATCGCCTGCGGCAGCGCGGTATCGCAGCTTGACAGAGGTCGCACGCCTCGCCTACGATCGCCGGGCTGTACTCGGGGACCATGGCCAGGGGAGCGACCGCCATGACCGAGCGTGCGGTAGAGACCGAAGTCCCGCGTGGGTGGCGCACCGAGATCACCCGGTATCAATGGCTGGTGCTGATCGGCACCATGCTGGGTTGGGGCCTCGATGGGTTCGACGGCAACCTCTACGCGCTGGTAGTGGGGCCGGCGGTCAGCGAGCTGCTACGCAACAGCGGGATCCTCGATCCCACGCCCGCGCAGATCGGCTTCTACGGCGGCCTCAACGTGACGCTGTATCTGCTCGGCTGGGCTTTGGGCGCGCTACTGCTCGGCGTGCTGGCGGACTATTTCGGGCGCGTGCGCGTGCTGGCGGCCAGCATTCTGATGTACTCAGTGTTTACGGGGCTCTCGGCGCTGTCTCAGGAATGGTGGCATCTGGGCGTCTTTCGCTTCCTCACGGGGCTCGGGTCTGGCGTGGAGTGGCCGATCGGAGCGGCGTTGATCGCCGAGACATGGAACAACCGCTATCGTGCCAAGGCCGCGGGCGTGATGATGTCAGGCTTTGCTTTCGGGTTCTTCCTCGCGGCGCTCGTGTACTATGTCGTCGGACCGCTCGGCTGGCGCGCGGTGTTCGCCGTCGGCATCCTACCCGCCATCCTGGTTGTGTTTATCCGCCAGTTCACCCACGAGCCCCCGCCGTTCGTCGCTACCCAGGAACGCCGCCGTGCCCTCAAGCGCAAGGCGGTCTTGACCGAGGAGGAGCGGCGTTTCAACCAGTTCATCTTGGTTCAGCTGTTCCGGCCGCCACTGGTGCGGCATACCGTGCTGGCCATCGCCATGAGTGTCGGCGGGTTGTTCGCCTTCTGGAGCGTGACGACCTGGACGCCCCAGATCGTGCGCGACCTGATGGCAGCGCAGGGAGTCAGTGGAGCCGCGGTCGTCCCGTATGTGACGGCGTCCAATATGGCGCTGAACGTCGGCGGCATCATCGGCTACATCAGCTGGGGGTTCATCGCGGACCGTATCGGCCGCAAGCCGGCGTTCTTGATCAGCTTTCTGACGGCGTTGGGCGGCACCTGGCTGCTGTTCCCGCTGCAGACCGCCTTCCCCGCATACATGCTCCTGCTCCCGATCATTGGGTTTGGGATCTTCGGGTTCTTCTCCGGGAGCGCGGCGTACTTCCCGGAGCTGTTCGCCACCCACCTGCGCGCCACGGCCTGCGCGCTGGCGAACAACATCGGCCGGCTGATCACGGCGCCCGGCCCGTTCGTCGCGGGGCTGCTGGTCGCCAGCGTTGGGGGCAGCTTCGCCCTGGCTACCACCCTGGTGGCCTCGACCCTGGTGATCTCCATCGTGGCGCTGCTGTTCGCCCACGAGACGCGCGGCCAGTTCCTGCACGGCTAGGCTGGCGGGCGCCGGGCGGTTGCGCCAGAATCCCGGTATGCGGGCGGCAGGCGGGGAGCACCCGAAGCGGGCGAACGGGTGAGGCGGGCGCATGGCGACCGGGACGGGGCTGCGTGTCGCGGTGGTCGGCGGCTCGCTGGGCGGTCTCAATGCGGCGCTGTGGCTGCAGGCGGTGGGCTGTGCGGTCACCGTGTTCGAGCGGGCGCCCGCCCCGCTGGAGGATCGCGGCGCGGGCATCGTCCTGCACCAGGCGACGATCCGCTATCTCGCACTGCCCGGCGGGCAGCCCGTCGAGCAGATCAGCGCACCGGCCACGTGGTTGCGCTACCTCGACGCCGCAGGGCAGGTCGCACACGAGAGTGCCTGCGCCTATCGCTTCACGGCCTACAACGTGCTCTACCGCGGCCTGCTGCGCTGCCTGGGGCCTGACCACTACCGGCTCGGCGCCGAGTGCCTAGGGTTTGAGCAGGACGCCGCAGGCGTCACGGCGTGGTTCGCCAATGGGCATGCGGAGCGCTGCGACCTGCTGGTGTGCGCCGACGGCATCGCTTCGTTCGGCCGGCGCCGGCTATTTCCCGCTTGCGCGCCCCACTACGCCGGCTACGTGGCCTGGCGCGGGGTGGTGAGCGAGCGGGAGCTGAGCCCCGCCACCTTCGCACTGCTGCACGGGGGCATCACCTATCACTTACTGCCGGACGGCCATCTCCTGGTGTACCCGATCCCTAACCGCGACGGCGCGGTCGAGCCGGGCCGGCGCTTGATGAACTGGCTATGGTACCGCAATGTAGCCCCGGGGGCGGAGCTAGAGGCGCTAGCGGAGCGGCGCAGCAGCGAGCGCTGGCTGATCTCGATCCCACCGGGAGCCGTGTCGGCGCGGGCGGTGCGACAGCTCCACCACGACGCCGCGGCGCTGCCATCCGCGCTGGCCGAGACGATTACCAAGACGCGCGCGCCGTTCATTCAAGTCATCTACGATATCGCGGCGCCGCGCATGGTCGTCGGGCGCGTGGTGCTGATCGGCGACGCGGCCTTCACCGTGCGGCCGCACGTGGCCGCGGGCACCGCCAAGGCGGCCGAGGATGCCTGGACGCTGGCACACGCCCTGCGGGCGCGCGATACGGAGCTCACCGCTGCCTTGGCACGGTGGGAGGCGCGCCAGCGCGCGCTGGGCGAGCGCGTGCTGGCGCGCGCGCGGGAGGCCGGCGAGCAGTTGCAGCACGGGCGCTGGCCGGTGGGGCGGCCGCTGCCGTTCGGCCTGTATGTGGAGGGGGACAGCGTGCTGGGCGATGTCGCTGGCGGGGGTGGGCACGAGGCCTAGCGCGCTTGGTGTAACATGAACGATGCTGGCGCCCGCCGCGGTGGGGGGCGTGGCGGCGCCTTGCTCCGTGAACCTGGAGACGGCTCGCGTCGAGGGGAGGAGACGCCATGGCGCAGGCGGACACCGCGCAGGTGCGATTGGTCAAGGCGAACGAACTGTCGAGCCAGACCGGCCAGACTGCCGGCATCCGGCGCTTCGAGGCGATCTCGGCGCGCATGGCGGGCGCGCAGGGCATCTGGATGGGCTACTCGGTGCTGCCCCCGGGGGCCAAGACTGGCGCCCACCACCATGGCGAGTCGGAGACCGCGCTGTACATGCTGCGTGGCAAGGGGCGCTTCCTGGTCGGCGACCGGCTGGACCAGGAGCTGGTCGCCGAGGCGGGCGACTTCTTGTACATCCCGCCGCACACCGTGCACATCGAGGAGAACGCGAGCGACACGGAGCCGGCGGAGATGATCGTCGCGCGCAGCACGCAGGAAGCGATCGTCATCAACCTGGACGAGCCACGATGATGCGTCGCACCAGCCGCCGACAGTTCTTGCGCTACGCGCTGGCGGCCGCCCCGCTGGGCCTGGCGGCCTGCGCGCAAGCGACGCCCGTCGGGGCGCCCGCGAGCAAGCCCGGCGGCCAGGCCAGTGCGCCCAGTCCTGCGAGCGGCGCGCCGGCGGCCAAGCCGTCGGCGGGCCCGCCGATCAAGATCGGCTTCATCAGCGGCTTCACCGGCCTCTATGCGGCGGAGGTGGCGGCGCAGTTCGCGGGCGCCCAGTACGCCGTGGAGCAGGTCAACAGTCGCGGCGGGGTGCTGGGCCGGCAGGTGGTGCTGGTACAGCGCGACGACGCCCTGCGGCCGGACGAGGCCACCCGGCGCACACAGGAGCTGGTGGAGAACGAGAAGGTCGACTTCGTCGTCGGTAGCCTCTCGGCCGCCACGCAGCTGGCCATCAACACCGTCACCTCGAAGGCCGGGGTGATCTTCGTCTCTCTGAGCCAGTCGGACAAGATCACCGCTATGCCGGACTTCAGCAAGTACACCTTCCACGAGTCGCTTACCCCGCGCCAGACGAGCACGGTGGTGGCACGGTGGGCGCTACAGAACCTGGGCAAACGGCCGTACTTGCTGGTGGCCGACTACGCCTTCGGCCACGAGCACCTCGACGGCTGGCGGCGGCAGATCCAGGCGGCCGGCGGCCAGGAGGCGGGGGTTGACCTACACCCGCTGGGCGCGCCAGACTTCTCGGCGTTCTTCCCCAAGATCCTGGCCGCGCGGCCGGACTTCCTGGTGCTGGCCAACTTCGGCAAGGACACACTCAAGTCGGCGCAGCAGGCGGTCGCCTTCGGGCTCAAGCAGCAGATGCCGATCGTCATCAGCATCACCAGCACCGAAACGATCCAGGAGGGCGGCCCGGAGGTGTTCGGCGACTGCTATATGGGCGGCAGTTGGTTCTGGACGCTGGCCGACCGCATCCCCAGCGCCAAGCAGTTCGTCGACGGCTTCCGCGCCAAGAATGGCCGGCCGCCCAGCGACTACGGCGGCTACGCCTACAGCGGCGTGCTCGAGCTGCTGGAGGCGGTGGAGCGTGCGGGCACCACCGACGCCGACCGGGTGATCGCTCAGCTCGAAGGCCACCAATACGATCACTACAAGGGGCCACAGTACTGGCGCCGGTGCGACCACCAGTCGATCCAGGACGTGTACGTCTACCGCATCAAGACGCGCTTCGAGGACCAGTGGAACATCCTCGACATCATCCACCAGGAGGGCGGCGAGGGCATCGCGGCTACCTGCGCTGAGCAGGGGCACGCTGCCTAGCGTCGCCGGTGGCCGGGCGACCAGTGCCGCGTGGCCGGCTGCCGCCGCGCCGCCCGCAAGGGGAGGGCATGGACGCCACGCTCGTCGCGCTCGTCACGCAGCTGTTCACGGGCCTGGCGGTGGGGAGCCTATACGTGCTACTCGCCGTCGGGCTGGCGCTGATCTTCGGCGTGCTGGGTATCACCAACTTCGCCCATGGCGCCTTCTTCGCCCTGGGCGCTTATGTGGGGCTCACGGTGCTCGGGCGGACCGGCAACTTCTGGCTCGCCCTGGCCCTCGCCCCGCTGGTGGTCGGCCTGTTGGGGCTGGCGGTCGAGCGCGGACTCATGCAGCGCATCGCCGCCCGCGCCGACGTGATGTCGCTGCTGCTCACCTACGGCCTGGCCATCATGCTGGTCGAGATCATCAAGCTGGTGTGGGGCAAGACCGGCTACCCGCCCACCGTGCCCGCGGGGCTTCAGCTGCCCGTCAACCTCGGGTTCGCCTACTTCCCCGCCTACCGCCTGTTCGTCATCGGCCTGGCGCTCGTGGTGACCGTCGCGGTGATCCTACTGCTGGAGCGCACCGACTGGGGGCTGATCATCCGCGCGGCGACGCAGGATCGCGAGATGGTGAGCCTGCTGGGCGTGGAGAACGGGCGGTTCCTGGGGCTCACGTTCGCGCTCGGCGTGGCGCTGGCCGGGCTGGCGGGCGTGGCTGCCGGGCCGATCGTGGGCATCTTTCCTGATATGGGCACGGACATCTTGATCGAGAGCTTCGTGGTGGTGGTCGTCGGCGGGTTGGGCAGCCTGCGCGGGGCGATCGCCGGCGGCCTGCTGATCGGCCTGGTGATCAGCTTCACCACGCTGGTGTGGCCGGCCGTGTCGCAGCTGTCGATCTTCATCCTCATGGCCCTGGTGCTGCTGTTCCGGCCGCAGGGCCTGCTGGGGCGCGCGGCATGAGGTGGTTGCAGCGCCTCGCGCGGCGACCGATGCTCGTGCTGGCGGTGGCGTTCGTCCTGCTGCCGCTGGTGGTGCCGTACTACGCGCTGGCCAGCCACATGCTGGTGTTCGGGCTGTTCGCCAGCGCGTTCGACCTGCTGCTCGGCCACACGGGGCTGCTGTCGTTCGGCCACGCGGCGTTCTTCGGCGTCGGGGCGTACACGGCGGCGCTGGCGGCCAAGCTGTTCGACCTGCCGCTGCTGGTGTGCCTGCTGCTGGGCACGGCGGCGGCCGGGCTGTGGGGCCTGGTGGTCGGCGCGCTCGCCCTGCGCCAGCGCGGCGTGGCGTTCGCCATGCTGACGCTGGCCTTCGGGCAGATGATCTTCTTCGTCGTGCTGCAAGCGCGAGGACTCACGGGCGGCGACGACGGCCTGCGCGGCATCCCCATCCGCGGGCTGGGCGTGCCCGGGTTCGAGTGGCGGCTGGACAACAGCCTGCACGTGTACGTGTTCGTGGCGGCGGCGGTGTGGCTAGCGCTGTGGGCGCTGCAGCGCGTGCTCGCCTCGCCGTTCGGCCACGTGCTGGAGGCGATCCGCGAGAACGAGGTGCGCGCCCGCGCCTGCGGCTACGACACGGTGCGCGTCCAGCTGGTCGCCTTCGTGTTCTCGGCACTGTTCAGCGGCTTCGCGGGCGCGCTGTACACGTTCACGCTGTACTTCGTGGCGCTGGAGACGCTGCACTGGACGCTGTCGGGCTACGTGGCGCTGATGGCGATCCTGGGCGGCAGCGGCACGGTGTTCGGGCCGCTGGTGGGCGCCGGGGTGTTCATCCTGCTGCGCGATATCGTCAGCACGTTCCGCGACGACTGGCAGCTGTTCGTCGGCGCGGCGTTCGTGCTCTGCGTGCTGCTGTTCCCGCGCGGCATCTGCGGCACACTGCAGGACGTGCTCGCGCGGCGGCGCGCGCCCGCGGCGGAGCTGCCCGCCCCGGCGGTGGCGCCGACGCTCGCCCGGCAGCCGCGCGAGGGCTGACGATGACCGACACGCCCGCCGGGGCAATTGGCCCCGCGACGCTCAAGGCCGACGGGACCGGCGCGCCGTTGCTGGAGACCCGCGGGTTGACCCACCGCTTCGGCGAGCTGCGCGTCGTCTGCGACGTGAATCTGGCCATCGCGCGCGGCGAGCTGCGCGCGGTGATCGGGCCGAACGGCGCTGGCAAGACGACCCTGCTGAAGCTGCTGTCGGGCGAGCTGCGCCCCACGAGCGGCCGGATCCTGTTCAAGGGGCGTGACATCACGGGCTGGCCGATGCACCGCGTGGCGCGGCTGGGCATCGTGCGCTCGTTCCAGATCACGCACTTGTTCCCGCAGCTCAGCGTGCTGGAGAACGTGCGCGTGGCGGTGCAGGCGCGGCACAGCACCTACAACTTCTGGCGCCGCGCCGAGGCCCTGCCGGGCGTGGTCGAGCGTGCCCGCGCCCTGCTGGAGGAGGTCGACCTGCTGCCCAAGGCGGCGCTGCCGGCCGGGGTGCTGTCGCACGGCGAGCAGCGGCACTTGGAACTCGCCGTGGCCCTGGCCGCCGAGCCGGAGCTGTTACTGCTGGACGAACCGACCGCCGGCATGAGCGTGGAGGACACCCAGGCGACCGCGCGGCTGATCCGGCGGCTGGCCGAGCGTCTGACGATCGTGCTGGTCGAGCACAAGATGGACGTCGTGATGAACATCGCGCAGCGCATCGTGGTGCTGCACTTCGGCGAGGTGCTGGCCGAGGGCACGCCGGCGGAGATCCGCGCCAACGAGGCGGTGCAGGATGTCTACCTCGGACGCGGGAGGGCGGCCGGTGCTGGCGCTTGACACGGTACACGTCTACTACGGCCAGAGCCACATCCTGCATGGGGTGTCGCTGGCCGTCGGCCGCGGGGAGATCGTGGCGCTGGTGGGCCGCAACGGCGCGGGCAAGACGACCACGCTCAAGAGCATCGTGGGGCTCGTGCCGCCGCGCGCCGGCACCATCCAGTTCGAGGGCCAGCGGCTCAACGGGCTGCCCGTGCCGCAGATCATCCGGCGGGGCATCGGCTACGTGCCCGAGGAGCGGCGCATCTTCCCGCAGCTGAGCGTGGCCGAGAACCTGCGCGTGGCGCAGCTGGCCCAGCCGCGCCAGGCGCGCCGGCCCGAGCGGCTGGAGGAGGTGTACGCGCTGTTCCCCGTGCTGCGCGAGCGCCACCGCCAGGCCGGCGGCACGCTCAGCGGGGGCGAGCAGGAGATGCTGGCCATCGCCCGCGCGCTGGTCGGCGCGCCGCGGCTGCTGCTGATCGACGAGCCGACCCAGGGGCTGATGCCCAAGCTGGTCGACCAGCTCTACGCCGCCCTGCAGACCATCAACCAGCGCGGGGTGACCATCCTGCTGGTGGAGCAGATGCTGGCGGTCGCGCTCGGCGTGGCCCACCGGGTGTACGTCATGGACCAGGGGCGGATCCGCTTCGAGGGCACGCCCGACCAGTTGCAGAGCGACCGCGAGCTGCAACGCATGCTGCTGGGGGTAGCGTGAAGCAGTACCCGACCATCGACATCGTCCTGCCCGGCTACGCGATCACCACCGACGAGGGGCACCCGGCGTTCTGCGGCGTGTTCCTCATCGAGGGGGCCGACCGCGACGGCACGCGCAAGCGCATCCTGGTCGATCTCGCCCACGTGGGCCGCCGACCGGTGCTGGAGCGACGGCTGGCGGAGCGCGGGCTGCAGCCGACCGACATCGACATGGTGGTGGTCACCCACGCCCACTGGGACCACATCCAGAACCTCGACCTGTTCGACCACGCCCCGCTGCTGCTGCACCCGCACGAGCGCAAGTACGCCCACCGGCCGCACCGCCACGACTGGGCCACCCCGAAGTGGACCGGCGCGATCATCGAGCAGTTGCAGATCCGCGAGGTGGCCGAGGGCAGCGAGCTGATCCCGGGGGTGGGCATCATCGACATGATCGGCCACTCGCCGGGTAGCATCGGCGTCACGGTCGAGACCCCGCAGGGGCTGGCGGTGATCACCGGCGACGCGCTGCACTACGCCTACGTGGCCGTGAGCAAGGTCAACCCGCTCGTGTTCTGGGACGCCGACGCCGCGCGGGAGAGCATCGAGCGGGTGACGCGCCTCGCCGATGTGATCTACCCCGGCCACGACCAGCCGTTCCGGCTGACCAAGAGTGGCGAGATCGAGTATCTGGAAGCGCTGCGGCTCACGGTGATGGGCATCACTGGCCACGAGCCGGGCCTGCGCTTCGTGCAGGATCCCGGCTGGCCCGCGTGGGTCATGCCCGGCATCGAGGAGCAGAAGGCGCGGCTGTTCGGCCCCGACGCGCGCTAGCACGGCGTGCCGGGGCGACGCCCCGAGGTGCTCGGGAGCGCTGGCTCAGCCCACCGGCACTCGCGCCCGCTCGATGGCGGCCAGCACCCGCTCGGGCGTGATCGGGTGCGTGGTGATCGCCACGCCCAGTGGCGCGAGCGCATCGTTGACGGCGTTCTGGATCGCCGCGGGCGCCCCGGCCACTCCCGCCTCGCCGACCCCCTTGAACCCGCCGACGGTCAGCGGCGACGGTGTCTCCAGGTGGTAGACCGCGATGTCCGTGAGGTCACCGGCGCTGGGCACCAGGTAGTCGAGCAGCGAGGTGGTCAGCAGCTGGCCGCTGGCGTCGTAGCGGCACTCCTCGAGCAGGACGCCGCCCAGGCCCTGCGCCACGCCGCCGTGTACCTGGGCCTCCACGCGCGCCGGGTTGATCACCGTCCCGCAGTCCTCCACCACCACGTAGCGCCGCAGGGCGACGCGGCCGGTCTCGCGGTCGATCTCCACCACCGCCAGGTGCACGCCGTTGGTGAACGTCCATAGCTCTGGGTTGGTGAAGTGGCGCGTGGCGTCGAGGCTGGGCTCGATCTCGGCCGCCAGCGGGCGCGCGCCGAAGTGGACGATGCGCGCCAGCTCGCGCAGGCTGATGGAGCGATCGGGCACGCCCCGCACCTGCGCGCGGCCGTCGACCAGCTCGATGTCGGCCGCGCTGGCCTCGAGCAGGCTCGCGGCGATCTGGGCCACTTTCTCGCGCAGCGCGCGCGCCGCGAGCACGGTGGCGCTGCCGCCGATGGGCATGCCGCGGCTGGCCCAGGTGCCCCCGCCGTAGGGCACCGCCGCCGTGTCGCCGGAGATCACCGTCACATCGTCGGGAGTTACGCCCAGCTCGTCGGCGATGAGCTGGGCGATGGCGGTGTGGTTGCCCTGGCCCTGCTCCGTGATCCCCACCAGCGCGGTGATCTTGCCGTTGGACTCGATGCGGACCGTCGTGGCGTCCTGGGCCGAGATCGGGGCGCCGCCCAGCCCGTAGAACTGCGCGCCCGGGCCGGTGATCTCCACGAAGCAGGCGAAGCCGATGCCCAGCAGGCGGCCCTGCGCGCGCAGGCGCTCCTGCTCGGCGCGCAGCTCGGGGTAGCGCGCCTGCTCCAGCAGCAGCCGCAGGGCCTGGACGTAGCTGCCGCTGTCGTACACGTTGCCGGTGACGGAGGTGTACGGGAACTGGTCGGGCTGGATGAGGTTGCGGAAGCGCAGCTCGGCGGGATCGAGCCCCAGCCGCCGCGCCGCCGTGTCCAGCAGGCCCTCGACGGCAGCGAAAGCCAGCGGATGCCCCACGGCGCGGTACTGCGAGGTCATCACCTTGTTCTGCGCCACCACCCGTAGCGTGTAGGCGTAGCGATCGACGCGGTACTGGTTCGGGATCAGCCGCGCCACCTGGCTGCCCTCGACCACGCTGGAGCGCGGGTAGGCCGAGAACGCGCCCACGGGGCAGACAATGTCGGAGCGCAGCGCGAGCAGGTGGCCCTCGTGGTCGAAGGCGCCCTCGATCGTCACCCGTTCCTCGCGGGCGTGGATGTCCGACAGGAACGACTCGCGGCGGTCGGCCACCCACTTCACGGGCACCCCGAGCTGCATGGCCAACAGGCAGGCGGCGATGTCGTCCTGGTACACGTGGATCTTGATACCGAAGCTGCCGCCCACATCGGGCGCGATCACGCGCACGCGCTGCTCGTCGAGCCCCAGGATCTCGGCGAGCACCGCGCGCATCATGTGCGGCACCTGGGTGGAGATCCACACCGTCAGCGCGCGGGTGGCCGGCTCGTACACCGCCAGCAGGCTGCGCGGCTCGAGGGGCACGCCCGTGTGGCGGCCGAAGCGATACTCCTGGCGCAGGACCAGCGCGGCGCTGGCGAACGCGGCATCGACCTCGCCCTTGGTGAACGTGGCGCGATAGATCTCGTTGTCGGGCAGGTCCTCGTAGATGCGCGGCGCGTCGGGGGCCAGCGCCTGCTCGGGGCTCACCACCGCCGGCAGCGGCTCGTACTCCACGCGCACCGCGTCGCAGGCGTCCTCGGCGGTGTAGCGGTCCACCGCGGCGACGGCCACCACCGGCTCGCCCACGTAGCGCACCTTGCCCAGCGCCAGCGGGTACTGCTCGCCCGTCTTCATGCCCTGGTAGTGCAGCAGCACGCCGCGCCAGGGCCGGCAGCGCCGCGCCGCCTCCTCCGGCGTGAGCACTGCCCGCACGCCGGGCAGGGCGCGGGCCGCCTGGACATCGATGTGGCGGATGCGGGCGTGGGCGTGGGGACTGCGCACGAACGCCACGTGGACTAGGCCGGGCGGCTGCAGATCGTCGACGAACTGCCCGCGGCCCGTCAGCAGGCGTGGGTCCTCGGCCCGGCGGAGGCGCTGGCCCACGTATCGCTGGCGCTGCATATGCCCGCTCCCTCGCTGTGGCTGGTCGCCGGCGCGGGGCGCCGCGCGCGGCCCGGTCATTGTAGAGCACCTGCGGCCCTTGGGAGGCGCGCCGCGGGCGCGGCTCAGCCCGGCGGCGGGTGGGCGTCGAGGAACCGCGCCAGCGCCCGCTGCTGCTCCTCGATCGCCGCCTCGGTCCAGCCGTGGCCGACCCCGCGCTGGACCAGCACCTCGGCGCGCGGCATCAGCGCGGCCAGCGCCAGCACCGCTTCCGCCTGCACGAACGGGTCGTGCTCGGCGACGATCGCCAGGGTGGGCGTCGGACACGCGCGCAGCAGGGGGCGGAAGTCGGCCCGCACGGCGTCGCGCGCCAGGCCGCGCAGCACCGGCAGCGACGCCCGGCGCAGGTCGTCGGCCAGCTCGGCGGTGGCCGCGGGCGCGTCGGGGCTGGCGACCAGCCGGCGCAGGTACCAATCTTGGACGCGCGGGTGCTCCAACGCCCGCCGCGCGAGCGCGAACACCGGCGGCGCGGCCAGCAGCGGTACGCCGTAGCGAACCAGCGGCCGGACGGCGCCTGGATAGTAGGCCGGGGTGTGCAGGACGAGCGCGGTCAGCGGCGGGGTGCCCGGCGGGGCGACCGCGAGGTAGGCGAGCGCCACGCTGGCGCCCAGCCCGAGGCCGATCAGGGTGGTGGGCGGCGCGCCCAGCTCGGCCACCAGGGCGTGCAGCAGCCGCGCCCAGGTGCGCAGCCGCGGCCGCGGCCGGCCGCCCGGCGGGGCCGGCGAGTCGCCGAAGCCCGGCAGGTCGGGGATGATCAGCGTGCGGCGCGGCAGCAGCGCGGGCAGCCAGGGGCGGAAGTTGCGCCACGAGCCGGCCGTGCCGTGCAGCAGCAGGGCGACCGGCCCCTGGCCCGCGCGCACGCCGCGCACTACCAGCCCGTAGGGCCGCGCCTCGAACGGCGCGAGCACCGTGCTCATCCGCCACCTCCGCCCCACGGCCGCCCGCGGCTCCCTGCCGTTAACCGCCCGCAACGTGGCCCGCAGCGGACACCGGGTAGTGTACTGTAAGCAGGAGGTGAGGCCGTGGAGACGCTGCCCCGCGAGACGGACGTCTTGATCGTCTAC
>DATGKN010000079.1:0-11904 GCA_035294645.1 Chloroflexota bacterium
CCACCAGCCTCGAGGCGCGTTGCCGCGAGCGGTTCCAGCCCGACGTGTTCATCAACCACTACGGCAGCACCGAGATCTACACCTTCACCGTCAACGACGATCTGGTGCGCAAGCCCGGCTGCGCTGGCCGGCCGGGCCTCCACTCTCGCATGCGGGTGGTGCGCCCCGACCCCGAGCGCACCGCGCGACCCGACGAAGTGGTGCCCGACGGCGAGGTGGGCGAGCTGATCGCCTGGCTGGGCTCCGACGAGGCGTTCGCCGGCTACTGGCACCGGCCCGACGCCGACGCGCGCGCCATCCGCGACGGCTGGTACTTCACGGGCGATCTCGGTTACCGCGATGCCGACGGCGACTACTGGGTCACGGGCCGCGTCGACGACATGATCATCACCGGCGGCGAGAACGTCTACCCGATCGAGGTGGAGGACGTGCTGGCGCGCCATCCCGATGTGGCCGAGGTCGCCGTGGTCGGGCTCCCCGATGAGAAGTGGGGGCAGGTGGTCACCGCGTTCGTGGTACCGCGGCGGCCCGACCTCACCGCCGCCGAGCTGGACGCTTACTGCCGTGCCAGCCCAGACCTCGCCGACTTCAAGCGCCCGCGCCGGGTGGTGTTCGTGCGCGCCATCCCGAAGAGCCCGGTGGGGAAGATCCTGCGCCGGCTGCTGCTGGCCGGCGAGTACGAGCCGCTGGCCTGAGCGCGCCAGCCGCAAGGGGGGGGAACGGCTGCCCGAGCGTGGGGGCACCCGGGCAGCCGCGGCCTTGGGGGTAGGCCATAGCTAGGCTACCGTTCCGGCCAGCGGTACGACAACTGCTGCACAGGTTTGCAACTAGCGCTCACCCAGCGGCCCGCGCGGCGGCTAGCCCAGCGGCCAAGTCGGCGAGGATATCCTCGGCGGCCTCGATCCCCACCGACAAGCGCACGAGGCCCTCGGAGATGCCCATCGCCGCGCGCTCCGCGGCCGGCACGTGCCGGTGGGACGTGCGCAGCGGATACGACACGGTGGTCGCCACATCGCCCAGGCTGGGCACGAAGGGGATCAGGCGCAGGTGGTCCAGCAGCGCCCGCGCCGCCGGCGCCCCCCCGCGCAGCTCGAAGGAGACCATCGCCCCGTAACCGTGCGGATAGAGCTGGCGGGCCAGCGCGTGCTGCGGGTGGCTGGGCAGCCCCGGATAGTGCACGCGCGCGACCTCCGGCTGGGCAGCCAGGAACGCGGCCACCGCCATGGCGTTCTGGCAGGCGCGCTCCATGCGCAGGGCGAGCGTCGCCAGGCCCTGCGCCGCCAGCCAGGCGTCGAACGCGCTGGCGGCCACGCCCAGATGGATGACCGTCTCCCGCACGCGCTCGATCAGGGCGCGGGGGCCAGCCACGATCCCCCCGAGCACCTGGCTCTGACCGCCGAAGTACTTGCTGCTGGCGTGCCAGACTAGGTCGCAGCCGTGGGCCAGCGGCTGGATCAGGCAGGGCGTGGTGAACGTACTGTCGCAGATCACCAACCAGCCGCGTGCATGTGCGGCGGCCGCGAGCTGGGGCAAGTCGGTGACTTGCAGCAGCGGGTTGGTCAGCGTCTCCAGCAGCAGCGCGCGCGTGGTAGGCCGGGCGGCCGCGGCCAGGGCGCCCGGCGCAGCCAGGTCGACGAACTCCACGCCGAAGCCCAGCCGTGCCAGCTCGGCGGTGAGCAGCGAGTACGTGCCGCCGTAACTGTGGCGGGCGACCAGCAGGTGGTCGCCCGGCCGCAGCAGCGCCAGCAAGGTGGCCGCGAGGGCCGCGAGGCCGGAGCTCGTGGCCACCGCCGCCTCGGCCCCCTCCAGCTCGGCCACGGTTTGTTCGAGAATGGTGTGGTTGGGGCCGCCATAGCGGTAGTAGAAATAGCCTGGCTGCTCGCCCGCGTAGATCGCCTCGAGCTGGTCGAGCCCCGCGAACTGGTAGGCCACGCTCTGGTACAGCGGCGGCGCCACCGGCCGGTTGGCCGCAGGCGGCCAGCGCCGCCCCACATGGGCCAAGCGCGTGGCGGGGGCGAGCGGTCGTTCTGCAGTGCTCATGGTGCGGCTCCCCTGAGACTCCGAATCGCGGTGGGAGAGCGACTCGTGACTTTCGATGGTGCGGCCACGTTGATGTTCTCGCCGCTAGGCTGGCTCATTATCTACGCCTGGGTGTTCGTCTGCCTCACGGCGGTGCAGCTCACGGTGCGCCTGATCCGCCGCTGGGACCTGCGCGAGACAGCGCTCGCCGCGCTGTGGCTCACCCTCGCGGCGCTGCTGGTGAGTGTAGTCTACGTGCACCTGGTGAACAGCACGACCGACCCGGCCACCCTGGCGCAGCTCCGCGAACAGGGGGAGGCCGCCGGCAGCGGCGAGCGGCTAGTCCAACTGTACGTAGTGAACCAGCGCCTGCGCTGGATGTGGCTGGCCGCGCTGCCGCTGGGGCTGGCGAGCTGGGTAGTAGCGCGCCGCGTGTTGGCCATGCGGCCGCGCTCGGCGCTGGTGTGCGCGGTGGCCATGGCGGTGCTCATCGCCCCCTGGCATACCCTGTTCCTGACCTAGTGCACGGTCCCCGCGGCGTTGGCCTGCCCCGCCGCTGGCCACACGCCGGGGCCGCTCGGCAGCGCGAGGGCCCCGGCGGGGAACACAGCCTCAGGCCGCGCGCCGTAGGCTCGCCAGCCCGCGGCGGTACAGGTCGAAGGCGGTGGCGCGGGGCACGCCGAGCAGCCGCGCTACCTCAGCGAAGGGCCGGCACTCCACGACGTGCAGCCACACGGCGGCGCGCGCCCACGGCTCGATCTGCGCCAGCAGGGCCGCGCAGTCCAGCGCGGTGTCCCAGTCGCCGTCGGTGGGCGCCGCCCGCAGGTCCAGCGCGGCGAGCAGGCGCGCATGCGTCCACGAATACTCGGCGTGCGTGCGGCTGCGACGTGCCGGCGCCTGGCTGCGCAGGTAGCGCGCCAGCGCCCAGGGAAACACGCGCCCGAGATACGCCGCGAAGGGGATGCCCGGCCGTGGCCGCCAGCGGCGGGCCAGCTCCGCCAACAGCAGCCAGCTCTCCTGGTGCAGATCGGCTAGCTGCAGGGCGGCTGGCAGCGATTGCCGCGCCACCCGGGCGATCGCCGCGCGCAGCACCGGCTCCACCGCGGCATGCAGGGCGGCGAGCGCCGCCCGGTCCCCCTGTTGATAGCGGTGCGCCAGCCGGTCGGCCGCCGCGCCCGCTAGCCCCGCTTCCATCGCCCGCCCCCCCTTACTGGTGAGAACGTTTGTTCTATTGTAGCGCGAGCGCGCCGGGTGTCAAGCGGGGCGGGGGGCGCGGCAGGTCAGCGCCGCGCGCCGGCCAGATCCCAGTACGCCACGGCGCAGCCAACCACCCAGTCGCGCACGGGGGCGTAGGCCAGCTGCTCGGCGGGGTGCCCCTCCACGGCGGCCATCACGGTCAGCCAGTTGCGGATCTCCTGGCCGCCGTTGCCGCCTTCGCGCTCGATGTCCGCGCTGCTCAGCCGGGCGATCTCCTCCAAGCGCCCCTGGCAGATCAGCTCCAGCAGCCAGCGGTCCCAGGCTTCGTTGATCTCGCCCATGCGCTTGATGCCGATCCAATGCGACAGGGCGCCGACGGCGATCAGCGCGAACCGCTCGGGGCGCGGCCAGGCGCGGATGGCCTGCCCGAGGAAGCGCCCCAGCTCGGCACAACGGCGCGGGGTGGGCAGCGGCGGCTGCACGCAGTTCTGCAGCAGCAGCGTCACGGGGAGGTCCATCTCGGGCCGCAGGCGCGACAGCGGGATCATCACCCCATGGTCGGGCTCGTATTCCTGCGAGGAGGCCAGGTCGAAGTGGGCGCCTAGCGCCTGCTCCAGGAAGTAGGCGCCGAACTCGGGGTAGCCCCGCAGCTGGTAGCGCGGCATCGGGAGGTGCCGCTCGAAGGGGCCTTCCATCTCCTCGGGGTACGCGAGGCAGAAGGTGGGCCAGTTGTTGAAGAAGAAGTTCTGGATGTGGTCGTTGCACACCACTACCAGCGCGTCCGGCCGCGCTGCGGCCAGCCGCGCGCGCGCCTCGTCCATCGCGCGGAACCAGCGCTCCTTCAGGCCCGCCGCGTCGGGCTCCGGCCGCATTACCACGCCGGGCGCGTGAGCGCAGGCGACAGCGGCGACGATCTCTGCCATGGTGCAGCCTCCGGGGCGCCAGGCGCCCTAGGCCAGCTCGAGCTGGCGGATCAATTCCTCGTTCGACATGCCGCGCCGCACCGTGTAGAAGCGCAGCAGGTACGGTTGCGTGCCCAGCCGCGACAGCGCGGTGGCGTCGACCTCGATCACCGCGCGCGCCTCCTCGGGCGTGAGGTGGTAGCGGTCGGCCACCGCCTCGGGGTGGGCCAGGAACTCGTCGAACAGCTCGGGCTTCATCTGCAGGTCGAACAGCAGCTTGTTGATGCGATACGCGCTCATGGCTCTCCCCCTGGCGTGCGCCGCCTCTGGCGGTTGGGCCGCTGCCCGTATCATGGGCCATCCGCTGCGCGGCGGCAAGCACGCTTGCCTCGTTGGGATGCTTGCTATTAGAGTACACTGCGCTTAGCCGCGGATGGGTCGGGCGGGCACGTGTCCGCGGCATGCCCATGGGGGAGCACGCATGCAGACCGGCGACGCTAGCCGTTCCGTACCCCACCCGAGCCGCCCGATGGCCCTTGGCACGCACGGCGTGGTAGCCACCGGCCATGCGTTGGCCACCCAGGCGGGCCTGCGCGTGCTGCAAGATGGCGGCAACGCCATCGACGCGGCGCTGGCGGCCAGCGCCGTGCTCACCGTCGTGCGCCCCCAGTCGTGCAGCATCGGCGGCGACCTGTTCGCGCTCGTCCACGACGGCCGCAGCGGCGAGGTCGTGGCGGTCAATGCCAGCGGGCCGGCGCCGCGTGCGGCCACCGTGGAGTGGTTCCGCAGCCGTGGCCACGCCACGATCCCCGAGCACGGCGTGGCGGCGGTCGAGGTGCCAGGGCTGGTCGACGGCTGGGCGCTGCTCCACGAGCGCTTCGCCACCCGCCCGCTGGCCGAGCTGCTGATGCCCGCAATCGCCCTCGCCGAAGAGGGCTTCCCAGTGTACCCGAACCTGGCGGCCGAGAGCGCGCGCCACGCCGCGCTGCTGGCCCAGCATCCGGCCACCGCGGCCCTGTTCCTGCCGGGCGGAGCGCCGCTGCGCACCGGCACGCGGTTGGTCCAGCGCGACCTGGCGCGGATGCTGCGGCTGATCGCGCGGCAGGGGCGCGCGGCGTTCTACGGCGGCGAGATCGGCGAGCGCCTCGGCCGCTATGTCCAGCGCAGCGGGGGCCTGCTGGCGCCCGCGGACCTGGCGGAGCCGTGCGGCGCGTTCCGCGAGCCGCTGCACGTCACCTACCGGGGCCACACCGTTTATGAGACGCCGCCGGTGTCGCAGGGGTTCATCCTGCTGGAGGAGTTGCTGATCGCCGAGGGGTTCGACCTGGCGGCCATGGGCCACAACCGCGCCCCGACGATCCACCACATGGTGGAGGCCAAGAAGCTGGCGTTCGCCGACCGCCTGGCGTATCTCGGCGACCCGCGCTACGTGCCGCTGCCGCTGGAGACACTGCTGTCGCCCGAACACGCGGCCCGCCAGCGCGCGCGTATCGACCCCCAGCGCGCGGCGCGCCAGCCGGTCGCCGCGCTCGACCTGCGCCCGCGCGGGGGCGATACGACCTACCTCTGCGTGGTGGACGCCGACGGCAACGCGGCCTCGGTGATCCAGAGCATCTACAGCGCCTGGGGCAGCGGCGTGGTGGTGCCTGACACGGGCATCCTGCTCAACAACCGCCTGTTTGCCTTCTGGTTAGAGGACGGGCACCCCAACCAGCTCGCCCCGGGCAAACGCACAATGCACACGCTCAACGCGTTCCTGGTCAAGCGGGGGACGGAGCTGTATATGGTCGGGGGGACCCCCGGGGCGGATGACCAGGTGCAGACGAATTTCCAGGTGCTGGTGAGCATCATCGATCACGGGCTCGATGTCCAGCGCGCGCTCGACGCCACCAAGTGGTCGAGCCGACCGGGCACGCTGGAGCGCGACCGGGGGCAGCCCTACGTGCTGGCGGTGGAACCGCGGCTCGACCGCGAGGTGGTCGCGGCCCTAGCGGCGCTGGGCCACGAGATCCAGCTAGTGCCCGATTTCACCATCGGGGCCCATGAGGCGATCGTTCGCGATCTGGCGACGGGCGTGCTGATGGGGGGCGCCGCGCCCACGCGCGATGGGCTGGCGCTCGGGTGGTAGGCCGCCCTAGCGGGGGAGGGCAAGGTGGGCGAGCCGGTCGCGGTCTCGCGCCGCACGCTGCTCTGCTGGCTGGCCGGCGTCATGGGGGCCAGCGCCTGCCGGCGCGCCGTGGGGCCGGCTCCTCTGCCCCCGCGCGGCGGCGGCGAAACCGTGCCCACCGGCGAGCAAACGATCACCATCGTCGTGCCCTGGGCGCCAGGGGGGGCGAGCGACCTGCTGCTGCGCGCGACTGCGGAGCACCTCCAGCGGGCGCTCGGCCAGCCCGTGGCCGTGCAGAACGTGACGGGGGGGGGCGGAACGATCGGGGCGCGCCAAGTGCTTAGCGCGCCGCCCGATGGCTCCACGCTGCTGGCCGCGCACGAGTCGCTGATCACGGCGTACTACACGGGCGTGGCACCGTTCAGCTGGCGGGATTTTGAGCCGGTGGCGCTGCTGTTCTCGACGCCCGAGGTGATCGCGACGCGCGCCAGCGCGCCCTGGTCCACCTTCGACGCGCTGCTCGGCTACGCACGCCAGCATCCGGACACGGTGCGCTGGGGCGCCACATTCGGCTCGACCAGCCACTTCCTGGCCAGCGAGATCACCTACCGCACCGGCGCCCGCTTCCGGCTGATCGGCTACGAGGGGATCGTCGAGCGATTGGAGGCGCTGCTCGCGGCGCAGATCGACGTGGCCACGTGTCCAGCGGCCAACCTGTTGCAACTGCCGCAAGCGGCCCAGCTGCGCGCGCTGGCGATCGCAGGCGTGGAACGCGACCACGCCTTGGCCGAGGTGCCCACGCTGCACGAATACGGCCTCGCCGTAACGTTCACCACCAACCGCGGGCTGTTCGCTCCCCGCGGCACCCCTGAACCCACCCTGCAGCGGCTGGAGCGCGCCGTCGAACGCGCCCTGGCCGATCCGGAGCTGGTGCAGCGGGTGCAGGACGAGCTGCACACCCACATCCACTTTCTCGGCCGCGCCGAGTACCTGGCCGAACTGGAGCGCTGGGACAGCACCATCCACCTGCTGGCCGAGCAGATCGGCTTCGTACGCGCGGGGCGCCGCCGGTACATCCTGCGGGGCGGGAGCACCGGGGCCTATCGCGATGGGCGCTGCTGCCCGCAGGAGGACGAGTAGGTGGCCAGTACACCCCGCACGCTCGCCGTCGGACTCATCGGCTACGGGGCGATCGGTCGCCCGCTGGCCGCAGCCCTGGCGGCTGGCGCCGCCGCGCCGGCGCGGCTAGCAGCGGTGCTAGTGCGCGATCCCACGCGCTATCCCCCGCCGCCCGCCGGTGCGCTGCTCACCGCCGACCGCGCCGCCTTTCTGGCACGGTCGCTCGATCTGGTCGTCGAGGCCGCCGGCCACGCGGCGCTACGCGAGCACGGTGAGGCGGTGCTGGCCGCCGGCTGCGACTTGCTCGTGGTGAGCGTGGGCGCGTTCGCCGACGACGCGCTGCTAGCCCGGCTGCTGGCCACCGCGCGGGAAACCGGGCGGCAGATCCTGGTGCCCTCGGGCGCCATCGCCGGCCTCGACGTCATTGGGGCCGCGGCGCTCGGGGGCCTCGACGAGGTGACGATCACCACCCGCAAGCCGCCGGCCGCCTGGAAAGAGACGCCGGCCGAGGCGCGCGCCCAGGCGGCCACCGAGCCCACCCTGCTGTTCGAGGGCCCGGCGCGCGAGGGCGTGATGCGCTTTCCCCAGAACGTCAATGTCGCCGCGGCACTTGCCTTGGCAGGCGTGGGGCTCGACGCTACGCGCATGCGCGTATACGCCGACCCGACGGTGACCCACAACACCCACGAGGTCTATGCGCGCGGCACGTTCGGCGAGGTCGCGCTCACCCTGCGCAACGTCCCCACCGCCGAGAACCCGAAGACGGGCCGCATCGTGGCACTGAGTGTGCTCAAGGCCGTGCGCAACCGCTGTGCGGCGCTCGTCGTCGGGCTGTAGCGCTCCGCCTAGCGGATGATTACCTGGTTGACACTGTTGCCCGCGTTGGTGGGCACCACGCTGATGCGGCCCGCCGCCGACAGCGGCAGGATCGTTAGGCTGGTCTGCACCCCGCTCAGCCCGAACGGGTTCGGGATCGTGCTGGTATTGGTCGACGAGACCGTGCCGAACGGCGCGTAGTTCAGCGCGTTGAACGTGAAGCCCACGCCGCTCTGCACGCCGTACAGCGGCTGGCCCGTCACCGCCCCGTAGGGATAGTAGTAGCTAGGCGGGATACCGAACGGGCCGGCATCGGGCGGGCTGAAGCCGGGCGCGCCCGCCAGCCAGGGCGCGTAGCCGGGCACCGTGCCGAACGGATAGCCGCCGAAACCGTACGCGCCATACGGCCCGTAGCCACCGTAGCCAGGGTAACCGCAGCATGGCCAGCCGTAGCCATAGCCCAGCCCCTGCGCCGCGGCGCTGCCCGCCACCAGCGCGCTCAGCCCACAAGCCAAGACCGCTCCCAGTACCACTCGGCGCATCTGCTACCCTCACCTTCTCGCGGTGCCGACCACCCGTGCACACGGCGGCCTGGCGCGTGCCCCACAGGGGGCCACACTCCATCAAACGGACCAAGCGCCCGAACGTTACACCCCCCTACAGCGCCAGCTGCGCCTGATAGCGTCCCTGGTAGCGCGCGCGGCCCACGCATTCCATGAATACGAACTGGCACACGGCGATCCCCGGGTGGATGGCCAACGGGAACGGCCCGGCGTTGTACATCTCCAGCACCTGGCGGTTGTCGATCCCGGGCTGCATGAACCCCGCGGTGCTGTGAATCATCAGGCCCACGCGTGCGAAGCGGCTGCGCCCCTCCAGCCAGCCGCACAGATCGTCGGGCAGGGTCAGCCGCTCACGGGTGATCCCTAGGGCGGCCTCACCGGGCATCAGCACGAAGTAGTCGTCGACTTCCAACAGCTCGGTCACTGACGCGGGGTCGACCTCCTCGGTGACGTGGAACACGGCATGGACCTTCTTGAACACGCGGAACTGACGGTCCAGATGCAAATCCACGGAGGCCGGACCGACCTGCGCCGGGTCGAACGGCTCGATCCGCAGCGAGCCGTCCGCGATCCGCGCCAGAATCGCCTCACGCGTCAGTACACCCATGCAACCCTCCAGCAGCGTTGAAATCGCGGCGCCGCAGCGCGTCAGGCGCGCTCGATCGGCGGGCGTGGGGCGGGCTCGGCAGCCACCCCCTGGGAGGCGGGCGACGCGTCCGCGCCCGTGGCCTCGCCGGCGCGTGGGCGGGCCGCCGCGCTGCGGCGCAGGCGGAGCTGGGGCCGGCGCAGCCGCCAGCGCTCGGCCGGCTCCGCTGGCGCCTCGCCGTGCGTGCGCCGATACACCTCGGCGACCACCACCCATACGAAGCCGACCACCGGCACGGCAAACACCGCCCCGAGAAAGCCGCCCAGCTCAAGCCCGGCCAGCAGCGCCAGGATCGCCGCCAGGGGGTGTAACCCGACCGCGTGACCGGAGATGCGCGGGACCAGCACGTGGTTCTCCACCTGCTGCACCACCACGAAGAACAGCAGCACCCACAGCACCATCGGGTACGGCTGGAATAGGGCCACGCCGAGGGCTGGCAAGGCCCCGAGGATCGGCCCGAACATGGGCACCAGCTCGAATAGCCCGGCGATCGCCCCTAGCACGATCGCATACGGCATGCCGAGCACCTGGAGTCCCAGCGTCACGACCACGGCCAGGCTCACGGCCAGCGCGAGCTGCCCCCGTAGGTAGCCGCCCAGCACGCGAACGAGGCTCTCCTCCACAAACACGACCTTGCCCTGGTGCGCCGCGGGCACCACGGCGTATAGGGCCTGGCGGACGCGCGGCGCTACCAGGAGTAGATAGAACGACGTCACGATGACCACGATAGCGTCGATCACGCTGCCCGCCAGCTGCGAGAGGATGCGCAGGGTATCGCCCAGCAGCAGCGAGCCGCCCGGCCCGGTGAGTCGCGCCAGCTCGGTCTGCACGGAGCTCAGCAGGCCCCCGAGCCCGAAGCCCTCTAGCCAGCGGTCGAGGTCCGTCTGCCAGGCCTGGAGGTTGGCCACGTAGGTGGGCCAGTTCTCCCACAGCAGCGTCGCCTGGGCCACGAAGGGCCGCGAGACCAGCGCCCCGGCCACTAGCAAGACGAGGGCGAGGGCGAGGTATACCACCCCCACCGCGGCCGGCCGCGGCATCCCCTCCTGGGTCAGGCGGTCGACCAGCGGCGCCAGCACGAACGCCAGCAGCGACGCGAGCAACACGATCAGCAGCGTGTGCGACACGGCGGCCAGCACGTGCCAGGCGATGACGACCAGGGCGACACTGGCCAGGAGCGACAGCTGGATGATCAGCACGCGCGTCCAGTTGATCTCAGGCACCCACTAGCTCCCCGGGCACGGATAAGAGCGGGAGCGCGGTATCGTATCGTAGCACGTCAGCCATCGCACGACCGGCGCCTGTGCATGGCGGCCCCGCTCACTGGGCGGGGGCCGGCTGCGGCACCAGTGGCTCGCCGCCGAAGTAGCCCAGCGTCACGGCGATCTCGCCCACATTGACCGGGGTCACGGCCCCGGCCGCCGCCCACGGCATGTCCGCTTTCCACTGCTGGAGGGCACTGTTCTGAAAGCGTGCAATATAGAACGCGCCGACGTCGTGCACGGCCGAGGTCGGCAGCCCTAACAGCCGGCGCGCGGCTGGCGTCTCGGCGAGATACTGCCGCAGCGGCGGGTACTCGGCGAGCCATCCGTTCACTCGCTCGGCCCACTGATCGGCGGCCGGCTCCCCGCTCGCGGGCAGCTCGACGGCCGGGATCCCCCAGTAGGCCGCGAGCTGCTCGTCGAAGCCCGCCGCGTGCAGCTCGTCGAGCAGGGCACCGACCTTCACCGCGCCCGTGGCGGGATCGGCGCGCAGCAACCCGCGCTGGAATAGCTGGCAGGGCGCGCCATCGCACTCGAAGCGGTGCGAGAGCGGGAAGCCGAGTGTCCCTGGCCCCCCCAGTTCCTGCAACGCGGTCCAGAACGGGGCACCGGCAGTATCGGTGACCGCGAAGCCCGCCCCGTTGGCCCCATCGGCGGGGAAGAACCAGCCCTGGGGTAGTGGGCTGCCGGGCAGGGTGGGCCCAGCGGCAGGCGGTGCCTCACGGCCGTTCAAGAGGACGCGCAGCGGGCCCAGGTCGGGCAGCGGGGGCCGCCAGCCCAGCGCCACGGCCGCCAGCACCAGCGGCACGAGCGTCGCCAGGAGCAGCGCGACGAGCGTGCCCGTCGCAGACTCGTCGCGCGGGCGGCGGAGCGGTGGCCGACGAGGATGAGCGCGTGACACCATCTCCCTCTCCTCCTGACCCTGGGCGGGCACCGGACTGGACGGGACCGCGCCCTCTGTAGCAGGAATCGGACCGGGCCGCCCTCGCCTAGCGGAAAGGTGGCGCCCCGAAGGGGGGCGCCGCTGGCACCAGCGCAGTAGCGGTAGGGCGCAACGGCGTGCGAGTCGGCGGCGGCGGTAGGCTGGGAGCCGCTGTGGCCTGCGGAGTGGCGGTAACGGCTGGCGTCCCCGGTAAGGCGGTCGGCGGGAGACCCGCCGCTGGCCGGGTGGCGGTCGGCGGCGGCAGCGGCGTAGGCTGGCCGGTGGGAGTGGCGACGACCATGGGCAAGGTGGGCGACACCGGCAGGGCGGTTGGGGGAGGTGGGCTGGACGTAG
>DATGKN010000080.1:0-7452 GCA_035294645.1 Chloroflexota bacterium
CGTGCCCTGCAGCAGCTGTTCCAGCTCGACGCGCGCCGGCTGGCGAGCGTGGTAGCCGCCCGCGCGTCCGACGCCCCCTGGCCCGCCTGGGACGGCTTCCGGCCGCTGGCCAGCGCGCCCGGCGATGAGGCCGCCAGTACGCTGAAGCGCGCGCTGGCCGCCGCGGCGGACTGGGGCGCGCTGTTGCCCGACCTGGCCGCCTACTACGCGCGCGCCGGCACCGGGCTGTTCGCCCGCTATCGCGCCTTCCGCTGGGTGCGGGTGGGCGAGCGCGGCCACCTGGAAGGCATCGCGCACCCCGACCCCGTGCGTTTGAGCGACCTGGTGGGCTACGAGAGCGAGCGCGAGCTGCTGCTGCGCAACACCGAGCAGTTCCTCGCCGGCTACCCGGCCAACAACGTGCTGCTGTACGGTGACCGCGGCACCGGCAAGTCATCCACGATCAAGGCGCTGCTCAACGCCTATGGCGACCGCGGCCTGCGGCTGGTGGAGGTGGCCAAGGCGTACTTGCCCGACCTGCCTCAGCTATTGGCCCTGCTACGTGGCCGGCGCGAGCGCTTCATTCTGTTCGTCGACGACCTGAGCTTCCACGAGACGGAGGTCGAGTACAAGGAGCTGAAGGCGGTGTTGGAGGGCGGGCTGGAGGCGCGCCCTAGCAACGTGCTGCTATACGCTACCTCGAACCGGCGCCATCTCGTGCAGGAGAGCTTTGCCGATCGCACGGGGGCTGTCGATGGCGAGCTGCATGGGGTGGACACCATGCAGGAGAAGCTGTCGCTCAGCGACCGTTTCGGGATCACCCTCACGTTCCTCGCGCCAGACCAGGACCGGTACCTGGCGATCGTGCGGGCCCTGGCGGCGCAGCGGGGGCTGGCCATCGCCCCGGAGGAGCTGCAGCGCCGCGCGATCGCCTGGGCGCTACGCCACCGCGGGCGGTCAGGCCGGACGGCGCGCCAGTTCGTCGACTATCTGACGGGCGAACTCGGCCTAGCCGCCACGGCGTCCTGACCGTGCTCCTGGTGTTGCTCTGGCTCGTGGCCCTCAATCTGCGCACTGTCTCTATCGGCGTCGCCCCGGTGCTGCCGCTGATCCGCGAGGAGCTGGGGATCAGCTTCGCCGAGGCGGGCGTGCTGTTCTCGCTGCCCGTGGTGTTCATGGGCTTGTTCGCCACCCCGGGCAGCCGGCTGGCGGATCGCGTGGGGACGCGCCACGCGATCAGCGTGAGCTACCTGCTCCTGATCGCCGGGGGCGCGCTGCGCGCCTGGGCTTCCAGCTACGGGGCGCTGTTGGGGCTCACAGCCGTGTTCAGCGCCGGCATCGGGCTGGCACAGCCCTGCCTGGCACGCCTGGTCCGCGAGGAGTTCCCCGCCCATCGCGCCACCGCCACCGGGGTCTATACGACGGGCTTTATCTGCGGGGCGGTCGCGGCGGCGTCGGCCACGGGGCCCCTGCTGGCGGCACTGGGGCCTGTGGGGTGGCGGGGTACCTGCCTGGTATGGGCAGGGCTGGCGGCCGGCAGCCTGCTGGCCTGGGTGGCGTGCGGCAGGCGGGGCGGCGCGGGGCCGGCGGCGTCGCCTAGCGCTTCCCGCCCGCCGGCGCGCGGCGGCCGCGGGCGCGAGGGGGTAGGGGCCGGCTACTCGGTGTGGCGCGACCGCACCGCCTGGCTGATCGCCGCCTTTTTCCTGGCGCAGGGGCTGGTGTTCTACACGGCCAACGGCTGGCTGCCCTCCTACTACCAGGAGCTAGGCTGGCCGCTCGCCCGCGCGGGTGAGCCGCTAGCCCTGTTCAACCTGGTGATGCTGCCGGTGGCGCTCGTCGTCTCGTACTGGTCGGACCGTCTCCACCGGCGGCGGCCGTTCCTACTGGGCGGCAGCCTGTTGTTTCTGGGGGGGCATCTGGGCCTGCTGCTCGCGCCGCAGCAGCCCTGGTGGCTATGGATGCTCACTATGGGCGTGGGCACCGCGTGTGTGTTCGCTATCGCCCTGGTGCTGCCGATCGACCTGCTCGACCCGCGCCGCGCTGCCGCGACAGTGTCGTTGATGCTCACGGTCGGCTACACGGGCATTCTCCTAGGACCGCTGGCACTAGGCGTGCTGCGGGATCTGACGGGGGTGTTCGTACTCGCCTGGCTGCCCAACGTGGCTACCAGCGTCGCCATGCTGCTGCTGGCGCTGGTCCTGCCCGAAACGGGGCGCGGCCTGCGCGGAGCGGCTGCGCGCTGAGGGGGGCGGCCGTGTGGGCCCAGCGGCCGGGGGCCGGCGGTGCGATTGTGGGCAGGATTACTCGTCCGTACAATACCCAACGGACAATACCGTACAGGCTAAGAAGAGAGCCCGTTCGTCCGCGCGATGCCGCGCCCGCTCTCCCACGAGCGATGCGTCTGCCTGTGATAGTCCCTGCGCCCGCTCGCGCCCTGCTCAGGGCACGAGTGGCATGCGGCATGCTGGGTGAATGGAGCCCGCGCCGCTGGGGCGGCGTGGGGCCGCTCCCGCGCTGGTCGCGTACCCGTTAGCCCCGCGTGGAGGAGATGTCGATGATCGCGCCCGGCTGCCCGGCTTCGCCGGTGGTCGCCGCTCCGGACCATCTGGAGCAGGTCCCATGCAACCTGTGCGGTGCATGGGAGACGGTCCTGCTGTACCCGGGCACCATCGAGCTGCTGGACCAGCGGCTCGATCCCCAACAGGTGTTTGCCTGCACGAGCTGCCACTACGGGCGTTACGGCCCGGTGGTGCGCTGTCGGCGTTGCGGGCTGGTGTATCTCAATCCGCGCCTCACCGCGGCAGCCATCGAGGCGGCCTACGAGGCTGTAGCGGACACGCGCTACTTGGCCGAGCGCGAAGGGCGTGTGCACACTTTCGCCCGCGCACTCGGCGAGCTGGAGACGATGTGGCGCCGCTACGGGCCGCGGGCTGGCGCGCCGGGGCGCTTGCTCGACGTGGGCTGCCACATCGGAGTGTTTCTGGAGCTGGCGGCCGCCCGCGGCTGGGAGGCCGAGGGCGTGGAGCCCTCGCACTGGGCGGCCGCCTGCGCCCGCGAGCGCGGCCTGCGGGTCGTGTGCAGCACGCTGCGCGGGGCGGCGCTGCCTGCCGCCAGCTACGATGTGGCGACGCTGTGGGATGTCGTCGAGCACTTCGCCGATCCAGCGGCCGAGCTGCGCGAGGTGTGGCGGCTGCTGCGGCCGGGCGGCCTGGTGGGGATCACGACCATGAACATCGATAGCCCCATCGCCCGCCTGCTCGGCCCCCGCTGGCCCTGGTTGATGCAGATGCACCTGTATTACTTCTCCGAGCGCACGCTGCGCGCGCTGCTAGAGCGCTGCGGTTTCGAGGTGCTGGCCGTGCGGCCCCATCGCCGGATCGTACGCGTCTCGTACCTACTGTCGCGTCTCGAGCGGTGGCTGCCGCGGGTATCGCGGCTGGCCGTGGCGGCGGCCGAGCGGCTGCGACTAGCCGATCGCTTGGTGCCGGTCGACCTGGGCGACATCATTACGGTGTACGCACGTCGTGTCAGCCCCTCCGCCAACGGCGCTAGCGCGGCGCGCAACGGCTGGCCAGGGTGAGCATGCTGCCCAATACGGCAGGCTGGTGCCGCTTTCGCCCGATTCGCGCCTGGCTGGGCGGTCGGGGGGCGCGTCCCACGCTGCTGGCCCTCGCCCTGCTAACCGCGGGGGGGTACTGGCTCCTGTGGGCCCCCGCGTACCGCCTCAACGAGCGCATCGAGTACGCCGACTGGCTGCTGGCTGCCTGGCCCTGGGTCGGCGGAGGGCTAGCGGTGGTGCTGCGGTTGGTGGGCGTGGTGGCGCCGGCCGCGCTGGCGAGCTACCAGGGTAGCGCCCTGCTGCTGCTGTCGCTGCTGATCGGCCAGTTCATGCTGTACTTGCTGGCGTTGTGGCTAGTGGGGCGCGTGTCGCGGCGGCTGGCCGTAGGCGTGCTCCTCGCGCTCACCGCCCTCGTCCAGGCGGTGCTGCTCCCGTTGCCGGGGGTGTTCACCACCGACCTGTTCTCCTACGCGATGTACGGCGAGATCGCCGGCCGCTTCGGCAGCAGCCCGTACGTGCAGACGCCCAGCGATTACCCGGCTCACCCGCTGTACTTGCTGATCAACCCGCTGTGGCGTGACGCGCCCTCGGTGTACGGTCCGGTGTGGACCGCCCTATCCAGCGCCGTCGGCGCGGTACTAGGGGGGCGCCTGCTGGCGGAGACGTTGGCGTATCGCCTGATCGCCGATCTCTGCCACTGGCTCAACCTCGGGCTGCTCTGGTGGGCGCTGCGGCGGCTGCGCCCTGGCGCGGAGCCGCGCGGGTTGGCCTTGTACGCGTGGAACCCACTGGTGCTGTTCGAGTTCGCGGGCAACGGCCACAACGACGGCACGATGCTGGTGTTCCTGGTGCTAGCGTTCGGGCTGCTGGCCCGCGGGCGCGTCCGGTTGGGCTGGGGTGCGCTGGCGTTGTCGGTGGCCACCAAGTACACGACCGCGCTGCTGGCCCCCCTGGTGCTGTGGTGGGCCACGCGGGGGGCGCGGGGCTGGCGGCGGCTGGCGCTGCTGGTGGCCGGCGGGATGGCGCTGCTCGCCGTGCTGGCGGCGCTCTACCTGCCCTGGTGGCGTGGGGCCGACACGCTCGGGCCCGTGCGCTACTGGTTGACTACCCCGCTATATGTGAACTACGCGCCGCTGGGCCTCGCTATCTGGCTGCGCGACATGCTGGCGGCGCTCAGCGGAGGGGCGCCGGAGGACTTCGAGCCGTGGGTGTTCGGCGCGCAGCGGCAGCTGGTGCGGCTGGGGCTCCTGGGGCTGATCGCCTGGGAGGCAGCGCGGCTGCGGCAGGCGGCGGATCTGCCGCTCGCCTGTGCGCGTGTGTGGCTGGCGTTCCTACTGGGGGTGAACACCTGGGTGCTGCCCTGGTACTATACGTGGCCGCTCGCGCTCGTCGCGCTCGGCACGCCGCGCAGTCGCACGACCTGGGTGGCGGTGGCGTTCACGCTCAGCGCCCCGGTTTCCATGTACTGGGCCCAGGCGCGCTTCTCCGGCCTCGATGTGGCCGGCTACCTGGTGTATCTGGCACCCCTCGGCGGGCTGGCGCTGTGGGCGTTCGTGCGGCGCCTGTCGCCCTGGCTGCGAGCCCGCGCGCCGCTGGCGCCCTCGGGCACCGATCCCGGAGTGGTCACGGCCCTGGACGCACACTGAGTAGTGGTGGCCGGTACAGCACCTGGGCGCCAGGCTCGACCGCGTAGAAGTAGTATAGCCGGCGGCCGCAGGCGAGAGGGAAGTAGCTGACGTTCGGCTGGCGCGCTGCCCACAACCCCTCGCCGAAGATCACGACCTGCCGGATGTCGAGCGGTAGCGGCTCGCGGAACACCGGCCGCGTCAGCGGATCGTACCACCAGGCGCGGTACTCGGGCAGGTAGTAGCGGGCGTGCTGGTAGAAGAACGCGCTGAACAGCAGGGTGTCGGCCGGGTCGAACCACTGCCGGATCAGCGTCACAGCCTCGCGTGTGGTGCGGTTGACGCAGTCCACCTCGTAGGCCGACAGCCGGCCCCGGCCGAACAGGAAGGTGCCAGCGTTCAGCAGCGCCAGCAGCCCCACCAAGGCGGCACCCCCGTACTGCCAGTGCCGCAGCCGCACGAGGCCGCCGCGCCAGCGGGCCAGCCCCCGCTGCAAGTCGTGGACCAGTAGTGCCGTGCTCGCGGCGCTGGCCACGGCGAGCGCCGGCAGGTAGCTGAAGCTGTAGCCGCGATCGCCGATGTGGACGCAGGTGTAGAACAGTACTGGTGGCGCCAGCCACAACGGCAGTACCACGCGCGCCGGAGCCCCCCGCCAGTCGCCCGTGCGCGGGGCTCCCCGCCAGGCCCGCCACAGCACGCGGCCCAGGCCGTAGAGGCACGGCAGCAGCGCCAGCTGGAGCCCCTCCCAGGCGTACACCAGCACCTGCGAGCCGTTGGACTGCAGCGCTGGCCAGCCGCGCGCCCACAGCGAGTAGCTGCGCTCGACGTAGTGCCCCTGCTTGAGCAGCAGCGGGAGGTACACGCTCCAGCCGCCGGAGAGGATGGCCGTAGGCGCGAGCCACAGCAGCACGCCGAGGACCGCGCCGACTAGCGCGGCGAGCAGCAGCCGCCCGTCGCGCCGGGCAGTCCAGCGCACCAGGTGGGCGGCCGCGAGCAGCGGGGCGAGGAAGATGAGCAAGTCGAGGCGGAAGCCCCCTGCCACCCCATACAGCCAGCCGAGCAGCACCGGCCGGTCCCAGCTGCCGCGCCAGTAGGCCACGCCCGCCACGGCGAGGCCGGCGCTGCCTGCCGCTAGTACCGTGTAGGGGTACGCCACGCCACTGTAGTACCAGAACGGTGGGGCGACCGCGAGCAGCAGCGCGGCCAGCACTCCCACTAGCCGACCGAACAGCAGGCGCCCTGCTAGATAGGTGAGGGCGACGGCGAGCGCGCCGCCCGCCAGGCTCACCGCCACCAGACTCGCGTTCGGGTCGTGGAGCAGGACTTGTGCCCCGCGGGCCACCAGCACGTAGAACAGATAGCCCGGGGGGTGGGGCTGGCTTTGGCTGACGTCGAATTGGTTCAGCGCACGGGCGTAGAGCACGCTGTCCCAGTGGTACAGCACGGTGGTCTGGAAGGGCAGACGGATAGCCAGCGCCCCTAGCGCCAGCAGCATCAGGTCTACCCAGACCGTGTGCTTTCCGCGGGCAGTGGCGGCCGCCCGCGCCCCGTCGAGGGGAGTGGGGGGGGGCGCGGCCGGGGCCCCGCGCGGCAGGGCCCGGGGGCTCAGCTCGGCCATGACGGCTCTCCCAGGCCCCCCGCCGCCGCCGCGGCCCGAGCTGGCCCGCGACTCGCCGGGTAGCAGGGAAGCCGCTGCCGCAGCCTGGCGGTCACCATGCGCTACGTCCGCATCGTTGTTTCTGCCGCGCACCCCGGGGCTATTCTAAGCGATCGCTTAATGCCGAGCATGCGTGGGGGCGCCGCGGGGCGCAGGGTATCGCGCCCGCTCATGGGGTCTGTAGCAGGCGGCGGCAGGCTTCCGCCAGCAGCGTCAGCGTGGCGGCGTCGGCCGTGGGAGCGGCTGGGGCGCGGTCGAGCAGGCGCAGGGCCTGCCGGAAAGCGCGGCGCGCGCGCTCGGGCTGGCCGAGCCGTCGGTAGATGCTACCCAGCTGGTAGTATGCCTGCGGTGCCGTGGGATCGAGGTACACGGCGCGCTCCAACGCCCGGGCGGCGGTGTCGAGCTCGCCGGCCTGGGCCGCGAGGGTGCCCTCCAGCGCGTGCGCGCGGGCATCGAGTGGCGCCGCGGCGCGCGCCTGGGCGGCCACCGCCCGCGCCTCTTGCACCGCGCCGCGGTCGGCCAGCGCCTGGGCCTGGGCTAGCAGCGCGGTCACGCTGGCGGGGGCGGGGGCGGGCGGCGCCGTGGCACCAGCGACATGCGGGGCGGGCGGGGCGGCTGGCGGGCGGGGCGCC
>DATGKN010000081.1:0-7754 GCA_035294645.1 Chloroflexota bacterium
CCCCGCCCGTGGAGCTGCTGCACACCGACGCGCTGAACCAGCTGTTCGTCGAGGGGCGCCTGGCCATGGTGTTCGGCGGCCACGGCAAAGTGCCCCTGTTCACAGAGGTTCCGGGGCTGCAATGGGACGTGGTAGGCTTGCCGCGCGGCCGGGTGGCGGCCAATGTGTTGGGCGGCGCGGGCTACAGCCTCTCCCGGCTTGCCCCCCACCCCGAGGCGGCCTGGCAGCTGCTCAAGTTTCTCGCCAGCCCCAAGGGCCAGGCGCTGTTCGCCGAGAGCGGCCTCATCACGCCGGCGCGGCGCTCGGTGCGCGAGGACCACATCTTCCTGCACCGCCAGCCGTACGACCTGCAGGTGTTCCTCGACGAGATGGCGCACGGCCACCCCAGCCTGCAGAGCCAGCAGACCGACCAGCTCACCGCGGCGCTCGACGCCGCCTTGCAGCCGTTCTGGCATGGCGAGCGCTCTGCCGCGGAGGCCGTCGCTGCCGCGCGGCCGGCGATCGAGCGGCTGCTCGCGGAGGCTCCCTGATGCGCTGCCCGGGGGCCTGGCTGCACTACCGGCGGCGCGGGAAGCCTTCCGCGCTGTTGCCCGAGGGCTGCCCCCCCTGCCCGCCGCTGCGGCGCAGCATCGCCTGGGAGATTCGCGCGGGCTACAGCGCTACCGCCCTGTTCGCCCTGGTGGTCGCGGTGCTGGCCATCGCCCACATCGGGAACACCAACGACGAGCTGCAGCGGCTCGCCGTGTACGACGAGGCGATCAGCGCGGGGGTGCTGCGCCTGCGCCTGGCTGTCGAGCAGCAGAACAACAGCCTGCGTGGCTATCGCCTGACGGGCGATCGGCGCGACCGAGAGCTCCTGGAGGCCGCGCGGCGCGACTTCACGGCCGCCACTGATACGTTGTGGGCGGTCGTGCCGCCCGGGGAGGGCGAGCAGATCCTCGAGCGCATCGAGGCGCTGTACACGCGCTTCGACGAGGCCGCCGCGAGCGAGCTGGCCCTGCACGAGCAGGGCTGGCACCGCACCGCGGAATACCTCTGGCACACCAGCGGCCGCCAGGCGCACGAGGCGCTGGTGGCGCAGATCCAGGCGCTGGCCGAGTGGTCGGCCGCCGCGAACCGCGCCAGCATCGCGGCACGCGCCCGAGCGGCTTGGGTGGTGAAGGGCCTCGCGCTGGGGCTGGTCGGCGCGGCGGCGGTGCTGGCGGTGGCCGCCGGGTTCGGGCTGGCCAACCGGCTGCAACGCCCGCTGGCCACGCTCGCCGCCGCGGCGGCGGCTATCGGCGCCGGCAACCTCGCGGTGCGCGTGCCCGTGAGTCGCGACGATGAGCTGGGCCTGCTGGCCCAGAGCATGAACCGGATGGCCGAGAACCTCGAGCGCTCGCGGGCCGAGCTGGAGGCGTCGATGGCCGAGCGCGCACGCCGCAGCCGCGCGCTGGGGGTGGCGGAGGAGCGCAACCGCTTGGCGCGCGAGATCCACGATACGCTGGCCCAAGGGCTTACCGCGCTGACACTCCAGCTCGAAATGGCCGACGCCTTGCTGGACGACGCCCCCGAGCGGGCGCGTGGTAGCATACAGCGAGCGCTGCAGCTGGCGCGCGCCAACCTGCAGGAGGCCCGCCGCAGCGTGCTCGATCTGCGCGCGGCGCCGCTGGAGGGGCTGTCCCTGCCCGAGGCGCTGGAGCAGCTCGCCGCGGAGTTCACGCGCGACCACGGCGTGCCCTGTGCCGCCACCATCCAGGGCCTGCAAGGCCGCTTGCCCGCCCGGCTCGAAACCGGCCTGTACCGCCTCGCCCAAGAGGCGCTGGCCAACGTCGCGAAACACGCGCGGCCCTCGCGCGTGGACCTGCGCCTGGTGCAGCAGCCCGGGCGGCTCGAGCTGATCGTCGCGGACGACGGCGTCGGCTTCGATCCGCGCGCGCCGGTCTGCGCGGGGCCGCACGGGGGATTCGGCCTCGCCGGCATGCGCGAGCGCGCGGCGCTGCTGGGCGGGCAGCTGGTGGTCGACAGCGCGCCCGGCCGCGGCACGCGCGTGGTGGTGCAGGTGCCCCTCGCCGCCGGACGCGCCGTGATACCAGCCTAAAGCCCGTGGCGGCCGGGAAGGGCCGCCGCGACCGGCGGGACGCCTGCCGCCCGCGTCCCGCGCCCGAGAGGGAGACACGAGATGGCCGACGAGCGCATACGCATCCTCATTGCCGACGACCACGAGATGGTGCGCGAGGGGCTCGCCGGCATGCTCAGCACCCAGCGCGACCTGGAGGTCGTCGGCACAGCGAGCGACGGGCTGGAGGCCGTGCGCAAGGCCGCAGAGCTGCGCCCCGATGTTACCCTGATGGATCTCAACATGCCGAACATGGACGGCGCCGGCGCCATCCGGCAGATCCGCGAGCAGCAGCCCGACGCCAAGATCGTGGTGCTCACCGCCTACGACACCGACGAGCGGATCCTCGACGCGATCCAGGCCGGCGCGCAGGGCTACCTGCTCAAGGGCACGCCGCGCGACGAGCTGTTCCGGGCCGTGCGCGTGGTCCACCAGGGCGGCTCCCTGCTGGAGCCGACCGTGGCGGCGAAGCTGCTCGGCCACCTCGGCCAGCTGCTGCGCCGCGACGACGATCCCGACGCGCTCACCGAGCGCGAGCTGGAGGTGCTGCAGCTCATGGTGCGCGGGCTGCGCAACCGCGAGATCGCCGAGCAGCTGTACATCACCGAGCGCACGGTGAAGTTCCACGCCGGGGTGATCTTCCAGAAGCTCAAGGTCGCCTCGCGCGCCGAGGCGATCGCCGTGGCCATCCAGCGCGGCCTGGTGCGCCTGTAGTGCCCCCAGGCCCTCTCGCCCTCGCGCGGGGAGCCTGCCAGGCCGCGGCGCCCCGCCGCGTTTGACCGGCGCTTGGCGCACGGCTATACTACGCCCACCTCGGGATGGTGCACTGTCGCGCGGGGCCGAGCACTCGCCGCGCGGCGTTCAGGTGCCCGCTTGATCGGGGCGCGCACCGCTGGGGGGGGGCCATGAAAGTCTGCATGTTCCACCTCATGCCGTACCGCGACCTGCCCGCCGACTTCAGCGCGCGGTATCAGTCGGCGTACCTCGACCCCGTGTGGTTCGACGTGGCCGAGCCGGAGCGCGTAGGCCAGTACTACAACTGGACCCTCGACGAGCTGCTGTACGCGGCGCGGGCCGGGCTGCATGGGGTGTGCACCAACCAGCACCACCAAAACGTCTACGGCTTCATGGCTAACCCCAACCTGATGGGCGCGGTGCTGGCCCGGGCGACCAACGGCCAGAACGTGGCGATCGTCCAGATCGGCTCCACGCTGCCCTCGACGAGCCCTCCCACGCGGATCGCGGAAGAGTACGCGATGCTCGACTGCCTCAGCGGGGGGCGGCTAGTCGCCGGTTTCCCAGCGGGCTTGCCCACCGATGCCACCATCTCCAACGGCGTCGTGCCGATCGAGCAGCGCGAGCGCTATCGCGAGGCGCTCCAGCTCGTGCTGAGGGCCTGGCAGGCACGCGAGGTGTTCGCCTGGAACGGCAAATACTACCAGCTGCCCATGGTGAACCTCTGGCCGCGGCCGCTGCAGCAGCCCCATCCCCCGATCTGGATTCCCGGCTCCGGCAGCGCCAGCACCGTGGAGTTCGTGGTCGCACACGACTACTGCTTCTGCCATCTCAGCTACTACGGGCTTGAGAACGCCGAGGCGCTGGGCGATTACTATTGGGAGACGGTGGCGCGGCAGGGGCGCGACGCCAACCCGTACCGCCTGGGCTTCCTCCAGCTCGTCGGTGTCGCGCCGACCGATGCGGCCGCCGAGGTGTACGCGCCGCACGCCGAGTATTTCTTCCACCAGCTGCTGCACACCCCGAGCTACTACCAGGCTATCCCGGGCTACCAGGACTACCCCAGCCTGCTGCGGGCTCTGAAGGCGCCGCTGCGCGAGCGGTTCGATCTGCGTGCCCTGCGGTATCGCGACTTCGTGGAGCGTGGCTTCGTGATCACGGGCAGCCCCGCCACCGTGCGGGAGCGGCTGCTGGCCGGGATCCGCCGCCTGCGCATCGGTCACCTGATGGTCCTGCTGCACTTCGGCTCGATGCCGCACGAACTCTGCTTGCAGAACATCGAGCTGTTCAGCCGCGAGGTGCTGCCGCACCTCCAAGACCTCTGGGACGACGAGTGGGAAGACCGCTGGTGGCCGGAGCGGCTGCGCGCCCGGCCGGCGATGGCGGCCGCCAGCGGGCCGGCCTAAGCACGGGACCGCTGGGGGAAAGACACCGTGGCCACGGTACAAGAGCTGCGCGTGCGCGTCTGGCAGGATACGATCGACACGCAGGTCGCGGTGCTCGGGGATGGCCCGCCGCTCGTATTCCTGCACGGCCCTTGGGGCCTCCGCGGCGACTACGTGTTCCTTGAGCGGCTGGCGGCGCACCACCGCGTGTACGCGCCCTGGCACCCGGGGACGAGCCCCGGGGCCCCCGAGGCCATCTACCAGCTCGACAACTGGTGGGACCTCATCGTCTACTACGGTGAGTTGCTCGACTGCCTGGAGCTGCCGAGGGCGCCGCTCGTCGGGCACTCGTTCGGCGGCATGGTGGCTTGCGAGCTCGCCGCCGCACTGCCCGAACGCGTGCCCAAGCTCGTTCTGCTCGCCCCGCTCGGGCTGTGGCGCGACGAGCTGCCGGTGCGGAACTGGATGCTGTTGCCCGAGGCCGCGCAGCGCGCGGCGCTGTTCGCGGAGGCCACGAGCGCGGCCGCGCAGCGCTTCTTCCGCCTGCCCGACGCGCCCGCCGCGCGGGCCGAGGCGCAGGCCGACTTTATCTGGGCGCAGGCCTGTACCGGCAAGTTCGTGTGGCCCATCCCCGACAAAGGACTCAAGAAGCACATCCACCGCCTGCGCATGCCGACCTTGATCGTCTGGGGCCAGGAGGACCGGCTCATCCCCGTGGCGTACGGACGCGAGTTCGCGGACCGTATCCGCGAGGCGCGGCTCGAACAGATCCCGGGCGCTGGCCACCTGCTGCACCTAGAGCAGCCGGAGGCGGTAGTACAGCTGGTCGACCGCTTCCTCGCCGAGTAGCTAGGAAGGAGGTGCAGAGCTGCGGCGGCGCCCGGCCGGCCGGCAGCGCGTTTCGCTAAGGACGCTCGTCATCGCCGAACCGAGACTCGACCGCCCGGATCGCAGTGGTTTGGGGCCCCGCGCCAGAGGCTCGCGCCGAGAGCGTGTCCGCTTGCCTGCCGGTTCCCCGCCTCGGCCTGAGCCGCCTCGCCGCGGGGTAAGGAGATGGATGATGGCCGCCACCTCGATTGCTGCCGAGCAGTCGCAGCCTACGGCCGACCGGTGGACCCGCCAAAGCGCGCTGGTGCTGATTACCTGCATTCTTGCCTGGGCGTTCGACATCTATGAGCAGACTATCCTGCAGCTGGTCACCCCCCTGCTGATCCAGGAATGGAACATCACCCCCGCTATCATCGGGCTCATCACGACCGTGGCGCGTTGGGTCGGCCTTATCGGCATCTTCCTGTTCCCCGCGCTGGCCGATGTCTACGGGCGCCGGCCGATCCTTATCTTGTCCATCCTCGGCTACTCGCTGCTCACCGGCCTCACGGGCTTCGTCCAGAACTGGCAGCAGATGATGGGCGCCACCTCGCTGACCCGCATCGCCCTCTCGGGCGAGCAGCCGGTGGGAACGGTGATGGTCGCCGAGACGGCCCCGACGAAGTGGCGCGCGACGGCCCTGGGCGGGTTGGTCGGTGGCTATCCGTTCGGGTACATGTTGACGAGCCTGGCGGGGCTGGTGGTGGTGCCGCTGTGGGGCTGGCGCGCGCTGTACTGGCTGGGCATCGTGCCAGCGCTGCTCGTGTTCCTGGTGCGGCTGGGGGTGCCCGAGAGCCCGCGCTTCCAGCACGTCACCGCCGAGATGATCAAGGAGGGCCTCAAGCGGCAGCTGGACATCCTAGCGCCGGCCCGGCACTACCCGCGCCAGATGCTGCTCGCCACGGCCGTGTACTTCTGCTACCTGTTCACCTGGATCGGCTGGTCGGCCTGGATGCCGCAGTTCCTGGCGAGCGAGAAGCAGCTCGGGTTCCAAACCACCGCGGCCTACCTGTCGGCCTGGATGTTCGCCGCTATCTTCGCTTACTGGATCTGCGGGTTCCTGTGCGATCGGTTCGGGCGGCGCTACGTCATTCCCGCCTTCGTGATCCCGGCGGCCGCCCTGCTGGTGGCGCTGGGCGGCCAGACCGATCCCGTCGCCCTGTTCGTGCTCGGCGGCATCGCGAACTTCCTGATCACGGGGAGCTTCGGCTCGGGCCTGGGCTACATCAGCGAGCTGTTCCCGACGGTGATCCGCGGCACGGGCTACGGCGCCGCGGCGTTCTTCGGCGGGATAGGCGCGGCGCTGGCGCCGACCATCATCGGGGGGATCGCTACCGCCCACTCGATCGCCGCGGGCTTGCCGCTCCTAGCGCTGGTGTTCTTCCTGCTCGGCCCCCTGTTCTTCTTCGCGCCCGAGACCACGCAGCAGGACCTGACCGATTTCATCGACCAGGCGTAGCCGCCGGCCCGGCGTGGCGCGCAGAACGGAGGAACCCCGCCGCCCGCACAACGGGCCCGCCCCGCCCTAGTAGCGAGCGGGCCTTAGCCCAGTTCGCCGAGGGCCAGCCGGAACGCCGGCGGGATCTCGCTCTGGCCCGGGGTCGTGTCGGGCTCGGCCGGCGGCCGCGGGCAGGGGCCCACCGCGAAAGCGTCCATGAGCGCCTCCTCGGCGAACAGCGGGATGCTGCTGCGCACAGCCAGCGCGACGCCGTCGGCCGTGGAGATGGGAAACGCGCGCCGGCCGTCCTCGTCCTCGATGACTAGCTGGACGCGCGCTCGCTGGGCGTCGCCCAACGCGAACTGCACACTGGCCGGCCGGGCGCGCTCGCGCACCAACGCGCCGAGCAGCCCATACAGCCCGCTGCGCTCGGTGCAGCGCCCCGCGAGCTCCTGGCCGAGCGTCACGGCATCGGCCAGGGAGAGGGTGATCTGAAGCCGGCGCGCGCCGCGCGGGTCGCACAGGACTAGCAGCCACCCCGCGTGCTCGCACCAGCGCAAACCTTCGACCGACAGCGCGATCATGCCGCCTGCCCTCCTCCAGCTCAGCCTTCGTGGTGTTCAGCATAGACTAAACACGAGTATCTGTCAACACTAAAATCGGGGCGACGGCAGGCGCTCTCTCCTGCTGCGGATCCCCGGCTCGCGGCGCTACGCCAGATGCGCCGGCGCAAGGATGCGGGCGAGGCAGCGGGCGCCTCAGCCGCTCTGGCGCTCCGCGGGCCACGGCACGGCCTGCGGGGCCCGCATGGCCCTCTCGGCGGGCACGCCCCGCTCGACCACGAGGTAGGGCGCCCCGCCCACCAAGTAGCGTTGCGGGTCGGTGGGATCCGTATGGCAGCTCGCGGGCGGCAGCACCAGGGCGTACTCGTCCTCGGGCGTGGGCGCCAGCGGCTGGCTCGTGCCCGCAGCGTCCACCAGCTCGGCGCTCTGGCCAGCTCGGGCCAGTAGCGCCACCACCGGGTACGGCGCGGCATTCCACAGCACTGTCGTGCGCTGGTCGGGCGGGCGGGTGACGACCACCGCCTCGGCCGTGGCCGCGGGGAAGTAGCGGGCGTCCGCGGCGTCTTGGAGGTAGCGTACCGCCGTCTGGTAGGCGACGTAAGCGGGGCGGGGTGTGCCGTCGGCCCGTACCAGGCCGGCGGCGGCCGCTCGCTCGTGTGGCAGCAGGT
>DATGKN010000082.1:0-7243 GCA_035294645.1 Chloroflexota bacterium
TCGACCAGTTTGGCGATGCCGAAGTCGGCCAGTAGCGGCCAATCACCCGCGTTCATCAGCACGTTGCTCGGCTTGATGTCGCGGTGGATGACGTTCTGCCCGTGGGCGTACTCGAGCGCGTCGAGGATGCGGCAGAGCACACCGATAGCGCGCGGTAGGGCCGTGGGACGCTGGAGCCACGTCTGCAGCGTGCCGCCAGTGACCAGCGGCATCACGATGTAGAGGATGTCGTCCTGCTCGCCGTAGTCGTAGATGGGCAGGATGTTGGGGTGTTCCAGCCGCGCGACGGTTTCCGCCTCCTGCTGGAATCGCGCGCGGAATGCCTCATCGTGGAGCAAGTAGGGGGGCAAGATCTTGACTGCCACATGGCGGCGCAGGTTGACCTGCACGGCCTTGTACACCACCGCCATGCCGCCGCGGCCGAGCAGTTCGACCAATTGGTAGCTGCCCAGCCAACGCCCTTCGAGATCGCTGACGCGCGTGCGCGGCCCGGCCGGTTCCACGGCGATCTCCTCCGCCCACTGCGAGGCAACGGCATGATTGCGGACAGCCCAAGCTAGGTTGCCCCTAGTGTAGCAGAGCCCGCAACCGCTCGCCGTGAATCGCATCACATCCCAGCGCCAGCCGGGATCGCCGCTAGGCCGGGGGGGCGGGCGCAGAGGGGGGGCTCGGGCGTGCCATCGGCGGCGTTTTGAACACGCGGAACAGGAACCACAGCGAGGGCAGCAGCAGCGCCAGCCCCGGCGGCAGACTGAGCAGCACCAGCGCCAGCGTGGGGGTGGGCGCCGCCGCGCCGTGCAGCGTCACATCGGGATAGATGAGGTACGGCCACTGGGCCAGCGCCCAGCCGGCCAGCAGCGCGACGACCTGGGCTGCCGCGGCCATTCGCGCCAGGCGGTAGTGATGGCGCACCAGCGCCCAGGCCGACAGCGGGGCCAGCGCCAGGCCGGCGAGCAGCGCGGGCAGCGCCTGGGCCCCCAGCAACGCGCCCCACAGCCGCGGCGCCTCGGTGCGCGCCAGCAGCAGCGCGGCGATCGAGATCGCGCCCGCCACCAGCCAGGTGCCCAGCGCCCGCCGGCGGAAGTCGGCGCGCAGCGCGCCATCCGTCTCCACGGTCAGGTACACCGCCGCCAGGTAGGCGCACAGGGCCAGGGCCAGCGCGCCGCAGGCGAGGGCGAACGGGTCGCGCCACGGCTCTAGCGGGGGGCTGGACACCGCGCCGTCGGCGACGCGCAGGCGGCCCGTGGACACGGCGCCCAGGCAGGTGCCCAGCACGAACGGCGTGAACGCGCTGGCGGCGCCGAACGCCGCGCTCCACCCGGTCGGCAGCCCGGCCGCGTAGACGTGGCCACGGAAGACGAACGCCGCGCCGCGCAGGATGATGCCCAGCAGCACCAGGTGGAACGGCACGAACAGCGCCAGGCTGAGCGCGGCGAACGCCGCCGGGAAGGCGGTGAACAGCAGCACGATCACGAAGATCAGCCAGACGTGGTTCGCTTCCCACACCGGCCCGATCGCCGCGGCCACCGCCCGGCGCTGCTCGGCCGCGCGCGGCCCGCTGGCCAGCAGGTCCCAGATGCCGCCGCCGAAATCGGCCCCGCCCAGCACGGCATAGGCCATCACCCCCGCCAGCGCGGCGAGGCCGACCAGTTCGGGCAGCAGCGGTTCCAGCGCCGCCGGCACGGGTGCTCCTCACGCGCCCGGCAGCTGGGGGGTTGGGTGCGGCGCGGGGGGCGGGGCGACCGGCGCGGGCACCGCCGGCTCGCCGGCCGCCAGCCGCCGCAGCAGGATCACCAGCGTGGCGCCCAGCAGCAGGTACAGCAGGGTGAATCCGGCGAGCGTCCACCCCACCCCGCCCACGGTGGTCACCGCGTCGCGCGTGCGCATCACGCCGTAGATGACCCACGGCTGACGGCCGACCTCGGTGACGATCCAGCCCGCTTCCAGGGCGACGAAGCCGAGCGGCGCGCCCGCGACCAGGCCCCACAGCAGGGGGCGCCGTGGCCAGCGCCCGTCGCGGCGCCCGCGCCACCAGGCGATCGCGCCCCAGAGGCCCAGCGCGAGCAGCAGTACGCCGGCCCCGACCATGACCTGGAAAGCCGGGTGGACGATGCGCGCCTCGGGCCACTCGTCGCGCGGGAAGGCGTCCAGGCCCAGCACCAGGCCGTCGGGGTCCTCGGTGGCCAGCAGGCTCAGCAGGCGCGGGATCTCGATGGCGTACCGCGTCTCGCCCAGGGCTGGGTCGGGCCAGCCACCGATGCGCAGCGGCGCGCCACGCTCGGTGCGGAACTGGCCCTCCAGCGCTGCCAGCTTGGCCGGCTGCACGTGCGCCGCGCGCCGGGCCAGTAGGTCGCCGCTCAGCGGCATCGTGATGGCGCCGACCAGCCCCACCGCCAGCGCGATCGCGAGGGCGAGCCGGTTGTACCCGACGCGCTCGGGCCGGCGATCGTGCAGCAGCGCCCAGGCGTACAGGCCCGCGGCCGCAAACCCCACGGCGGTGTAGCAGGCCATGGTCGAGTGCAGCGCCATCAGGGGCCAGCTCGGGTTGAACAGCGCGGCCACGGGGTCGATGTCCTGTGGCTGCCCATCGGCCAGCCGAAAGCCGACCGGCTGCTGCATCCAGGCGTTGGCCGAGACGACCAGCACGGCGGAGGCGGCGCCGCTGAGCGCGACCATCAGGCCACACAGCCAGTGAGCGCGCGGCGACAGGCGCTGCCACCCGTATAGGTACAGCCCTAGAAAGATAGCTTCCAGAAAGAAGGCGTAGCCCTCGAAAGCGAACGCCGGCCCGATCAACGGCCCCGCGAAGGCCAGGAACCGCGGCCACAGCAGCCCCAGCTCGAACGACAGCGCCGTGCCCGAGACCGCGCCGATGGCGAACAGCAGCCCGGTGGCCTTGGCCCAGGTGCGCGCCAGGGCAAGCGCCTCCTGGTGGCCATGGCGGATCCACAGCCCCTCGGCGAGCAGCATCATCACCGGCAGCGCCACGCCGGCGGCGGCGAACACCATGTGGAACGCCAGCGAGACCTCCATCTGGAGGCGCGCGGCGGTCAGGTCGTCCATCGAGCACCTCCCGGGGTTGCCCGCCTTGCTCGGTCCCATTGTGCCACCGCGGTCCCTCGTGCGCTGTCGGATGTCGCCAGACGATTCGGTGGTGTCGTTTCTGGGCGGTCGCCGTGGGGATTTTCCCGACTCACGGGCGGGTCACGGTCGGCGCGGGGCGAGCCGCCCCGACTGCTATACTCCCCTGGCGAGAGGCGCGCCGCGGGCGGCCGGCGCAGCACGGGCAGCGGAGGGCAGCGCATGATCCTGAGCGATCGCGATATCTTGCGCGAGATCGACGCCGGGCGGATCGTCATCGAGCCGTTCGACCGCGAGTGCGTGCAGCCCTCTAGCGTGGACCTCCATCTGGGCAACAAGCTGCTGCTGTTCCGCAACTCCCACCGCCCGTACATCGATGTGCGCCAGCCTGTCGACGAGCTGATGGAGCCCCACGAGATCGCCTACGGCGAGGCGTTCGCCGTCCACCCGCTGGAGGTGCTGCTGGCCAGCACCTACGAGGTCGTGGCGCTGCCCGACGACATCGTGGCGCGCCTGGAGGGCAAGAGTTCGCTGGCGCGGCTGGGGCTGCAGGTACACGCCACGGCCGGGTTCGTCGATCCGGGCTGGCGTGGGGTGCTAACCCTGGAGCTGAGCAACGTCACCAAATTCCCCATCCTCATCTATCCTGGCATGAAGGTCGTGCAGATCTCCTTCATGCGCATGACCTCGGCGGTCGAGCTGCCTTACGGCAGCGCGCGGCTGCACAGCAAGTACCAGGGCGAACGGGGGCCGATGGCCAGTCGCTTCTACCAGGAGTTCGAGTCGGGCCGCGCCATCGCGCGTGACCTCCGCGATCGCCTGCGCGGCCTCCTCATGCCTACGGCGAACGGTCGTCCCCAGCCGTAGCGCCCGGCGCGTACTGGCACGCGGCCTGCTTACCTCGCCCGACAGTATGCGTGAGTGAGGAGGGGCCGATGAAGCGACGCAACGTCCAGATGGCGTTTATCGGCGAGGGCACGCCCAGCGAGACCGACGTGCAGGAGCTGGTCGAGGGGGACGAGGCGGTGGAGATCGCGGTGCTCGGGGGCACCGTGCTCGTCACCGTCCCGGCGGGCACCCCGGACGAGGAGTTGTTCGAGAAGCTGTCGGTGCTCGGGGGCGAGCTGCAGCTAGAGAACGGCCTAACGCTCAGCTTCGAGATCTACCGCGACGCCACCGGCGCGCAGTTCGCCGCCACCCCCAGCGAGAAGCGCACCGAGCCGCACGAGGGGCTCAGCTCGCTGCCCCATACCCCTGGCGGGGCCTGAACCCTTCCCACCCTGAAAAGCGTGGTCTTCGCCGTGGCGGCGATGAGCGGCTCCTAGGAGCGCTACCGCGACGTGCCCACCGCGTGGGCATAGGACTTGCAACCGCTCGCCTCTGCCAACTTTGCGCTCGGGTGGCAGAGACCCGTGCTAGACGTGTGGGCTGTGGTCGAGGGATTCGAGCAGGTCGCGCGCCTAGTGGCCACGCGCGCGGCCGACCTCTTGGGTGTGCCGGTGGCCGTCGTCGACGAGCGCGCGCGGCTGGTGGCTGCCCGCGGGGTAGATGACGTCGATACGCTGCTGACCCCGGTCGTGAAGGGCGACCCGACGGTGCTGCGCTTCCCCCTGGAACTCGCGGCCCGGTCCGGCGAGGTGGTGGTCCTGCCCCCGCCGGATGGCGAGGCGTTTCCCGCGCGCCTGGCTCGCGCGCTGGTCGAGCTGGTGGTGCAGCAGGCGACCGCCGGGCTGCCGCCGCGTGGGCCATCGCCCCACGCGCTCAAGAACAAGTTCATCTACGACCTGCTGCGCGGCACGCTGCGGCCGGAGGCCGAGCTGCTGCGCGAGGCCGAGATCCTGGGCCTCGACATGACACGGCCGCGTGCCGTGCTGCTGATCGACGCGCGGGACTTCATCCGCCCGCATGCGACCGCCACGGCCCCGGTGGCCGACGCCGTGGCGCTGCGGCGCGCGCAAGCCCTCATTGCCGGCGTGGTGCAGTTCTTCGCGCTGCCCGACGACACGATCTGCGCCTACCTCGGCGACGGCGAGATCGCCGTGCTCAAGGCTAGCAGTACCCGCGACTTGGCGGCCTGGACCAGCGATAGGGAAGGTCCGGAGCGCGGTGCCTCCTCTTGGGCCAATCTCCCGGCGCTCAAGCGGGCGGCCGTTGCCCTACTAACGCGCCTGTGCCGCGATGCCAATACGCCGCTCAGCATCGGCATCGGGCGCTGCCATCCAGGGCTGCACGGCCTGCGGCGCTCCTACCAGGACGCTCGCGCGGCGCTCACGATCGGCCGCCGGATCCACGGCCCCAACCAGGTGTACTGCCTCGACAGCCTGGGCGTGGCCGGCTTCGTGGGGCTGCCCGACGAAGGGACTAAGCGCGAGCTGGCGCAGCACCTGCTAGGCCCGCTGGACGGCGAGCCCGACCTCTTGCGCACCCTCGAGGTGTTCTTCGCGGAGAACTGCTGCCCCTCGGCGACCGCGCGCCAGCTCTGGATCCACCGCAACACGCTCAGCTACCGGTTGGACAAAATCGCCGTGCTCACGGGCCTCGATCCGCGCCGCTTCGACGACGCGGTGCAGATCCGCCTGGCACTCGTGCTCCGCAGCCTGCCGACTGACCATTGGGCAACTGCCTAAGTGTGTTCCTGCTCTCCGCTCGAGCTTTCAGGCGGTTGCCCGATGTGAGTCCAGCGCCCCCGCCCCTAGCATTCTCCTGAGTTCGTCGTCCGCAAGGGCGACCGGGCTGCGGGAGGGTGCATGGCCATCGTCGAGCCCCGCTGCGGGGTAGTGATGACGGCGGAGAGCCAGCGGTTGGCCGCGACACTCGCCGCGCGCCGCACCGCGCTGGACCAGGCCCTAGCCGGCCTGGCCGCCGAGGCGGAGCTGCTGGGCGCGGTGGCTTGCTGCCTGCTCGCCACGCTGCGCGCCGGCGGTACGGTGCTGGCGGTCGGCAACGGCGGTAGCGCCGCGGAGGCGCAGCACTTCGCGGCGGAGCTGGTCGGCCGCTTCCAGCGCGAGCGGCGGCCCTACGCGGCGCTCGCGCTCACCGCCGATACAGCCATCCTCACCGCCGTGGCCAACGACTACGGCTACGCCGAGGTGTTCGCGCGGCAGGTATGCGCGCTGGGCCGGCCCGGCGACCTGCTGGTGGCCTTCAGCACCAGCGGCGAGTCGGAGAACGTGGTGCGCGCGGCGCGGGCCGCTCGGGTGCGGGACATGCGCGTGGTGGCCCTCACAGGGGCCCGCGCGAGCCGGCTGGGTGAGGCGGCCGACCTCGTCGTGCGGGTGGCCGCCAACGACCCGGCGGTGACACAGGAGCTGCACCTGGTGCTGATCCACGCGCTGTGCGACTGCGTCGAGGCGGCGCTCGCCGCGGGAGCGCCCTGATGGTGGCGCGCGCGCTGTTTCTGGACCGCGACGGCACGCTCGTCTGGCCGTACCATTACCCCTCGCGGCCCGAGCACCTGCGCCTGTACCCGGACCTCGCGCCCGAGCTGGCCTGGTTCCAGGCGCGCGGCTGGCGGCTGGTGGTGGTCACCAACCAGGGGGGGCTGGCGCGCGGCTACTTCGACGCCGCGGCCCTGGAGCGCCTGCACGCCCACCTGCGCGCCGTGCTTGCGGCCGAGGGCGTGGTGCTCGATGCCATCTACCACTGCCCGCACCACCCGCAGGGCGTGGTGCCCGCGCTGGCGCGCGCCTGCGACTGCCGTAAGCCGGCCCCCGGGCTGTTGCTGCGGGCGGCCGGCGAGCTCGGGCTCGACCTCGCGGGCTCGTGGATGATCGGCGACATCCTGGATGACATCGAGGCGGGCCACCGCGCCGGCTGCCGCGCCGTGCTGGTGGACCTCGGCACCGAGCCGCGCCCGACGACTGCCTTGCGCTGGCCCGACTACGTGGCGCGCGACACGCGGCACGCGCTGCGGCTCGTGCGCGCTGTCGAGACGGGCGACCCGATGGTCGAGCGCGGCTACCGGCCCGCCGCCTGGTGCCCACCTGGCGCACCAACGCCGGCCACCTCAGGGAGCGGCCGATGAGCGACGCGGTGGCGCGTGTGCGCGCGTTCCGCGGCCTGCGCGCGCTGTGCCTCGGCGACGTGCTGCTCGACAGCTACTACGAGGGCACGGCCGCCCGCCTGTGCGCCGAGGGGCCGGTGCCCGTCGTGCGCCAGACGG
>DATGKN010000083.1:0-21697 GCA_035294645.1 Chloroflexota bacterium
GCCGACCTGTACGCGCACAACTTTTACCTGGACCAGCCCGAGGCTAGCGCCGCCACCACCCGCTGACCTCTCGCGGCGGCCTACCGCGGCCCTGTGGGGCCGCCCTGCCATCCTCACCGCCGCCGTAACCGCGGCGCGTACCACGAGTGCCAGTGCCCAGGGTGTCCGGGCCCATGCAGCTCTTGACACCCGGCCTGGGAGAGCGGACAATGCGTGCCACTACAGGGGGGAGAGCAGGGTGCTCTCCCTACGGCTGAGGAGCGGCGGTGCCCCGACCCCAGAGGAGCACTCCGCCCCGCTAGCCCGTCGCCATCCGTGAGAGGTCCGCTACTGCAAGCGTTTGACGCGTGCCAGGTCGCACGCCACCGACTAGGTCGTCGTGCTCGCGTCGCGAAGATGGGAGACGCACAATGGCTGTGACACGACGCCAGTTCCTCAAGATCTCGGGCGTCACCACCGGCACCGCCATCGGCGCGCTAGCCGGCCTGGGGGCCGATCTGCAGCCGAAGAGGGCCCGAGCGGAGGAGCTGCGCATCCAGAACGCGAAAGTGACCCCGAGCGTATGCCCTTACTGCGCGGTGGGCTGCGGCCTACTGGTCCACAGCGTGGACGGGCAGATCGTCAACATCGAGGGCAACCCGGCGAGCCCCATCAACCAGGGCAACCTCTGCCCGAAAGGGGCGGCTACCTACCAGCTGCACGTGAACCCCAACCGCCTGACCAAGGTGCTGCACCGCGCGCCCGGGGCGACCGAGTGGGAGGTGTGGGACCTGGACCGCGCGATGGACCGCGTGGCGGAGCTGGTGAAACAAACGCGCGACGAGACGTTCGTCGAGCGCCTGCCCAACGGCAAGTTGGTCAACCACACGCTGGGCATCTTCTCGCTCGGCGGTGCCACGATGGACGACGAGTGGAACCACCTGCACCAGAAGCTGATGCGCGGGTTGGGCATCGTCGCTATCGAGAACCAGGCTCGCATATGACACAGCTCTAGCGTCCCCGGTCTGGGGGTGCGACTCGGCCGCGGCGCGGCCACTATGTATGCGGGCAGCCTGGCGGATGCCGACTGCATCGTGATCCAAGGCTCCAACATGGCCGAGTGCCACCCGGTGGCCTTCCGCTGGGTGATGCAGGCCAAGCTGCGCGGCGCCAAAGTGATCCACGTGGACCCGCGCTTCACGCGCACCTCGGCGGTGGCGGATATCTACGCGCCGATCCGGGCGGGCAGCGACATCGCCTTTCTCGGCGGCCTGATCCGCTACATGATCGAGGAGAAGAAGTACTTCCACGACTACGTGGTCAACTACACCAACGCTGCCACGATCATCAACGAGGAGTTCCGCGACACCGAGGACAACGACGGGGTGTTCTCGGGGCTGATGGAATACACGGGCGACCCGATCAATGGGTTCCGCGCCGTGTACGACAACCGTACCTGGCAGTACGCGCGCGCGCCCGTGGGCGACCAGGGCCGTACGGCCGCCACGGCGCAGAGCGGCGAGCAGCCGATCACCTCCGGCCCCCCGGGCGGCGAGCAGACCGCCCCGCCTAAAGGGCCGCCGTACGACGCCCTGGTGCAGGGGCTCGTACCGCCGCCAGCGCAGACCGACCCCACGCTGCAGCACCCGCGCTGCGTGTTCCAGATCGTGCGCCGCCACTTCGCACGCTACACGCCGGAGATGGTGGAGCGCGTGACGGGCTGCCCGAAGGAGATCTTCCTCCAGGTGGCGGAGACGCTCGCCGCCAACAGCGGGCCCGACCGCACCAGCTCGTTCTGCTACGCCGTGGCCTGGACGCAGCACACCTACGGCGTGCAGATGATCGGCGCGGCGGCGCTGCTGCAACTGCTGCTGGGCAACATCGGTCGGCCGGGCGGCGGGATCATGGCCCTGCGCGGCCACGCCACCATCCAGGGCAGCACCGATATCCCCACGCTGTACCACTCGATCCAGGGGTATATGCCGGCGCCCAGCGCCCTGCGGCCGCACGATACGCTAGAGGACTACCTCAAGGCCGAGACGCTCGGCACCGGCTGGTGGGCGAACACCCCGAAGTACATGGTCAGCTACCTCAAGTCTATGTACGGGGACGCCGCCACGCCGGAGAACGACTTCGGGTACGACTGGCACCCGAAGATCACCGGCGACCACTCGCACATGCCGATGATGGTGCTGATGGCCGAGGGCAAAGTGCAGGGGATGTTCTGCATGGGCCAGAACCCGGCCACCTCGCTCAACGGCCGCCTGCAGCGGCTGGCGCTGAGCAAGCTGAAGTGGCTGGTGGTCAAGGACAACTTCGAGACCGAGACCGCCGCGTTCTGGTACGCCTCGCCCGAGGTGAAGAGCGGCGAGTGGCGCCCCCAGGACATCCAGACCGAGGTGTTCCTGTTTCCCTCGGCACAGATCGCCGAGATGGAGGGCTGCTTCACCAATACCCAGCGGCTCGTGCAGTTCCACGAGAAGGCTGTGGACCCGCCAGGCGACTGCCGCTCGGACGCCTGGTTCACGCACCAGCTCGCGCTGCGCCTGAAGCGGCTGTACGCCAACAGCACCCTGCCGCGCGACCAGGGCTTCCGCAACCTGGTGTGGGACTACGACTACGACCCAGGCCAGTACCCGACCGACACGCGCATCCAGGGCGAGCCGGACCTGCGCAAGGTGCACCGCGAGTGGCAGGGCTTCGATAGCCGGACCAAGCAGCTGGTCGCCGGCTTCACCGACCTGAAAGACGACGGCTCGACCACCTGCGCGTCGTGGATCTACTCGGGCATCCTCACCCCCGACGGGCAGCTGCGCGCGGCCAGCCGCCAGCCCGACCCGGAGAACCAGCCCGGCAGCAACCTCGGCTGGGGCTTCGCCTGGCCGGCCAACCGCCGCATCCTGTACAACCGCGCCTCGGCGCGCCCCGACGGGCAGCCCTGGAGCGAACGCAAGCGGTGGGTGTGGTGGGATGCCGCGCAGGGCCGCTGGGTGGGCCACGACGTACCCGACTTCCCGCTCACCAAGGCGCCCGACACCCCGGCGCGGCCGGGCGCCACGGGGCTAGACGCGCACAGCGGCGCCGACCCGTTCATCATGAAGGCGGACGGCAAGGGCTGGCTGTTCACCCCGACGGGGATGGTGGATGGCCCGCTGCCCACGCACTACGAGGCGGCCGAGTCGCCGATCCTGAACCCCCTGTACAAGCAGCAAAACAACCCGGTGCACAAGTACTGGGACCACCCGGCCAACCAGCTGGCGGCCCCGGGCGACCCGCGCTTCCCCTACGTGATCACCACCTACCGGCTCACCGAGCACCACCTGTCGGGCGTGATGAGCCGCTGGCTGCCCTGGCTGGCCCAGCTGCAACCGGAGCTGTTCATCGAGCTGAGCCCCGAGCTGGCCAAGGAGAAGGGCATCCAAAACCTCGACTGGGTGCAGGTGTCCACCCCGCGCGGGACGATCAAGGCCAAGGCGCTGGTCACCGGCCGGCTGCGCCCGCTGCAGGTGGACGGCAAGACGCTGCACCAGGTTGGCATGCCCTGGCACTGGGGCTACATGGGGCTGGTGACCGGCGAGGTGACCAACGACCTCAGCGCGTTGGTGGCCGACCCGAACGTGTCGATCCACGAGGGCAAGACCTTCGTGTGCAACGTCGAGAAGGCGTAGGGAGGGATGCTCGATGCGGCTGCCGAACCTTCTTCCCCCGCTGTATCGGCCGACGCCGCAGCAGCCGGGGCTCGAGCCCAGGCCGCCCTTCCCGCCCCTGCCAGCCACTGCCCCGGGCTTGCCCAGCGCGCCGGTGGTGTTCCAGCCGGGGCAGCCGGTGGGGTTCTTCACCGACACCACGCTGTGCATCGGCTGCAAGGCGTGCGAGGTCGCCTGCAACCAGTGGAACCAGCTGCCGGCCTGGCACGGCGGGCAAAACACGCTCAGCGGCAACAGCTATGACAACACCCGCCAGCTGGACGGCACCCACTGGCGGCACGTGAAGTTCATCGAGCAGTTCGACGGCGACCGGCGCAGCACCGGCCGCTGGCTGCTGATGAGCGACGTGTGCAAGCACTGCGTGCAGGCGGGCTGTCTCGAAGTCTGCCCCACCGGGGCGATCATCCGCACCGAGTTCGACACGGTGGTGATCCAGGCCGACGCCTGCAACGGCTGCCGCTACTGTGTCACGGCCTGCCCATTCGATGTGATCGAGATCAACCCGGTGACCAACACAGCGCAGAAGTGCACGCTGTGCTACGACCGCCTGCAGGTGGGGCTCACCCCTGCCTGCGCCCAGGCGTGCCCGACCGCGTCGATCCAATTCGGGCCGATCCAGGAGCTGCGCCGGCGCGCCGACCAGCGCGTCGCCGAGCTGCGCGCCCAGAACGTGCCGGCGTACATCTACGGCGACGAGAGCATGCTCGGCGGGCTCAACGCCTTCTTCCTGCTGGTGGACAAGCCGGAGGTGTACGGCTTGCCCTCCAACCCGCGGCTGCCTAGTCGCAACCAGCTGCCGAGCTGGCTGTGGAGTGGCCTGAGCGCCGTCGTGGTCGGCCTCATCGGGCTGCTGTCGTTCCGCAAGCGGCGCATGGACGACCTGGCCGCGGCGCGCCCCGCCGGGCGCGAGCAGGCGCCGGGGCCGCAGCCTGGCCCAGGCAAGGGGGTGCCGCAGTGATCCGCTACAACGCCGCCCACTGGGACTGGCTCGTCTATCTCGAAATGTTCGTCGCGGGGGTGGCCGCGGGCGCCTATGCCACGGCCACCCTGCTCGAGCTGTTCGGCCGCGGGCGCTCGCCGCTGGCGCGGGTCGCCCAGCTCATCCCATTCCCCCTGATGGTGCTGGCCGGGCTGCTGCTGACCGTCGACCTGGCGCGGCCGGAGCGCTTCTGGCACATGATCCTCCAGAGCGAGACCCTGCGGCCGATGCTCAAGCCGTGGTCGCCGATGTCGGTCGGCTCCTGGCTGGTGCTGCTGTTCCCGGTATTCGCCTTCGTCTCGTTCGTGGACGCGCTGATCGGCCGGGGGGTGTTCGCGCTCGGGGGCTGGAACCAGCGCCAGACCCTCCATGGAACGCTGACGGGGCTGCTCTGGGCGGTGGTCGGCAGCCTGCTAGCCCTGGCGGTGGCTTCCTACTCCGGCGTGCTGCTGAGCACAACCAATTTCGGAGGCTGGAGCGATTCCCCCTTCATCGGCGCGTTGTATGTAGCCACTGCCGCCGTGACGGGCCTGGGCGCCGTACTGCTGATCGGCGCGCTCACGCGGCAGGCGGACGCGGAGGATGTGGTCGGGTTGCTGCGGGTGGGCACCGGCCTGATCTGCTGGCAGGCACTGGTACTGGCGGTCTTCTTGCTGACGCTGGGACTCAACGGCTGGGCCGTGTTCCTGTCGGGCATCTCGCTGCTGGCGCTGCTGGGCGCTATCGTGATTGGGATCGTGATCCCGTTGGTTGTGCGCCTCGCGGGCCGCAGCCTCCAGCCGGGGACTACTGCGCTGTTCGCGGTGCTGGTGCTCGTGGGGGGCTTCTTGCTCCGTTACGCGATCGTCATTGCACCGCAGGCGTCCGCGCGCATTCCAGGTGCGAGTTGAGCGAACCATGCGACAGCTGAGGCGCTGGCTACCGGCCGCGGCTGCGGTACTGCTCTGGGGCATACTGGCCTGTAGCCCCGAGGCTGCACGGACTCGTGGCGGCGGGCCGGGAGCGGATGTTGGTAACCGCCGTGGGGCGGTCGAGCTGCACGGCCGGAGTGGTCCCGAGTCGATGTACTACCAGACCCCGATGGTCGGGCTGGGCGCGCAGCAGCAGCGATGACGATGGCAGGCGCCCCAGGGCAACGGCTGGGCGAGCTGGCGCGTGCCGACGCCACGGTGGCGCCGCTCGCCCTGTTACATGTCGAGGTGCTGCGCGCGAGCGCCGACCGCCACTGGCATGAGGCCGTTCCCTCGCTCGAGGCAGAACGGCTCCAGCGAGGCGCGCCGCTGCTGCACGAGACGACGCTCACGGTCGCGCCCGAGCGGGTGGAGCACTGGCTCCTGCGCCTCGCCGCACTCGCCGTGCAGCACGGCCAGCCGGCAGCCGACGCCCTGGGCACGGCCTTGCGGCGCCAGCTGCTACACCCGCTGGAACTCCTGCAGGCGAGCATCGAGCAGGACACGGCGCGGCTGGAGGCGCTGGCGGCCAGCAGCCACGTGGAGATGGGCGTGCTGGCCACGCTGGCCGGGCTGGCCAGTTTGCCGCTGCTCCGCGCCTGTGGGGATCGGGCGCAGGCGCTGCTCGGTCCTACGAGTTGGGGCGCGGGCATCTGTCCGGTCTGCGCGGCCTGGCCGGCGCTGGCGGAGCTGCGCGGGTTGGAACGCGAGCGCTGGCTGCGCTGTGGGCGCTGCGCCGCTGGCTGGCGCTTCAGTCATGTCCATTGTCCGTTCTGCGCACGGGCGCACGAGGGGCGGGAACAATACCTCGCCCCGGCCGACGCCCGCGATGCGCGCCGGGCGGTGACCTGTTCTGCCTGCCGAGGCTACCTGAAGACGCTTACCACGCTCGGCCCGCTCTCGGCCGAGGAGCTCGTGGTGCAGGACCTGGCCACGGTAGAGCTGGACGTGGTCGCGCTGGAACGAGAGTTTCTACGACCGACGGAGCCCGGCTTCCCCTTGCGCCTGATCCTTCAGGCGCCCACGCGCCGCAACGGCTGGTGGAGGTGGCGACGATGAGTGAGGAGCGATTGCGGCCGGGCGAGTTCGCGCAGCTGATGCTCAACGCGCTGCGTGCCGCGGAAGGCCGCCGGCGGCGGCGCAAGCGCGACACCACGCCCGACGCTATCGGGCTAAGCATCAAGCACGCGCTACTGCACCAGGCCGCCGTGGAAGACCCGCCGCCCGACGCGTTCGAGGCCTGGCTGCTGGGCAAGGCGCTGGCGGCCGAGGCCAGCGGGCCGGTGCGCGCGCTGTGCACCGAGATCCTCGACGAGTACCGTTTCGCCTGCCGCGATCCCGCCTTCGCGCGCTGGCTGCGCGCGGGCGCGGTCAGCGCCGACGCGGAGGCGGCCGAGGAGGAGGGCGCGCGCTGGCGGGCGGCCAACCGACTGGGGATCACCCCACCGCTCGACCTCAACTGACGCCGCTTGGAGCACACCGCCCGATAGGGCAATAATCTGACACCAGCGCGTCGCTAGGCCCCAGCATGGAGACCATCATCGAGCAGCAGCCCAACGAGCCGATCGCGCTCGCGGCCCCGGCCGCACCGCCCGCGGAGCCGCCGGCGGGCCTCCTGCGCCCGCCCGAGACACCGACCGTGCCGCGGCACCTCCTGCGCGTGGTCGGCCGCGAGGCCACGGTGGTCGAGCGCCCGGTGATCGCCGAGATCGCGCTCACCGTGTTCGTCGATGGGCGCGAGCTGGTCACCCTGATGTGCACGCCATGGAAGCTCAACTGCCTGGTACTGGGTTTCTTGTACCTGGAAGGGGTGATCGACAGCGCCGACGACGTGGCCGCCCTGCGCGTGTGCGTGGCCGACCGCATCGCCGAGGTGACGTTGGCCCGGCCGGTGGAGCTGCCGAAGCGGCGCGTGCTGACCTCGGGCTGCAGCGGCGGCACCAGCTTCCGCGACTACCTGGAGGAAGTGCGGCGCCGCCGGCTGGACAGCGACCGGCGCATCAGCGCTGCCCAGATCTTTTCCCTCATGCGCGAGCTGCACGCGCAGTCGCACCTCTACCACGAGTCGCGTGGGGTACACACCTCGGCGCTGAGCGACGGCCGCGAGCTGCTGGTCGTCGCCGAGGATGTCGGCCGGCACAACACGCTGGACAAGATCAAGGGCGAGTGCCTGCTGCGCGAGCTGCCCACCGACGACCATATCTTGCTCAGCTCCGGGCGCATCTCCTCCGAGATGCTGCTCAAGGCGGCGGCCATGCGCGTGCCGATCGTGGTCTCGCGCACCTCGCCCACTGCCATGTCGGTGCTGCTCGCCGAGCACCTCAACATCATGGTGGTCGGCTACGTGCGTCCGGAAAGCATGAACGTCTACACGCATCCCTGGCGCCTCACCGGGGTCGGTGTGACCAGTGATCTACCTGCTGTACGGGACTGATGAGGTCGCCCGCGAGGAATTCCTCCAGCGCAAGCTGATCGCTCGCCTGCGCGCGCTGCCCGGCGGGGAGTTCAACCTGGACCGCTTCGACGGTCGTAGCGCGCCGATCTCCGCGATCATCGCCTGCTGCCAGGCGGCGCCGTTCCTCGCCGAGAAGCGCATGGTGATCGTGCAGGGGCTGAGCGCGCGGGCGAAGGCGGCGCGCGGCACCGCGGCCGAGGAGGCGGGCGGTAGCAGACCCCGGGGGCGAGGGGCACGTGGGACGGACGACGAGCTGGGCGAGCTATGGGCGTTCCTCCCGCATCTGCCGGCCAGCACGCACCTGGTACTGGTCGATGAGCGCCCCCTGCCGTTGCCGCCCCTACCGCCCGGGATGGTGTACCGCCAGGAGTTCGAAGCCCCCAAGCCGTGGAAGCTGGCGGAGTGGATCGCCGCCCGCGCGCGCGCCCGCAAGGTGCGTTTGGATCGGGGAGTAGCCGAGAGCTTGGCCACGCTAGTGGGCCCTGACCTGCGGCGACTGGACCAGGAGCTGGCCAAGCTGGCCGTGTACTGCGGGGCACAGCCGGTGCGCGAGGCCGACGTGCGCTTGCTGGTAGCGCCGAGCGAGACGACCGTGTTCGCGCTACTCGACAGCGTGGCCGAGGGGCGCCCTGGCGCCGCCCTGGCCGCGCTGCGTCGCTTGCGCCAGCAAGGCCAGGCCGTGGAGGCCCTGCTCCCCCAGCTCGCAGCGCTAGTACGGCGGCTGCTCACCGTTCGGGCGCTGCAGGCAGAAGGCCAGTCGCTGGCGGAGACCGCCCAGGCCTACGGGTTGACCACCAACCCCCGCGCGCTGGAGAAGCTGGCCCGCCAGGCCGCACGCTTCGACGAGCGGGAGCTGGAACGCGCCTACGACGCGTTGCTGGCCTGCGACCGTGCGATCAAGCGGGGAGAGTGCGACGCGGAGACGGCGGTGGAGCTGCTGGTCGCCGAGCTCGCGGGCGTACCCAGCGGGGCCTGAGCGCCCCACTACCAGGCTCCGAGTTTACTGGTCCCGGGTGAGGTGGGGGCCCGCCACGGCAAGACGGTGCCCGCCTAGCGGATCTCCAGGGCCTGGCCCAGGCCAGGTCAAGGCGCCACGTCGCGGCGTTGGATGGTGCCCAACTCGTGGGGCGTCTGGGCGGGGTAGTGCAACGTCAGCGGCTGGGCAGAGTACTCCACATACGGCAAGTGCGCCAGCAGCGTCACCGCCCCTTGGCCAAGACCCAGGTCGCGCGCCACGAGGCGCCCGGCCGCTGTCAGCGCGTTCCAAGCGGCCTCCAATTGCTCGCGCGGCACGCAGTAGGTCCGCCCGATTCCATGCGAGTACACCCAGATGCCCTCGTCGGCCACCTCGCGCACCTCGCTGGTGACCTGGCCGGCGAGCGCGTGCAGGTGCGGGTGGCGCTCGCCCAGCAGGCGCAGGTCGCGCCACACGTCGTGGAAGGCGCGCGGCGGCGCGCCCGCGGCGGCCGCGGGAGCCGCGTCGGGCACCGGGGCTGGGGCGGAAACCGGACTCGCGCCGTTGAGCGCGGCGCTGGTCGCCTCCTCCATCTCCGCCGCGAGCACCGGGGCCACGCTGGACGGCTCGGCGGTCACCGCCGTTTTGGCCGGCGCGCGGCCCGCCCGGCGCCCAGCGCGCCGCGAGCCACCGCGCGCGCCGGCGAGGGGTTCGGTGGCGGCCGGGGCGGGCTCCGCAGGCAGCACGAAGGGGTCGGGCGCGGGCGCCGTCTCATCGGCCGGACTGGCCACCGTGGTCAGCGCGGCCAGCTCCGCGACTTTTGCCTGGAGGGCGGCCAGCGGCGCCTGATAGGCCGGCGCGATGCGCAGTGCAGAGAGGGCATAGTCGAGCAGGCGCGCCAAGGCGGCGCACTCGGCGCTGTCGAGCCAGAGCGCCGCTTGCGGCTCCGTGGCCCCGACGACGCGCCGAAACCGCACCTCGCCCGGAGGCACCTCCACGGTCGTCGCGGGCGCGTCCTCCGAGCGGACCCGCACATGGCCGAGCGTGGCGTTATAGATGACATGCGTGAGGCGCGGGGGCCGCTCGGCCACCGCCTCATCATCGGGCACCATGCCCCCTCCGTCTAGCAGACAGGCCATGTGGCCCGCCCAGGGTATCGTATAATGAGGCCGTCAGAATTGACCAGGGAGCTGCAATGCTCACCGTGCCCGAGCTGGCCCTACCGCGCGAGCAGCGGCTGCGCGAGCTGGGCCAGGACATCGCCCACGCGGCCTATCTCCGTGGGCGCTTCGTGCTGCGCTCGGGCGCTACCAGCCACTACTACTTCGACAAGTACCTGTTCGAGACGAAGCCGAACCTCTTGCGGCGCGTGGCGTCGTTCCTGGCGGACCTAGTCCCCGAGGGGACTGACCGCCTCGCCGGCCCGGAACTGGGTGGGGTCGCCCTGGCCACAGCGGTCTCGCTCGACCTCGGGCTGCCGTTCGTGATCGTGCGCAAGGCCCAGAAAGCCTACGCCACCGCGTCGCAGCTCGAGGGTGAGCTGTACCCCGGCGAGCGCGTGGCCGTGCTCGAGGACGTGGTCACCACGGGAACTGCGGCGATCCAGGCGGCGCGCGCGCTGCGGCGCGCGGGCGCGGTCGTCCAGGACGTGATCGTGGTGATCGACCGCGAGGAGGGCGCCGCCGAGGCGCTCGCCGCCGAAGGCCTGCAGTTCTGGCCGCTGTTCCGCCGCAGCCAGCTCGGGCTCTGACTGTCCCCGGGCGCGCGCCTCTTGCCTGCTGGCCAGCCCGACGTGTCGCCAGGGGGCACGGCTTTCTCGAACCGGGAGAGGAGAGCATGGACGCCGCGGAGGTCTGGGCGCTGTTGGAGCGGCAGCGGGCCGTCGTGCCCGACCATTTCGAGGCGGGCGGCCTGCACCGTGTGCGGCGCTTCGAAGGCTTCGACCCGCTGATCGACCCGGTGGCGACCGAGCGCCTCGGCACCGCCCTGGCCGCCCGCCTGGCCGGCCCCTACGACCTGGTGGCCGTGTGGGACACGCTCGACGCCGCGGTGCTCGGCTACGTGGTCGGCCGCGCGCTGGAGCGGCCCGTGGTGCGCATCTTCGACCACGAGGGGCTGATCACCGCCTCGGTGCCGATCGCCCCGGGCAGCCGCGCGGTGTTCGTCACCCCGGCGATCAGCGACCCGCAGGAGCCGCGGCTCACCCGCGCCCTGCTCGAGGCGCGCGATGCCCACCTGGCGGCCGTCGCCGCGCTGGTCGATCTCGCCAACGGGGCCGAGCCCACGGTCGCGCTGGTGCGCGTGGAGACCTACTCGCCCGCGCAGTGCCCCGCCTGCCAGCAGGGCCAGCCGCTGTCCAACGCCCGCCAGCCGCTCGCGCCCGGAGGACAGCATGACTAAGGCGTCCCCCGACGCCAGCGCCCTGCCCGACCCCGCGACCGATCCGGTCGCCGCGCCCGCCGGGCCCACGGCCGAGGAGCACCTGCCCGACCCGGCGCGGCTGGCCAACATGCTCCAGCGGCTCAGCGAGATCGCGGGCGACGGCCAGGGCGCCGTCAGCCGGCTGGCGTTCACGCCCGACGAGCGCGAGGCGCACCGCGTGGTCGCCGAGTGGATGGCCGACCTCGGGCTGGCGGTGCACGTCGACGCGTTCGGCAACACGATGGGCACGCTGCCCGGCCTGCGCGCGGACCTGCCCGCGCTGGGCATCGGCTCGCACCTCGACTCGGTGCCCCAGGGCGGCCGCTTCGACGGCGTGGTGGGCGTGGTCGCGGGGCTGGAGGTGGTGCGCCTGCTGGCCAGCAACGGGCGGCGGCTCCAGCACCCGCTGCGAGTGATCGCCTTCGCCGCCGAGGAGGGCGCGCGCTTCGGCGAGGCCTGCCTCGGCTCCAAGGCCGTCACGGGGCTGCTCCAGCCGGGCGACCTGCAACGCCTGCGCGACGCCGACGGCATCACCCTGGCGCAGGCGATGCAGGCGCTGGACCTCGACCCGCGCCAGCTGCCCAGCGTGCGCTGGGGCCCGCGCGAGCTGGCGGCGTTTCTGGAGCTGCACATCGAGCAGGGGCGCCTGCTCGAAGGCGAGGGCAAGGCGATCGGGCTGGTCGAGGCGGTCGCCGGCAACACCCGCTTGCGCCTGCACGTACGCGGCCGCGCCGACCACTCGGGCGGCACCCCGATGCACCTGCGGCGCGACGCGCTGACCGCCGCGGCCGAGATCGTGCTGGGGGTGGAGCAGCTGGCGCGCGAGCCGCGTCGCCGCACCACCGTGGCCACCGTGGGCCGGCTCGACGTGTGGCCCAACAGCATCACGACGGTGCCGGCGCGCGTCACGTTCTACGTCGATGTCCGCGACGTCGACGGCGACCGGCAGCGCGAGGCGGCGCAGGACATCCTGACCCTCGCGCAGCAGGTGGCCGCGCGGCGGGGCGTGGGGCTGGAGGCTGAGAAGCTCGGCGACTCGTCGCCCGTGGTGCTACCGCTGTGGCTGCGCCAGCGGGTGCGGGATGTATGCAACCGCCTCGGCGTGCCGCACCGCGTGCTCAACAGCGGCGCGGGCCACGACGCCGCTATCCTCGCGCGCCTGCTGCCGGCCGCGATGCTGTTCGTGCCCAGCCACCAGGGCCTCAGCCACTGCCCCGAGGAGTGGACGAGCATCGCCGACATCGCCACCGGCGTGCGCGTGCTGTACCACGCGGTCCTGGCGCTGGACCAGAGCCTGCTGGAGGACGCCGCGTGAGCGTCTTTCCCCCCGGGGTCGCGCTGCAAGTGCTGCCGCCGCAGGCGGGCGAGCGGCCGCCGCCCTGCGTCGCCGCCGCGCCGATCACCGCCCAGTACGCGCTGGCGCCGGACCACTACCTGCTGCGGCTGCGCGATGCCCGCATCGCCCGCGGCGCGCCGGGCCAGTTCGTGATGATCAAGCCCACGCGGGCGGGCGAGCTCCATCCCCAACTGCCGCGGCCGATGGCCGTGTACCGCTACCTGCCGGCTAGCGATGAGTTCGAGATCGTCTACCGCGTGATGGGCGTCGGCACGCGCGTGATGAGCGAGCGCGTGGCGGGCGAGATCGCCGAGGTCGTCGGGCCGGTCGGCCAGCCGTTCCGGCTCCGCGAGGACCTGCGGGGCCTGCTAGTGATCGGGCGCGGCATCGGGACGTGCTCGCTGACGGCAGCGGCCGAGCGCGCGGCGGCCCGGGGCACGCAGGTCTACGCGGTGGTCAGCGCGCGGCGGCCAGAGTTCCTGATCGGGCTGGACCTGTTCGGGCCGCTGGGCGCCGAGGTGTGCGCGGTCCACGACGCCGACGGCAGCAGCGCCCCGGCGCACGTGGCCGAGTTCGTGGCACCGCTGGTGCAGGCGGGCCGCGTGCAGCAGATCCTGGTCTGCGGCTCGCACCGGCTCATCGACCTGGCGGTCCGCCTGGCGGCGCCGCACGACGTCGAGGTGCAGGTGTCGCTGGAGGCCCACATGGCGTGCGGGCTCGGCTACTGCCACGGCTGCTCGCACGGGGCAGTGGGGGAGTCGGAGGAGGCGCCGCTGGTGTGCCGCGACGGGCCAGTGTTCCGCTGCCGGCGGGCGGCCCGAGGACACGACGGGCAAGGAGAGCTGCCATGAGCGAGCGCAGCGTAGCCAGTCAGGAGGTAGTCCCGCAGGCGCCCTCGCCGTACAGCGACCCGCGACTGGCGGTCGATCTCGGCCGCGGCCTGCGCCTCCAGAACCCGGTGATGCCGGCCTCGGGCTGTTTCGGGCCGGAGATGGGCGCGCTGGTCGATCTCAACCAGCTCGGCGCGCTGGTGACCAAGACGATTTTCTACCACCCGCGCGCGGGCAACCCCTCGCCGCGCCTGGCCGAGACGCCGGCGGGCATGCTCAACTCGGTGGGCATCCCCTCGCGCGGCATCGACTACTTCCTAGCGCACATCCTGCCCGCGTACACCCGCTACCGCGTGCCGACGATCGTCAGCATCGGCGGGCTGAGTATCCAGGAGTACTGGGACCTGGCCGCGCGGCTGGACGGCGTGCCCGGCGTGGCCGCCCTGGAGGTGAACATCTCCTGCCCGAACCTGGAGGCCGGCGGGCTGGAGATCGGCGCCAACCCGCGCCACGTCGCGGCGGTGGTCGAGGGCGTCGTGCAGCGGTTCGATGGCCCCGTCATCGCCAAGCTCACCCCGAACGTCACCCGCATCGCCGACATCGCCCGCGCCGCCGAGGAGGCGGGGGCCACGGCTATCTCGGCGGTGAACACACTGGTGGCCATGGCCATCGACGTGCGCTCGCGGCGCCCGCGGACCGGCACGCCCACGGCGGGCATCTCGGGACCAGCGATCAAGCCGATCGCGCTGCGCATGGTGTGGGAGGTCGCGCGCACGGTGCGGGTGCCAGTGATCGGCATGGGCGGCATCAGCAACGCCGAGGACGCCCTCGAGTTCATCCTCGCCGGCGCCACGGCCATCGCCATCGGCACGGCCAACTTCCCCCGCCCGACAGCCATGCACGAGACGATCCGCGGCCTGCGCGACTTCCTCGACGCCGAGGGCATCGGCCACATTCGCGAGCTGGTCGGCGCCCTGCGCTACGAGCCGTTCGGCGCGGTGGGCACGCTCGACGCCGCGCGCGAGCCCGACGGCGACGGCCAGCCGCGCACGCCACCCCGAGCACCGCGATGAGCCGCGTCCCCGTGCGCCCCCGCTGGCCGCCTCCGCACGCCACCTCGCGCCCGCGGCGTCGCACCTGTCGCGGCACCTCCCTGGCGGCGCTGGTGACCAGCGGGCTGCTGGCCGCCGGCTGCTCGGTGGGCGACGGCGGGACGCGCTGGCTACCCGCGCTGGGCCCCCCCGCCCCGGCCAATACCCCCACGCCCGACGCGGCGGCCACCCGCCCGCCGGCGACGCTGGCGGTGCCCACCGCGCCACCGATGCTGTGGCCAGCGCCTAGCCCCACGCCGGCGCCCACGGCCGAACCACTGGAGCTGCGCGCCCCGCCGCCGCTCACCGCCGAGGCCGCCCTGGCGCTGTTCGTCGAGCAGGCGCCGCTGCCCGCGGAGGCGCGCCTCATCGCCCGCACGCTGCGATCCACCTTCACGGCCGAGTACGACCCGGCGGGTTACTGGCTGGTGCACGCCGGGTCGCTGGGCGAGTGGCGCGTGTGGGACCACTCGTGGGCGATCGAGCCGGCCGACGGCACGGCCGAGCTGTGGGAGTTGCAGTACCGCTGGGAGCTGCGCTGACCGGCGGGGCGGCTAACGATAGTCCACCCCGGGCGTCACGTCCGGCAGGCGCATGGCGGCCAGCCGCTGCCACATCTCGCGCACGGGGATCTCCAGCCGCGCGCACTCGCGCTGCGCCTCCTCGAACGCCGGCTGGAGGCTGACCCGCGCCTCGCCCACCGCGCGGTACACCTCGCGCTCGTCTACCCGCGTGCAGCGGCCGTCGCGCACCACCATCTCGCCATCGACGAACACCGTGTCCACGCTGGCGCCGGTCTCGCAGTACACGAGCTGGATGAACGGGTCGTTGGCGGCGGCCAGCGCGTAGGAGTCGCGGCTGAGCAGGACGACATCGGCCCGCTTGCCGATCTCCAGCGAGCCGATCTCGGCCTGCAGCCCGCAGGCGCGCGCGCCCTCGATGGTCGCCATGCGCAGGATGTCGCGCGCCGCCAGCCAGTCGCGGTAGTCGATCTGGTTGGAGTTGTGCAGCATTGCCGCCAGGCGCAGCACCTCCCACATGTTGAAGTGGTCGCTGCTGCACGGCCCGTCGGTGGCCAGCGCCACCCGCACGCCCAGCTCGCGCATGCGCCGCACGCGGGCGACCCCGCTGCCCAGCTTCAGGTTGCTGCCTGGGTCGTGGACGGCCGTGGCGTCGCGCGCCGCGATCAGGCGCAGCTCGTCGTCGTCGAGCCAGACACAGTGCGCCAGCGACACGTCGGGGCCGAGCACGCCCAGCGTGTCGAGGCGCCCCACGAGCGACCGGCCGAACCGCTGGCGCCCCTGCACGGCGTGCGACTTCGCCTCCGCGAGGTGTAGGTGCAGGCCGACGCCGAAGCGGTCGGCCAGCGCGCGGCAGCCCGCGAACAGCGCGTCGCTGAGCCGGTGCGCCGCCGAGGGGCCTACCAGGCAGCGCAGGCGCGGGTAGCGCCCCACGTACTGGCTGAAGAACGCCTCGGCTGCCGCCAGGCTCTGCGCCGTCTCCCGCGCGGTCACCCGGGCGGCCGCGGGGCCGGCGGCGGCCACGGCGGCGGGATCGACTGGCAGCGTCTCCTCCCACTTGAGGTCGGCGAGCACGTAGGCCACCGCGGCGCGCATCCCCACCGCGTCCATCGCGGCCATCTCCTGCGGCACGCCCGCGTCGGGCAGCGCGGTGTTGCCGAAGTAGTGGTCCAGGCAGGTGGTGGTGCCGGTGCGCAGCATCTCGATGCCGCTCACCAGCGAGCTGAGGTAGAGCTGCTCGGGGCTCAGCCGGCTGGTGGGCGCGCGCATGCGGATCAGCCACAGGTCGAGCGGCACGCGCTCGAAGCTGCCGCGGAACAGCGTGGCGTACGTATGGGTGTGGGCGTTGACCAGCCCCGGCAGGGCGATGTGCCGCGCGCCGTCGAGCACCTGATCGAACGGCTGGGCGCGCCATTGCGGGTCCGGCGGCCCGACATAGGCGAGCCGGCTACCCTCGATCACCAGGTCGCCACGCGGCAGCACCGTATCGCGGGCGTCGACCGTGAGGATCATCGCGTCGCGGATCAGCGTGCGCTGGGGCGACGCGCTCACCGCGCCCCTCCCGCCAGCGGCGAGACGAGCATCAGCGCCGCGCCGTCACCGAGACGCAGCGTCGGCAGCTCGCCGGCCGGCACCAGGCGGTCGTCGACGAACACGACGAAGCGCCCCAGGATCGGGTCGTCGCCCGCGTCCACGGTGTGCGGCCCCCACTCGGCGCGAAAGCGCGGGTACGCCGCCTCCAGCGCGGCGATCACCTCGGCGACGGTCGCCGCCGGCTGCGCCAACTCGACCACCACGCTGCGCTCGCCCACCGCCCGCCACAGCGGCTCGCCCAGGCGCACGCTGACCCTCATGCCGCTCGCCTCCCGACGTGCGCAGGATACCCCAGCGGCGCGCCCCTGCCAAGCGCGGGCGCCGTCAGTTGATGCTCGGGCGCTTCAGCGGCAGGTCGTACTCGCTCACCGGCAGGCCCGCCAGCTCGCGCAGGGCGCGGCGGACGTACACCTCGCTCATGCGGCGGCGCCAGGTCATGGTGAGGTCGGTGTTGTCCAGCGGGCGCGCGTAGTCCACCCGCGCCTTGACCGCCACCTGGTCGATCAGCTCGGGCGTCAGCGGCTGGCCAGCGAGCAGCGCGCGCGCCTCCTCGACCAGCACCGGCGCCGAGGTGACCGCGCCGAGGACCACGCGCGCGTCGCGCACCGTGCCGTTGTCGCGGCGCAGGGCGACCGCCACGCCGAGGATCGGGAAGTCGAACGAGTCGCGGCGGCGCACCTTCCAGTAGGTGGTGTGGAGGCCCTCGGCGGGCGGCAGCAGCACCTCGGTCAGGATCTCGTCGGGCTGCTTGGTGAGGTAGTCGATCCCGTCGTGGCGGTACAGCTCGGCCGCGGGGATCACCCGCTCGCCGCGGACGCTGACTAGCCGCACGCGGGCGTCCATGGCTACCATCACCGGCGCGCAGTCGGACGACTGCACCGCCCAGCAGCGCGGGCTCCCGGGCGCCACCCAGCAGATCGTCCCGTCGCGCTTCTTGCAGAAGGTCAGCGCCTCGCGCCACTCGTAGTCCTGGTTGTAGTACGTGCAGCGCGTATCGAGGCACAGGTTGCCGCCCAGGGTGCCCATGTTGCGCAGGTGTACGGTCGAGACCTGCCCGGCGGCGCGCGCCAGCGCCGGGTACGCCTGGCGCACGCGCGGGTCCTGGCTCAGCTCGGTGAGCGTGGTGTTGGCGCCGATCACCAGCCCGTCGCGCGCCGTGCCCCGGATGCCGCGCAGCTCCGGCAGCCCGCGCAGGCCGATCAGCACGCGCGGCGTCTGGATCTGGCGCTTCATGTTGGGGTACAGGTCGGTGCCCCCGGCCACGACCTTGGCCTCGGGGCCGTGCTCGGCCAGCAGCGCCGCGGCCTCGGCCACGCTGCGCGGCGCGAAGTAGCGGAACGGGGGAAGACGCATCATAGCCCGCTGCCTCCCACGTACTGCGTGTAGCTGGCCGGGTCGGGGTAGTCCTCCGGCCGCGGGATGCCGTGGCGCCACTCGGGCGGCACCTCGGGCTTGATCGGCGGCGGGAACTGCACGGGCGGCACGCGCTCCGGCCCCACGCGCGCTGGCTTGCCCGCGCGGGCGTTGTCCAGCGCCCGCAGCACCTTGTCCGGCGTGATCGGCGTCTCGTCGATGCGCACGCCGATGGCGTCGAACACGGCGTTGGCGACCGCAGGCGGCACGGGCAGCAGCGGTCCCTGGCCGGCCTCCTTGGCCCCCATCGGCCCCTCGGGGTCCGGGTTCTCGATCAGGAACGTCACGATCTCGGGCATCTCCTGCGCCGTGGGGCTCTTGTAGTCGAGCAGCGACGGGCGCTTGTGCAGGCCGCGGCGGAAGTCCTGCTCCTCCATCAGCACCTCGCCGATGGCCATGTACACGCTGCCCTCGACCTGCCCCTCGACCAGCAGCGGGTTGACCGCGCGCCCGACGTCGTGGGCGATCCAGATCTTGTCGACGTGCACGGCGCCCGTCTCGGGGTCGCAGGTGACCTCGGCCACGCAGGCGGCGTAGCTGTACGCCGGGCTGGGCCCCACGGTCGAGCCCTTGTACGGCGCGTAGATCTTCGGCGGCGTGTAGCTGCCAGCGGCCACGAGCTGGCCATAGCGCGCCTCGGCCAGCTGGACCGCCTCGTCGAACGGCACGAACTGGGTCAGGTCGTCGCGCACGAAGATGCGCCGGTTGGCCGCGGTCAGCCGCTCCGGCGGCACGCCCAGCCGCTCGGCCACGACCTCGAACAGGATCTTGCGCAGCTTGCGCGCCGCCTCGACCACCGCGTTGCCCATCATGAACGTCACGCGGCTGGAGTAGCTGCCCAGGTCGATCGGCGTGAAGTCGGTGTCGGCGGCCAGCAGCTGGATGTCCTCGACGCGCACGCCGAGCACCTCGGCGGCGAGGTAGCACATCACCGAGTCGGAGCCCTGGCCGATGTCGGTGGCGCCCTGTAGCAACGCCACGCCGCCGCCGCGATCGAGCTTGATCATCGCCGAGCTGTGCGGCATGGGGTTCCAGTAGATCGCCGTGCCGGCGCCGCACATGTAGGCGCTGGCGGCCAGGCCCAGCCCACGGCCGTACGGCAGCTTGCCATGCCGCTCGCGGAACCCCGACGCCTCGACTACCTTCTCGATGCACTCGCGCAGCGCGCAGCTGGTAATGCGCCGGTAGTTGACGGTGCGCGAGAACGGCCGCACCGCCTGGCGCAGCTTCATGTCCACCACGTCCAGGCCGAGGTCATGCGCGATCTTGTCGAAGTGGATCTCCAGCGCGTAGCGCGGCTGCGGCAGCCCGTGGCCGCGCTTGGGGCCGCACGGCGGCTTGTTGGTCCACACGCGCACCGCCTCGCACTTGTACCGCGGGATCTGCTGCACGATCGTGTTCAGCGTCACCGTGTAGTAGACGGACGCCACGCCGTAGCTGCCGTACGCCCCGCCGTCGACGTACGACTGGAAGTGCATGGCGGTGATGGTGCCGTCGCGCTTCACCCCCGTCTTGACCTTCATCAGCACGGGGTGCCGGCCGCGGTGGCAGTAGAACACCTCCTCGCGGGTGAGCGCGATCTTCACCGGCCGGCCGCACAGCATCGCCAGCTTGCAGGCGGCGACCTCGTGGTTGAACAGCTCGCTCTTGCCGCCGAAGCCGCCGCCGACCGGAGTGGCGATGACGCGGATGCGCGAGCGGGGCATGTCCAGCGCCGCGGCCAGCTCGCGGTGCACGTAGTGGGGCGTCTGGGTGCTCGACCAGAGCGTCAGCTTGCCGTCCGGCGCGTAGTACGCCACGCAGGCGTGCTGCTCGATCGGCAGGTGGGTGTTGCCCTGGTAGAAGAAGAGGTCCTCGCGGATGTAGTCGGCCTCGCGGAACCCCTCCTCGACGTCGCCGAACTCGTAGCTGACGAACTTGTGGATGTTGCGGCCGTCGCCGTAGTCTTGGATCGGCTCGCCCTCCTTGGTGAGCGCCTCCTCGATGGTCATGTAGGCGGGCAGCGGCTCGTAGTGGACCTTGATGCGGCGGCAGGCCTCGGCGGCGGTCTCCTCGTCGATGGCGGCCACGGCGGCCACCGGCTCGCCCACGTAGCGCACCTTGCCGATGGCCAGCGCCGGCTCGTCCTGGCTGACGGGCATGATGCCGTACTTGTGGGGCAGGTCCTTGCCCGTGATGATCGCCAGCACGCCCGGCAGGGCCACCGCTTCCGACACGTCGATGCTCAAGATGCGCGCGTGCTGGTGCGGGCTGCGCAGCAGCTTGCCGTAGGCCATCCGGGGCAGCTTCAGGTCGTCGGCGTACTTCGTCTGGCCGAGCGTCTTGGCCAGGCCGTCCACCTTGGGCAGCGGGTGGCCGACGATGCGCAGCTCGTCGAACGGCAGCGGGCGCGCGGGTGCCTCCGGCGGCGCGATCGTCGGGGTGGTCGCGGGCGGGGTCTCGATGGCCATCACGACACCTCCACCGGCGCGGGCGCTTCGCCGCGCAGGCGCGCCGCGGCCTGCTCGATGGCGTCGATGATCTTGACGTAGCCGGTGCAGCGGCAGAGGTTGCCGCTGATCGCCTCGCGGATCTCGTCGCGGGTGGGCCGCGGGTTGTGGTCGAGCAGCGCCTTGGCGGTGATGATGAATCCGGGCGTGCAGTAGCCGCACTGCGCCGCGCCGAGCGCCGCGAAGGTCGCTTGCAGCGGGTGCGGCTGGCTGCCCTGGGCGAGCCCCTCGATGGTCGTGATCTCGTGGCCCTGCGCCTCGACGGCCAGGATGAGGCACGAGATCTGCGGCTGGCCGTCGATCAGCACCGCGCAGGCGCCGCACTCGCCCAGCTCGCAGCCGTGCTTGGTACCCGTCAGATCGAGCTCCTCGCGCAGCACCTCCAGCAGCGTGTGGTGCACCGGCGCGAGCACCTCGTACTCCTCGCCGTTGACGCGCAGGCGCAGCGGGACCTTGCTTCCTGCCACCATCTACCTCTCCTCCCCAGCGGGCGCCCCCATCGTCTGGAGCGCGGGCCCGTCGTCCCGTGGTCGCTGCCCGTCGCCGCTATCGGCCGCCCGCGGCGGGGCGCCGAGCCGTAGCGACACCTCGGCGGCCGCGTCCACCACCGCGGCGATGGTCGGGCGCAGGCGCTCCGGCGCCAGCCGGGTGCTGAAGCCAACCACCGTGAGGGCCGCCACCACCACGCCGTCGGCGCCGCGCACGGGGGCGCTCACCGCGCGCACGCCATCCAGAAACTCCTCGTCGTCGAGCGCGTAGCCCTGCTGGCGCACCGCGCGCAGCTCCGCGCGGTAGGCGGCGGGCTCGGTGATCGAGCGAGCTGTGTAGCGCGGCAGCGGGCCCGCGCCGAGCAGCGCGTCGCGCCGCGCCGGCGCCAGGGCGGCCAGCAGGACCTTGGCCGGCGCGCCGGCCAGCAGCGGCAGCCGGCGGCCGACCGGCGCCGAGATCTTCAGCGCGCCCGCCGGCTCGTCCTGGGCC
>DATGKN010000084.1:0-17631 GCA_035294645.1 Chloroflexota bacterium
GCCCCGAGCGCCTCCGTGAAGTCGGCGATGGCCGCCTGATACTCCCCGCGGCCGGCGCGCTCCACCCCGCGGTTGTAGGCGGTCAGGGCGGGCGACGGGGTCGCCGTGCGCGCGGGGGAAGTGCCGGCCTGCCCCTGGGCGATGAACGTGGGCGGGGGCGGTACGGTCGCGGTGGGAGGCGTGGGCGTCGCCGAGGGGGCCGGCGCGGGGCTGCTGCAAGCCACACCCAGGGCCAGGAGAGCCGCCGCGGCGCCCCCGAGCAGTCGGTAGGACAACGTTTGCTCCTCCGTTGCAAGGTCACCGGTGTTCATGCTGGGCGTTCCGCCCCCGGGCGTGCAAGTAATCGGCGCGCGCCGTGCCCGCGGTGACGGAGGGGACCGGAGCACGGGATGAGCGGCGGCTTGGTGCAAGTCGTGCCGCTGACTAAAGCTGATGCCGTGGCGATCGCTCAGCTCCAGGCCGCCACTCGGTCGCATGGCCTCTCGCTTGGCGACCGCGCCTGGCTGGCGGCGGGGCTAGCGCCGGCCCACGGCTGCCACGGCTCGCTCCCAGTAGCGACTGTCGAGGTACTTGCTAGCTGGAGGCGCCGCGGGCAACTCTCCCTCGTCGACCAGCACGCGGATCGTCGCCTCCAGCGCGCTGGGGACCAGCTCGCCATTCGGCGGCCACATCTGGAGCTGCTCGACCTGGAGCGCGTAGCTGCGCTCGGCGTAGCGCGGTTCGGTACGCGTGGCCTCCTGCAGGATACGGATGGCCTCGGCGCGGTTGGCCGGGTCGTACAGCCAGTGGATGCTGCGGATGTGGGCACGTAGGAAGCGCACGACTAGGTCCGCGTGCTGCTCGGCCCAATCGCGCCGCGCCCCCATCACCGCCATGGCGTACTCGGGCAAGAAATCGGTAGTGTAGCCGAGCAGCCGGAACCCCTCGTCCTGCATCATGAAGTCCTGCGGTTGCCCCATCAGCCCGGCGGCGATCACCCGGTTGCGCAGGGCGCTGACCCGCTCGCTCGTGCTGCCGGCGGCGACGAACGAGAAGTCGGGGCCTTCCTGGAGGCCCTGCTGGCGCAGGATCCAGCGCAGCACTGTGGAGGTGCCGCCCCGCACGCTGGCGGCGCCGAGCGTGAGCGCCTTGCCACGGAAGTCGGCCCAGCTGGTGATCTCCGGCTGGGCGATGATGCCGAACACGGCGCGGCGGTTCTCACCCGCGATGGCCACCAGCGGCGCGCCCTGCTCGACCGACTGCACCAGCACATCGCCCGACTGGCTGGCGATCTCATAGGCGCCGCCCACGGTGCCCTGGGCGATGGCCGGGTTGCCCTGCGAGACGAACACGGTCTCCAGGTCGATGCCCTCGGCGGCGTAGAAGCCCAGCTCCTTGCCCACGAACAGGTGCAGGTACTGCGAGCTGATCACGGGGTGCGCGTAGTTGATCGTCACGGGCGCGGGCGGCGCGGCCGCGGCGGGCGCGGGGCCGGCTGGGCTGGCGGATGGACCGGGAGCGGATGCGGCGGGCTGGCAGGCAAGGCTCGCCAGCAGCACGCAAGTGGGGAGCCAGCAGCGGGCGGAAGGCATGGTCATCCTCCCCAGGGCGGGCCGGTCCGCGCGCCGCCGGCCCGCGGTGCGCTGATTGTAGCAGATGCTCGGCGCCCCGCAGCCCCCGCGGCGCGCGCGGCGCAACTCTGGGCGGGCGCCTGGGGCCGCGCTAGACTCCTAGCGGGCTGGGCCGCGCGGCGCGAGCGCGGCAAACTACCTGGGCCCAAAGGAGTGCCCCGTGCGCCTGGCTGTGTTCGACGAGTATCGCATCGGCGTGGTGCGCGACGAGGGCGTCGTCGACGTCTCCTACGCCGTACCCGACCACACCGGCCGCTGGCCGTGGCGCGAGGTGCTGACCTTGCTGGCGGACCTCCCGCGCCTGCGCCCGGCGCTCGAGGCGGCGGCCCGCGAGGGCACGCCCCGCCCCTTGGCCAGCGTGCGCCTGCGCGCGCCGGTGCCGCTGCCGGGCAAGGTCATCGCCGCGCCCGTCAACTACCGGCCGCGCCAGTTCGAGATGAACGTCGAGGCCGCCCCCACCAGCCAGGGCGTGTACCTCAAGGCGCCGTCGTCGGTGATCGGCGCGGGCGACGCCATCGTGCTCCCCTTCGCCGACCGGCGCGTGGATTACGAGGGCGAGCTGGCAGTGGTGATCGGCCGCGAGGCACGCCGGGTGCCGGTCGAGCGCGCGCTGGAGTACGTGGCCGGCTACACGGGCTGCTTCGACATCACGCTGCGCGGCCGCGAGAGCGCCGCCACGCGCAAGTCGTTCGACACGTTCACCCCGCTCGGGCCGTGGCTGGTCACCGCCGATGAGATCGGCGACCCCGCCGAACTGACCTTGCGGGTGTACGTGAACGAGGAGCTGCGCCAGCGGGCCTCGGCGCACGAGATGCTGCTGAGCGTGCCGGAGCTGATCGCCTGGGTGAGCCGCCTGATGACCCTGTACCCGGGCGATGTGCTGGCAACAGGCACGCCGCCCGGTGTGGGGCCGCTGCACCCGGGCGACCGGCTGGCGCTGGAGATCGCGGGCGTGGGGCGCCTGGAGCTACCGGTGCACGGCCCGGAGGCCGCCTGACGCCCCCGGCCGACTAGCGCTGTGCGCGGCGGGCCGGTTCGCAGGCGGCAGCTACACCAGCCGGCAAATACTCGTAGGCGGGCGGCTCGGTCCCTCCGCCAGCCGCCCCGCGGCGGCTAGCGGCCGTCGGGCCGCGGGGTCACGTGGCCGCAGCGCTGGCAGGTGCGCGCCTGCTCGGAGCCGTAGAACTCCTCGTACACCCGCGAGACCGGGTCGCTGTCGTAGTCCGCCACGTGGCGCACCGCCTCGTACAGCGGCGCCTGGCAGTTGGCGCAGTACCAGAGGAAGCGGTCGTCCTCGCCCTCGCGGCGCTGGCGCTCCAGTACCAACACGAAGGCGTCGGGCGAGAAGCGCGGCGAGTGAGGCGTCCCAGCGGGGCAGTACATGATCTCGCCCTCGCGCAGCAGCAGCACTTTCTCCTCGCCCTCGGGCGTGAGGTAGTGCAGGTGCATGTCGCCCTTGAGCATCAGCATCACTTCGTCGCTGGGGTCGATGTGGAACTCGCTGCGGCCCGGCCGCCCGCGCGCCACGAAGGCGACGCTGTCCGGCGCCTGCCAGAGGATGCGGACCGGCTTGACGCTGCGGCGGATGCCCTCGGTGACCTCGTGCAGGTTGACGGCTTCCATAGCCCTCATCACTGACCCCCCAGCCGGTGTGTGCGCCGTGGCGCAGCCCTACTATACATCCCTACGGCTGGGTGCCGAGGAGCTCGGCGCGCACCAGCGCCGCGCCCTGAGCGAGCGCCGCCAGCTTGGCCTGGGCCACGGCGGGCGGCAGGTGGCGCAGGCCGCAGTCGGGGTTGAGCCACAGCCGCTCGGGCGGCACTACCTCCAGGCCCCGCCGGATGAGCGCCGCCACCTCCTGCGGCGTCTCCACGCGCGTGTCCTTGACATCGATCACCCCCATGCCCAGCCGGAACGGGACAGCGTACTGGCGGAACAACGCCAGGTCGTCGGTGCCCTTGCGGGCGAACTCCAGCAGCAGCACGTCGATGCGCGCGTCGAGAATACGCGGGAACAGGAAGTGGTAGCTGCCCTCCCAGGAGGGCTTGCCGTAGCGGTTGCCGTAGCAGACGTGCAGGGCGATCTGGGCCTCGACGCCGTCGACCAGCGTGTTGAGCACGTCCACCACCCAGTCCAGATCCTCGGGGAACCCGCCGAGGTACGGCTCGTCGATCTGCAGCAGGGTGGCCCCCGCCGCCGCCAGCCGCTTCAGCTCGGCGTTGAACACCCGCGCCAAGTCGGCGGCGAACGCGCGCTGGTCGCGGTAGTACTCGTCGCGGATGCGCTTGACCAGCGTGTGCGGCCCCGTGAGCGAGAACTTGACCACACGGTCGGTGAGCCCCTTGGCGAACAGGAACTCCTCCTCCAGATGCAGCGGGGCGAGCGGTAGCCGGTGGCGCACGACGGCGTCGTAGTAATCGTAGTAGTACGCTTTCTGCCGACGGTCGATCTCCACCCCGGCCAGGCGCACTGCGAAGTGGTCGACCAGGTTGTCGCGGCGCAGCTCGCCGTCGGTCACGATATCCAGGCCGGCCAGCTCCTGGTCCTTGATCGCTGCCTTGATCGCCACATCCTGGATGGCGCGCAGCGTCTCGCTGCTGATGCGCCGCTGGAAGTAGTCGGTGTTGACCCGCTCCAGCCACTCGGGCACCGAGTAGCTGCCTACCCCGCCCGTGGGCAGCACGGGGTGGCGCAGGGCGGGCGCGGGCCGCGCGGTGGTGACAGCGCGCTCGGTCATGGCTGGCCCCTCACGCTTCGCTCGGGCCGCCGGGCGGCGGCTACTCCTTCTGGCTGGTCGTCAGCACCACCGTGTTCGACTTCGCGCGGTAGCGCGTGAACGGCTCGAAGTGCACCGTATAGCCGAGATGGTCGCCCACCGCGCGCAGCAGCGGGCCGTTGAGCCAGTTGACGATCGAGCCCTCCAGCTTGCCCGGCCCGCGGAAGGTGCCGCGATACTGGTCCAGGCTGGTGACGAACAGGTCCTGCACTTGGAACATGCCACGCGGGTGCAGCAGCGGCAAGGTGTTCACGAAGCTCTGCACGGCCATCGTCGACAGGTGCATGCGCAGGTCCCCGGGGAACTGGCCTAGCACGTCGTCGAGCCGCACGCCGTACACGCCCGGGGCCAGCCGGTAGCCCTCCGCGTCCTCGAGCAGCACGTAGCGCTCCTCCAGCCGCAGCGCCTCCCACACCGCCGCCCAGAAGCGCACGCCCTGCTCGGGATCGTCGAAGTACTCCGGCCCAATGCGCAGCAGGCGTTGGATCGTCGTGGGCAGCGTCTCGGGCGTCTGCTGGTGGGTGGCGCACAGCGCGGCGACCGCCGCGGCCGGGAGGTAGGCACGCACCTGCACCTCGTACAGGTGGCCGTTGCGCCGCGCGACCTCGTCAGTCGGCAGGTTGTCGTACAGGTTGCACGAGTGGATGAACAGCACCTTGTAACGCAGGAACGCCAGCGCGTGCAGTGGGTCGGTGGCGTCGAGGCTCAGGCAGCTCACTTGCTCCCCGTACTCCTCGACCGCGCGGCGGGCGGTGCGCAGCACGTCGGCCGAGTAGTCGCTCATCAGATAGCGCACGCGCCGGAAGTAGTCGCGGCCGCGCTCGGCGCACAGGGCACGAAAGGTGTCCAGCCAGATCTTCGCCTGGTGGCCGTTGCCCACCCCTAGCTCCAGCACGAAGATCTCCTCGGGCACCAGCCCACGGCGATCGAGGTCGTCGAGCACCGCCAGGAACGCTTCCAGCCGCTCGCGCCAGAACTGGGGGTTCATCCCGTCGGACACGCCCCCGGGCAGTGCGGCCAGGTAGTCGCCGCGAAACACCGCCTCCCAGAGGGACAGGTGCTGCCAGTACAGGCGGTTGAACGCCCAGATGATGCTCTGGCTGGGCCGGACGAACGGCTCTAGGTACAGCGGCTGGCCCTCGGCGGCCGGCGCGGCGGGGAGGGCAGGCCCGAGGCTCGGCTGGCTGAGCGCCTGGCGCAGGGCTGGGCGCCAGTCGGCCAGCCCCTCCGCGCCGCCAGCGGGCAGCCGGCGCACGTCGATGGCGATCTCGCGCACCTCCTCCAGCGAGCCGTCGGGCAGCAGGTAGCAGCGCCAGTCCACGGGCGGGCGGAAGTTGCGCTTGTACTGCACCCAGTCGAGGCTCACATACAGGTGCGTGGGGTCGGCGCCAGTGGCCTCCACCTCCTCGCACAGCGCCTGCAGCAACGGGCCGACATCGACCGCGCGGTGGTTCTTGAGGTAGTTGAGCTCCACCTGCATAGGCGCTCCGCACCGCGGCCAGGGCCAGCCACCGCGACGGCCGGCCCGGCGGGCTAGAAGAGACCGACGATCCGCCCGTTGGCGTCGATGTCGATGCGCTCGCCCGCCGGCGAGGCGCCCAGCCCCGGCATCGTGCGGATCTCACCGCACAGGGCATACACGAAGCCGGCGCCGGCCGACAGCCGCACCTCCAGAATCGGCAGCACGAACGGATCGGGCCGCCCGATCAGCTTGGGGTCGTGCGACAGCGACAGGTGCGTCTTGGCCATGCACACCGGCAGGTGGCCGAAGCCCTGCCGCTCCAGCTCCGCCAGGCGGCGCGCCGCCGCGGGCAGGCAGTACACCTCCGCGGCGCCGTACATCCGCCGCGCGATGATCTCCATCTTGGTCAGCAGCGGTTGGTCGAGGTCGTACAGGAACCGGAACTGCTTCGGCTGCTCGCAGGCACGCCGCACGGCGTCGGCCAGCGCCTCGGCGCCCGCGCCGCCGCGCGCCCAGTGGTCGGCCACCTGCGCGTCGTAGGCGCCGGCCTCGAGGGCGATCGCGCGCACCAGCTCCAGCTCGCGGGGCGTGTCGGTCTGGAAGCGGTTGATGGCCACCACCACGGGCACGCCGAACGCGCGCGCGTTCTCGATCTGCTTGATGAGGTTCGGCGCGCCCGCGCGGATGGCGTCGAGGTCCTCGCGCAGCAGGGCCGGGTCGAGCGGGCGGCCGGCCACGATGCGGAAGCGCCCGCTATGCGCCTTGAGCGCGCGCACCGTGGCCACCAGCACGGCGCAGTCGGGCTCCAGCCCTGACACCCGGCACTTGATGTCGCAGAACTTCTCGAACCCCAGGTCCGCCCCGAAGCCGCTCTCGGTGACCACGTAGTCGGCCAGGTGCAGGCCCAAGAGATCGGCCAGGATCGACGAGTTGCCGTGGGCGATGTTGCCGAACGGCCCGGTGTGGACCATCGCGGGCGTGTTCTCCAGGGTCTGGAGCAGGTTCGGCTTGATAGCGTCCTTGAGCAGCACGGCCATCGCGCCCGCGCACTTGAGATCCTCGGCAGTGACGGGCTGGCCGTCGCGCGTCTGGGCCACCACGATGCGCCCCAGCCGCTGGCGCAGGTCGGCGAGCGAGGTGGCCAGCGCCAGGATGGCCATCACCTCGCTGGCGGCGGTGATGTCGAAGCCCGTCTGCCGCGGCACCCCGTTGCCCGGCCCGCCCAGCCCGATCACGATGTCGCGCAGGCTGCGGTCATTCAGGTCGATCACCCGCCGCCAGGTCACGCTGCGGCTGTCGATATCCAGGCGATTGCCGTGGTGCAGGTGGTTGTCGATGAACGCCGCGAGCAGGTTGTTGGCCAGCCCCACGGCGTGGCTGTCTCCGGTGAGGTGGAGGTTGAGGTCCTCCATCGGCACCACCTGGGCATAGCCGCCGCCCGCAGCGCCCCCCTTGATGCCGAACACGGGGCCGAGCGAGGGCTGGCGGATGGCGATCAGCGAGCGGCTGCCGAGCCGCGCCAGCGCTTGGCCCAGCCCGACGGTCGTGGTTGTCTTGCCCTCGCCGAGCGGGGTGGGCGACATGCCCGTGACGGCCACATAACGGCCGCGCGGGCGGTGAGCGAGCTTGGGCAGTGCGGCGAGGGCGATCTTCGCCTTGTAGTGGCCGTACAGCTCGACATCCGCGGGATCCAGCCCCAGCTCTGCGGCGATCTCGGCGATGGGGCGCAGCCGGGCCGCCTGGGCGATCTCGATATCGCTGGGGACGTGGGGCTCGGTCACGGTCACGACGTCGACCTCCCGAGAGGCGGCGGGCGCCAGAGGCAAGCGGGGGGGGGCACAGCCCGCGCCGCCCGTGTGGGACGCGCCACCTCGCGCGTCCGCCCTTGGTTGCGGCCATTCTAGGCGCCGGGGGCGGGCGCGTCATCGCAAGGAGCCACAAACTGGCAGCGGTACGGTTTGTGGTGTTCTACAAACGCGGCGGGCGGTCACGGGCCGGTGCTAGACTACCCCGGTGGCTCGCGGCGGCCATGGGCGCCGAGCGAGCCGGCGCCGCTGGGGGCCACGCGCATCCAGGGAGGCACCGCTTGCGTTTGCCGCTCGCCGTCAAGTGGCCCCGGCTGAGCTACGTGCCGGCCACGCGGCGCGACCTGCGCCTCGACTTCCTGCGCGGCTTCTGTGCCCTGGCCATGATCGTCGACCATATCGGCGGCGCGTCGTGGCTGTACGCCCTCACGGGCGGCAACCGCTTCTACACCTCCGCCGCCGAGGGCTTCGTCTTCATCTCGGGCCTAGTAGTCGGCCTCGTCTACCGCGAGCTGTGCGCGCGCGCTGGGCTCGGGCCGGCGCTGCACCGGCTGCTGGTGCGCGCGGCGCAACTGTACTTGCTGGCCGTGGGGCTCACGCTGGTGTTCCTCCCCGCCTCCGAGCTGCTGGGGCTGCCCTGGGCGCAGGGCGTGGACCTCAGCGACCCCGCGGCGTTCGTGGTCAGCGTGCTCACCCTCCACCGCACCTACTACGTGGTCGACATCCCGCTGCTGTACGCGCTGCTGCTGGGGATAACGCCGCTGGCCCTGGTGCTCCTGCACGAGGGCCGCACGGGGCTGCTGCTGGGCCTGTCGTGGGGCCTGTGGGCACTGTACCAGGTCTTTCCCGACCAGGCGGACATGCCCTGGCCGATCGCCGGCAACTACGCCTTCCACTTCTCGGCCTGGCAAGCGCTGTACTTCACCGCCGTGGTGCTCGGCTACCACCGCGCGCGTATCTCGGCCGCGCTGCGCGACATCCCGCGCTGGCCCGCGCTGGTGATCGCCGGCACGGCGTTCCTCCTATTGGTCGACGTGTATCGACGCGGCGACGCGCTCTGGCGGCTGCTGCCCGCCGACCGCCTGGGCGACGACGTCACCGAGCTGTTCGTGCTGTTGTTCGGCAAGGGCGACCTGCGCCCGGGCCGCCTGCTCGCCTTCGCTGTCGTGTTCGCGTTCAGCTACCTGGTGGTGGACCGGCTGTGGGCGCCGCTGCACCGTCTGTTCGGCGGGCTGCTGCTCCCGCTGGGCCAGAACGCGCTGTACGCTTACAGCTTGCACGTGCTGTTCGTCGGCCTCTACGGCGCGCTCGCGCTCTGGCTGCCGCCGCTGACAGCTTCCGAGCGGCTGCTGAAGACGTTCTACACGGCGGTCCAGCTCGGCCTGGTAGCGCTCACCTGGGCGGCCATCCGCGCGCGCGTGCTGCTCGACGCGGCCCGCGACTGGCGCTTCGCGCTCGGCGCGCCGGCCGCCGCCGCGCTGGCCTGCCTACTCGTCCTACCACTCGATCCCACCCCCACCCTCCCCGGCTGGGGCCACGCGGCCGCGGAAGCGGCGGCGCCGGCCGACCCGCGGCTGGCCCGGGTGTTCGGCACGCCGGTGCCCCGCGAGGGCAGTCGGCGCGTGCCGGAGTTCGCCGAGCACCAGTCGCTTATCCGCCGCCCGGGCGCGGCCAGCAGCGGGCGAGAGGCCCCGCGTGTCAGCCCCTACGTCGGCGCCATCCGCGGCACGCTCCGCCAGCAGCTCTTCTACAGCAGCGCGCTCGACGCCGAGATGCCGTACTTCGTCTATCTGCCGCCCGACTACGACACAGCCGGCCGCCGCTACCCGGTGCTGTACCTGCTGCACGGCGCGGCCGCCTCGAATGAGGAATGGCTCGCCTACGGCGTGGTGGACGAAGCCGACCGGATGATCGTCGACTTCGAGATCCACCCGCTGATCATCGTGTTCCCGCAGGGCGACTACTCGTACTGGGTCAACCACGTCGATGGGCCGCGCTGGGGCGACTATGTAGCGGTCGATCTCGTGCGTCACGTCGATGCCACGTTCCGCACGCTGCCCCTGGCGACGCGACGGGGCATCGGGGGGCTGTCGATGGGCGGGCACGGGGCGCTGCAGCTCGCGTTCACGCACCCGCAGGTGTTCGGCGTGGTCGGCGCGCACAGCCCGTCGCTGCGCGAGGACGACGGGGACCTCCCGTTCCTGGGCACCGGCGACGAGTGGGCGCAGCGCGATCCTGTCACGCTCGCCCAGCGCGCGCGGCGGATCGAGCATCTCAAGGTCTGGATCGATGTCGGCCAACTCGATCCCTACTACGAGCGCGCGGAGCAGCTGGCCGAGCGCCTCAGCGCGCGGGGCCTCGAGCTGCAGTGGCACGCCGACCCCGACCGCGACCACGGCGACTGGCAGCTGTACGTCGCCGATTACCTGCGCTTCTACGACTACGCGCTCAACGCCCGCTAGCCCTCTAGGCCCCTGGTGCCTATTCCGCGGCCGTTGTGACCGACGAGCCGGCCGCACCGGGCGACGGCGCGGCCCCGCAGGGCCCGCCCGAGAAGCATGGGCTCAGTGGCCGTTGAGCGGGAGCGGGGCGAACAAGAAGAAGCCGTTGAGCATCAACACGATCGCCGCCCCCCCCAGCAGGCCCGCCACCCCCAGCAGCGCGCGCGCCTTGGTGATGATCGACACCGAGGCGATAACAATGGCGATCTGGAACAGGCCCTCGGCGAAGTCGAAGTTGGGGTGCTGCTGCAGGGCCCGCGCGAGCTGCGCCTCCAGCGCGCGCGCCTTGCGGCTGAGATCCTCCATTCCATCCCCGGGCTCGTTGCGGTAACGCTCGATCTCCGCCTCCCAGGCAGCGAGCCGCTGTTCTACCTGCTGGCGCTGCTCGGCGTTCCAGCTAGCGCCCTGGGTCACCCGCATCAGCTCCCAGTTCTCCTTCTGCAGGATGGTGCTGGTGCGGCGGATCGCCTTGGCCTGGTAGAACGCCCAGGTATCGGCAATCTCCGTCTCGCGCTGGAGGATCTCCTGCTTGTTGTCACCGCCGGCCACGCTGGTAATAGCCAGGAACATGGCTAGGAAGGAGATCAGCAGCGCGGCCTGGTTCTCGAATTTGCGCAGCCCGACCGCCTCGTGGGCCGCTTCCTTGGCGCGTTCGAGGGCGAATTCTTTGACGTTTTCCGCAGCCTCCGCCATCGAGCCCTCCCCCGATCAACCACCCCATGAAGCCGATCTGTCGTATTGTGGGGGCGCGCGGCCAGAGACGCCGCCAGCGGGGATTATAGCGCCCACCCGAGGGGCGCACGGGGCCGAGCGCGTCAGTCGTCGTAGGCCCGCTCGGCAGAGACACGCAGCAGCAGGCCGATGATCAGGTAGTTGGCAAGCAGCGAGCTGCCGCCGTAGCTCACGAACGGCAAGGTAATACCCGTGAGCGGGATCAGCCGCGTGGTGCCGCCCAGGATGACCAGCGCCTGCAGGCCCAGCACCGTGGTCAGGCCCGCCGCCAGCAGCTGCAAGTAGGCGCTGGGCGCGCGCAGGGCGATGCGGTAGCCGCGGTATACCAGCACTAGGTACAGCGCCACGACGGCTAGCGTGCCCAGCAGGCCCAGCTCCTCGCCAATGGCCGCGATGATGAAGTCGGTGTGCACCGCCGGAATGTACTCCGGGTAGCCGTAGCCGAGCCCGCTGCCGAGCACTCCCCCAGAGGCGAGCGCGATCAGCGCCTGCACGATCTGGTAACCACGCCCGTCGGCGTAGGCCCAGGGGTCGAGCCAGATAGCCACGCGGTCGCGCACGTGGCCGAACAGCTCGTAGCAAGCCACCGCGCCCAGGCCGAAGGCCAGCAGCCCGCCAAGGATATAGTCCCACCGCGCCGTGGCGGCATACAGCAGGCCCAGGAAGATCCCGTAGAACAACAACGCCGCGCCCAGATCGCGCTGGACCACCACCAGTCCCACGGCCAGCCCCGCCACCCCGAGCATGGGCAGCAGGTACGGCAGCGGCGGCAGGCGCAGCGGCCCGGCGCGCAGGGAGGCGAGCATCAGTAGCTCGCGCTTCTCCGCCAGGTAAGCAGCTAGGAACAACACCAGCAGGACTTTGAACAGCTCGGAGGGCTGGAAATACACTCCCCCGGCGCCGATCCACCAGCGCATGCCGCTGCCGTTGAGGTCCACCCCCAGCACGAACGTGGCCAGTACTAGCAGAGCCCCGAGCGCAGCCCAGCTGTACTTGTAGCGCGCCAGCCAGTCCGCGCTCGGCAACCCGAGTCCCACCGCCGCCAGCGCGGCGCCGCCCACCGCGATCCACACGGCCTGGCGCAGGAACAGCGCGGGTTCTAGCCGCCCGACCACCAGCAGGCCGAGCGCCGAGAGCATGGCCGCCACCGGCAGCAGCACCCCGTCAGCACGCGGCAGGCGCCAGGCCAGCAGCGCGTGCAGCCCCAGCATGACCGCGGCGAATAGCCCCACCGGGAGCCATTGCGCCTGGCGCCAGCTGGCACCGTCCACCAGTGCCAGCAGCACCACCCCCTGGGCCAACAGCAGTACCGGGAACCCAAGCAGGCCCAGCTCGCCCCAGCGCAGTCGCGCGACCATGTGCCTCTCTCGGAGAACGGGCCGTCGGCGGTCGCGGGCGACCACCGCCCCCCGCCGGGTATACTGCCAGATAGAGGGTGCAACTGGCACCGATCGCCGCCAGCCGCGCCCCCATGCGTCACCGCGCCCCTGGAGGGCTATGACCGCCGACGCCGAAGCGCTCGTCGCCGCCTTCGAAACCACACTGCCGTTCCCGCTCGACGCCTTCCAGCGGGAGGCCATGCTCGCCCTGGCCCACCACCACTCGGTGCTCGTCGCCGCCCCCACCGGTACCGGCAAGACCGTTATCGCCGAGTTCGCCGTCCACCTGGCGCGCCAGCGCGGGCTGCGGGTGCTGTACACCACGCCGATCAAGGCGCTGAGCAACCAGAAGTACCGCGACTTCCGCGCGCGCTACGGCGACGCGAGCGTGGGCCTGCTCACGGGCGACCTGGTGCTCCAGCCCGACGCGGCGATCCAGGTGATGACCACTGAGGTGCTGCGCAACCGCCTGGTGCAGGGCACCGACCCGCTCGACGACGTGGGCGCCATCGTGTTCGACGAGGTGCACTACATGGGCGACCCGGAGCGCGGCACGGCGTGGGAGGAGTCGATCCTGCTGTGCCCGCGCCACGTGCCGCTGGTGTGCCTGTCGGCCACGGTGCCCAACGCGGAGGAGGTCGCGGCCTGGCTGCGCGACGTGCACGGCGACCTGACCTGCATCCTGCACGACGTGCGGGCGGTGCCGCTGGAGATCCACTACTTCGTCGACGGACGCGGCCACCTGGTGTTCGACGGCGCGGGGCAGCGCCACGCGTGGTTCGCGGGTGTGGGCGGCGAGCTGGGCGCCCGCGTGCGCTGGGGCGGCTACGGCGCGGGGCGCGCCGACGCCGAGCCGCGGCCGCTGCCCGAGCCGTGGCGCGTGATCCGCTATCTCGAAAGCGAGCAGCTCACCCCGGCGATCTACTTCCTGTTCGGCCGCCGCGCCTGCGAGCAGGCCGCCGCGGCGTGCCTGCCGCTGCGCCCCGTGCCGCACGCGCGGGAGCTGGTCGAGGAGGCGCGCAGCCGGCTGGCGGCGCTGCCGCCCGAGGACCGCAACCTGCGGCAGGTGGCGCTGCTGTTCCGGCTGCTGCCGCGCGGCCTGGCCGTGCACCACGCCGGGCTGCTGCCGCCGCTCAAGCTGCTGGTCGAGGAGCTGTTCGCCGCCGGGCGGCTGCGGGCGGTGTTCGCCACCGACACGCTGGCGCTGGGCATCAACATGCCGGCGCGCACGGTGGTCGTCGGCGAGATGATCAAGTGGGACGGCGAACAGCGGCGCCTGCTCACCCCGAATGAGTTCCGCCAGATGGCGGGCCGCGCGGGCCGGCGCGGGATCGACACGCGCGGAGTGGTGCTGGTGCTGTACTCGCCCTGGGTGACCTTCGAGCGAGCGATGGAGGTGGCCCGTGGCGAGCTGCTGCCGCTGGAGAGCGCCTTCCGGCCGAGCTACAGCACGACCATGAACCTCTGGCACGGCCCGGCCGACGAGGAGCGGCTGGCCGACCTGTACGCGCGCAGCCTGCGGCGGTTCCAGCACGACCGCCGCCTGCGCCAGCTCGCGGAGGCGCGCGACCGGCGCCGCGCGCGCTACGAGGCCATCCGGGCGGTCGATCCCAGCGGGCCCGAGGCCTGGGAGGCCGCCCGCGCGCTGGCGCGCGCCGAGCACGCGCTCAACCGCGCGCACGCGCTGGCCGCCCGCGAGGCGCGCGCCATGGTGGGCGGGCTGGCGCGGGTGCTGGAGCGGTTCGGCTACCTGCGCGACGGCCGGCCCACTGCCAAGGCCGCCTACCTGCGGGGCCTGTTCGACCCCAACGCGCTGACGCTGGCCGAGCTGCTCGACCGCCGGCTGCTGGAGCCGCTGCCCCCCGCCGAGATCGCCGAGGTCGCCTCGTGGTTCGCCTGGGATCGCGACGCGCCGGTGCGCGCCCTGCCCATCCCCCCGCGCCTGCGGCGGCTGCTCGCCGAGGTGTGGCAGCTGCACGCCGCGGTGATGGAAGCCGAGCGGCGCGCGGAGGTCGAGGTCTCGCGCCCGCTCAACGACCTGTTCCACGGTGTGGCGCTGGCCTGGGCCCAGGGCCGCACGCTAGCGGAGATCGCCAGCCGCACGCACATCGCCGAGGGCGACTTGGTGGGCCACTTCCAGAAGACGCTCGACCTGCTGGGCCAGCTGCGCGCTGCCGCCGCGCGCCGGCCCCTGGCCACTACCCGCTCCGACGCGCCCGTGACACACGCGCGGCTGCTGGAGAAGCTGGAAGCGGCCGACGCACTGCTGCGCCGGGGGGTGGTGGCCGCCTCGTACCGCTGGGCGATCGAGGGGGCCCCGGCAGCCGAGGAGACGGCCGAGAGCGCCTGGGCACCGCCCCCCTGGGACGCCGAGGAAGCGGCGGCCGCCGAGCCGCGCGCGGGGGGGCCACGTTCGTCGCACCAGCCAGGCCGCCGCGGGCGCCAGGCCTCACGGCCCGCCCCGGCGGCCGAGGAGCCGCGGGCACATGCCGACGACGGCCGCCGCCGGCGCATCACGCGGCCGCGTGCGGCGCATCCCCATCCCGCACCGCCTTCGCGCCGCCGGCGCTGGCGCGGCTAGCGAGGGGACCCACAGCCTGAAGCCAGGGGGCGCTGGGGAAACCAGCTGCTCGCGAGGAGGACACCATGCCCTACCGCTTGCGCCTGCAGGGCAGCGATACGGTGATCGGCCTGGTGGCCGACGAGCAACTCGCGCGGCTCGCCGCGCTGCTGGCAACGCGACGCCCGCAGGGGCGCGACGACTACCTCGATGAGGCGACCCTCGACTACCTCGCCGAGCAGGGCGAGGAGGAGCTGGTGCTGCTGCTCGGCCCGTTCGTCACCCCGGGCGCGGGCGTCGCGCTCGAATGGGAGCCCGTTGGGTAGCCGCCGCTAGTCGACGGCGATGTTCTGCCGCCGCAGGAACTCCGGATCGACGTAGCCGGTCGCCCCGTGCGCGGTGACCGAGGCGCGGATCTGCTCCATGATCTGGTCAGGCGACTGCGAGAGATCGACCTCCTCCAGGTACGGCTGCCGCGCCTCCAGGCCGGTACCGCAGTACACCTCGACGATGTTGTTCTCCGGATCGCGGAAGTACAGCCCGATGGCGTTGCCGTGCGAGACGGTCATCTCGATCTTGGCCCCCGCCTGGCGCAGTCGGTCGTAGTACTCGACCACGTCCCGTAGGTCATGGCAGCGGAACGACACCTGCTGCACGAGCTGGGCGTCGGCCGGGGCGGTGCGGCCGCGGCAGAGCAGCAGCTCGTGGTGCTCTTCGGCCGGCCGCGCGCTGAGGAACACCATCCCCATCTGCGGGTCCTCGTCGGTGATCGTCAGGCCGAGCACCTCGTGGTAGAAGCGCTTCTGAACGTCGAGGTCGTTGCAGAACAGGCCGACGTGGCCCAGACGCGCGATCGACGGCATGGCTCATCCTCCCTCTTCGAGCCAATAGCCCCGGGGCTAGTCCCGCCCGTACGATCCTGGGTAACTATCAGTATACTGCAGCGCCTACCCGCACGCAGCAGCCCGTGCAGGAGCGGCCGCCCCCCGGCGTCCAGGCCGCCCGCAGCCGCTTACGGACACAGAGCAGAGTTCGGCCCCCGCGCTACCTGCGCCTATCACCCCGTTCGAGAGGCTGGAATCCACCGCCCCCCGGCGTCGGGCCGCCACACCGCCACCGGTAGTCGTCCGAGCCCCAGGTAGTGCAGCAGCACGTCGCCCGGCTGCCCCCCCACCAGCAGCTCTTGCCCGCTGCCCGTCAGGCCGCTGCGCACCTACCACTAGCCCGTCGCGGGGCGATAGATGGCGATCCGGTCGCGGGCCCGGGCGATCACGTACGCCGCCCCCTGGGCGCTGTTGCTGCCGATGCGCCCTACTAACGCCGCCGTGCCGCTGCCACCGAGCGCCCCCCTTGAGCCGAACCAATCGCCCCCGCGCTGTCCGAGGCGGTGAGCGTCTCTGCCGCGTCCAGATCGTGCCGCTGCGCGCGAATACCCATACAGGAGCGCGGGGGCATTACCAGTCTGCCCGACAAGGCTCACGCCGGCTAGCGAGCCGCCCGACCGGCCCCGTCCGAGCCGTGCAGTGAGTGGCCGGCGCCCTGTATCATCACACGGCATGCTCGCCCACCCCTCGGCTAGCCTAGGACCTGGAGGAGAAAGCAGCATGGCAGCGGCGCATGGGATTCTCGGGGCGAGCATCAAGCGCAGGGAGGATAGCCGGCTGCTGCGTGGCGCTGGCCGCTACGTCGACGACCTGCACCTGCCTGGCACGCTGCACGCGGCGTTCGTGCGCAGCCCCCATGCCCACGCCCGCATCCGCACCATCGACCTGGCGCCCGCGCTCGCCCTCCCGGGCGTCGTCGTCGCGGTGGCCGGCCGCGAGGTGGCCGAGCGCCTGGGGGCCCTGCCCACCGAGGGCTGGAAGCTACCCGGGCCCGCGCTGCGCGCCGCCATCGCCCCGCTGTACGTGGCCACGGAGACGCAGCCGCTGCTCGCCGTCGAACGAACGCGGTATGTCGGCGAGCCTGTCGCGGTCGTGGTTGCCGAGAGCCGCTACCTGGCCGAGGACGCCGCCGAGCGCGTGGTCGTCGACTACGAGCCGCTGCCGCCGATCACCAGCGTCGACGCCGCGCGCGCGCCCGACGCGCCGCGCATCCACCCGGAGCTGCCCGACAACCTCTCCACCCATATCCGCATCGGCACCGGCGACGTCGAGGCCGCCTTCGCCCAGGCCGACCACGTCGTGCGCCTGCGCCTGCACATGCAGCGGCTCACGGGCATCCCGATCGAGCCGCGCGGCACGCTCGCCCGGCGCGAGCCGGGCGGCCGGCTGATGGTCTGGTCGGCCACGCAAACGCCACACGCCTTGCGCAACATGCTCGCTCACCTGCTCCAGCTCGACCCCGCGCGCATCCGGGTGGTGGCGCCGGACGTCGGCGGCGGGTTCGGCATCAAGGGGCTGATCTACCCCGAGGAGCTGCTCGTGAGCTGGCTCGCCTACGAGCGCGGCGTGCCGGTGAAGTGGATCGAGGACCGCTACGAGCACTTCCGCGCGGCGATCCACTCGCGCGATCAGGAGCACGAGATCGCGCTCGCCCTGCGCGCCGACGGCACCATCCTCGGCCTGCGCGACCGCTTCACCATCGACATGGGCGCCTATAACCCGCTCGGCCTGGTACAGCCGTACAACACCTCGGCGCACCTCTGCGGGCCCTACCGCGTGCCAGCCGTCGACATCGAGTCGCACACCTACTTCACGAATAAGGCGCCGCTGGCCCCCTACCGCGGCGCGGGGCGACCGGAGGCGGTGTTCGCCATGGACCGCATCCTGGACCGCGCCGCCCGGGCGCTGGGCCTCGACCCGGC
>DATGKN010000085.1:0-5591 GCA_035294645.1 Chloroflexota bacterium
AGTCGGCCCAGTTCCTGAAACTGGCGCTGCTGTTCAAGCCGGGCTACGTGGTCACCAGCGTGCCATGCCACGAGGAGCCGGCCGCGCGCAACCAGCCCGCCCCGAACCCGCCGCCCCAGCGCTGAGGCCCTACGCCTAGCCCAGCGCGACGACCCCGGCCGCCTGCAGGCGCTCGATGGCGCCCGGGTCGAGGCCCAGCCACGCCTGGAGCACCTCGGCGGTGTGCTGGCCTAGCAGCGGCGGCGGGCGCCGTACGGCCGGGCGCGTCCCATCGAACTCGATGTGCGGCGCGGTGAGGCGCACGTGCCCCAGCGTGGGGTGCGGCAGCTCGCACACCATGCCCAGGGCGGCCACCTGCGGGTCCTCCAGCGCACGATCGACCGTGTTGATCGGCGAGGCCGGCACCCCCGCGGCCGTCAGCGCCGTGACCCACTCGTCCACCGAGCGCGTGCGCAACACCGCCTCCATCGCGGCTTCTAGCGCCGCCCGGTGGCGCACCCGATCGGCGTTGGTGCGGAAGCGGGGGTCGTCGGCCCACTCGGGGTGGCCGAGCGTCGCGGCGATGCGGCGGAACAGCCGGTCGTTGGCGCCGCCGATCAGCAGGTAGCCGTCGCGCGCCGCGAACCCCTGGTAGGGCACGATCGACGGGTGGGCGGTGCCGTGGCGGCCCATCACCTGGCCGGCGACGAGGTAGTCGCTGGCGGCGTTGGCCAGCAGCGCGAGCTGGGTGGCGAACAGCGAGAGATCGACGCGCGTGCCCCGGCCGGTGCGCTCGCGGGCGAACAGGGCGGTGGTGATGGCGCCGAAGGCCGACAGCCCCGTGGCCAGGTCAAGCACCGGCACGCCCACCTTGGCCGGCGGCCCGTCGGGATAGCCCGTGATGCTCAGCAGGCCCCCGAAGCCCGCCACCATGACGTCGTAGCCCGCTTGTTCGCGGCGCGGGCCCGTGCGGCCAAAGCCCGAGATGCCGCAGTAAATCAGCCGGGGGTTGTCGGCAGCCAGCGTGTCGTAGCCCAGCCCCAGCCGCTCCATCGTGCCGGGGCGGAAGTTCTCGACGACCACATCGGCCCGCCGGGCGAGCGCGCGGGCGAGGTCGCGCCCCTCCGCAGTACCCAGATCGACGGCGATGCTGCGCTTGTTGCGGTTGAGGGCCAGAAAGTAGGTGCTCTGGCCGGCCACGAACGGTGGCCCCCAGCCGCGCGTGTCGTCGCCGCCGTCCGGGCGCTCCAGCTTGACCACGTCGGCCCCGTAGTCGCCCAGCAGCATCGTGCACACGGGGCCCGCGACCGCGCGCGAGAGATCGAGCACGGCCACGCCGGCCAACGGCGCGGGGGACGCCTGCATCGGTCGGGCTCCCGAAACCACGAGTCGGCGCCAGGGCGCGGCGGCCCCAGCGGTCGAGGGAGAGGCTAGCCGCGGCCAGCGGGCGCTGTCAAGCCGCGCTTGCTGCACCCCCTCCACGTGGCTACAATGCGTTGTTGCGACATATTGCAGGAACAAGGGAGGGGCGACCGCGCATCGCGCTAGCGTCGCCGAGCAAGGAGGGTGTCATGCGTTCCACGCGCGCGCTGCGAGCCGTGGTGGCCGCTGGGCTGGCCCTGCTGCTGACGTGCGGGCTGTGGCCGCCGGCGGCGCGGGCCCAAGGCCGGCTCAAGGTGCTGGCCACCGTGGCGCCCATCGCGGATCTGGTCCGCAACGTCGCCGACTCGCGGGTGGACCTCATCCAGCTCATCCCCGACGGGGTGGACTCGCACACCTTCGAGCCGCGGCCGTCCGACGTGCGCTTCATCGCCGAGGCCGACCTGTTCGTGCTCAATGGGCTCAACCTCGAGCTGCCCACCCAACGGCTGATCAACGCCAACGCCAAGCCGGGCGCGCAGGTGCTGCTGCTGGCCGACAACACGATCACGCGCGCGGAGTGGGTATTCGACCGCAGCTTCCCCGAGAGCCGCGGCAACCCGAACCCGCACCTGTGGCTCAACGTGGCCTACGCGCGCCACTATGTCGAGCTGATCCGCGACAAGCTGGTGGAGATGGACCCGGCCAACGCCGCGGCGTACCAGGCCAATGCCGAGCAGTATATGGCGCGGCTCGACCAGCTCGACCAGGCCATCTTCGCCGCGGTGCAGACGATCCCGCCCAACAACCGCCGCCTGCTGACCTACCACGACTCGTGGCCGTACTTCGCCCGGCGCTACGGCTTCGAGATCATCGGCGCCATCCAGCCATCCGACTTCAGCGAGCCCCGCGCGCGCGACGTGGCGGCGATCATCGACCAGGTGCGCCGCAGCGGGGTGCCGGCGATCTTCGGCTCCGAGGTGTTCCCCAGCCGCGTGCTGGAGGCCATCGGCCGCGAGACGGGCGTGCGGTACATCGACACGCTGCGCGACGACGACCTGCCCGGCCCGCCCGGGGCGCCCGAGCACACGTATATCGGCATGATGCTGAACAATATGACTACGATGGTCAGTGCGTTGGGCGGCGACGCCTCCGTCTTCAGCACCATCGACCCGCGCAACCTGGCCAGCTAGCACTCCGCCCTCCCCCGAAAACACTAGGAGCGCCGAGGCCCCCCCCCTCGGCGCTCCACATGCCGTGAAGCGGGCTAGCGTCGGCCACCGTCACTGGTCGTGGCGCCGCCGTTGTCCCCCCCGTTGCGGTCCTCCGCCGGGGCGCGCGGGCAGGCGTTGCGCACGTAGAAGTCCAGCCCCTCCAGGATCTCGCGGTAGTTGACCGCTTGGGCCATCGGATAGCCGGCGTAGTTCAAGTTGAACTCCGCCGCCGCGAGGCGGTTGCCGATCACCGCCTCGCGCAGGCTGCCCGCGGCGAACACGTTGCCGATCTCGCTCTGGCGCAGGCCGGCGAGGGCAATGAGGTCGCCGGCCCCGACCGCGCTCAGTCCGCCCGCGGCCTGGGCAACCTGCTGGGCCACGAAGGCGGTGGACAGCGGCGTGGCGCCCACCAGCGGGTTGAACGGCGCGAACGGGAAGCCGTAGGCCGTAGTCAGGCCCACGTTCAGCGCCCCATAGGGGAGGTAGTTGTTGGCCACGAACCACGACGGCCCGCCCGGCCGCGCCCACACCGCCGGGCCCCACGGGTAGGCGCCCACGGGCGGCCGGCCATTGGGCAGGATCGGATACTGATCGGCAGCGTTCACGTACCACAGCATTCGCGCGAGCACCGGGTCGGCCAACTGGTGCCACAGCCGCTGGCACTCGGGGTTCTCGTTGATCGCCGTCTCGTCGGCCCGCACGCCAGCGCTGGCCACCGGGCTCAGCGCCAGCACGGCCGCGACCAGGGACACCACGAAGCGGCGCATGGACTACCCTCCTCACAAACTCTAGACTGGCGCAGCGACGCTGCGCTGCGCGACGACCACAGCGCTACCGGACTGCTGGCTGGATCCTCACCTCCGGCGACTGCGCGCGCCCACGGCCCTGCGGGTCCGAGGCGGTGTGCAGGTATTCGATAGTCGCCACGCTGGTCAGCGTGGGACGGCCGGTCAGCCCCGCGGTGCTGACCGCGAAGCTGAACGGCCCGCGGATCGTGTGCGGCGGCAGTGTCCGCAGGTGCCAGACGAGCTGATCGTCCTGCAGCTCGGGCGGCTCGACGCCCTCCGGCTGCCCGAGCCCCTCGAACAGGACGGGCGTTTCGGCCGGTACCCGCACGCGTACCACCACGTTGCGCAAGTGCCAGCCGCTACGGTTCTCCACCCGCAGGGTGTAGGAGATGCGGCCCGCCTCGGCCTCGGCGCTCAGCCGCACCGTCGCCGCGGGCTGGCCGCCGACAGGTACCCACAGGGCATAGGTGGCGTAGTGGCCGGTGGCGTCGGCCGCCTGCACCACCTGCCGACCGAACGGCAGGGAGGCCGGCAAGGCAACCTGCGCGGAGACGCGGCCGGCGGCATCGGCTTGCGCGACAGTGAGGAGGTCCTCGGCATCACCGACGGTCAGGACAACCGGGCCGTTCGGGCTGAACCCCTGCCCCACCAGGGATACTGTCTGCCCCGCCGCCACCGTGCCGGGACTCACGGCCAGTTGGGGGCTGCCCGCCGGCAAGCGCGGCTGGATGGTGAACGTGAACTCGCCGCGTGTAACCCCATGGTCATCGGCCGCGACCGCCTTCCACCGAACGCGGTACACGCCCGGCCCCTGGTCGGCCAGGCTGACCCACAGCCGAGCGCCATCCACCTGGCGATCGCGACGGTCGGCACGCTGCCCGCTGGGGCCGTAGACGGCGAGCTGGCTCTCCTCCTCATCTAGCTCCTCGTCGAACAGCACCTGCACCCGCGGCGGCGGCGTGGCCAGGACGCTGTTCGGCGCGGGCGTGGCGTCGGCGAAGTGGGCGTGCGCGCGCGCGGGCGCCGCCGGCCAGCTGCCTAAGCAGAGCAGGACGACGCCCAGCCGGAGCAACAGGTGACGCATCGCTCCCTCCTCTCGCGAAGCGGGCCTGCGCGCTCGGGGCCCCGCCCCGTACCACGCTCCCGCCCAGGTAGTTAAGCCTAGTAATAGGCACGAAATTCGTTTCATCGAATTAGAACGATCGATTGCCTCAAACGTTACAGTTCGGACCCGGCCTACTGGAGGGAGCCGGGCTTGCGCACGCCCGATGGCTGTGCTATCTTAGGACGCACCAGGGTGATTAGCCTGGGCGTAACCGTTCTTTCAGCCGACCATGAGAAGGGGGTGTGCGATGCCGCGGCTAGTGTGGGGTGGAGCTCAGGCGCTGCTAGTGGCAGCCGTGCTGCTGCTCATTGCCGCGCTGCCCTCCCAGGTCGCTGCGCGCACGGGGCGCGCGCCCGACGCCGCGGCAGCCGCCCAGCAGGTGGATGCTGCGGCGCTCGCCGCCGGGCTGCAGACGCTCGGCGACCTGGCGCGCGCCAGTCAGGCCGCTCTCGCGGCGGGCGATGTCGCCGCAGCGCGGGCGGCCTATGCGGAATTCGACCGCGGCTGGGACGACATCGAGGACGGCGTGCGGGCCCGCTCGCGGCAAGCGTACCGCGACATCGAGGCGGCCATGCGTGCCGTGGACCGGGCCCTGCGCGCCGAGCCGGTGGACAGTGCCGAGGCCACCGCGCAGCTCGCCACGCTGATCACGCGGGTCGACCAGTTCCGGGCGAGCCTCGGCGGAGCGAGCGCCGCGCCGGCGGCGGCACCCGAGGACACTACGGGGCGCGCGGCCGCTAGCCAGGCCTTGCAAACGTGGGCGGCCGATCTCGACACCGCCGCCCAGCGCCTCCAGGCGGGGGATCTCGCCGGGGCGCGCGCCGCGTTCACCCGCGCGAGCGACGGCTGGCTGGATATCGAGGATCTCATCCGACCGGTCAGCCGCGACCACTACCGCGAGATCGAGCGCGCCCTGGCCGACGGGCAGGTAGCCTTCGCCAGCCAGCCGCCCGCCGCCGCGGCTGCGGCGACGGCGATCGCACGCCTGCAAGAACTAGTCGCCAGCTTCGTGAACGGCACGCCCCCGCCAGCGAACTCCACGACCGCGCCGGTGCCCGCGGTGGAGAACCCCACCCCCGCCCTCCTGATCGAGCTGCTCGATCGCATCCTGGCCGCGCTCGACCGGGGCGACCTCGCCGCCGCCCA
>DATGKN010000086.1:0-26074 GCA_035294645.1 Chloroflexota bacterium
ATCCAGGGAGACGCCATCATGGACATTCAGCGCACGCACCTACGCAACGGCGTCCTGACCCTCGCGCAGCCGGTGCCCCTGGAGCGGTTGATCGCCCCCGACCCGTCGGACTACGCCCGCGCGCAGCTCGGCCGCGTGCGCTCTTGAGCCCCGCTCAGCGGGACAGCGCGGCGAGTGCTGCCTGGCGCGGGCCGTCCTCGCCGAGCACGCGCACGAGGTCGAGCGGCTCGCTGTAGTTCAGATAGCCCCGCGCCATATAGAAGCGCTGCTGGTCCAGCAGCGAGTCCCAGTTCACCCGCCCCTCGGGGTCCCAGTACGGCCGCTGCAAGCGCTGGATCATCGCCGCCGGCACGCGCGTGTACTTCTCCACGATGGCGGCGATCTCGTCGCTGAACCCCTCGCGCTGCACGTCGCGGATGCCGCGCAGGAACACGCGTAGGTACGCCTCGGCCAGCGGGCGGTCGCCCAGCAGTGTCGGCCCCCCGACCAGCACCGTCTGTTGGGCGCCCCGCATGAACTCCGGCAGGATCTGCACGGCCAGCCCCTGGCTCATCGCCACGGTGCCGAACGGCTCCGCCACGAACGCCGCGTCGATCGCCTGGTTAGCCAACGCCATCGGGATGTCGGGGAAAGGAACCTGCACGAACTCGATGTCGTCGATGGTCAGCCCGGCCGTGCGCATCGCCTGGTCGATGGCGTACTCCGTGAACACGCCGGTGCCGTTGCCGCCGACGCGCCGGCCGCGCAACCCGCTCGCGTCGGTGATCCCGCTGTCGTAGAGGTCCTTGCGCACCAGAAACGGGTTGCCGCCCGGGCCCGACGGCGGGAACCCGTCGTTGCCCGAGATGACCTTGATCGCCACGCCCCGCGCCACGCTGTTCAGCACGGCAGCCCCCACCGTCACGGTGGCGGCATCGAGGTTGCCAGCGCCGACCTGCGCGACGGCCTCCGCCGTCACCTGCACCGGCTCGTACTGCCACGCCAGCCCCTCGGCCGCGAAGTAGCCGCGCTCCTGTGCGATGTAGAACGGCGTGTTGGCGATGCTCAGGATCATCCCCGTGCGCACCTGCCGCGGCTGCGGCAGCGGCCCGGGCGCCACGGCGGCGAGGGCGGCTGTTGAGCTCCTCCCTCCCAGAGCGGGCTCATTGGCCCCCAGGGCGAACAGGCAGGTCACGACCAGCAGTGCGAGGCGTGGCAGCGACATCGGCACCCCCCTTGGCATCGGCGCCGACCAGGGTGTCCCCTTAGGCACGCGGACTATGCGTGCTGCGCCGTACGGCTAAGGTAGCAGCCGCCCAGGCGCGGCGCAATGCTTCGGCACCGCGCGGCCTCCTAGTGACCGGCGCGCGCGGCCTCGCGCCGCTCCTCCAACCGGTTCTGCACCAGCGCCGCGTAGCGGTACACGAAGTGGGCGAACTTACTGTACGGCAACACGAAGTACAGGGCGAACACCGTCGCGAGGTGCAGCACCAGCAGCGAACCCATCGCCGGCGTCTCGCGTAGCAGCAGCAGCGCCAGGCCCGTCACGTTGATCAGGAGCAGCAGCCCCAAGAACAGGGTGTCCATGCGCAGCAGCCCCGCGTCGGCCGGCTCGCGGTCGCTGCGGCCCTTGAGATACAGCAGCCCGGCGCAGCCCACGATCATGGCGATGCCCCCGAGGCTACCGGTGATCACCGGCACGCTCAGCCAGGGGTACGGCGGGTACCAGCCCAGGAAATCCTGCTGGATGTAGGCCGCCGTCGTGGCCACGAATGCCGAGATGAACCCCCAGAACACCAGATGGTGCAGCACGAAGCGCGCGAACGACGGCCGCTCGCCCGGATACGTGCAGCCGCCCGCGCCGCCCCCCGTCAGGTAGCGCAGCCCCAGCGCGTCGCTGGCCGCTCGCAGCAGCGCCCCGAGGGACACGTAGTCCGCCACGCTGCCGCGCGTGCGCCACCAGAAGCGCACGCCCCCCCCGACCAGCAGCACCAGCCCCACCAGCGAGAGGACCAACGCCGGGCCGGACATCAGCGCGTAAGGAATCACCCGGTAGAACGCCCCGGGGCCTACATGGGCCTCGAACAGGCGCCCCGGATCGCCCGTGGCCGCGACGACCGCCAGGAAGAACAGCGCCGACAGCAGCAGCAACCCGCTCACGGCCAGCCAGTTGCTCGCCAGCAGCCGAGTGAACACCGCCGGCAGCGCGTAGCGGGCGTAGGTCTCGCGCCGCACCTCCGACAGCATCTGCGGGATGTTGACCCCGAACTCGTGCGGCGGCGCGAACATGCAGGCGTAGTAGCATGCCCGGCAGTCGAAGCACAGATTGGCCAGGTAATCGATGTCCGCCAGCGTGAAGGTGCGCCGGCGCTCCAGCGCCGGGAACACGGCGCAGTAGCCCTCGCAGTAGCGGCAGGCGTTGCACACCTCCAGCTGCCAGACCCAGTTGCGCAGCTTCTCGGCCGGCACCTGGCCCAGCCGCTCAGCCACGGCCATAGCGCGCCGCCTCCCGCCCGGCGATCCGCCCGAACACCGTGCCGATCGTCAGCCCGAACCCGGCCAGGTACCCGCTGGACAGGATGTTGCCCGACATGATCTCTCCTGCCGCGAAGAGGTTCGCCATCGGCGGCCCGGCCTTCAGCTGCACGCGCGTCCGCTCGTCCACCCGCACGCCCATGTAGGTGAACGTCACCCCCGTGCGCAGCGGGTAGGCGTAGAACGGGGGCACCTCGATGGGCACCGCCCAGTGGCTCTTCGGCGGCGTCAGCCCCCTGGTGGCACAGTCGTCCAGCACCGCCGGGTTGAAGGTCCCCGTGCGCGAGGCATGCCGGTTGTACGTCTCCACCGTAGCGTGCAGCGCCTCGGGGTCGAGGCCCAGCTGCACCGCCAGCTCGCGGATCGTCGGCGCCTCATAGGGGCGATACAGCGAGGTGATGAACTGGTCCAACATGCGCGCATCGAAGATGGAGTAGGCGATCTGGCCTGGCTGCCGGGCGATCAGCCCGCCCCAGATGGCGTAGCGCTTGGGCCAGAAATCCTCGCCCTCGTCGTAGAAGCGCTGGCAGTGCTGGTTGACGACGATGCCGAACGGCACCGAGTCGAGCCGCGTGACGATCCCGCCGTCGAACTTCGGCGCGCGGGCGTCGAGCGCCACGCCGTGGAACGCGCGCGGGTCGCCCACCACCTCGGCGCCGTAGTCGATCAGCAGCCGCAGCACCAGGCCGTCGTTGTACGGTGTGCCGCGCACGATGTAGTTCTCGGCCGCCTCGCCCCAGTACTCCTTGAGCCAGCCCAGGTTGGCCTCGAAGCCGCCGCTGGCCACCACCACCGCCCGCGCCCGCAGCACCTCGCGCGCGCCGTCGCGCTTGACCACCACGCCCTCGACCCGCGCGCCGTCGAGCAGCAGCTCATCGACGCACGCCTCGTAGCGCACCTCGACGCCCATGCGCGCGGCGGTCTGGTAGTAGGTGTTCACCAGCGCCTTGCCGCCGCCCAGGAAGAACAGGTTGGTGCGGCTCAGGTGCAGCGTGCCCTTCAGCGCCGGCTGCCAGCGCACGCCGTGCTCGCTCATCCACTGGAACAGCGTCTTCGACTCGCGCACCACCAGCCGGGCCAGCTCCGGATCGGCGCGCCCGCCGCCCACGCGCTGGAGGTCGTCGAGGAACTCCTCCACCGGGTAGGTGCCGGTGGTGTAGCGCGGGATGCCGTCGTGCGCGGCGCGGATGTCGCGCGTGTGCCGGCTGTTGCCGCCGCGCATCCACGCCGGGGCGCGCTCCAGCAGCAGCACCCGCTCGGTGTGGTGCCGGGCGGCCAGGGCGGCGTTGAGCGCGGCGTTGCCCCCGCCCACCACGATCACGTCGTACCGCGGCTCGCCCGCCATGCTCACGCCTCGCGGCCGGCCCCCGCGCCCCGGCCCTCGGCGGCGGGCGTGGCGGCAGCGGGGGGCGCCACCTTGGACACGATCTCCTCGGCGATCATCTGGAGGTACTCGATGCGCTCCCGCGGCGAGCGCGGCAGGCTGTAGATGGTGAACCCCACGGCGTTGAGCCCGATCTCGTCGCGCGCGCGCAGCAGCGTCTCCACGCAGTCGGCCGGCGCGCCGTGCACCGCCCAGCTGTCCAGGGGGATGTCGGAGTCGAGCTGCAGCGGGGCCATGCTCAGCTCCTGCATCTCCCAGGTCTTGTACATGGTGAAGGTCTTCTCCAGATAGGCGCTGGCACGAGCGACGGCGTCCTCCTTGCTCTTCCCCACCATCAGGCTGCGCGAGGCGCCCAGCACGCCCAGCCCCGGCCGGCCCTGCGCCTGCCGCTCGGCGCGGTACAGCGCCGCCAGCCGCGCCACGGTGTCCCACGAGGTCTGCGGGCCAAAGAATACCCCATCGGCGATGCGCGCGGCGCGCTTGGTCGCCGCGTCGCTCTGCGCGCCCAGCTCGATCGGCGGGTGCGGCTTCTGGTACGGCGTGAAGCCCATGCGCCCCTGCTCGATGCGCACGTAGCGGCCGGCGTAGGTCACCTCCTCGCCGCTCCACAGCCGCTTGAGGACGTGGATCGCCTCCTCCAGCTTGGCGCCACGGTCCTTGCGGGTCAGCCCCACCGCCGCCAGCTCCTTCTCGCGGTAGCCCACCGCTACGCCCAGCACCAGCCGCCCGTGGCACAGGTGGTCGAGCGTGGCCACGTTCTCCGCCACGTCCACCGGGTTCAGCAGCGGCAACAGCAGCACGGAGGTCTTCAGCTGCATGGCGCCCGTCTCGGGCGCCAACCGCGCCAGCACCGGGAACGGCTGCGGCCAGATGGTGGGGTACGACAGCCAGTGGTGGCCGATCGACACCCAGGCGTAGCCCATCTTCGACGCCGCGGCGACGACCTCGATCGCCTCATCGAGGATCTGCGTCGGCGTGCGATCGGTGGGGCTCCAGAACGGCGTCAGATGAAACCCGATGCGCATGCTCTCTCCCTTGGCCCCCGCGCCCGCGCCGGCGCCCCCTGCCGTGGCCAGCCAGCACCGGGGGCTGGCGCCGGGCAGCGCGCCGCTCGGGTATCCCCGGAGGGCTCAGCGGCCGCCGAGGCAGGTACACAGGCGTCCGGGGCGGCCGGCTTCAGGCTACCACAGTCCCCAGGACCAGCGCAGGCGGGGCCGCTCGGCGATCAGCCCCGCGGCGTCGGCTGCCGCACCGGCCGCACCAGGCGCCCGCGCGGCTCGCCCACGAGCTGCCCGTCGCGCACCACGAGCTGGCCTCGCACCATCGTCCACACGGGTAGGCCCCGCCCTTGCCAGCCGTGGAACGGCGTCACCTTGTGCTTGCTGTGCAGCTGGAAGCGGTCGATCTCCCAGCGCTGCTCGAGGTCCACGAAGGTGAGGTCGGCGTCGGCTCCCACCGCGATGTGCCCCTTCTGCGGGTACACCTGCCAGATGTGCGCCGGGTTCCAGGAAGTGAGCGCCACGTACTCGTGGAGCGTCAGCTTGCCGGTGTTGACGAACTCGCTGAGCATCAGCCGCGGGGCGATCTCCACGCCCACGAAGCCCGAGATCGCTTCCCAAACGTTGCGCGGCGCCTTCTCCTCCTCCGTGTGCGGCGAGTGGTCGGTGGCGATCATCTGCACCACCCCCGCGCGCAGCGCGCGGTAGAGCCGCTCGCGGTGCTCCCCACCGCGCACGGGTGGGTTCATGCGCAGGTGGTTGGCCACGCGGTCGTAGTCGGCGTCGTCGAGCAGCAGGTAGTGCGGCCCGGTCTCGGCGGTGATGTCCACGCCCCGCGCGCGCGCCTGGGCGATCACGTCGGCCCCATCGCCGCTGGACAGATGGAAGATATGCACCTTGGCGCCCGTGTAGTGGGCGAATACGGCAACCCGCGCGATCGACTCCACCTCGCTGACCACGGGCCGCGAGTCGCGGTGCGCCCGCGGGTCGGTGCGCCCCGCCGCCTTCAGCTGGCGGATGTTGTGCTGCAGGATCTGGTTGTTCTCGGCGTGGAAGCCGGTGCGCAGGCCGATCGCTGCCGCGCGCGCCAGCGAGTCGACCAGCTGGCCGTCATCCGGCGCCGGCAGGTTGCCGATCGTCTCGCCCATGAACACCTTGTAGCCGATCACGCCCGCCTCGGCCATGGGCAGCAGCTCGTCGTAGTTGTCCTGGCTCATCAGGCCGATGATGCCGAAATCGACAAAGCTGTTCGCCTCGGCGATCGCCTGCTTGATGCGCACCTGCTCGGCGCTCTCGGTGGGCGGGCGCACATTAGGCATGTCGCATACGAAGGTGACCCCACCGTACGCCGCCGCCGCGGAGTCGGTGCGCCACTCGGCCTTGTACTCTAGCCCCGGCTGTCGGAAGTGCACGTGGCAGTCCATGATCCCCGGCAGCACGTACAGCCCCTGCGCGTCGAGGACCTCGCGCGCCGACGGCAGCTCCTCCTCGGCAGCGATAGCGACGAACTTGCCGTCGCGGATCGCCAGCCCTACCCCCTCATAGGTCGCCAGATGGGTCACCACCCGCGCGTTCTTGATGACCAGATCGACCTCGGCCATGTGTCTCCTCCCGGCCCCCGGGGGCGCGCCACAGCAGTCGGTCCGCGCTCGGCCGTCCGCCCCCAGCAGCAGCGCCTCGGCCGACAGCCTCCCGCTGCCCCGCGCAGCTAGGAAGTGTACCCCCCCGCCAAGATGAACGCCACGTCGTCGAACTCCGGCGCGGTGGCCCGCAGCGCGCGCCGCACCAGCGGCCGGAACCGCGCCTCCAGCCAGTCGCGCACGAAGCCGCTCGGCGCCGCCACCACCAGCGTGCGGCCCCGGCGCCCCACCGGCCGCGTGCCCCCTAGCCAGGTCTCGAAGTTGGCCGCCGACATCTGCCCGGCCAGCCGCGCCAGGACCGCGGCCCACACTGCCGCGTCGTGCGCCCCAGGCGGCGCGGGCGCCCCCATCCCGTTCGCGTCGGGCACCGCTTCGCCGGGCGGGGTCGAGCGGGCCGTGTCGCTGCCCGCTGTCCCCCCCGGTCCGGTACTCGGAGAGTCCATCGAGGGAGCCGGACAGAGGGCCTCTTGAATTGTAGAGCCGGTTGGTTGTGCGTGGAGCACCGCCACCGGGGCCGGGGGAAGTGCCCCACTTCCCTGGGGGAGCGGCGCCATCTCCCCATCGGGAGTGCCTCCCCTAGGGGGCTGGGGGAAACGCTCCACTCCCTCCGGGGATCCCTGGGGGAACTTCTCCACCAGGGTGCGCGTGGGCGGCTGGCCACGGAAGCGAAGGCCGTAGGTCGTGGCTTCGAAACCGCGAGCCGCGGAGTAGTTGCGCTGGGCGACGATCACCCCCTTGGCCTCGAGGCCACGCAGTGCCTTGATCGCTGTCTTGCGGTCGAGCTGCGTGCCGTAATCGAGGGGGGTGCCATCGCGCCGCACGATCCCGTGGCAGATCTGGTCGAGCGAGATGCGGTCGCTCGCCTTCTTCCAGCCGAAGGTGCGCCGCACGATGTAGCTGCACACCTTCCACTCGGTGGGCGAGAGAAACGGCATCACGACATCGAGCAGCGCGTCGGGGAAGATGGTCCCGTTGGGGCTCTCGATCCCCTCGAAGAAGAACGAGTCGCCAGGGGGACCCGCGGCATCGCCCCCTGAGCGCGGCGACTTGCGGGGCATGCGTCCTCCCGAGCCGAGCGTCCCATGACTAGGCTAACCGCTAGGATTGCCATGTTCAGACAAACTGCCCAAGAGCTGCACCAGGGCAGCGCGCTCCTCCGCGCCGAGCGGCCGCCAGGGTAGAGCGGCGAGCCGCACCTGGGCGCGGAACAGCGCCTTATCGGCGGGCGAGATAGCCGGATCGGCCAGCAGGTCGGCGACGAGCCGGAGGGTGGGATCGGTGGGGCCAACCGTCTGGAGCGCCTGCGGGAGATGTCCGGCTGCGCTGAGCAGGGCGTCGCGCTCGGCCGGGCTCAGCTCCAGGGCGGCGGCGGCGCGCTCGATGAGCTGGCGGTTGCCCGCGCCTCGCCCGCCATGTTCCAGACGGTTGACATACGCGGGATTGACCCCCATGCGCCGTGCCAGCGCGTTCTGGGAGAGCCCGCGCTGCTCGCGGAACTGCCGCAGGAGCTGACCCACCTCGACCGGTACCATCTCGCCCCCCGCCCATTCTATCCCCAGCGTTACCAGGAGGTCAATACTCTGGTCTACTATACCAACCAGTCCCATTGCTATCTCGTAATGACAGCCCCATACAGCCCGTTCATTGCCGTTCTGTAATGGCAACGGGTGGATCGCGTTGCGTAGTGGTAATGGCGGTGGTAATGACGGTGCGGTGGGCTCGGCTCCGTCCCGCGCGGTTCAAACCGCGCCAGACACCCCTCGCGGACTGCTAGGCTGGAGGGCATGCTACTGGGGGCGGTGGCGCGCAGGGTGTCCGAGCAGTGGCTGGGCGTCCTTCCCGGTGGCGTGCTGTCGGGAGGTAGCGCGCGGGGCTAGCGGACCCGCGGCCCGGCTAGCTCGGCACTCGCGCGCTCACGGGGGGCTCGCTTGGTCGATGGCACGGGGCCGCACAGCTGCGGGGGCGGGCGAGGCGGTTGGCCGCGCGGCTAGTACCTAATACTCATCGAACAGGCGCTGGAGCGCCTCGGGGTCGCGCGTGCGGGTCAGGCCGAGTTGGAGCAAGAGGCGGGCTTTCCAGGGGACCAGGTTGTCGGCGGCGATCCAGCCGCGCTGGCGCAGGGCCGGGCTGCGCACGACGCGGCCGGCACCAACGCGGCTGCTCTGCACCACCGCCACGCCCGCGGTGCTCGCGCGCAGCAGCGCCGCCTCTTCCGCCGGTGTGGGCCGGCCGGCCCCGGTGCCCGCGCTGACCAGTCCCTGGGCGCCGGCGGCTACCGCCGCGTCGACCAGCGCGCCGTCGGCCCCGAGGTAGGACAGCACGATATCGACCCTGGGCAGAGTGTCCAAGTAGCGTACATCGAACTCGCTTTGGGCAGTATGCCGGCGCGCCGGCGCGTGGTAGAAGACGACCCGGCCGTCGGCATCGGCGTAGCCGAGCGGCCCCAGGTCGCGGCCGGCGAAGGTCTGGACGCGGTAGGTCGCTGTCTTGGTCACCTCGCGGGCCGAGTAGATCGTGTCGTTGAGCACCACTAGCACGCCGCGCCCGTGCGCCTCCGGCGTGGCAGCCACCTGGATGGCGCGCAGCAAGTTCAGCGGTCCATCGGGGCTCAGGGCAGAGGCCGGGCGCATCGCGCCGACCAGGACGATCGGCCGCGTGGTCCGCACGGTCAGGTGCAGGAAGTAGGCGGTCTCCTCCAGCGTGTTGGTGCCGTGCGCGATGACCACCCCGTCGGCCTCGTCGTGCTCCAGCAGCCGGACTACCACCCGGCCGAGGTCGAGCAGATCGGGGGGCTGGAGCGCATGGCTCGACAGGCGGCGGAAGGGGATCTCCGTCACCACGGCGCCCCGCCCCGCTTCGGGCACCATGCCTAAGAGTTCCCCTGGCCCCAGCCGCTGGCCGGCCTCGTGGTACCAAGCCAGATCGAGGCGGTCGCGGCCCAGCGAGTCGATCGTGCCGCCGGTGAGGATCAGCGCGATACGGGGCAGTCCAGCCATGGCGATGCGCTCCCGAGCGAGTCTGTAGGGGAGTGGCGCGGTCATTGTGGCCGCCCAGCGCGCGCGCGTCAACGCGGCCGGCCCGGGTGGAGAAGGGGGCCGCCCGCGGCGAGCGTATGGGCCCGGGTCACAAGCCCGCCGCGGCCCGGTTGCCTGGCGCCGCGGACACGGTATCCTGGAGCAGAGCGCGGGTGGCGCCTCGCTCCCGGCGCGCGCCCGCGAAGGACCTGGAGGCCGCTGCGTGATTGGTCGTGCCGCCCCCAGCGCCTACCGGCGCCTGGTGTTCCCCCTTGCCGCGCGTCTGGATGCCGAGCGCGCCCACGATCTGGCCGTGGGCGCGCTGGCGCGGCTCAGCCGTTCCCCGGCGGCCTGCGCGCTGCTGGCGCGGCTGCTGGCGCGGGCCTATCCCCTGCTCGCGGTCGAGCGGCTGGGGCTGCGCTTCCGTGGGCCGCTCGGGCTGGCGGCGGGCTTCGATAAGAACGCCGTCGCCGTGCCCGCCTTGGGCGCGCTGGGGTTCGGCCACTTGGAGGTAGGCACGGTCACGCCACGGCCGCAGCCGGGCAACCCACGCCCGCGCCTGTTTCGGCTGCCGGTCGATGAGGCGCTGCTCAACGCCCTGGGGTTTCCCAGCCAGGGCGCCGCGGCGGTGGCGGCCAACCTGCGGCGGTGGCAGGCGCGGCGGGCGGCGCCCGAGCTGCGCGGGGTGCCCGTGGCGGTCAACCTCGGCAAGAATCGGGACACTCCCCTGGCGCGCGCCTGGGCGGACTATGCCGACGCCCTCGCCGCGCTGTACTCCGCCGGCGACTACTTCGTGGTCAACATCAGCTCGCCCAACACCGCGGGGCTGCGCGAGCTGCACGCAGCAGACGCCTTGGCTGAGCTGGGCGCCGCGCTGGCCGAGCGCCGTGCCGCCCTCGCTGCCGCGGGGGGGGGCGTCAAGCCACTGCTGCTGAAGCTTTCGCCCGACCTCACTGCGGCCCAGCGCGCCGCGGTCGTGGCCGTCGCCCGCGAGGGGCCGTGGGCCGGCCTGGTCGTGGGCAACACGACGGTTCAGCGGGAAGGCCTCCGCTCCCCCTGCTCGGGCCTCCCCGGTGGCCTGAGTGGTCGGCCGCTATTCGCGCGCACGCTGGCCGCGATCGCGGAGTTGCGGCCGGAGATCCCCTCTCACTGGGTGTTGATCGCGGTGGGCGGCGTGTTCGACGCTGAGGGCGTCTGGCGGCTGCTGCTCGCCGGCGCCGACCTCGTGCAGGCCTATACGGGGTTCGTGTACGAAGGGCCACTGTTCGCCGCGCGGATCCATGCGGAGCTAGCGCGGCGGGTCGCAGTGCTGGGGGCAACGGCACTCGACGAGGCGCTGGGCGGTCTCCGTCCCGTGCGGCAGGCGGACGCTAGCCTCGCCGCGGTGCCTTGACCTGTTCCGCGCCCCGCTCCGCCTGCCTGGCGAGCGTTCCGCCTGGTAGCCCCCTCTTGCCACAGCTATGGACATTCTGCCCCACCGCGGGGCATTCGGGCACTATGTCCGGGCTGAGCGGGCCGGGTGGGTAGCCCTCCCTATGCGGTACAGTACGCCCAGCGACGGGGCCTGGCTCGGAGGCAGGCGATGGAGGAGCTCATTTACGGCGTGGTCCGCGGCATCGATCTCGCGGCGCCGGAGGGCGCACCGGACGAGCGCCGGCTACTAGTGTTCGCCCTCGATACGCGGACCCACAGCGCGGCGCGCATCTACGGGGAGCTAGCGCAGCTCGACCAGCTCGATCAGGCCGAGCTGCCGGAGGATGCGGTCGTCACGCCGTATATCTACGCGCTTGCCGGGCCGGCCGACGCTGTGGCTGCGGCGTGGCAGCGCGTGCAGGCCACGGTAGGGGCGGCGTTCGAGGTGGCGGTAGCGAGAGGGCACACGGACGACCTGGTGGAAGCGGCCGCGCGCCGGCTAGTGGGGCTCGCGGTGTTCTCTCCGGAGCGCTTTGCCGACCTCGCCTTGCTCGAGCTGCTGGGCGGCCCGGTCCCCGCCTACCCCATGGCGGCGGGCGTCGCGCTGGCCGGCGGCTGGGAGGCGCGAGGGCTGTTCGCCACCGAGGGGCCCGACGACGAGGCCTGGATGCCGCTGGTGGAAGCGCTGCTCGACGCCTGGCTGGAGGTGGAGGCGGTGCCCGGCCGCGATCGCCCCTGGGCAGCCCACGACATCGAGGCGCTGGTGAACGACCCCTGTTACGGGTTCGGCCTGGTGCTGGAGCCGCGGGCCGACGTCGTGGCGACCGTCGCGGCGTTCACGCGCGGGCTAGCCGAGCGGCCGGAGGCGTGGACCCGCGCCAGCCTGGAGGCCGAGTATCGCGCCCTATTCGCGCGGATGCTCGCCAGCGGCCGCTTCCGGCGCGGGCCCGACGTGCCCCCGCTGGTGCCGCTGGAGCAGTGGCTCGACCAGCAGCTCGCCCGCATCGCCCGCCTGCGTGGCCCCAGTACGCCGGCCTGACCCACACCCGCGCCGGCCGCTCAGGCGCCGAAGACGATCCGCGTGCCGGTCGAGGGCAGGATCAGCTTGTCGGGCAGCTCGCGTTGCAGCGCGGCGATGGTGTTGGCGCCGGTGCAGTGCATCGGGATCAGGTAGTCCGGGTCCAGTTCCTTGAGCGCCTCCACGGTGCGCGCCACGATCTCGTCCGGCGCGGGCGCCAGGTGCCAGCCACCGACCACCGCGTGCAGCCGCTCGATGCCCGTGACCTTCTGCAGCTGCCAGATCGAGTTGATGATGCCCGCGTGGCCACAGGAGGAGATCACGACCAGCCCGCGATCCTTGACGTGATAGGCCGTGGCGTGCTCCCCCCAGAAGAAGTCCTGGACCAGCTCCCCGGGCGCCACCTCGGCCTGGACCGTTCCCGGGGGGAAGTGCAGCGTCGCCGCGCAGGCCGAGCCGGGCGGCCCTGCCTCCAGCCGCGCGGAGGCGGGCGGGCTCTCGAAGGCGGTGAGCCGCGGGATCTGCCCCGAGGTGATCGCGTGGCCGGCCACCACGGTCGGCTCCTTGGCCAGCACGATGCGCACCCCCTGCGCCTCGAGCGCCCCCCGGTCGAGCTGGCCATAGTCCAGCCGCTGGCCGTCTGGAGTCACCACCCACCGGTGGCAGAACGTGTCCTCGCCGCCCGCGTACAGCGTGAGCCCGCGCGGCAGGCGCAGCGGGCGCGCCTCGGCGGCGGGCGAGGCAGGAGCGTGGTGGTTGGTGAGGCCCTGGGGCGCGGCGCCGACCAGGTCCGGCAGCCCGCCGTAGTGGTCGGAGTGGCCATGGCTCAGGATCAGGGCGTCCGCCTGGGCCGGATCGACGGTCAGCGCGGCGTAGTTGTTGGTCAGCGTCGAGCTAGTCAGCGCGAAGTCGAGCAGGATCTCCCTGCGCTCTTGGCCACGCACCGATTCGAGATGGTACGCCAGGCCATGCTCGGCGAGCAGCATCGGCGCCGAGCCCGTCGGATACGGCAGCGGCGTGCGCTGCACCGTCACGTCGCGCAGCCGCCCGCCCCGGGCGAAGATGTCGTAAACGTTATCCACCACGTTGGTCAGGATCAGCTGGTCCACTGTCGGGATGGAGCGCTGGGCGGCGGTGGCCGCCGGGCGGCGGAACTGCCCCCAGCCCCCAAGGAGGAACGTGCCCGTCGCTGCCGCGCCCAGGACCAGGAACTCGCGCCGCCGCATGGGAGCCTCCCGCTAAAAGCCGATATTGGTGTTAGCCATTATCGACTAACCGCTGGCAGGAAGTATGGGGCGCGCGGGGGGCACTGTCAAGGGCGACGGGGGCGGGGGGTGGGACGGAGGTGCTGCTCGGGGCAAGGGCACCTCCGTCCCCACAGCGGGCGCGGGCGGGCCGGGGCGCGGCGGCCCTACGGCTTCCGTAGCGGCACGAGGTAGTCGTCCGGGTTGATCGCCTCGGTGCCCGGCACGCGGATCTCGGCCGGGTAGTTGCTCTTGCGGGTGGCGTCGATCCCCACCTTGGTGACGATGTGCGAGCCGCCGGCCGGGTCGTACGAGGCCGGGTCGAGCGGTGAGCCGCGGGCGTGGGTGACCACGAACGTGTCGGTGTCGGCGCGCACGCGGGTGGCGATGGCGTGCAGCACCTCCGAGTCGTTCAGGATGTCCACGTCGTGGTCGACGACTACCACGAACTTCAGGAACGGATCGGCGGCGAAGGCGGCCATGGCGGCGTTCTTCGGGTCGCCCTCGATCAGCTTCTCCATCTGGATGTAGCAGATGAACCGGCAGCGGCCCGAGGGCGGCACGTACACCGCGCGCGTGGTCGGCGAGGCGACCTTCACCATCTTCTCGATGTAGCTTAGCCGCGTCACGCCCGACAGCAGCAGGTTGTCGGGGTGTCCCACGAACGACGACTGGTACAGCGGGTTGCGGCGCATGGTGATCGCCTTGACGTGCACCACTGGGTTCATGCGCTGGGGGCCGTAGGTGCCGGGATACTCGCCGAACGGTGCTTCCGGCTCGCGGCGGTGCGGCTCGATCTCGCACTCCAGCACGATCTCCGCGTCGGCCGGCACCTCCAGCGGCACCGTCTCGCAGCGCACTAGCTCCAGCGGCCGGCCCAGCATGGCCCCGGCCATGGCGAACTCGTCGGCCTCCAGCGGGCTGAAGCTCAGGCAGCCCAGGTGCACCGCCGGATGGTGGCCGATGAACACCGCCATCGGCGTCGGCTTGCCCGCGCGCTCGTACTTCTTCCAGATGTAGTGGCCGTGCGCCGTCTCCGAGATCTGGATCCCGAACGTGTTGCGGTCGCGGCGCATCAGGCGGTAGATGCCCGCGTTGGGCACGCCCGTGTCGGGGTCCTTCATCACCGTGAACCCGCAGGTGACGTAGTAGCCGGCGTCCAGCTCGTGGTAGGTGAGCAGCGGCAGCTGGAACAGGTCGACCGCGTCGCCCTTCAGGATCACCTCTTTCACCGGGCCGCTGTCCACGACCACGGGCGGGATCGGCCGGTCCTCGCGGCGGCCGTACTCGCGGGTGAACTCGCGCGGCCCGGCGGTGGGGGGCAGGCCGAGCGCCAGGGCCAGCCGCTGGAAGCTCGCGTGCACGTTGGTGACCACGGGGATCGACGAGCCCTTGACCCGATCGAAGATCACCACCGGGAAGCGGCCCTGCTGCTCCAGCTTGGCTAGCAGGGCGGTGGCCTCGAAGCGCGGGTCCACCTCGCGCGTGACGTGGTACACCTGGTCCGGGTAGTGCTCGGTCAAGAACTGCAGGAACCCGCGCAGGTCGCGCCCCGTCTGGCCGGGGGGGGCGAGAGGCTGGCTGGCGTCGGCCTGCAGGCGCGCGCGCTGCTCGGCCGTGAGGCCCGGCTCCATGACGTCCATCGGTCGCTCCTTTCCGGGTGGTATGTGCCCGCCCCGCGTTGCTCGCCAGCGCGGGCGCGCCGGGGGTTACCCCAGCTCCAGCAGGCGCCCGTAGCCCGCGATCGGGGCGCGCACGCCGGCCGCGCGCAGCGCCGCCCAGAGCGTCGCCTGGTTGCTGCTGACCACCGGCTTGCCCACGTCGCGCTCGAGCGCCGCCAGCACGTCGAGGGTCGCGAAGTTGGTGCAGCCGATGAACACCGCGTCGGCCTCGGGCCGATCGACCTGGCGGGCCAGCGCGTAGGCCACGCTCGGCGGCTGGTAGCCGATGCGCCGGCGGCTCGCCTCCGTGTCGCCCAGCCCCAGGCCGGCGATAGCGACCACCTCGAAGCCCTCCTGCTCGAGGTGCGCCCGCTCCAGGGCGTTGACGGCCGGCACGTACGGCGTGGCCACGGCCAGCCGGCGCGCGCCCAGGTGGCGCAGGGCGGCTGTCACGGCGTCGCTGGTGGTCACCACCGGCGCGCCGGTCGCCGCCGCCAGCGCCGCGCGCACCGCGCGTCCCTCCTCGCCGGTCGAGCCGGCGGTACAGCCGTATATCACCACATCCACCGCGGCGCTGGCCAGCTCCTCGCCCGCGCGGCGCGCGCCCTGCCCCATGGCGCGGTACGACTCCGCGCTGGCGGCGCCCGCCAGCAGCAGGCGGGTGGGGTGGAGCGTTACCCCGGCGGGCAGGAGCCGTGTCAGCTCCGGCTCCATCACCACGTTCAGCGCCGGCACGATCAAGCCGAGCCGCGCGCGCCAGCCGTAGTGGCCGCGCTCCGCCGCGCTACTCATACGGCCCGAGCACCTGGACCGCCGCCTCGATGAACTGGGTGTCCACGAGCTGCTCGATGGCGATCCGCTGCTGCTGGACGCCGCGACTCAGCCAGAACTCCTGGTCGCTGGCCAGGCTGCTGAGACTCATGCGGCCGTCGGGGTGCAGGCCCGGCATGGCCATCCGGTCGTACAGCGCCGCGTCCTTGACCGGCGTGTGGCGCGTGAGCGACGCCACGACCTGCTGGCGCTTGGCCACGTCGCCCTTGACGAACGCATCGTTGTAGAACCGCACGGCGCGCAGGTAGGCGAGCATGAAGCGCCGCGCCGCGTCGGGCTGCTCGTGGATGAACTGCTGGCTGTACAGCACCTCCGCGATCTGGTAGCCGGGGAGCAGCTCGTCGGTGCGCTGGTAGAGGGTGGCGGCACCCAGGTCCAGCGCGCGCGTCAGGAACGGCTCGATGGTCACCGAGGCGTCGATCGCGCCCGACGCCAGCGCCTGCGGGTGGTCGGCGAAGTTCAGCAGCACGATGTTCACGTCGTCGAGCGACAGCCCCTCGCGCTGCAGCCAGCGCCCCAGCGCCGCCTCGGGCGTGATGCCCTGCGCCGGCACCGATACCCGCCGGCCGCGCAGGTCGGCCGGGGTGCGCAGCGTGCCGGTCTCGGCCAGCTCGCGGCGGAACAGTAGGCCCTGGAAGCCGAAGCCCGGCAGCGCCGAGCCCTTGTCGGCCACCAGCTTGATGCCCACCCCGCGGGCGAAGGCGTTGAACAGCCCGGCGCTGTGCGAGCCGCCGCCCACGTCGAGCTGGCCGGTGCCCAGCGGCGCCACCATGTTCGCGGCCGAGTCGAACGGCGTGATGTCCAGCTCGATGCCCACCTCGCGGAAGTAGCCCTGGTCGATGGCGATGAAGAAGCCCGCGTCGCTGGCCGAGTTGAGCAGGCCGGTGCGCAGCCGCGTCAGCCCCTGGGCCAGGATGGACGGGGGCGCCGCCAGCGGGGTGGGGCTCCCCCCCCAGGCGACCAGCACGGCCAGCGCGCTGGCCAAGACTATCCCCGCGCGTCGAGCAGTCCGTCCCATAGCCGTTCTCCCCCCACCGCGCGTGCTGCGGCGTCGGCCCCGCAGCCGAATCTCGCCGGCCCGCGCGCCGCTCGGCGTAATGCTGCCGCACCGGCCCTCCCGGCGCCAGCCTTAAGCCGCCCCTCAGCCTAGCCGGAGCGGGTGCGCGGCACCACGGCCCGGCGCCGCGGCGGAACGGTCCGTGGGCGAGAGCGCGGCTTCTGCTATCATGCAGCGCCAGCCCAACGCGCGGGGGACGCGGGAATGCAGTTGTTCCAGCGCCTACAGCGGGGCCTGCTCCGCTACCGGCTGGCGTTCACGCTGGTCGCCACCCTGCTGCTATTCATCGTGGTGACCCTGCCCTTCTCGCTGGTCAGCGTGGTCGACGATCTGCTCGGCTCCCCGGACAGCAGCGTGTACCCCGTGCCGCTCGCCGACCGGCCCGTGGCGCCCGCGGCCGTGCAGACGCACCTGCACCTGGCGCTGGTGAGCATCGACGAGTTGCAGCGCCTGATCACCATCCGCGTGTCGGGCAACCGGCTGTGTGACGACAACGACTGCGGCCCGGACGAGCAGCTAACGTTCTTCTCGCTGGCCGCCGACGCGCACCTCACGGAGGGCCAGCCGCCCTCCGTGGTGCTCCCGCTGCCGCGCCAGCCGGGCCCGCTGTCCACCACGCTGCAGCTACCCATCGAAGGGGTGGCTGTGCGCTACCCCTTCGACGCCTACACTATGGAGCTGGCGCTCCGCTACCAACGCCGCGCCCCTGACGGGCGGTGGGGCGAGATCGGCGCCGCGGAGGCGGCCGCGCGGCTGTTCTTGACCCTGCAAGAGAAGCTGCCGCGGCTGCGCATGGAGGAGCCGCGCTGGGAGGAACCGGCGCGGCCGCGCGGCCCGGGCAGCGAGGGCCAGTACCTCGTGGTGATGAAGCTACACCTGGTGCGGCCGCTGTACCTCCAGGTGCTGACCGTGGTGCTGGTGCTGCTAGTCAGCGCCGCGGCGGCGTACGCCGTGTTCATGCGCCCACTCAACGAACTGGTGATCAACTGCGGGGCGCTGGTGCTTGGCGTGTGGGGCATCCGCGCTATCATCGTGCCGACCAGCCAGAACTACCTCACCTCGGTGGAGCTGTCGCTGGCCTGCGTGATCTTGTTTCTGCTACTGGCGATCACCGTGCGCGCGCTGCGCTTCATCCACGACCGCGCCGGACTCCACCTGCTGCCGGCCAGCCCGCCGCCCGCGGCCAGCGCCGTGGCGGCCGCCAGTGCCCCGCCCCCCAGCGCGCGCGGCAAGCGCCGCCGACTCCTCGCGACACGGCGCACCCATGTGAGGCGGTAGCCGCATGGCGGCGCTCGGCCTCACACCTGGGGCGGGCTGGGAAAGACATGCTGGCGCGGCGCGTGCGCGCGCTTCCACACCATCACGCTGCGGCGGAACTCGATCACCACTTGGCCGTGTTGGTTGAGCCCCCGCGTGCGCACCTGCACGATGCCCCACTCCGGCCGCGACCGCGACTCGCGCACCGCTAACACCTCGGTCTCGGCGTACAGCGTGTCGCCCGCGTACAGCGGGTGCGGCAGGGTGACCTCTTCCCAGCCCAGCGCGAACCCGTTCTGGCTGACGTCCGGCACGGTCAGCCCGGTCACGATGGCCAGGGTCAGCGTGCTGTTGATCAGCGGCCGGCCAAAGGGGGTGTGGCGCGCGTAGTCGCTGTTGAAGTGGATCTGGTTGTCATTGTTAGTCAGCAGGGTGAACCAGATATTGTCGGCCTCCGTCACCGTGCGGCCGACGCGCGAGCGGTAGATGTCGCCGACGCGGAAGTCCTCGAAGTAGCGCCCCTCCCAGCCCGGCTGTAGCGGCATCGCAGGCCCTCCTCCACGCGCGCGCCTGGCGGCCAAGCGCGCAACCGTCCGGCCAAGTGTAGCGCCCAGCGTGCACGGCGCAGCCGGCGGGAGCGCGGGCGGCGGCACAACACCCTGTAACGTTGGCACACAAGCTCCGTTTAAGTGTATAGCAACGATCATGATTAGTCTCGACTAACTATTAGAGACGGAGGAGGCGAATACATGCTCAGATCCGCCCCGGCGCGCTTCCGTGGGCTGCTAGGAGCTGCCGGGCTGTTCCTGGCGCTCGGCCAATCGAGTGCGGGCCCTGCGGCCGCGGCGAGCGCGACGACGTTCTCCCCGACCACCGTGCCCCTTGCGCCCGGCCAGTCGGTCACGGTGACCATTCAGGTGACTGGACTGGCGGCCAATGTGAATGGTGGCCAGTGGGCCATCGTGCACCCGACCGACGGCAGCGTGACGCTCACCAATGCTTCCTGCACCGGCATCTTTGGGGGCGCCGCCCTGCTGGGACCGAGTGCCCAGCCCTACGGCACGCTCGTGGCCTGTGGCTTCCTCACCGGCACTGTGTCCGGCTCCAGTGGCAACGCCCTGACCTTCACGCTGACTCGTGTGTCCGGCACAAGTACAGTGCCCCTCAGCTTCCAGTCCACGGCGACCTACTACACGCGCAACGACGGCACAGTGGAGAGCGGGGGCCAGCTGGGTACGCTCACCGTGACCCCGGCGACCACGACCACGGCCACCCCCACGGCGACGACCACCGCGTCGCCCTCGCCCACGCCGCCGGCGTCCCCGACGCCGCCCCTACCGGCCAGCCCCACGCCATCCCCGACCGCTCTGGCCACCGCCACCCCGACGGTGCCACCGGGCGGTTCACCCACCACCGTGGCTCTCAGCCCCATCGGTGGCAGTGGGATAGCGGGCTCGTGCACCTTCACGCCGGTCAACGGGGGGACCATCAACGCGCAGTGCACGCTGTCCGGCCTCAGCGCACCCGCCACGGTGATCGTCCCGCTAGTGGGCGGCGGCTCCGCGAGCCTCGCCTGTCCGGGGGCGAGCGGCACGGTCGCCTGCGGCGGCGTTCTGCCCGGGAGCCCACAGATTGGTGGCTCTGTGACGGTAACGGTCGGCGGCACAGTCGTCGCTAGTGGTAGCGTCGCCTCCGGGCCGCCGGCCTCCCCGACTTCCACCCCAGTTTCCCTACCAGTGGGGCCGGCGATCGGCCTGCCGCCGCTGCCCCCGCCGCTGCCCCTGCTGCCGCCCGCGGTGCCCCCGCCGGTGCTGCCCGCGCCGGTCGAGATGCCGCCGGTGCCGCCGCCGCCTCTCGCGGGGGGGGGCCGAGCGATAGCCCGCGAGGTGCCGGTCGTCCCGGAGGCGAGTCCGCTGCGCCTGATCGCGATCGGCCTCGCGGCGGCGGCTACCTGGATGGGCCTCGCGCGCTGGCGCCGCGGCCGCTAGCGGGGGAGCGCATGAGGAGACTCAGCATGCTACACCACGTACCGCGCGGGCGCGTGTCGTTGCTTGTACCCCTGCTGGTCCTGCTGGCGGTGGCCCTGGCCGGACTGGCGGCTAGCGGGGTGGCTCGCGGCCAGGGGGGCGGGGGCTGCGCGGGGGACATCAACCTGGACGGGCTGGTAGATCTGCGGGACTTCCAGCTGCTGGCGGCCGACTACGGCCACAGCGGGGCGGCGATCGGCACCCCACGCGCGGATGTGAACGGCGATGGGACGGTGGACCTGCGGGACTTCCAGCTGCTGGCGGCCGACTACGGCCAGCCCTGCGCCACGGCGACCCCCACGGCGACCGCCACGCCCCCGCCGTCCAGCACCGCGCTCGCCACCGCTACCGCGACCGCGACGCGCACGCCTACGCAGACCGTGTCGCCGGTCGCGACGGCCACAGCGACGCGCACCGCGACGGCCACGGCGACGCGCACCGCGACCGCCACCCCCACGCCGCGTCCGGGACGCCTGTGGGTGACCAGCGCTGCCGACAACACGGTGGTGGTGATCGATCCGGTCACCAACGTCGTGGTGGGGACCCCGATTCCCGGCATGGGCACCTCGCCGTTCGGCATAGTCGTGAGCCCCGATGGCAGCCGCGTGTACGTCGCGGCCTGGGCGGGGGATGTCGTGCGGGTCCTCGACGCGGAGACCAACGACCTGCTGGCGAATATCTCCGCGCCGGGTAGCATGGACAGCCCGTACACCCTGGCGCTGAACCCCGCGGGCACGCGCCTGTACGCGGCCAACCTCAACCACAACAATGTCACCGTGATCGACACTACCGTCAACGCGGTCATCACGGCCGTGCCGGTCGGCGACAACCCGCGCGCGGTTGCCGTTGACCCCACGGGCACGCGGGTCTACGTGACCAATGGGGGCGCCTCGACCCTCTCGGTGATCGACGCCACGACCAACACCGAGATCGATCGGGACCCGGATGTGCCAGGCATCCAGCGCATTCCCACCGGCGCCGGGCCGCGGGGGGTGGTGGTGCACCCCAACGGGAGCCGCGTGTACGTGGCCAACTCGGGCGACGGCACCGTGTCGGTGATCGACGCCTCCACCTACTCCCTGGTCACCACCATCCCGGCTGGCAGCTCGCCGCTGTATCTGGCCATCAGCCCATCGGGTCAGCGCCTGTATGTGACCAACCAGACCGCCAACACGGTGACCGTGATCGACACGACGACCAACACGGTCGTCGGCACGCCGATCCCGGTGGGCAGCACGCCGTTCGGCATCGCCGTCAACAGCACGGGCAGTCACGTCTACGTGGCCAACAGTGGCAACACCAGCGGCCCATCGCCGCGCTCGGTCTCGGTCATCGACACGGCGACCAACAGTGTGGTGGCCACTATCTCGCACAACCAGCGCAACGCCAGCTTCCTGGCCGTGCGCGGCGGGGCGCTGCCGCTCACGACACCGACCCCCACGCTCACCCCCACGCCGTCGCCCACCGGCACCGCTACGCTCACCCCCACGGCGACGGCGACCCGTACCCCAACACCGACGGCCACCGCCACGCGCACGCCTAGCCCGACGGCCACGGCGTCGCCGACGCCCAGCCCGACAGCCACGCCCACGGCCACGCCGATGCCCTAGCGGCAGCTGCAGCGCCCCCCATACGGCGGCCGGGGTCCTCGCTAAGAGGACCCCGGCCGTTCCAGCTCGTGCCCGCGGAGGCGTCGTGAGCGGCCCGTTACCCCGGACCGCGCTCTGGGCGCGGCCGGGCCCCGGCAGCGGGAGAGGGGGCTTCCTCGCGTGGTGCTGGCGGCGGCCGTGCGCAACGCCCCCTGGGGCTTAGCCCGGCGCGCCGTCTCCGTCGTCGTCCTCGCGGCGGGGCCGCAGCACGGCCGCCAAGCGCGGCTCCGGCGGGGGCGGCAAGGTGAACGTGAGTGGCGGTGCGGGGCTTGGCGGGGCGACTACCTCGAACTGCGCCATCATGCCCGCGTCCTCGTGCTCCAGCAGGTGGCAGTGCAGCACGTAGCGCCCAAGGTAGTCAGGAAACCGGATCAGCACCTCGACCGTTTCTCCCGGGGCGAGATACCAGGTCTCTTTCAGGCGCTCATAGTCGGCGGGCGGCGCGCCGTTGCGGCTCACCAGCAGTTGGTCTGCCCCATGGATGTGGACCAGGTGCTTCCAGTTGCCTGGGTTCTGGAAGATCCACCGCTCGGTGACCCCCCGCACCGGCTGCGCGTCGACGCGGTGGTGGTCGAACACCCGCCCGTTGATCGTCCACTGCGAACCGCTCCGGTTGAACTGGAAGGTGCGGGTAACGGCAGGGGTACCGAAGTCGGGGAGCGCGCGCAAGGTCGCGGGCACTACGCTCGTGTCCGTGAGGTGGCGCGTGACCCGGAACTGCAACAGCTCGCTCGGTGGTCCCGCGAGATTGCGCAGCACCAGCTGCTGGCCCAGCGCACCCGCGAAATCGATCACCACGTCTGCCCGCTCGGCGGGCCCGAGGCGGATGCGCTGGCGTGCCACGGGGGCTGGCAGCAGGCCGGACTCCGTGCCGATCTGTAGGATCGGCTGGCCGTTGCTCAGCGCGAGGTCGTAGTCGCGGAAGTTCGACGCGTTGAGGATGCGGAACCGGTAGCGGCGGTCGCCCACCTCGAAGTAGGGCTGCAGCGCCCCGTTGACCAGCACTCGCTCGCCCTCTAGCCCCTCGATGTTGAACTGGTACACGAGCTGGTTATTCGCATCGAACGAGCGGTCGGTAAGGATGAGGGGCACGTCGAACTCGCCAGCGGGCAGCGACGGCGGATCGGCCGGATCCTCCAGCAGGTACATGCCCACCAGCCCCATCCACACGTTGCGGCCGGTCAGCATGTCACGGTGGTCGTGGTAGAAGTGGATTGCCCCCCGCTCGTTGCCGCCCCCCTCGCGCCCCGTGTACGTGTACGTGCGCGAGCCGCCCGGCGGGATGAGGTAGTCGGCCGGTTGGCCATCGTTCTCGGGCGACGAGTTGCTCCCGTGGTGGTGGATGGTCAGGCTGCCCACCGTCCCAGGGAGATTGTTGATCACCGTGACCTGCGTCGTCTGGCCGGTCGGGCGCCGGATCGTCGGCCCGGGGAACGTCCCGTTGAAGGTCCACATGCGCGTCGGCGGCCCGTCGAGCACGGGAATATCGGCCTCTTGCGCGACGAGGGTGATCGCCGACCCCGTCAGCACGGGCGGGGTCGGCAGCGGGCGCGCGAACGGCGTCGGCGGCGTGCGGGTGGGAGTGGCCGACGGCAGGACGGTCGGCGAGGGGGAGGCCGTCGGGCTAGCCGTCGCCGTGGGGGTCGCCGTGGCGCAGGGCTGGCCGTAGTCGGCCGCCAGCAGCTGGAAGTCCCGCAGGTCCACCGTCCCATCGCCGTTCACGTCCGCGCGTGGGGTGCCGATCGCCGCCCCGCTGTGGCCGTAGTCGGCCGCCAGCAGCTGGAAGTCCCGCAGGTCTACCAGCCCGTCCAGGTTGATGTCCCCCGCGCAGCCCCCGCCCCCCTGAGCGCCAGGGCCGCTCGCCACTCGCCCGGGCTGGGGCGCGCTGTCGCCGCGTCCTGGCAGCTGATGGTGGGCGTGGAGCAGCGTGCCGACGAGCCAGCTGGCTCCCGCCCAGAGCGCGGCGGCCAGCCCTGACGGCAGGGGCGTCCCGGCCGCAGGGAGGGCTACCGCCGTCGGCACTGGCACCGGCCGGGACACCACCAGTGCTCCCGCTAGCAATCCCGCCAAGACGCGCGTGCATACCGAGGCCTGTGGCATCGTCGCTCCCATGCCCGCCAGGTACCAGTATGGCGGACACTTAGAATAGCGATTCGTCTGAGCATTAGAATCAGTTCAGTCTATACTGAACCACTGCGCCTCGCCAGTCCTGGCGCAGGCGTGGCTGGCCGGGGGGGCTCTGGTTGGCGGCGGCGTGGTGCCGCTATGCTGCCCCCAACAAGAGATAGCCAGCGACCCCCCGCGCGCGGACGGTCGTCCGCGGTCGCCTGGCGTCGAGAGGCGGTGAGCGCACCATGCACAGTTCGATCCAGCTCGGCCGCATCGCCGGCATCCCCGTCGGGATCCATTACACGTGGCTGGTTGCCTTCGCGCTGGTGGCCTGGTCGCTGGCGGCCGGCTTCTTTCCGCTCAACTACCCGGGCTGGGCACCGCTCGCTTACTGGGTGACAGGCGTGGTGGCCGCGCTCGGCCTGTTCGGCTGCGTGCTACTCCATGAGCTCAGCCACTCGCTGGTGGCGCGGGCGCGAGGCCACGGCGTGCACAGCATCACGCTGTTCATCTTCGGCGGGGTATCCAATATCGCCGAAGAGAGCGAGAACCCGGCCGACGAGTTCTGGATCTCCGTGGTCGGGCCGCTCACCAGCTTTGCGCTGGCCGTGCTAGCGTGGCTCTTGACGCGCCTGGTCGCGCTCCCCAACACGCCGTTGGGCGCGCTACTGGCCTACCTGGCGGTGATCAACCTGATGCTCGGGGTGTTCAACCTGCTGCCCGGCTTCCCGCTCGACGGCGGGCGCGTGCTGCGTTCGCTCCTGTGGGCCACCACGGGCAGCCTCTATCGCGCCACGCAGGTCGCCTCGTATGTTGGCCAGGGGTTCGGCTTCCTGCTGATCTTCTGGGGGCTGTGGCAGCTGCTGAGCGGCAACTTCCTAGGCGGGCTGTGGATCGCCTTCATCGGCTGGTTCCTCAACGGTGCTGCCGAGACCGTCCGCCAGCAGCAGGTGCTCAAGGAGCGGTTGCAGGGCGTGCGGGTCGCCGAGCTGATGAATCCCCGCCCGCCGATCGCCTCGCCCGCCCTGTCGGTGCAAGACTTCGTCTGCACCCACGTCATGCGCGAGGGCCACCGCGCGCTGCTGGTCGAGGACGAGGCCGGCCGCCTGCTGGGAATCGTGAGCATTACCGATGCCCGCGAGGTGCCGCAGGCGCAGTGGGCCACCACCCCAGTGGGGGCGATCATGACCCGCGTGCCCCTGAAGACGGTCGCGCCCGACACCGCCCTGGCCGACGCCCTCCAGCTCCTGGTCGAGCACGGGCTCAACCAGTTGCCCGTGCTCGCAGCGGGGCGGGCGGTAGGGCTGCTCAGCCGCGCCGATATCATCCGCTACCTGCAGCTGCGCGAGGAGTTGAACCGGCGGGGCGCCGGCGGCCGCCGGCCCTAGTGCTCCGCCGCGCACCCGCGCCCGTCGGCTAAGCGGACGGCGAGCGCCGTGCCGCCTCGATCAGGGCCCACACCCGCTCGGGCGTGAGCGGCACCTCGCGCACTGCCACCCCCAGTGGGCGCAGCGCGTCCTCCACGGCGTTGGCGATCGCGGCGGGCGGCGAGATGGTGCCCCCCTCGCCCAGGCCCTTGATCCCGAGCGGGTTGCGCGGCGACGGGCTCTCCTGGTGGCCCAGCGCGAGCGGCGGCAGCTCGGGCGCCGTGGGCAGCAGGTAGTCCATCAGGCTGGCAGTGACCAACTGGCCGTGCTCGTCATACACCAGCTGTTCCAGCAGCGCGCCCCCGATCCCCTGGGCCACTCCGCCGTGGATCTGCCCGTCCACCACCAGCGGGTTGATCACGCGGCCGCAGTCGTGCACCACCACGTACTTGAGCAGCTGGACGGCCCCCGTGGCGATGTCCACCTCCACCAGCGCCGCGTGCACCGCGTTGGCGTAGGTCACCGTTGGCGGCTCGAAGTAGCGCGTCGCTTCCAGGCCCCCGCGCGCGTGCTCAGGCGTGTGCGAGCCCTTCGCCGCGCCCGTGCCCGTGGCGCGTGCCACCAGCTCGCCGAAGCGGATAGCGTGTTCCGGGCTGCCCACCACCCGCACGGTACCGGCGAACAACTCCAGGTCCTCGGGCGCGGCCTCCAGCGCCTCGGCGGCCAGCTGCTTGAGCTGGACGGCCAGGTCTTGCGACGCCTGTGCGATCGCCGTGCCCGCGACCACCGCGCTGCGGCTGGCGGCCGTGCCCACCCCGCGGGCGATGCCCGCCGTGTCGCCCGGCACCACCGTCACCTGCTCTAGGGGGACGTGCAGCTCGGCGGCGGCGA
>DATGKN010000087.1:0-6876 GCA_035294645.1 Chloroflexota bacterium
GATCCCTTCCAGACCTCCGCCCTGGTGATCTCGCGCGACCCCGAGACGGGCGTCCGCAACGTGGGCACCTACCGCGTGCAGATGAAAGGCCCGCGCCGCACCGGCCTGATGGTCAACCCGCCGCGCAACATGACCCAGCACATCCGCAAGCACGAGGCGGCCGGCCGCGACACCGAGGTGGCGATCGTCATCGGCGCGGACCCCGTGGTCGGTCTATGCGGGGTGACCCCGTTCCCCTACGGCCAGGACGAGCTGGCGCTGGCCGGCGGCGTCCGCGGCGCGCCGGTCGAGGTGGTGCGCTGCAAGACCGTCGATCTGGAAGTGCCGGCCACGGCGGAGATCGTCATCGAGGGGTACATTCCCTGCGGCGGGCGCGAGTGGGAGGGGCCGTTCGGCGAGTACGCCGGCTACATGGGCACCGGGGGCCACCACCCCTACGTGGAGATCACGGCGATCACCCATCGCCACCGCCCGATCCTGCAGGCGTTCCTGAGCCAGATGCCGCCGAGCGAGTCCAGCTGCATCAAGCAGCTCGGGCGCGAGTCGGTGATCCTGAAGCACCTGCGCGACCACTGCGGGCTGCAGGTGCGCGACGTGCACCTCACCGAGAGCGGGGGGGCCACCGGCATCCTCTACATCTCCCTGCGCAAGCGCAGCCCCGCCGACCCGTGGCGCGCGATCTGGGGCGTGTGGTCGCTGCACGACGTGTTCGGCAAGGTCACCGTGGTGTTCGACGACGACATCGACGTGCGCGACCCGTTCCAGGTCGAGTGGGCGCTGGCGTTCCGCATGCAGCCGGCGCGCGATGTCCGTGTGGCCGAGGGCACCGAGGCGCTCACGCTCGACCCCTCGCAGGCGCCGCCGGACGTCCCAGCCGACGACCCCCGGCGGCGGATCAGCTCGCGTGTCGGCATCGACGCCACCAAGAAGCACGCCTATCCCCCGCTGGCCGTCCCGCCGCCGGAGCATCTGGCGCGCGTGGACGCGCAGTGGGAGCGCTATGGTATCCGCTCGGTCCAGGAGCTCGCCGCCGCGCTCGGTGCCGCGCCGCGCTAGCAGAACGGCGCGTAGTAGCCGTAGCTCGGCGGGTCATACCAGCTGCCGCCGATGCCCGCCAGCGCGGAGTACATGCAGCGGCCTACCGGCGCCCAACCGCCCGCGGCGTAGTCGCCGCCGAACGCCACGCCGCCCGCGCTCTCGTACAGCGGGTACGGCGGGCCGTAGGCGTCGCCGCCGGCTACGGCGCCGCTCGGTGGGTATACGGGGTAGGGCAGCCCGAACGCGCTGCCGTAGTACGGACCGTAGCGGTAGTAAGGGTAAGTGGGACTGCCCACGTACGGCGGGCCCCCGAGCCAAACGGGCCCGCCCCCCCAGCCGAAACCGTAGTACTGGTTTAGCGCGCGGCCCGAATTTGCCGCCGCGGCGGGGCTGGGGTGGAGCATCCCCGCGCCGATGGCGAGTGCCGCGGCCAGCGCCAGGCCGCGCCGCGCTGCTCGAATCTGGTGCATCGCCGTGTGTCCTTTCGGTGATCCCGTCGAGCGAACCGCGCTGGGGCGGAGCGTGCCACGGCCGCCAGCGGTTGGGGGCGTGTCTCAAGCGTATCACAGCGCGGGCGCGTCCCGCCCGCACGGCAGCTTGGCCACGCGGATCGCAGTGGTGTAACATGGCGGCGCGCCGCGCGTGTGCATCCTGTAACGTAGCAGCCAGAGGATCGTTTGCTGGAGTAGCGAGAGGCACGTGCGGAGCGTCACGAAGCGAGTACCCGAAAGGAGGCCTGACCCGCCTATGCAGCCGAAGCGAATGCTGGGCGTTACTGCCTTCGCGCTGGCCACCGCGTTGGCCGTGGCCGCCCCCACGTACGCGGGCGGGACCGATATCGGCACCACCGCCGGTGTGCCCACGGATAACGTGGCGAGCACGCAGACCGGCGGCACCACCTACGCGGCCCCAACTACCGTGCAGCAGCCGGCGGCTGTCCAGCCGGCGGGCAAGGACGGCGTGCCGTACACGGCCCAGGTCGCCCCGGGCAAGGATGGCGTGCCGTACACGGCCACCAGCAGTGCGCCCTCGGGCGTGGCGCCCGCCAGTGTCGTCGCCGCGCCCGCGCGCGCGGGCGGTCTGGTGCCCGGGGTGGTCGCCACGGCCTTCGGGAGCCTAGGCTTGCTCGCGGTCGGGGGGGGCCTCGCGCTGCGCCGCCGCGCCTAACCCCGCATCCCAACGCGTCGTTGCCCCACCGCTGCCCTCGGGTGGCGGTGGGGCAGTGTTTTGCGGGAGGGCTATCGCTAGCAGGGTCAGGCGCGCGGGCTGACCCGCACCAGCTTGCCGGTCACCACCAGGCGGTGCGTGTAGTCGCGCGTGCGCAGGTCGAACTGGCCAGCGCAGGTGTACAGCGTGATGCGCGTGTCCGTGGTGGGGAGCAGGAAGCTGCGGTCGGTATTCGGCACCAGGCGCACTTCCTGGACTACCCAGTCGAAGCGGTGGGTGGCCGTGTAGACGTAGATCGCGTCGCCGGGCGCCAGCTCGTGCAGTCGCGCGAATACCCGGCCCGCGTCGATCGTCTCCAGGTGGCCGTTGAAGATGGCGTTGCCCACTTCGCCCATCCGCGCGGAGTCGGCGTGGTAGCCCACGTCGAAGGAGGGCACCTGGTACTCGCCATCCTTGGGCGGCAGGGCCATCACCGACGAACGGACATTGATCCGCGGGATTTCCATGCGCACGGGCTCGCCGATCGGCACCTCGGGAGCCACACGGCGGGCCGCCGCGCGCGCTGACAGCGTGTCCTCGCCGAGGGGAGTGGCCTCCAGCCGCGCCGGCAGTGCCTCGGGGGGCTCCGCCTGCACCTGGCGCGCGTGCTGCCACTCGGCCCAGTGGGCGTAGGCCACCGTGCCGCCCCCGAGCACGAGCAACAGAGCGCCGAAAGCGAGCAGGAGGGTTCCGAGGCGCTGCGCGCGCGTCTGGCGCTGGGCGACGCGCGCGCGTACCGCTTGGGGCCGGGCCTGGCGGCCAGCCGGCCTCACCGGGCTCGGCGCGATCGGGGAGAGGCGTGCCATTCGCGCCAGCCTCCGTTTCGCCAGGCTTGTCGATCGCTGCACCGCGCGTCGCCTCCTATGCTAGCGGGCCCTCCCGTCCCTGTCCAACGTCGCCGGAGCCGTTCTGCACACGGCTCCTACCACGGAACGGCATAACAGATCCGCTCCCGCGCGAGTGCCCGGTGCCACAGTTTTGTGATGTAACGCCGGCGCGGGCTATCCGTTTATGCGTTGCGGGAAGCTTGCGCCTGTGCCGGGAGGCGGCTCGAAGTGACCAGGCGCTACCGCCCGGGCCGCGGCATGCGGCTGGTGCTGGCCGTCGGCGTGCTGGCTATCGCGTTGGCTGGCATGCCGACGCGTGGCGAAGCCGTGCCGGCCGACAGCGGGCGTGCCCCGGTGCCGCGCGTGCTCGCCGAGCCCGAGCTGGTCCCAACGCCCCCGCCGTTTGCTGGCGCCGTCGCCGCGGGGCGGGCCACCGCGGGCACCGCCCCGGTCGTCGAGGCGGTCGCCGCCGGACCGATGCGTGCCGAAGAGCGCGACGCCGCCGAGACGCTGGTCGCGCTCGTCAACGCCGAGCGCCAGGCGCATGGTCTGTCACCGCTCCAGGAGGTGCCCGGCCTGGCCGCGGCAGCCTACTTGCGCGCGCTGGAAGTTGACGAACGTCTCTCGCATGAGCGTCCTGCGGGGAGCCTAGGTGACCTGCTTAGCCAGGCTGGCATCGACTGGCAGCGGGGTGCCGAGAACCTCGCCTACCTGGATGCCACGGCGCCCGCGGCGAGTGCGGCCCAGACCGTGCACCAGCTGCTGATGGATAGCCCGAACCACCGCCGCAACCTGCTCGCGCCCGACCTGCGCTACCTGGGCATCGGTGCCCACCAGCGCGACGGCCGCTGGTTCTTCGTCGAACTGTTCGCGGGCTGAACGGTCCACGGCGGTGTCCTCCTAGCGCGGGGGCTCTGGAGCGGGGTTGCCCACTGGGGCGAGCAAGGGCCGGCTACGGGCGCGCCGGGAACAGGGCGTGCGATGGAGCGGGCCGCTGCCGCGCCTTGGCACGCTGGCTGCCTCGTAGGGGTGGGCCTGGCGGCGCCCCTCCCGCCCCCTCCGGCGGTGATCCGACGCTGCGGGCCTGGGGGCGGCGTGGGATGGCCGCACGGTTGAGGCGGCCGCGCGGACGCGGTACAGTACGGCGAAAGCACCAGGGACCGAGCGCCTGGCGCCGGGCTGAGAAAGTGAGAGCGCGGCATGAGCACGCCCCCGAGCAACATCCCGCCACGTCGCTGGAAGCAAGCGCTCGGGCGGCTGCTGGATACCGCCGGGTTCACCGTCGACGAGTGGCAGCAGGCCCCTCTAGCTGTGCATCGCGCCGCCCTGGTTCAGGCGATCGAGCATATCCTCGGCTGCCTGCGGATGGCCAAGACCCAGAGCGACCTGCTGGAGCGCGACACCCTGGCCGAGGACTGGACCCCGTGGCTGGAGGAGCGGTTCGGCCCGCTGGCCGCGGTGCTCGGCGAGGCGGACCCGGTGGGCGCCGCGTACGGCGTCCGCTGGTGCGAGATCGTGCTCGACCGCCAGTTCGCCGTGGAGGAGCTACTGCGCAACCCGCCGGAGCCGGTCGTGGCCTGGACGCGCGACCTGCGTTAGGCTCAGCAGCGATCGAGGTCCAGGGTGTACGGCCCGAGCGCCTCCCCGCTCCCGACGCTGGTAACCGTCACGAAGTAGCGGCCAGTAGAAGGTAGCGCGAGCTGCAGCCGCGCCTCCCCGCCGCTCGCCCCGGTGGCCTCGGCGAGCACCGTTCCAAACGGCGCCTGCGTGCGCAGGATCAGGTAGATGGCGAACGCCTCTGCATGAGCGACCAGCTCGGCGCAATCGCCCGCCGTGCCGTCGAACATCCACAGCTCGGCGCGGCTGCCGTCGCGCAGCGCCACATCGCGGGGGGTTAGCGCCGAGTAGTACACGAAGCCGTAGGCTGCCGGATGCACCGGCGTGCCCTCCACGACGACCGTCTCGACCGGCACCTGGCCGGCGACGCCTGCGGCGAGGAGCGCTGCAAGCGCGACCGTTGTCAGACCGTGGGCCATCCCACCTCCCGGGGCCGCCGCGTGCGGCGAAAGGCCGTGGCCGCACGCCCATAGGCATAATCGGCCGGCCGCGCGCCGACGTCAGAGGTGGAGGCGCCTGTCGCGGGGCTGTGCAGGTGGGGCGGTAGCGGGGCGGCGCTGGCTATGGGACAATGGAAAGGAGGCTGGCGCCTGGAGATTTTTGCAACTTCGTGCACCGCGGGGCGCCGTAAGGGAGTACCGCACTATGGAGATGGATGCTATCGACAAGCGCCTGCTCAACATCCTGCAGCTGCGGCTGCCGCTGGTGCCCGCGCCCTACGCAGCGATCGGCGACGAGCTGGGCATTGCGGAGGCCGAGGTGCTGGCCCGGGTGCGCGCGCTGCGGGCGGGGCGAATCCTGCGCCAGGTGTCGGCCATCTTCGACACGCGCAAGCTGGGCTATCGCAGCAGCTTGGTCGCCATGCGCGTTGCGCCCTCGCGCGTGGCCGAGGCCGCGCGGGTGATCAACGCGCACCCGGGAGTGAGCCACAACTACGAGCGCAACCACGAGTTCAACCTGTGGTTCACGATCGCGGTACCGCCGCCCAGCACAGTGGAAGAGCACGTCGAGGCGCTGCACCAGCAGGCTGGTGCCGAGGCGACGCGCATCCTGCAGACCCTGCGGCTGTTCAAGATCGGCGTCAAGCTGGACATGACGGGCGAGGCGGACCTCACGGCGCGCGACCCCGACAGCGTGCGCCGCGACCCGGCGTGGAACAGCGGCCGGCCGCTGACGCCGCTGGAGATCGGGCTGGTGCGCGAGCTGCAAGAGGATCTGCCCGTGGAGCCGCGGCCGTTCCTGCCCGCGGCGCAGCGCCTGGGGCTGAGCGAGGCGGAGCTGCTCGGGCACGCACGGCGCCTGATCGACGAGGGCCTCATGCGCCGCTTCGCGGCGGTGCTGTACCACCGCAAGGCTGGGTTCCGCGCCAACGCGATGGGGGTATGGAACGTGCCCGACGAGCGGGTAGAGGAGATCGGCTTCCAGATGGGCGCGTTCGCTGCTGTGAGCCACTGCTACCAGCGGCCGCGCTACCCCGACTGGCCCTACAACATCTTCACGATGGTGCACGGGCGCACCGAGGCGGACTGCGAGCGCGTGCTACAGGCCATCAGCGAGCAGACCGGCATCCGCGACTACCGCGCCCTCTACTCGACGCGCGAGTACAAGAAAGTGCGGGTTCGGTACTACACGGATGACTACGCCCGCTGGGAACTGGAGCATCTAGGCGTGGTAAAGATCGACCTCGAGGGCGTACCTGCCATCGCCGCCGGGGCAAGCTAGGAGGAGATCTCCTACACGGCAGTGTTGGGCATCCGTGGGAGGCTGGATGCCGGACAACACGGCCGGCGAGCGAGGCAGCCCATCGATAACTGCACGACTGTCCCCACGGTTTTCCGCCCAATGTGCTCACGCGATCGCTGTAGGTCGTTGTCTTGGATCTTCGCGCGGCGCGTCCTTCACACCTCGCGCCTTCGCCGTGGTGTCGGAATCCTCTGGTCGTCCTAGTGGCAGGATGCGACGCCGCGATGCGTCGCCTCCCTCGGTGGCTTAGGCGATGGTGTGGATATCTTCTAGCCTCTTGTTGCTGGGAGCGGGGCAGGGATCAGAGCAGAATCGGGTGGATCTGCGCCCTTAGAGTGCCTTGCAAAGCCGGTCTCTGGGCGTGGTATACCGGCGGGCATGAGCAAGCCACTGGTCAGCGATGAGCTATGGGCCCGGATCGCACCGCGGTTGCCCCCCGAGCCGC
>DATGKN010000088.1:0-10509 GCA_035294645.1 Chloroflexota bacterium
CCGCGCGGGCCGCCGGCACGCCCTGGGCGAGCGCAGCGTCGGCCACGGCCAGCGCCCGCGCCACCGCCCAAAACAAATTGACCGCCGTGGGCCGCGTGGCCCGCACGACGGCCGCCACCTGCTCCAGATGGGTGCGGAACCCGGCGGGGTCAGCGCCGGGGTACTCGCGCGCGCCCAGCGCCAGCGCGTAGGCGGCGGCGATGCCGATGGCCGGCGCGCCGCGCACCTGCATGGTACGGATCGCTTCCGCCAGCTCGGCGGCGGTGCGACACTCGCGGATCACGAGCTGCGAGGGCAGGCGGGTCTGGTCGAGGAGGCGAACGGCCCCGTCGGCGTAAGCGATAGTCTCGATCACGTTTCTGCTCGGCGCGCGATGTTTGGGCTATGGCGCGGCGCCTGCCGCTGCGCGGGGAGGGGAAGTGGCGCGGTTCTGGGCACAAAAAAGACTTCTCGCGAGGAGAAGTCCTGGCGGGCACATCCAAGTGCCCAAGCCTCTCTCTCATCTTCCGGAGCGACTCCGTCGTCGCCCCGTCGGAATTGGCACCCGCTCCTCGCGTCGGGCCGCGCCACGCGAGGGGGTTGCCGGGCTTCGTAGGGCCGGTCCCTCCACCTCTCTGGATAAGAGCAGCGGCTATGGCGTTGGAAAAGGACGCTCGATTCGCGTCGGAGTGTAACATATCCGTTGCGCCGCGTCAACGAACGGCCGCCGGGCGCTCACAGCCGCTCCAGTTTGGCGTACGCCAGGCTGAGCCGCTTGCGCCCCACGTGCTCGAACTCCACTATCACCTCGGCGTCGCCACCGCGGCGCTCGTAGCTCACCACCTCACCTCGGCCGAAGTGCGCGTGGTACACGCGGTCGCCTACTTCGAACCGTGGCAGGGCCGCGGGGGCCGGCGGCGCGCTGGGACGGCGCGGGCTGGGGCCGCTCGCAGCGGCGCGCGCGGGGCTCGGCGCTAGACTAGCGCTGGCCTGCCGCCACGCGGTGGGGCCGTCCTCGGCCAGCAGCTCGGGCACTAGCGCCCGCAGCTCCAACAGGAACCGAGAGGGCTCGTTCACCACGATGTCGCGGTACAGCTGGCGGCGCGCGGCGTAGGTCAGGTACAGCCCGCGCATGGCCCGCGTGGCGCCCACGAAGAACAGCCGCCACTCCTCGGCCAACTGCTCCTCATCGTCGAGCGAGCGGCTGTGCGGGCAGAGGCCCTCCTCCAGGCCGGCGATGAACACGTAGGGGAACTCCAGCCCTTTGGCGGTGTGGAGGGTCATCAGCAGCACGGTGTCGTGGCTGCCGAGGTCGTCGGTATCTTGAGCCAGGCTGGCGCCGGTGAGGAACACCTCCAGGCCCTGCTCGGCCGGCACTCCCTCGTACTCCAGCAGCGCCGTCCGCAGCTCGCGCACGTTGTCCCAGCGCTCCCCGCCATCGGCCGCGTCGTCGCGCAGGTAGCGCTCGTAGTCGGTGCGCGCCAACAGCTCGTCGAGCAGCTCTGGCAGCGTCAGCTCGCGGGCCCCAGCCCGCAGCTCGTCGATGAGGCTCACGAACCGCACGCACGCGCGCCGTGCCCGCGGCGCCAACGGGCAGGGCGGCGCCCCAGGCGGCAACTCCTCCGCGGCCACCAGGCGCAGCGCGTCCCACCAGTCGCAGCCCAGACGCTCTCGCCAGCGCGCCAGCTGCTGCACGCTCTTCGCGCCCAGCTCGCGCGGCGGCACGTTGAGCACGCGCTCCAGGCTCACCGCGTCGCGGGGGTTGAACACTAGCCGCAGGTACGCCAGCAGGTCCTTGATCTCGCGGCGCTCGTAGAAGCGCATCCCGCCCACGATGCGGTACGGCACGCGGTAGCGCACGAACGCCTCCTCCAGCACGCGCGTCTGTGCGTTGGTGCGGTACAGCACCGCGCAGTCGCCCCAGCGCGTGCCCTGCCGGGCCTGCAGCGTCCGGATCTGGCGGACGATGTACTCGGCCTCGTCGCGCTCGTTGAACGCTTCGTAGCAGGTGATAGGGATCCCGCGGTCGTTCTCCGTCCACAGGTTCTTGTCGCGGCGGAACCCGGCGCGGATGATAGCGTTGGCCGCCGCGAGGATAGTCTGCGTAGAGCGATAGTTCTGGACCAGCTCGACCTTGCGCAGCTCCGGGAAGTCGCGCTCGAAGTAGTACAGGTTGCGCGGATGCGCGGCGCGCCAGGAGTAGATCGACTGGTCGATATCGCCCACCACGCATACATTGCGATAGCGTTCGCCCAGCAAGCGCACGATCGTGTACTGCACGACGTTGGTGTCCTGGAACTCGTCGACCAGCAGATAGCGGTAGCGCTCCTGGTAGCGCGCCAGCACCTCCGGTGCCTGCTGGAACAGGTCCACCACTCGCAGCAGGAGGTCGTCGAAGTCGAGCGCGCGGCTCTCCGCCAGCAGCTCCTCGTAGCGGCGGAACAGCGGCGCCACGGTCTCCTCCCAGCGCCCCTCGGCGGCACGGGCGTAGGCCACCGCGTCTTGCAGCGTGTTCTTGGCGCGCGAGATGGTGGCCAGCACGGCGCGCGGGCTCACCCGCTTCTCGTCGTGGCCCTGCTCCTGGATGGCACGGCGGATGAGGCGCTGCTGGTCGTCCTCGTCGTAGATCACGAAGCGGGGGTCGACGCCGATCGCCGCCCCGTCGCGCCGCAGGAACTGGGCGCAGACCCGGTGGAAAGTGCCCACCAGCAAGGCCTCGGCAGCCTCGGGCGCCAGCAGCCGCGCCAGGCGCTCGCGCATCTCGCTGGCCGCCTTGTTGGTGAACGTCACGGCGAGGATCTGCCAGGGGCGAACACCACGCGCCTCGATCAGGTACGCGATGCGGTGCACGATGACACGCGTCTTGCCCGAGCCGGGGCCGGCCGCGATGAGCAGTGGCCCCTCGGTGGTCGTCACCGCCTCCCGCTGCACGGGGTTCAAGCCTTCCAGCGCGCGCACACCGCCTCCTCGCCTGGGCGCACCGCCTTCCTGACGCCCACAGCCGCTAGCCGTCGAGTGTCGCCGCGGGGCACGGCGCGCCTGCCCTGCAGCCAGCCCAGCCCTTCCGCGGGCTGCTTTAAGACGCCGGCCGCCGCGGCCATGCGGGAGTATAGCAGGCTGCCCGTGCGATCCCGCTGCGCTCCGGGCTTCTCACCTCGATGCAGCTGCCCTGGGGAAGCAGGTCGGCCGCCGTCTGAAGGTCCAAGGGCCGCGTCGGGGCGTCCAGCAGGAGGCTACCACCCGGGCGGTTTCGTGACGGTACCGTACCGATCCTGAACAACGGGCGGCAGCTGGCTCCGCTCCAACGCACTGCGGCGAATGTACTTCACCAGGCTCGCTGCACGTTGCAACTCTAGCGCGCAGCGGCGGTGGGGACAGGCTATGACCACGGGGCGCCGGAACCGTTGGCGCACGATGCGAATGGGCTCCGCAGTGCGTGGGCCTCCCTCCGTCGGCTGTGCGAGCCTCATGCGGGTGCGGCTTCGCAAGAACGTGCCGTAGTGCACCTCCAGCCCCGCAATGGTCCGCAGTGCAAGGACGTAAGTCGCCTGTCGCTGTCGCTGACGAGGGTCATCCGGGCGAGGGGCCACGAGAGCAGTGAAATAGCGGCTGCGGTGGATGGTGTTCTCGGCAGGATACTCTGACTTAGGGTACGGAGATCGAGCCAGCGATAAGGGGTTCCCTTAACGGCCCCGTAGTACAGATTGAACCCATCCACGTAGACATTAGTCTTCAGGAGGGCCAAAAAATCGCAGGCGCCAGCGATGTGCTGGCGCCGCACCCGGTAGCCGAAGCACCCGGGGGAGTCGGTGACAGTCTACCACATCGCGGCATTTCTTTGCACGCTACTCTGGGCAGCTGGCAGTGATCCCTCCATCCAGCCGCTTGCACCTGACGCAACGTCAGGGGCTACGCTGTCCCGCGGAGGGCACCATGGCACGCCAGTACCGCGTGGGCGCGTTCGCGGCGCGCAGCGGCGTCTCGGTACGCACGCTGCACCACTACGACCGCATCGGCCTGCTGCGGCCAGCGGCCCGCACCGCTAGCGGCCACCGCCGCTACACCGATGCGGACCTGCTGACGCTCCAGCAGATCCGCACCCTGCGCTACCTGGGGTTCTCGCTGCGCCAGATCGCCGCCCTGCTGCACCGCGAGGACTTCCACCTGCGCGCCTCGATGCGCGTCCAGCACGCCTTGCTGCGCCAGCGCCTCGCGGAGCTGGAGCGGGTCGCGCAGGCCCTGGAGGCCCTGCTGGCCGAGCACGAGGCCACCGGTCGCTGGGCGTGGGACCGCCTGGCGGGCCTGGTAGCCGCTGTGGAGACCCAACTCACCGCGAGAGGAGCACCGACCATGGAACAGCACTACACCCCCGAGCAGCTGGCCCGCTGGCGCGCGCTCGACCAGCAGGTGCCCGCGGAAGAGCGCGCGGCGATCGAGCGCGAGTGGGCTGAGCTCCTAGCCGCGGTACGCGCCAGCCAGCACCTCGATCCGGCCAGTCCTGAGGCGCAGGCGCTGGTCGACCGCTGGGACCGCGCCATGGCCACGTTGCGCGACAGCTACGAGCGCCGCGGCTTCGGCGACCTGCTGGCCGCGGTAGGCGAGCGCTACCGGCAGGGAGCGTTCGAGGGCTCGCCCGAAGCGCCCCAGGCGGCCGACTTCGCCTTCATCGAGCGCGCGCGGCGGGCGCGGCGGGGCGACACGCGGTAAGCCCTCTGGGGAACTCCGTGGCTACCGGGCCCTAGCTGCCGCTCGGCACGGGCGGCGCGTCCGCATCAGTGGGCAGGGCGGGGTCGGCGATGCCCGCCTCGGCGAAGCCGCGCGCGCGCAGCAGGCAGCTGTCGCACTGGCCGCAGGGGCGCGCGCCGCCGGCATAGCAGCTCCAGGTGAGGGCCAGCGGCGCGCCCACGTCCACCGCCAGCCGCACGATCTCCGCCTTGCGCAGGTGCAGTAGCGGCGTCTCGACGCGCAGCGGCACGCCGTACTGCGCGCCTAGCTTGCTGCCCCGCCGCAGCGTCTCGGCCAGCGCCGCGTAGTACTCCGGCCGGCAGTCAGGGTAGCCGCTGTAGTCGAGCGCGTTGGCGGCGATGAACACCGCGGCCTCCAGCTCGGCGGGGGCCACGCCCTCCTGCTCGATGGCGTGCAGCGCCCAGCTCTCCAGCAGCGCGGCGGCGAGCGCGATGAACAGCGTGTTGCGCAGGGGCACGTAAGTGATGGGGATGGCCGCGGCCCGCTGCTCGGGCGACCGGTCGGTCGGCAGGGCGAACCGCGCGGGCTGAGTGAGCGCCGAGTACCAGGCCAGCTCGCGGAAGAAGGCGACCTCGACCACCTGGTGGGCGATGCCGAGCGCGGCAGCCACCTGGCGCGCGGCGGCGATCTCGCGCCGGTGGGCCTGGCCGTAGTCGAGCGTGAGCGCCAGCAGCGCGTATCCCCGGCGGCGGGCCAGGGCCGCGACAGTCGTCGAGTCGAGGCCTCCCGAAAGCAGCACCAGCCCCAGCCGGCTCATGCCCTCCGCTCCCACGACCGCCGCGTGCAAGAATTGCCGCGTGCGCGCCAGCTTGCTACCATTGAGTGAGTAATCAGTCATAGATCGAGCGTACGCGCAATGATGGCATCGGCGGCGGACCTCGGCGGCCGGCAGCGGCGCGCGGCCGAGCGGCGCGAAGAGACGCGCGAGCGCTTGCTCGCCGCGGCCCTCGAGGTGTTCGCGGAACAAGGGTACCACGCCGGCACCACCAAGGCGATTACCCAGCGGGCCGGGGTGGCCGAGGGGCTGTTGTTCCATTACTTCCCTACCAAGGCCGACCTGCTAGTGGCCGTGGCCGAGCGCGCGCCGCTGGCCGCCGAGATGCGCCACCTCGTGACCGAGGCGGCCGGGCGGCCTGTGGCCGAGGCGCTGCCCGCTATCGCCCGCGGCTGGTTCCGCGCGCTGCGCCGCCATCGCACGCTGCTACGGGTGTTCTGCGAGCAGGCCAACACGGACCTGCGGGTCCACGCCGCGCTGCGCGCCCATGGCGAGCGCTTCGCGGCGCTGCTCGCCGACTACCTGGCCGAGCGCGCGGCGCTGGGCGAGCTGCGCCCGATCGACCACCTGGTCGCCGCGCGCATGCTGTTCCACAGCACGTTCGGGCTCGCGATGCTGTGCGAGGTGCAGCCGCCAGCGGAGGGCGCGGAGGAGCACCTGCTGGACCGCCAGATCGACCTGTTGTTGCACGGCATGCTCGCCCCCACCCGCCCGGTGGCGGGCGACGGCGCGGAGGAGCGCTAGATGGGGCTGACGCGCATCGCCATCCAGCGGCCCGTGTTCATCCTGATGGTGTTCTCGGCCATCATCGTGATGGGCCTCGTGGCGTACACGCGCCTGAACGCCGAGCTGTACCCGCGCGTGAACACCCCGGTGGTAACGATCATCACCACCTACTCCGGCGCCTCCCCCGAGGACGTGGAGCGGCTGATCACCAAGCCGCTGGAGGACGCCGTGGCGGGCATCGCCGACCTCGACTACCTCCAGTCGTCGTCCATGGAGGGGATCTCGACGATCATCGTCACCTTCACCGACGCCGCGAACCCGGACCTGGCCGCCAGCGACGTGGAGCGGCGGGTGAGCGCGGTGCGGGGCCAGCTACCCCAGGACGCCGATCAGCCCTCTGTGCTGAAGGTGGACCTCCAGTCGTTGCCCGTGCTGTACCTGGCCATGACGGGCGACACGCCGCTCGACCGGCTGTACCAGCTCGCCGACGACATCGTGAAGCCGCGGCTCGAGGCACAGAACGGCGTCGGCCAAGTCGACATCCAGGGCGGGCTGCAGCGCGAGATTCAGGTGCAGTTCGACCCGGCACGGCTGCGTGCCTACGGGCTGACCGTCGATCAGGTGGCCCAGGCCATCGCCCGCGAGAACCAGGGCGTGCCCGGCGGCAGCATCGAGCGTGGTCGCCAGCAGATGAACTACCGCCTGTACGGCCTGTTCCAGTCAGCCGCCGAGATGCGCGAGCTGACTGTGGCCAGCACCCCGTCGGGAGTGATCCGGCTCGGGGATGTGGCCAAGGTCGTGGACACCTTCAAGCGCCAGGAGACCCGCGCGTTCCTCAACGGCAAGGAGGCCGTGGCCATCACGGTGACCAAGCAGTCGACGGCCAACGAGATCGCCACCGTCGACGCCGTGCGCGCCGAGATCAACCGGCTCAACCAGGTCCTGCCCAACGGCGCGCACATCGCGGTGATCAGCGATACGTCGGTGTTCACACGCAACTCGCTGGCCGGCGTGCAGCGCGCGCTGATCGAGGCCGTCGTGCTCACCGGGCTGGTGCTGCTCGTGTTCCTGCACACGCTGCGCAGCACGTTGATCGTGTTGATCGCCATCCCGTCGTCGCTGATCGGCACCTTCCTGGCCATGAACTTCCTGGGCTTCACGCTGAACATCATGACCACCATGGCCTTGGTGCTGGTCATTGGGGTGCTGGTCGATGACTCCATCGTGGTGCTGGAGAACATCTTCCGGCACCTCCAGCTCGGGGAGACGCCGTTCACCGCGGCGCTGAAGGGGCGCAGCGAGATCGGCCTGGCGGCCATCGCCATCAGCTTGGTGGACGTGGTGGTGTACACCCCGGTGGCGTTCATGTCGGGCATCTCGGGCCAGTGGTTCCGCTCGTTCGGGCTGGTAATCGTCTGCGCCGTGCTGATGTCGCTGTTCGTGGCCTTCACGCTCACCCCCATGCTCGCCTCGCGCTGGCTCCAGGCGGGCAATCCGGGCGAGGGCCGCGGGCCGTGGGCGTGGTTCGTGCGCCGCTTCGAGGGGGGGCTGGAGCGCCTCCGGCGGTCCTACGAGCGGGCGCTGGGCTGGGCGCTGGCGCACCGCTGGGTGCCGCCGCTGGTCGGCTTGCTGTCGCTGATCCTCGCGTTCGGGCTGGTCCGGGCGGGGCTGGTCAAGTTCGAGTTCATCCCCACGTCGGACAACGGTCAGTTCACCATCACCGTCGAGCTGCCGCCCGGGGCCTCGCTGGCGGCCACCGACGCGGCCCTGGCCGCCGTGGGCCAGCGCTTGGCGGCCATTCCGGAGGTCGAGTACTACCTGGCCACCTCGGGCGTGGGCGGGGCCGCCGGGAGCGGGATGAGCGGCGCCACCCAGCGCAATACCCGCTACGGCAACATTCGCGTGGTCCTGGTCGACAAGCACTACCGCCAGCGCACGCTCAACGACATCATCGACCAGGTGGTGCGCGACACCCGGGACATTCCCGGGGCCACCGTGCGCGTGCAGGTCACCAGTGGCGGTGGAGCGGCCCAGCCCGTGCAGGTGCGCGTGCAGGGCGAGGACCCGCGCATCCTAACCGACCTCGCTCGGCGGATCGAGCAGATCGTGCGCGAGACGCCCGGGACCCGCGACATCGCCAACAGCGGCACCGAGGGCAACCCCGAGACCCGCCTGATCCCGGAGCGGCGCCGCATGGCGGACCTCGGGGTGACGGCCCAGCAGGCGGCCACCGCCCTGCGCGCCGCCGTGGACGGCACGGTGGTGACCAAGCTGCGGCCGGAGGGCGAGGACGAGATCGACGTGCGCCTCATCGCCGACGAGGCCACGCGCGAGAGCCTTGTGGATCTCGGCATGGTCCCGCTGCTGAACCAGCGCGATGGCACCCTCGTCTACCTGGGCCAGGTCACCCGCGCCGAAGTAGTCAGCGGCCCCACCTCGATCGACCGCCGCAACCGCCAGCGGGTGATTACCATCGGCGCCAACCTGGCCACGGGTGTGCCGCTCAACGACGTGACGGTGCCGGTCCAGCAGCGGATCCGCCAGCTGCAGGCCCAGGGCGCCATCCCGCAGGGCTACACCGTCGAGCTGGGCGGGCAGGCCGAGGACCAGGCGAAGGCATTCGGCAACATCTTCCTGGCGCTCGGGCTATCGATCGTGCTGGTGTACATGTTGCTGGCCGCCCTGTACGAGAGCCTGGTGTTGCCCTTCGCTACCATGTTCGCGCTGCCCATGGCCGTGGTGGGCGCATTCATCGCCTTGGCGCTGACCCGCAACACGCTGAACCTGCTGTCGATGATCGGGGTGATCGTGTTGATGGGCCTCGTGGGCAAGAACGGCATCCTGCTGGTGGACTACACCAACACGCTGCGGCAGCGCGGGCTACCGCGCCGCGAGGCGCTCCAGCAGGCTGGAACCACGCGCCTACGGCCGATCCTGATGACCTCGGCGGCGCTGGTGATGGGCATGATGCCGCTGGCGCTGGGGCTGGAGCAAGGCTCGGAGATCTACGTGGCCATGGCCTGGGTGATCATCGGCGGCATGCTCAGCTCGACGCTGCTGTCGCTGCTGGTCGTGCCCTGCATGTACACCTACTTCGACGACCTCCAGTCGCTGATCGGCCGTGCCTGGCGCGCGCTGCCGCTGCTGCCGCGCTGGCTGGTCGAGCTGATCCGCCGCGGCGGGCGCCGGCCGGTGGCGCCCCCGCGCCCTGTGGCCGGCGGCTCCGAGGGGCTGGGCGAGGCCCGCCGGCCCAGCTGAGCGCGGCGGCCATCGCCTGGCCAGCGCCTCGGTATACTCACAGTACCGACACTGGCGCTGCTGCGCGCGAGGCGGAGGAGCCGTGTGATTCGCCCATCTGGCCTGCCCCCGATCCCTATCGGCACGCCCTGGCGGCCGGCGGCCGCGCTTCCCCAGGCGGCCTCCCCCACCGCGCCCACCCGGCCAGACACCGAGCGCGAGGCGGCACAGCGCCCGCGGCTGCTGCCGCCCTACAAGGTGCTGCTGCACAACGACGACCACAACACCATGGACCACGTGGTGCGGTCGCTCGTGCGCAGCGTGCCCAAGCTGACCGTGGTGCAAGCGACGCGCATCATGCTGGAGGCCCACTTCACGGGCGTGGCGCTGGTCATCGTGTGCCCCTTGGAGCTGGCCGAGCTGTACCGTGACCGCCTGCAGAGCTGCGGCCTGACCGCTACCATCGAGCCGGCGTGAGGCCACTCAGTCGCCGAAGATGATGTCGAACTGCTCGGCATCGAGGGCACGGCGGAGCGCGTCCCAGCCCGGGAAGTCCGTGGTGGGATCGCGCCGCGACTGGTCCACGACCAACCGTCCCTGGGCGGGATCCCAGCGGTAGATCGTGTCGCGGTAGTACGACGGGCAGCAGCCCGCGTCGGTTGGCTCCGGATCGGGCAGGATCACACGCACCGCGGGCCGCGGGGTAGTGCCGTTGGTGCGGGCCACGGCCACGATTCCCCCGCCGCGCACCTCCGGCGTGCTCAGCGCCACGCGGCCCGTGCTCGTGTCGGTGACCCAGTAGCGCTCGGAGCAGTTCGCCCCGCAGATGCTGAGACTCTGGAAGCGCCATACGACCTCGGGGGCGACGGGCCGTCGCTCCAGATAGGTGCAGTTCAGCGCGTCGGGACAGAGCGACGGGGGCGGTGCGGTAGCGTCGCCCCCCTGGCCACCGGGGGCCGCGCCCGCGCCAGGGGCCAGCGCGCTCAAGGCAATGAGAGCGGCGAGCAGCGCCGCGCGCCGGGTGAGCCGAGCCATACGCTGCTTCT
>DATGKN010000089.1:0-3184 GCA_035294645.1 Chloroflexota bacterium
TGGAGAGATAGCCGATGACCAGCGCCGCCACCCCCGCCACCACCAGCGCCGCCGGCAGCGTGACCCCCGCGTGGTTGGTGAGCCGTACCGAGAGGATGCCCGTCGTGTAGGCGCCCAAGCCGAAGAACGCGGCATGCCCGAACGAGACCAGGCCCGTGTAGCCCAGGATTAGGTCGAGGCTCATGGCGAAGATGCCGAGGATCAGCACCTCCGTGAGCAGCTTGAGCCAGTAGGTGGGCAGTGCGAACGGCGCCACGACCAGCAGGCCGAGCACCGCGGCCGGCACGACCCAGCGGCTGCCGACCGCCACGCGGGCTTTGGCCTTGGTCAACTCTGCCTGTGCTTCCACCGGGCGCTCCTCGCTCTCAGGCTTCCAGGCGGCCGAACAGGCCGGCCGGGCGCAGCAGCAGCACGGCGGCCATCACCGCGAAGGTGAGTGCCATCGAGAAATCGGGCTGCAGTACCTTGCCGAAGGTGTCGGCGATACCGATCAGCAAGCTGCCCCAGAACGAGCCGCTGAACGTGCCCAGCCCGCCCACGACCACCACGATCAGCGCCACGATCAGCACGTCGAAGTCCATCCCGGGCGCCATGCCCAGGATCGGGCCGGCGACGACGCCGCTGAGGGCCGCCAGCGCCGCACCGATGGCGAACACCGCCGCGAACACCACCGTGATGTTGATGCCCAGCCCGCTGACCATCTCCGGATCGGCCACGCCCGCACGCACGATACTGCCCAGGCGCGTGCGCTCCAGCAGCAGCCACAGGAGCAGCGCGACCGCGAGCCCGAACACGATGGTCGAGAAGCGGTACTGCGGGTAGCTCCAGCCGAACAGCGTCACCGTGCCGTCGAGCTGCGGCGGACGGGGCAGCGAGCGGATGTCCGCGCCCCAGATGGCTCGCACCATGTCGGCGAACACGAAGGCGAAGCCGAAGGTGAGCAACACCTGGTCGAGATGGCCGCGCTTGTACAGCGGCCGCAAGTACCCCCACTCCAACACCACGGCGATGACGGCCACTGCCAACGGCGCGGCGAGCAGTGCCCACCAGAAGTTGTTGGTGTTGCGCCCCACCACGCTGTACGCGATGTAGGCGCCGAGCATGTAGAACGAGCCGTGTGCGAGGTTCACGAAGTTCATCATCCCGAAGATGAGCGAGAACCCCGTGGCGATCAGGAAAATGAGCAGGCTATACGATAGCCCGTTCATGAACTGGGTCAGCGCGGTGGTGGGCGAGTGGACCACCAGGTTGACCAGCGGGATCAGCAGCAGCCAGACGACCAGCAGGAGCAGGCCTGCCGCGAGGAGGCGCTGCGTGAGGACATCCCGTGAGGTACGCACGGCTCGTTCCCGAATTTCGCCCCGACGGCTGCGCGCGACGCGCTCCCCACATGGGGCCCAGACTGACCGTGGGCATGGAATAGGCGCCCACCGAGGGCGGATTGGCGGCTATTCTAGCAGGGAAGCGGGCGTCCACGCCAGCGGGCTGCAGGCCGACGCTAGCCCCCAGCGAGCACGGAGCTCCGGGTGACGCGGCAAGCGCCGGCCCAGCGGCGGCCAGGACGGGCCTAGGAGGGGGGCAACATGGCCAAAAAGACGCGGCCGGCGCATCCGGCCGCGCGGGGGCGGGCTAGGGGCGCGATGCCTACAGGCTCGGGCGGTCGCGCGTCTCCTGCACCACCTCGCGGTGCTCGGCTCCACTGGCGCCCGTCGTCGTGGTCGGGGCTACCGTCGGGGCCACGCCCGGCCCAGCCGTAGTCGTCCCCTGGGCTGTGGCCGAAGTCGTCGTCGTGGTGCGGCGGCCCAGGAACGGCACGATGAACAGGTTGAAGATCGCGCCCAGCACGGCGAGCACCAGCAGGATGTTCACCCACATATCGAAGTTCACACCCAGCCGCAAGGTGCCTGTCTGGGCCAGCGCCCAGGCCAGCGCCAGAATCACCACCATCACCCAGATAAACGCTGCAGCTCCGCCCATCTGCCCTCTCCTCCTTCGTCCGTGGTTGGCCTCGTTGCTTCGCGCTCTCTAACGCAAGGTTCGTGCCATGGCTCGGCCGCGCGGCGCGTCCCGCGCCCGCTATACTCCGACTGCGAGGCGTGGGGAGCGGATGTGGCACGGGTGGGGATCATCGGTGCCGGGCGGCTGGGCAGCGCGCTGGCGCGGGCGCTCGCCGTGGTGGGGTGGCCGGTAGTCGCGGTAGCGAGTCGGCGGGCGGCCTCGGCCCAGGCCCTGGTGGCGCGCTTGCCAGCCGCGCGCGTGGCGACCGCGCAGGAGGTCGCCGATAGCGCCGAGCTGGTGTTCCTCACCGTGCCCGATGCGGCGATCGGCACGATCGTGCGGGCGGTGCGCTGGCATGCGGGCCAAGCGGTCGTGCACACCAGCGGCGCCGAGTCGCTCGCCCCCCTGGCGCCTGCCCGCGCGGCCGGCGCACTGATTGGCGCCCTGCACCCGTTGCAGACGTTCGCTAGCCGCGCGGAGCCCGCTCCTCTGGACCTCTTCGCGGGGATCACGTGTGCGCTGGAGGGCGATGCGGCGTTGCTCCCGCGCCTCGAGGCGCTAGTGCGGGCGCTGGGCGCGCGCCCCCTGCGGCTGCCGCCCGAGGCGCGGGCGCTGTACCACGCCGCGGCGGTGCTGGCCGCCAACTACGTCGTGACGCTGCTGCACTTGGCTGCCGACCTCTGGGGAGCGTTCGGCGTGGACGAGCGCGAGGCGCTCGCCGCACTACTGCCGCTGGTGCGCCGCGCGGTGGACAACGTGGCCGCTCACGGACCCGCAGCGGCGCTCACCGGCCCGATCGCGCGCGGCGACGCGGTCACGGTGGCCCGCCATCTCGCGGCGCTGGCCACGGCGCGCCCGACCGCGTTGGGCCCGTATGTGGCGCTGGCCGAGGCCACGCTCGCGTTAGCCGCTGCTCGCGGCGAGCTCGCGGCGGAGCAGGTCGCCGCCATGCGGGCGGCGCTGGCCCAGCTCCCCGCGGCGGCTGAGGGCCGCTGAGCGGTAGCCGGCTGCGCTACACTAACGGTAGCGGCGCGGCGCGCGGCGGACCGCGCTGACCGTCCGCAGGGCGAGTACTCGGCACTGCTCGCCCGGGGAGTGAGCGTGACCCGTGTGACCCCTGGCCAGCTCCGCCAGATGAAGGAGCGGGGCGAGCGCATCCCAGTGCTCACCGCCTACGACTACTCCC
>DATGKN010000090.1:0-34865 GCA_035294645.1 Chloroflexota bacterium
GCGGGTAGTCCACCTGCTGGGCCAGGAGCCGGTAGGCGCGCACCATCTGCGGCACGTCGCTGAACTTGACCGAGATCACGATGTCGTGGAAGTCCAGCTCCTCCAGCAGGCGCACGTAGCTGACCGCCGACTCGACCGCCGCCTCGGGCGTGGGGTAGCCGTACTTGTCGAGCAGGCGCTTGTCGATGCTGCCGGCGTTGACGCCCACGCGGATCGGGATGCCGGCGGCCTGGCAGGCGCGAACCACCTTCTCCACGCCGGCGAGGCCGTCGCGGTACAGGATGTTGCCCGGGTTGATGCGGATCTTGTCGGCGCCCTGGGCGATGGCCTCCAGCGCCAGCAGGTAGTCGAAGTGGATGTCGGCCACCAGCGGGATGTGGATGCGCGCCTTGATGCGGCCCAGCGCCTTCGCCGCCTCCATCGTCGGCACGGCCACGCGGATGATCTCGCAGCCGGCCGCCTCCAGCTCGTGGATCTGGGCGACGGTCGCCTCCACGTCGCGGGTGTCGGTGTCGCACATCGACTGCACGGCGATCGGCGCGTCGCCGCCCACCAGCACGTTGCCAATGCGCACCTGCCGTGTCTTGCGGCGCTCCAGCAGCATCCGTCCGCCCTCCCTCAGGCGCTCCCGGCCGGCGCCGGCTCTAGCGCTTCTAGCCATGCCGCCACGGCGTCGATGTCGGCGTCGCGGGTCGAGGCGCCCGCGGTGAGACCGACCCGGCGCGCGCCCGCGAACCACTCCGGCCGCAGCTCCTCCAGCCGCTCGATGTGGTACGTCGGTACGATGGCGCCGCACACCTTGGCCAGCTGCTGCGTGTTCGAGCTGTGCTTGCCGCCCACCACCACCATGGCGTCCACCGTGCGGGCGATGGCCGCCGCCTCGTCCTGCGCCAGCCGCGTCCAGGCGCACACCTGGCCCTGGTTGACGAACTCATCGCACTTGGTCGCCAGCACCTGGCAGACGCGCTCGTACTCCGACAGCAGCACCGTCGTCTGCGCCAGGGCGGCGATGCGCGGGAAGTGCGGCAGCGCCTCGGCCTCCTCCACCGACTCGATGATCAGCCCGTGCTGGGTGTAGGCGATAGTGGCGCGCGACTCAGGGTGGTTGCGATGGCCGTAGAGGATGACCTGGTAGCCCTGCCGCTCCCACTCGGCCGCCTTGCGCTGCACGCGCTGGACAATCCCGCAGCTGGCATCGATCAGCTGGAGTCCCTGCTGCCGGGCGCGCTCGTACACCTGCGGCCCCTCGCCGTGGGCGCGCACCAGCAGCACGCTGCCCGGCGGCAGCTCGCGCTCCAGCGGGTGCGCGAGCTCGACCCCCTGGGCGTACAGCTCCTCCATCGCCGGGCGGTTGTGGATCAGCTCGCCCGTCAGGTACACTGGCCCGCTAGTGGCGGCGCGCGCCTGCTGGGCCAGTGCCCACGCGCGCTTCACGCCGCCGCAGAACCCACCGTACCGCGTCGCGCGCACGACTTCCATCGGTGACTCTCTCCGCGCCGCTGGCGCCTGCCTTCCACGGGGAGTCTACCATAGGCCGTGCGCCGCGCCCGACGCTGCACGCCGCCGTCGGGCACGTAGCGGGAGGAGCGCATGGTGGCCGGCTGGCTGCTGAAGACAGAGCCCGAGGAGTACGCCTTCGCCGATCTCCAGCGCGAGGGCCAGGCGCCGTGGGACGGCGTGCGCAACCCGCAGGCCCAACGCTACCTGCGCGCGATGGCTGTCGGCGACCACTGCGTGGTCTACCATACGGGCGCCGAGCGCGCGGCGGTGGGGCTAGCGGAGGTCGTGCGCGCGGCGTACCCGGACCCGGCGGATCCGACTGGGCGGGCCGTGCTGGTTGATATCCGCGCTGTGGCGCCGCTGCCGCGGCGGGTGCCGCTCGCCCGCCTGCGCGCCGAGCCGGTGTTCGCGCACAGCGCGCTGGTGCGCCAGCCGCGGCTGTCCGTGGTGCCGCTCGACGCGGCGCAGTGGGCCGCGCTGCTGGCGCTGGCCGGCGCGCCGGAGGCGTTCACCACCGGGAGCGAGCGCGGCGGGGCGTAGTTAGGGCGCTGGCGCCGCGGGCGGCGGTGGGCCGTCGGCGGGCGATGGCCGCGCGGGGAGGGCTGGCGCGAGCGGAGGCGGGGCGGGGGGCGGGGGTGGCCCCAGCACCACGCCCGTGGCCGTCAGCCCCGGGCCGAAGACCACCGTCGCCGCCGACCGCTGGAGCGCCGCGCCCGCGGTGCGCCCCGTGCAGCGCACCGGCTGCGGGGGCTCGGCGGGCCAGCAGGCGAATGCCTCGACGCCCCACGTGGTGGTCAGCACGGCGACCGCTTGGGTGCCCGCGGCCACTTCCGGCGGGCTGGGCACGCTGAGCGACCAGCTGACGCCGCCGGGCAGCGCCACTGCACTCCCTTGCACTGCGCCGGCCACCGTCGCCGCCTGGCCGGGCGCGACCAGGCTGGGCAGGCCGGGCTGGCCGCTGGGCGGCACGCTCGCCGCCGCGCCCGCCAGGTCCTGCGGGCCGCCAACACTAGCGAACGCCAGGTCGGTGAGCAGGACGGCGCCGGCCGGCCGCTGGTCGAAGACGAACTCGAGCGTGCGCAGGTCGTGCAGGTCGACCCCCTGGAACGCCGCCAGCGGGATGCGCACCGTGTTGAGCACCACCTTCGGCACCGCGCTGACGGCTCCCGGGGGATAGAATAGCGCGCCCGAGTGCTCGCCGACGCGGACCGCGCTGCTGCGGCCGGCGCCGTCGGTGAGCACGACGCGCCAGTCCTGCGGCAGCCCGCGCGGGTTGCTCGCGTCGGCGAAGTCGAGCGCGGCGCGGAACTGGAGGCGCTGGAAGTGCGCCACAGTCCGTGCTGTGGCGGGTAGCTCGAGCCGATAGCGCGCCCCCTCGCTTCCCCAGGCTAGGCGCAGCTGGCTCAGGCCAGGGCGCGGCACCAGGCTGGGGGCGGTGTGGGGCTGCTGCTCGACTGGCACGCCCGCCAGGCACTGGGCCGGCGCGGGGGGCGCGCCGCCACACAGCGAGTACGCCCGCAGCCGCAGCGCGTGGATACTGCCGCCCACCTGGCTGGTGGCCAGCGCGCTCGGATCGAGGTAGCGATTCAAGTCGCGCCGCGCGAGGGGCAGATCCGGCGCGTGGTAACTGACGTAGATCGCTGGCGTCTGGGCCGAGGCGGGCGGTGGCGCGTCGCCGGCCAGTAGCGGCGCGAAGCGCACGTCGTCGCTCACATAGCGGCGGAAGAACGCTGCCCCATAGGCTACCGCCGTGGCGCGCTGCTGGGCTGGCGTCAGCCGCCCGTTGCCCGGGAGCGTGCCGCAGTGCGGGTCGCTCGCTCCATTGGGGACGAAATCGGTCCAGTCATCGGCGGCGCTGGCCGGGAAGAGGCCCGGGGTCCACACGGTGTTGTAGTAGTTGTGGTTCGCGCCCAGCACGAGGATCGTGTGCTTGGGCGCGCGGTCGCCTGGCTGCGCGTAGCGCGCATCGTCGTAGTAGTGCACGCCCTGCAGGTCCACGACGTCGCCGTCGCAGTAGGGCAGCAGCACCGCTAGTGGCACCGCGGGGAGCACTAGGCGGTTGAAGTCGGTCGGGGCTAGCGGCCACACCGCGCGGATGCCGAAGCCGCGGCGCTGCTGCGTGTTGAGTAGCGCCGCGGCTACCACCCCCTCGCCGCCCCGCGAGTGGCCCATCAGGCCCACCCGTTGCAGGTCGACCTTGCCCTGGAAGCGTCCCTGGAACGGGCCGCTCGTCGTGCGGGTCCACTCGCGCCACAGCTCCAGGTGGCGGAGTACGAGCTGGCCGCGGGCGCTGGCACCCAGGTCTGCCGGCAGGTTGCTGAAGGCGTTGATGCCATTAGCACTGATGGACACGACGATGTAGCCGTGGCTAGCCAGCGCCTGGCCGAGGTAGTCGTAGCCGCGGTAGCTGGGGATCGGCTGCCAGCCGGGGGGGCACGGCCAGGTGACGAGCACACGGTCGCCCTGGGAGCAGGGAGCGTGGTTACCGTGCAGCAGCACCAGCAAGGGGTACGGCCCCGCGGTCAGGTCGCGCGGGTAGTGCACCGAGGCGAGCAGCTCGACCGGGCTCGGGAAGCCGCTGGGCTGGAAGGCCGTCGCGCCCAGGTCATACTCGGCGTAGGCCACCGCCAGTGGCCCCGGCTCGCCCGGATCGGCCGCGCTCGCTAGAACGGCGCCTGGTGGCGGCGCGAGCGCCACGAGCCACCAACCGACCAGGGCGAACACTCCGACTACCCGCCACATCAGCCCGTGCTCCTCGCCAGGGAAGGGGGAGCCGGCAGCGCGCGAGGAGCCGCTGCTGCTCGCGCCGTGAGGGGGCCCAGTGGCCCCGAATCAGGCTCCCGGCAGCAGCAGCGGGTCGGGCAGGCGCTGCGGGGGCGCCGCGGGCGCGAGGCCGTACGACACGCTCACCGTGGCCCCGCTGGTCAGCAGCGCGCGGTCGAACAGCAGCACGACGAGCGCGGTGCCATCTGGGCTTAGGTACGTCTGCGCGAACGGACGATCGCCAATCCACACGACCCACGGCTGCGCGCCCACGCGGAACGGGCCGCCGTACACCGTCAGCCGCCAGGCGACCGTGGCCCCCGCTGGCCCACCCAGGGGCTGCACGTCGACGCCCGGCGGCACCGCGACCTCCTCGACCACGTACTCCAGTGGCGCTGGGGCCTGGCCCGGCGCCGGAACCCTGGCGCTGCGGGCGACGATCCGCCCGGGGACGGTATAGAGGTCGAGCACGCTGGGCTCCTGCCCGGCGCTGAGGGGCGGGCCGAGCATGCCGAGCGCCAGAGCGAGCGCGAGGGCGAGGCAGAAGGGCCGCCGCCCGGGTGGCGTCCGTCGCAGGCTCGCGCGCATCCAGCTCCCCTTCGTGAACTCGCGCCGCCCTCGGGCGAGCCGCGAGTCGCTCGGTTAAACGGTGCGCGGCCCCGAAACGTTACAGTCCGCAGCCGCGCATCCGCTGGCCCGGCGGCTCAGTCGAGGCCGGCGAACAGGTCGGCGTCGCGCTCACCGGGCGCGGGCGTCGGGAAGTAGCGCACTAGATAGGCGGTGCCGAACGCCACGCGGCGGATGTGGGGAGGCAGGGTGAGCCACCAGCTGTCGGGCGGGATCTGCGTGCGGTGGGCGGCCAGCGCCTGCCGCTGGATCTCGACGTAATCCGCCACGTCGAGCTGCACGGTAGTCTGCTCCTTGGGGATGCCAAAGTGCGGGTCGCGGCGCCGGCGTTCCAGAAAGCTGGTATCCTGTCCCTCGCGGCGCAGCAGCTCGATGAGCTCCTCCCAACGGTCGCGTACCGGGACGACGGCGTAGAGGCGCTGCGGCCGCCAGGGCGGGCCGGCATCGGGATAGCAATGCGGGTCGCCGGCGGCGAAGAACGCGCGGCGGGTCACGCGGTGGCCCATGATGTGGTCCGGATGGCCGTAGCTGCCCTCCCAGTTCTCGGTGATCACTACCTGGGGCTGCAGCTCGCGGATGATGCGTACCAGCCGGCCCGCGGCCTCGTCCAGGTCAGCGTTGCAGAAGGCGTCGGGGTGCTGGTTGGCGGGCGAGCCGGCCATGCCCGAGTCGCGATAGCCGAGCAGGCGCACCTCGGCCACCCCCAGGATGCGGCAGGCGGTGTACAGCTCCTGCTCGCGGATGGCGCCCAGCCGCGGCCGCGCCTCCTCGGGGTCGAGGGCGGGATCGTGGATCTCGCCCTCCTCGCCGCGCGTGCAGGTCACCACGCCCGTGCGCACGCCCTGCGCCGCGTAGCGCGCGAGGATGCCTCCCGTGGCGCTGCTCTCGTCGTCGGGATGCGGGCGCACGACGAGCAGTCGCACCCCGTTTGCTGCCATTGGTGTCCTCCTAGTGGGTCCGTCGTTCGGTCATGGCGCCCGGTCGACGCGCGGGCGCGGCCGCGTGCTGTGCGCGCCGTGGCCAGCCCGAGAGATCCGGCGCCAGGTAGCCGGCCAGGAGCAGGCAGATGCCGGGCGCCATGGCGAGGTAGAGGTACGTGTGCTGGCCGAGGCGGGTGAGCGTACCGCCGCCTGCGATCAGCAGGGTGCCGGCGGCGATGAGCAGTACCGCGAGGTCCGAGCGCCGCCAGCCGCGCTGCCGCCACGCCCGCCAGAGCGAGTACGCCGCGCCGCCGACGACCACCGCCGTCCCGCCCGCGTTGAGCGTGACGGTCAGGGCCACGAGCGCCGGGCTCTTGGCCAGCGCCGCCCAGCCGGCGGTGGCGAGCGCCACAGGGTCGACGGGCGCGGCGGCGATCAGCCAGCCGGCCGCGGCGCTGGCGATCAACAGGCCTCGCAGCGCGAGGACGGCCACGCGGCGCGGCGCCAGCAGGAACAGCGTGCCCAGCGCCAGGTAGCTGGCCGCCAGCGTGGCGCCGGTGAAGTAGTACAGCCGCGCCAGGAACGGGTTCCAGCCCCAGCGTAGTCCGGCGACCTCGCAGCCCGCGCCGAGCGCGAAGATCAGGAACGCGGCGATCCACACCAGCTCGTGCGTGCGCCCGTGGCGCCGGTAGCGCGCGATGGCGATCGCCACGCAGCCGAGGCTGGCGAGCAAAGCGATCAGCGGCAGGACGATCACGGTGGGCTCCTATCGGCGGCGCCGCGCGTCTCCCCTGCGAGAGTCTATCAACTGGAGTCGCGGGCCGAGGAAGCGAGTACAATAGGCGCCGACAGCGCGGAAGGTGCAGAGCGACCGAATGAACTGGAGGGCATACGGCGGGGCGGCGCTGCTGGCGGCGCTCCTCGCGCTCGGCCTGGCCTGGGGCGGCCAGCGCGTGGCGCAGGCGCAGGGCGACGCGGGGTTGCTGGCGGTGCTGCAGGGAGGCGACATTTGGCTCGTACGAGCGGAGGGGGGCGAGCGGCGGCAGCTTACCCGGGGTGGGGTGATCGAGTGGTTCGCCTGGGCGCCGCAGGGCGACGCGCTGGTAGTGAGCACGCGCGGGCCCGACGGTTCGCCCGGGGGGGTATTCGTCCAGGCCCTCGATGGCTCGCCGCCGCGGCGCATCGACGCGGCCGCCCGCCAGGCGGTCGCTGGCCGCCGCGCCAGCTGGGCGCCCGACGGCTCGCAGCTCGCCTTCGTCGACGACGACGCGGTCATGGTGGTGAACCGCGAGGGCACCGCGGCCCGGCGCTACACGATCCGCCTCGCGGCGGGTCCGAGCGGCGACTTGAGCGTGGGCGGCGTGGCGCTCGGCACCCCGACGTACTACGCCGACGGCGGCCGGCTGCTGGTGCCCATCGCCACCCGCTTGGAGATCGGTGCGGGGAGCAATGCTCGCATCCGCTACTACACGCTGGCGCTCGATGATGGCGCGCTGACGCCCGTGGCCGCCGAGCTGCCCGCCATGGGCGGCCGGCTGCCCCAGGACACGAGCTTCGCGCCCGGGAGCCCCGCGTTCGGCTACACCTCCGTGGCCTATGTCGAGGCCTGCGAGCAGTACGGCTTCTTCGCGCGGCTCGACCCCGAGGCACCCAGTCTGAATGTGGTCGACCCCCAGGTGGCTAGCGGCCCGACGATTCGCGTCGCCAACCGGCCGCAGGCCGTGGGGGTGCGCGGCTGGGGCCTGTACCCGCGCGGCTACAGCTGGGCGCCCGATGGCCAGCGCGTAGCGCTGGCGTTCGCCTACCGCGACTGTGGCCAGGGCGCGCAGGCACCCGCGCCCGCCTACCTTTACCTGGCGTCTTTCAGTGGGGAGGCGCTAGCGCTCGGCCGCGGCCGTGCACCAGCCTGGGCGCCCCACGGCGAGCTGCTGGCCTACATCGCTGAGGAGTCGAGCACCGTGCGCGTGCGCGACCTGGCGAACAACACGGAGATCGACCTAGGGCCCGGCGAGCTGGTCGCTTGGCGGCCAGCAGGGCCCCGCTGAGCGCGCCTCTGGGCGCGGGGAGGAGCGAGCGATGCGCGGCGCGGGCATGCGGTGGGTGCTGGCCGTGGGGCTGCTGGGACTGCTGGCCTGTCAGCCCGAGCGGGCGCCGGGCCCTGGCGCTGCGGCGCGCGGGCCGCAGCCGACCGTGGTTGCTGCCCAAGCGGCAAGCCCACCGCCCAGCGCGCCACCGAGCCAGCCGGTGAAGGTGCGCTGGGGCGGGCAGTCCGTACTCACCGATAGTGGCGCCTATATTGCGGCCGACCGCGGCTATTTCCAGGAAGAGGGCATCGACTTCGAATACGTCCACTTCGCCTCGGCCAGCGATATCGTCCCAGCGCTCGCCAACGGCCAGCTCGAGGTTGGCGCGCTGGCAGTCAACGTGGCCGCTTTCAATGCCCTGGCTCGGGGCACCGGTATCCGGCTGGTGGCCGACCGCGGCATCTTCCGGCCCGGCTACGGCTGGATCGCGTTGGTGGTCCGGCCCGATCTGATCGAGAGCGGGCGGTTCCGCGGCTCGGCCGACCTGCGCGGCCTGCATATGGCCGTGACGCCGCCGCTGGGCGCCACGGCTAACGCCGTGGCCCTCGCGCGCCTACTGGAGCGTGAGGGCATCGCCGAGGAGGAGGTCCAGTTCACGGCGCTACCGTTCCCTGACATGAACCCCGCGCTGGCCAACCGTGCGATCGACGCCGCGTTCCAATCGGAACCGCTACTGTCCACCGCGCTGCAGCAGGGCATTGCCGTGCGGGTCGTCGGCAGCGACGAGATCTACCCGAACCAGCAGCTGGGGATCGTGGCGTACGGCGCCGCATTCATGCGCGAGCAGCCCGCGGCGGCGCAGCGGTTCATGGTGGCCTACCTGCGCGGGCTGCGCGACTTCGTCGACGCCTTCAGCCGCGGCCGCGACCGCGCGGTGGTGGTGCAGGCCCTGATCCACCACACCCCAGTCAAAGACCCGGCGGCGTATGACCGCATGATCCCTACCGGCTTCAACCCGGACGGCTACATGAACGTGGAGAGCATGGCCGCGGACCAGGAGTGGTTCGTGGCGCAGGGGCGGCTGCCGCAGCGCGCCGACCTGACGACAGTGGTCGATCACCAGTATGTAGAGTACGCGCTGGCGCGTCTGGGCCGCTATCAGCCGTAGGCTGCGGGCCGCCGGCGGGCCCTATTTATGGTACACTCATGAATGGTGCTGCACCGACTGGCGATCGCCACCCGCCACGATTCGTGTCACGGGTAGGGGAGCTGGGCGGCGCGCGGCCAAACCGATGGCGCGGTGCAGGGCGTAGACCGATGGGAGGCACGGGCCAGCAAGGGGGAGCCGCGCCGGAGACGCGTTGGAGAGGGCTGGGCGGCAGTGAGGAGCGATCCTCGCGCCGCCCGACGTATGTCTATGGCAGTGCACAGGCGGTGCACAGCGGCGGGCCGTGCCAGACGGTCCAGCCCGACCGCGGGAGGCAATGATGCCGAAGAACGATCTGGTCATTCGAGTAGCGGGTGAGGCCGGCGAGGGCGTACTCAGCACCGGCCAGCTGCTGGTCCAGGGCGCGGCGCGGGCGGGCTACCGCGTGCTCACCGATTTCAGTCCCCCGGCGGAGATCAAGGGGGGCTACTCGTTCTTTCAGATCCGGATTGGCAGCCGACTGTTCTATTCGCGCGGCGACAGCGTGGACCTGCTGCTGGCGTTCAACCGGGAGGCGTACGATCTCAGCAGCGGCGACCTGACCGAGGGCGGGCTGCTGATCTACGACCCGGCCGAGGTCAGCCCTCCCGCGAGCCCCACCCGCACGCAATACCCCGTGCCGCTCAGCGAGATCGCGCGCACGCAGCTCAAGTTCGAGCTGGGCAAGAACGTGGTCGCTGTAGGCGTGCTGGCCGCGCTGTTCGGGATGCCCGAGGAGTACCTGCGCAAGCTGCTGGAGCAGCGCTTCGGCGGCCGTGGCCCGGACATCCTGAACAAGAACCTGGGCGCGCTGGAAGCCGGCTTGCGCTACGTGCGCGAGCACATTATCAACCAGCCCGGCTTCCGCCGCGAGCTGTTTGAGGTGGAGCGCAGCCCGGCCGACGGCCGGCGCATCGTGGTCTCGGGCAACCAGGCGGCGAGTCTCGGCGCCCTGACCGCGGGCGTGCAGTTCTTCGCCGGCTACCCGATCACCCCGGCCAGCGACATCATGGAATTTCTGGCCGCCGAGCTGCCCAAAGTGGGCGGCGCGGTCATCCAGGCCGAGGACGAGATCGCCTCGATGAACATGGTGCTGGGCGCCTCGTTCGCCGGCAAGCGGGCCATGACCTCCACCAGCGGTCCCGGGGTGAGCCTGATGGTCGAGGCGCTAGGGTTGGCCTCGATGGCCGAGCTGCCCTGCGTGCTGGTCGACTGCCAGCGCGCGGGGCCCTCGACGGGCATGCCCACGCGCCACGAGCAGGGCGACCTGTGGCTGGCCGCGTTCGGCGGCCACGGCGAGATCCAGCGCATCGTGCTGGCCCCCACCTCGGTCGAGGACTGCTACTATCAGATCCAGCACGCCTTCAACCTGGCCGACAAGTACCAGCTGCCGGTGATCCTGCTGCTGGACACGGTGCTGTCGGTGCGCACCGAGTCGATCCCGCGGCCCGATCCCCAGCGCATCCCCCGCTGGTCGCGGCTGCTGTACCAGGAGCCGAACGGGCAGGGCGTGCCACCGCATGAAGGGATTTTCCTGCGCTACCAGCTGACCGACAGCGGCATCTCGCCGATGAGCATCCCCGGCCAGCGCGGCGGGCAGTACGTGGCCACCGGCCTCGAACACAACGAGGAGGGCCGCCCGCGCTACGACGCCGAGACCAAGACGCGGTTCACCGAGAAGCGCTTCAAGAAGCTGGCCGCGGCGCCGCAGGACGCGCCGGAGCCCGATTTCTATGGCGATGCGAGCGCCGAGATCGGCATCATCACCTGGGGCTCGACCGCAGGCGCGGTGCGCGAGGCGATCGAGCGCGCGGCCGAGGAAGGCATCCGGGTGGCCGGCATCGCCCCCAAGATGCTGTGGCCCGTGCCGGACGCCCAGCTGCGGCCCTTCCTGGAGGGCAAGCGGGAGGTGATGGTCGCCGAGGTGAATTACAATGGCCAGTTCGCGCGTATCCTGGAAGCACACTGGGGCCGGCCGCTGCGCCACGTCAACGCGTATGCCGGCGAGCCGTTCAAGGTGCGCGACTTGCTGGCCGCGATCCGCACGGCGGCGCGGGCCGGGGCGGTGGCCCGTTAACGGGGTACAATGAAATTGTGAACAGCGGCCCGCGCGGGCCGTGGGCGGGGTGGCCCGCCGTTGAGTAGAGGAATTAGCGATCATGGCTGACACTGCAACGCTGCAGTATACGGTCGACGACTACAAGAGCAGCGAGAAGCCCACCTGGTGCCCCGGCTGCGGCGACTTCGGCGTGCTCAACGCGCTGTACCACGCCATGCGCGAGAAGAACTACAACCCGAAGGACGTCGTGCTAGTGTCGGGGATCGGCTGCTCGAGCCGTCTGCCGTTCTTCGTCGCCACCTACGGCTTCCACGGCGTGCACGGCCGCGCGATGCCCATCGCTACCGGCGTGAAGGTCGCGCGCCCGGACTTGCACGTGCTGGTGCTGGGCGGCGACGGCGACGCCTTCGCCATCGGCGGTGGGCACTTCATGCACGCGGCCCGGCGCAACCTCAACGTCACCTACGTGATCATGGACAACCAGACCTACGGGCTGACCAAGGGCCAGGCGTCGCCTACCGCCCAGCGCGGGTACGTGCACAAGGCGGCGCCGCAGGGCACGCTCGAGGAGCCGGTGAACCCGCTGCTGCTGGCGATGGCCTGCGGCGCGAGCTTCGTGGCTCGCGGCTTCTCCGGTCAGCCCAAGGACCTGGCGCAGCTCATCCTTGCGGGCATCGAGCATCAGGGGCTAGCGATCATCGATACCTACAGCCCCTGCCCCACCTTCAACAAGGTGAACACCTTCAAGACCTACCGCGAGGAGGTGGCGCCGCTACCGGCGGACCACGACCCGACCAACTTCGAGGCGGCGCTGAAGATCGCGGCCAGCTCCATGCCGCGGTATCTCGGCGTGATCTACCGGCGCGAGGGGCCGAGCTACGAGCAGCTGCTGGAGCAGCGCAAGACGGGCACCGAGGCGGACCTGCCCCGCCTGCTCGACAGTCTCTTCGACCGCTTCAGCTGAGTCCGGCGCTGGCGTCCGCTCACGCCTACAACATGGCCGCCGTGCGCATCCCAGCACGGCGGCTCTTCGTGAGGCTAGCGGAGACGCCTACGCCTCGGTTGCCGTGGCGGCGGGCAGCGGGCTGGTGCCGACCCAGTGGCCCACGTCGAGAATCAGGCCCTGGGGCGTCTTGAACTTCGCCTCGTAGTATGCCTGGCCGAGCTGCACTGGCCGCAGCTCCTCGGCGCCCCGGGCCAGTAGCCGCTCGCGGGTCGCCTGCTCGTCCTCTACCGTGAAGCCGATGTGCTCCACCCCGGGCCGGACCTCCACGCCGGCCGCGTTGAGGTGCAGCGGCAGGATGGTGATGTTCACGTCGCCGTCGCTCAGGTCGATCGGGCCGTGCGCGCGGCGCTGGACGAGCGTCAGCTCGAACGCCTCCACCAGCAGGCGCGCGGTCGCCTCCGGGTCCGCGGCGCGAATCGCGATGTGGCGCAGCTTGGCCATGGCATTTCCCCCACCTGTGGCATCGTGGCCGGCTGCCACGTGTGCTCATTGTAGCGCAATCTCTGCCTGCGGACGGGCGCCGTACAATTCCTCACGGGAGGACACAGGTTTAGCGAATGCCTACAGTGCTGCCGAGAGGCCCAGGAGCTAGCGTGTCCGCGCGCGCCCGTCTGCTCGTGATCGACGACGACCCGCAGCTGCTCACCGCCCTGCGGCGCGCGCTGGCCTACGAGGGCTACGAGGTGCTCACGGCCGAGTCGGGCGAGGCCGGGCTGCGCCTCGCCCGCGAGCGCCCGCCCGATCTGGTGGTGCTCGACGTGCTCCTGCCCGGGCTCGACGGGCTGGAGGTGTGCCGGCGGCTGCGCGCGGGCGGCGACGTGCCGATCCTCATGCTCACCGCCCGCGACGAGGTGAGCGACCGCGTGGCGGGGCTCGACGCGGGCGCCGACGACTACCTCGTCAAGCCGTTCGCCGTCGACGAGTTGCTGGCACGCGTGCGAGCCCTGCTGCGCCGGCGCGGCCCGCCGCCGGAGGAGTGGCGCTTCGCCGACTTGGTGCTGCGCCCCGCCACGCGCGAGGTGTTCCGCGGCCAGCGCGCCCTCGTGCTCACCCCGCGCGAGTTCGACCTGCTCGCCCTATTCTTGCAGCACCCCCGGCAGGTGCTCACGCGCGAGGTGCTCATGGAGCGCGTGTGGGGGCCGGGCTACGACGGCGAGTCGAACGTGCTGGAGGTGTACATCGGGCACCTGCGCAACAAGCTGGAGGCGGGCGGCGAGCCGCGGCTGCTGCACACGGTGCGCGGGGTGGGCTACGTGCTGAAGGAGTGAGCGCCTCGTCGCGGCGGGCGCGGGAGTGAAGCCATGTCGCTTAGCGTGCGGCTGACTCTCTGGTACACGGCGATCACGGCCCTGGTGCTGCTCGCCGCCACGGCCATCGTCTACTTGGCGGTGGCCGGCAACCTGCAGCGCGACCTGGACGCCGATCTCGCCACGGCCGGCGAGCGGCTCAGTGGCACGCTGGTCGTGCGCGAGGCGCCGCCGTTCCGCTCGCTGCGGCTAGTGTTGCCCGATCTCAACGCCTTCGCCGGGGCCGACCTGCTCGTGCAGGTGATCGACGCCCGCGGGGGGCTGCTCGACCGCTCGGAGAGCCTGGGCCGCACGGTCCTGCCGCTGGACGCGAACCTCCAGCAGGCGCTCGCCAACGGCCAGCCGCGCTATACGACGCTCGCCCTGCCCGGCGGGCGGCTGCGCGTGTACCTGCACCCGCTGACCATCGAGGGCCAGTTGGTCGGGGCGGTGCTGGTGGCGCGGCCGCTGGCCCCGCTGGATAGCGCCCAGGCCCGGCTGCTGCAAGCGTTGGTGGCGGTCGACCTGGTGCTGCTGCTAGTAGCGGCGGGTGCCGGCTGGGCCATGGCGCGGGGGGCACTGCGTCCTATCGCGGCCATGACCGCGACGGCCGCGGCTATCGCCGAGTCCGGCGAGCCCGGTCGCCGTGTGCCCGTGCCCGATACCCACGACGAGGTAGGCGCGCTGGCCCGCACGTTCAACCGCATGCTCGACCGGCTCCAGGCGGCCCTGGCCGCCCAGCGCCGCTTCGTGGCCGACGCCTCGCACGAGCTGCGCACGCCCCTGACGACCCTGCGCCTCAACCTCAGCACCCTGCGCCGTGGGGGCGGCGCGCGCTCGCCTGAGGAGTTGGAAATCCTCGCCGATCTCGACCACGAGGTCGAGCGGCTCGGCCGGCTGGTCGAGGGGCTGCTCAGGCTGGCCCGCGCCGACGCCGGCCAGCCTGTCGAGCGCGAGCCCGTGGCGCTCGATGCGCTGGTACGGCGCGTCTGCCGCGCTCTCCAGCCGCGCCTGGGCGGCCGAACGCTGCAGTGCGACGCCCTCGCCCCCGTGGAGGTACTGGGCAACGCCGACCAGCTCGAACAGCTTGTCTACAACCTGCTGGACAACGCGGTGAAGTACACCGCTCCCAACGGCACCATCGCGGTGCAGCTGCGGACGGACGGCCCCGAGGCGGTGCTCGTGGTGCGCGACGACGGCGTGGGCATCGCGCCGGCCGACTTGCCCCATATCTTCGAGCGCTTCTATCGCGCCAGCACGGCGCGCGGGCGCAGCGGCGCGGGGCTGGGCCTCGCGATCGCCGACGGCATCGTGCGCGCCCACGGCGGGTGCATCGAGGTCACCAGCGAACTCGGCCAGGGGAGCACCTTCACCGTGCGGCTGCCGCGACGGCCCCGCACCGCCGGCGGGGAGCCGTCCGCCCCGCTAGCCCCGTCGGCGGAGCCGGCCGGGATGCCTGCTCTAGCGCCGGCCGGCGCCCGCGAGTGAGCAGCAGCGATGGGGTGCGCCCTCAGGCGTCCAGCGGCGGCCGGCGCTGGGTCCAGTCGGTGGCCGCCTCGTAGGCGCCGGCCACGCGCAGCACGGTGGGTTCGTCGAACGGCCGCCCCACCACTTGCAACCCGATGGGCAGGCCGCTGGCCGTGAACCCACACGGCACGCTGATGGCTGGCAGGCCCAGCAGGTTGAACGGGCGCGTGAAGCGCAGCGTGGCGGCGCGCATGTCCTCGCGCGTGCCGTCGGGCCAGCGGATCTGGTCGGCGTCCTGTCGCGGCGCGGGCAGCGGCACAGTGGGCGTCAGCAGCGCGTCGTACCGCGCAAACAGTGCTTGCGCCTCACGGACCAGCACCGCTCGCGCGCGCTGCGCTTGCAGGTAGTCGAGCGCCAGCAGCGTGGTGCCCACGCGTAGCCGGTTGCGCACGGCGGGGCCGTAGTCCTGCGGGCGAGTGCGCAGCCACTCGGCGTGATAGGCCGCCGCCTCGGCGTACAGGATGGTCGCCCCCGCGGCCGCGGTGGCGGGCCAGTACGGGAACGCCAGCGGCTCGACCCGCGCGCCCAGACCGGCCAGGACCTCGATCGCTGCACGTACCGCCCGCTCGACCTCCGGATCGACCCGCTCCCAGAAGAACTCGCTGGGCACCCCGAGACGCAGGCCACGCACGCCGGCGTCCAGCGTGGCAGTATAGTCGGGCACCGGCGCGGCGCTGCACGCCGGGTCGCGGTCGTCCGGCCCCGCCAACACCTGGAGGAGCAGGGCGGCATCGCGTACCGTGCGCGTCATGGGGCCGACGTGGTCCTGCGCCCAGCTCAAGGGGATAGCGCCGTGGCGGCTGACCCGCCCGTAGGTGGGCTTGAGCCCCACCAGGCCGCACAGCGCCGCTGGCTGACGGATCGAGCCGCCGGTGTCGCTGCCGAGCGCGGCGGCACAGAGGCCGGCGACGACCGCCGCCGCCGAGCCGCCGCTGGAGCCGCCGGCGATCCGCTCGCGGTCCCACGGGTTGCGGCAGGCGCCGTAGTGAGGGTTGATGGTGGTCGCGCCGAAGGCGAACTCTTCCAGGTTCGTCTTGCCCAACAGCACGGCGCCCGCCGCCCGCAAGCGCGCTACGGCCGCGGCGTCCTCGGCGGGCACGAAGTCGGCTAGGATGCGCGAGCCGGCGGTGGTGCGCACCCCAGCGGTCCAGAACAGGTCCTTGATCGCCAGCGGCACGCCGTGCAGCGGCCCGCGGTAGCGGCCGGCGCGGATCTCCTGCTCCGCAGCCCGCGCGGCGGCCAGCGCCGCCTCGGCGGTCACCGTGATATAGGCGCGCAGGGCGGGGTCGTAGCGCGCGATGCGCGCGAGGAACAGCTCGGTGACCTCCACTGGCGATAGCGCGCGCCGTTCGAGCTGGCGTGCCAGCGCGGTCAGAGGCAGAAACGCTAGCTGCTCGTCGCTCATGCGCCCCGCTCCGGGCCGAGCAGGAAGTAGGCCGCCGGCTCGGCCTCGGCCAACGGCAAGCGCGCGAAGGCGTCGAGGGCGGCGATAGCGGCCGCGGCGGCGGGCAGCAGCTCGGCCAGCTCGGCGGCGGCGAGCTCTAGCCCCGCCTGGCGCGTGAGCACGGCAAGCGACTCGGGGGTGAGCGGCGGGCGGTGGTCGGACATCGCGTGGCCTCCCTGGCAGCGTCGGCGCGCGATCACCATAGGCCCGCGTCGCGGCGGTTGTCAATCGGGCCGCGGCGGCTCAGCGGCCGAGCCCACCCAGCAGCAGGCCACCGAGCACGGTGGTGCCGATGCCGACCCACCCGCGGCGGCCGATGCGCTCGCCTAGCACCCAGGCGCCGAGCAGCGCGGCGAACAAGGGGCTCGTCGCTGCTAGCGGCTCGACGACCGTCAGGGGGCCATGCTGGAGCGCGAACAGGCGCAGGCCCCAGCCGATCACGTCGTTGGCCACCCCGGCCGCCACCGCAAGCGCGGCCCCGCGTGCCGTGAGGACAGGCTCGCTCCGCGCCGCCCCGCTGGCCCCCAAGGGGAGGGTTCCCGCCAGGAACAGGCCGCCCAAGACACAACTGGGTACCATCGTCCGCACCCAGTTGGTCGCCAGCGGGGGCAGCTCGCCCACCCCGACCTTGAAGCAGAAGCTGGCGATCCCCGTGCACCCCGCGCTGGCCAGCGCCAGGGCCAGCAGCGGGCTGCCCCGCAGACGCCCCCAGAGTGGCCGGTCGCTCGCCTCCCTAGCCGCGGCTGTCCGCGGGAGATGCTGGCGCGCGCGCCGGAGGCCGGCCTGGTGGAGTAGGTGGACGCCGACCAGGACGAGCACCGCGCCTAGCCAGGTGAAGCTGTTCGGCCGCTCGCCAAGAAACAGCACGGCCAACGCCATCGCTACCACTACCGAGCTGTTGAAGATGGGCTGGGCGACCGAGACGGCAAGGTGGGGCAGCGCCCGCAGATACAAGAGCCACCCCACGACCGGCCCGCAGATCGCGCCGAACGCGAGCACCAGCACCGCCCCGGAGAGGTGAAGAGCGCTCCACCCCCCACTCGACAGCATGGCCAGCGTCATCGCCGCCGCGCCGGTGCTCCACCGCACGGCCAGCAGCGCGCGGGCTGCGCCGGCGCCCATCGCGCGCTTGAAGCAGAGGTGGGCGACGGCAGTACCCACGGCGCCGGCCAACGCGAGCCATTCGACAGGAGCGGATGCACTCGTGGGCAACGTGCCCAGTGGGCTCGCCACCCCACCGCTCACGGGGCGCCCGGCCTAGGCCGAGAGATCAAGAGGGATCGGCGCTGGTCGTGCGGCGGCCGACTGGCGGCTGACCAACTCGCCCTGTAGCGCCCAGGGGCTCGTCTCGGTGATGCGCACCTGCACCAGCTCGCCGCCCAGCGGCTCGGGCGAGGCGAAGAACGTCAGCTTGTTGGTGCGCGTGCGGCCGTACCACTTACCGCCCTTCTGGCCCTCGACCAGCACCTCGACAGTGCGTCCGAGTAGCCGCGCGTTGAGCTGGGCAGCGATCTCTTTCTGGAGCTCCTCGACGGCATGCAACCGCCGCTTCTTCTCCGCGCGCGGCACGTCGTCGGGCCACGTGGCCGCTACCGTCCCGGGCCGCGGCGAGTACATGGCCACGTGGACCACATCCCAACGCACCTGCTCCATCACGCGCAGGGTGTTCTCGAACTGCGCGACTGTCTCGCCCGGGAAGCCGACGATGATGTCGGTGCTGATAGCCACCTCGGGGATGCGGGCACGCAGGGCCTCGACCACCCGCAGGTAGTCGGCCACCTTGTAGCCGCGCGCCATGCGGCGCAGCACCGTGTCGTCGCCCGCCTGGATCGGCAGATTGATGTCCTCGCACACCTTGGGCAGGGTGGCCACCGCCTCGATCAGTTCGGGCCCGAAGTCGGCAGGGTACGAGGTCAGAAAGCGGATGCGCTCCAGCCCGTCGATGGCGTTGAGCTGGGCTAACAACTCGGCCAGCGTCGTGCGCGGCTGCAGGTCCCACCCGTAGCGCTCGACGATCTGGCTGAGCAGCACGACCTCGCGGGTGCCCCGCTGCACCAGCCCGGCCACCTCGGCCAGAATCTCGGCCGGCCGGCGGCTGCGCTCGGGCCCGCGGCGGAAGGGGATGATGCAGTAGGTGCAGCGGCGGTTGCAGCCCTGGTGGATGGTCACGCCGACCGACACGCCGGGCGTGCGCAGGGCGCCCTCGGGCTCCTGCCGGTAGCGCTGGTCGAGGTCCAGCAGGTCGAGGATCTGGTTGCGCAGCGAGATGTCGGCCTTGGGCGACACGAACAGGTCCACGAATGGGTAGGCGCGCTGCAGCGCCGCCGTCTCCTCGCCGGCCAGGCAGCCCGCGAGGACGATCTTGTAGTCGGGGCGCCGGCGCTTCACCTCGCGCAGGCGCATGAGCTGGTTGTGGACCTTGTTCTCGGCCGCCTGCCGCACGACGCACGAGTAGAGCACGACGAGATCGGCGTCCTCCGCCGATTCCGAGGGCGCGAAGCCGACCAGGTCCAGCTCGTCGCCGAGGCGGCGGGCATCGGCCTCGTTCATCTGGCAGCCGATGGTCCAGATGTGGTAGTTCGCCACCCTGCTCTCCCTGCCCGTGGGCATAGTAGGCACCGCGCTGGAGATTATAGCACCCTTCAGGGCCGGCAGGCGGCGCCCCACCCGGCGACGGTGCGCCCCCTGGCCTTCAGGGGCAAGTCAGGGAGCTTCCCCGAGCGCCCGCCGCAACGCCGCGACGAACTCGCGGCCGCTGGCGTAGCGTTCGTGGGGTTGCTTGGCCAGCGCGCGCAGCACGACCAGCCCGAGGCTCCGCGGCAAGGTGCGGTTGAACGCCGTGGGCGGGGGCGGCTGCGTCGAGCGATGCATACTCGCGACCGCGAGTGGCTCCGGTGCCTCGAACGGAAGCCGCCCCGTGAGCATCTCGTACACTACCAAGCCCAGCGCGTAGATGTCCGAGCGCGCATCGGCCGGCTGCCCCGCGGCCTGTTCCGGCGACATATAGGCCGGCGTGCCAATGATCATACCTGCTTGGGTATACTGTGTGCCGTCGAGCCGCCGCGCGATCCCGAAGTCGGTGAGCGTCACGCGATCGCCGGCCTCGATCATGATGTTGGCGGGCTTGATGTCTCGGTGGATCACGCCGCGCGCATGGGCGTAGTCGAGCGCCTCGGCGACCTGGGCGACGATGGCCAGCGTCCGGCGCGGCGGCAAGGGGCCCTCGTGGGCCAGCAACTCTTGCAGGCTCTGGCCGTCGATCCAGCGCATGGCGATGAACAAGCTGCCGCCCACCTGGCCGATATCGTAGATCGGCACGATATGGGGGTGCTCGAGCCCGGCGGTGCGCTTCGCCTCGTCATGGAACCGCCGCAGAAACTCCGGATCGCTGCTGAACTCCGGCGACAGCATCTTGAGCGCGACGTAGCGGTCGAGCGCCAGCTGGTAGGCCTTGTAGACGATCGCCATGCCCCCGCGCTTCGGCTGCCCCACGATCTGGTAGCCGACCGGCAGCCCGAGACTTCCTCCCGCGCCGGGCCCCGTGACGGGCGGTGTGCCCCAGCCCGGCGGCGCTGGCACGGTGGGCGACTCCAGCTGCGGCGGCCAGCTCAACGGCCGCGCTATCCTGGGGGGCGGCGAAGCCGGCATGGCGGGCGGCGGCACCGACGGCGGCCAGCTAGCTGGCCGCCATGTCGCGGGCGGGCCTGCGCGATCGGCCGTGGCGAAGGCCCGGTCGAGAGCCAGCCCCGAGGGCGCCGGCTGCGAGCGGCGCGTCACGATGATAGCGGCCGCGATGATGCCCGCGGCGATTACCACGGCGGCCATCAGCAGCAGAGCCGGCGAGTCACTGCTGGTGCTCGACGTGCCGGCCACGTTGCTGGTCCTGACCGGGGTGGGGGCCACTGCCGCCGCGGCCTTCTCGGCCGTCGGCGCTGGCGCCGCGGTAGCCGCCGGGGGCGCGGTAGGGGCCGGGGCCGCGGTGGGGGTCGATCCGGCGGCGGGAAGCACGGCGGCGGTCGGTGGCGGGGCCGCTGGGGCTGCTGTCACCAGCACGCGCCGCTGCAAGTTGGGAAACCCCTGCTGGTCTTCCGCGCCCGTAGACGGGTAGCTATACAGCCGGTTGCCCGCATCGCGCACCGCCACGCGCGCGAGCAGCACCACGCTGCCGCCGCCGGGCGCGCGCACGCGAGCGACCAGCTTGCGCTCGGTGCCGGGGGCCCAAGGCTGCTCGCTGTACCACTCGACCAGCGGGTACTCGGCGGGCAAGCGGCGATTGTAGCGGATGTTGGTGATCTCCGCGCCTGGGCTGAACACGCGTGCATGGGACGCGGAGGCACTGAACGGCACGGGCTCGATCAAGTCGACCTCGGGAGCGGTCGGCAACGAGAGCGACAGGCTCCACTTCGGAGCGACCTCGCCGACGTTGACCGCGCGCAAGGTCACCGAGAAAGGTTCATAAGCGCGCACCTCGGTGGGGGCCTCGATCTGCACCATCACCGCCGCCTCGGGCAGCTGCTGCGCGGCTGCTTGCCCGGCTGGCCAAAGGAGTCCGATCGCCAGGGCCACTGCCTGCAACGCTCTCCACGCCATCCCTAGCCGCCGCATGCTTTTGTCCCCCTCCCCCGCGTCCATAACCCTCAGCAGCGTTGGGCAGCACTGCCCAGCGGGTAGTCGCTCTCCGGCGCGACGGGCAGCCGCCCGCAGGCGGGCAGCTCGCCGAACAGCACGGCGACCGCCGCCTCCACGAGCTCGGCCCGCGGCGAGTAGGCCGCGATATACGGCACAGCGGGCGTCAGGCCCCCCACCTCTTCCGGCCGACCGAAGCCGATAACGGTCAGCGGAGCACGCCGCGCGGCGAGCTGGCGCACGAGTTCGCGCTGCCAGGGGCCGGCGTTGCTGGTGCCCATGACGACTAGCTCGGCGTCGCGCGCGGCGCTCAGGATGCGGTCCTGTAGGGCCGCGTCGGCTTGCGGGTCGAAGACGAACTCCTGGGTGCTCGGTCGCCGCCGACGCACCGCCTCGCCTAGCAGGGTGCCTGTGCCTGTCTTGGGCAGCAGCCACGGGCTGACGACTACCGTCGGCCCCACACCCCGCGACGCTGGCACCTGGCCGTTGGGATTCCGCACCAGGGTGATGGCCTGCTCCGCGATTTTCCGCACCAGGCCCCGATGCTCCTCCGCGCCGACCCCGGCGGCAGTGGCCGGCGGCGGGGGGGCGAGCAACCCGTACGCGGCCTTCACCCCCAGCACGCGCCGCACCGCGTCGTCCACGCGGGCCATCGACAACTGTCCCGCCTGCACTGCCGCCAGCAGCCCGTCCACCGTGCGCTGTTGCCGCGCGGGGTCGCCCACGACCATCACGATGTCCGCGCCCGCGCGTATCGCTTGCACGGCGGCCGTCTCGGGCGTGTAGTTGTCGGTGATGGCCCGCATGCCGCCGAAATCGTCGGTGATGATCAGCCCCTGGAAGCCCCACTCGGCGCGCAGCAACTGGGTGAGCACGCGAGTCGACAGGCTAGCCGGCCAGTCGGCATCCAGAGCGGGTACCACGATGTGCGCGACCATGACCGCGCTAGCCCGCGGCAGCACCTCGCGAAAGGGGACGAGATCGAGGTGCTCCAGCGCCGCGCGGTCGGCCAGCAGCCGCGGGAGGACGAGGTGCGAGTCCTCGCGCGTCCGGCCGTGACCGGGGAAGTGCTTGGGCACGGCGACGACGCGCTCACGCTGCAGCGCGTCGACGAATGCCGTGCCCAGCTGCGCCACCAGGCCGGGGTCCGCGCCCAGTGCCCGCTGGTATGCCCCGATGATGGGACTCGGCGGCGAGGTGTCCACGTCGAGGACCGGCCCCAGATTCATATTGATCCCCAGGGCGCGCAGCTCGCGCCCCACGACCGCGCCCTCCCCGGCCGCCAGGCGCGGATCATGGGTTGCTCCGAGCACCAGCTGGCTGGGAAACCAGGTCACGCCTGTCTGCAACCGCTGGACCGCTCCTCCCTCGTGATCGATGGCGATGAACAGGGGCACCCCAGCCCCGGTCTGGAGGGCCAACCGCTGCAGGCCTGTGGTGAGGTCGGCGGTCTGGGCGGGGCTGGTGGTGTTCTCGTACAGGATGATGCTGCCCGGTTGGTAGCGCTCGATCAGCAGCGCCGCGCTCGCGGCGGTGGTTCCCTGGAAGCCCAGCATGAGCAGCTGGCCGACCTTTTGCCGCATATCCATGCGCGCCAGCAGCTCGTCGACACGCGGGGCCTCGTCGGCCGGGGGCGACGGGGCCGCTGGGCTCGGGAGCGGGACGCTGCTCGGGGTAGGCGTCCGCGGTGGCGGCGTGGGGTCGGGCTCGCGATGCAACATGATCACCGTGGGCGGGGGCGCCGCCCCTGCGGTCGGCGTGGGCGGCGAGGTGAGAGCACGGCTGCTGGGCAACCAGGCGCAGGCGCCCAGCGCGAGCAGTACAACGCCGCTCAGCCACGGCAGCGCGCCGCGCGCCGGGTGCCAGCCCGCCCACCGTCGCCGCGGCCACGGTGGGGGTGGCGCGGCGGCACTTGCCCTCTGGTCCATGTCCCTCACCGCTCCGAGCACCCGGATGCCCGCTCGCGGCGGCGCGGTGCTAGCCTGTCCCCCCGCCTTGGCACGCGGGTCGTCAGGGGCGCGAGAAGCATAGCCCGCTGGCCGCTTTCTGTCAATACGTGTCAACTACCGTTGCAAGCGAGCGGCGGCCGGTGGGCAGCCCCGAGATGGGCGGCACGCGATTCTCGCGGTCCCGGCTCGGCGAGCCCCATGGGGCTGCTGGACCTGGAGAACGCGCGGTTGACAGCAGGGGGCAGGGAGTGTATCGTTTTGTGACATAGAGAGGAGTGCTATGGCTCGCATCCTCCTGGCTAGCGACGACGCGATGGTGAGCAGCCGGGTCGGCGTGCGGCAGACGCTGGAGGCGGCTGGGCATGTGGTGTACGAGACGCACGATGGCCCGAGCACGCTCGCCCAGGTCGAGGCGCTCGTCCCCGACCTGTTGGTCCTCGACACCGCGCTGCCGATCCTCGACGGCTTCCACGTGTTGGCCGAACTGCGGCGCAACCCTCGCTTCCAACGGTTGCCCGTGGTGATGTTCTCCGGGCTGCCGCGCGGGCTGGGGAGCGAGCTGGCGCGGCCCTACGGAGTCGCCTACTTCCTGGCGCGTCCGTTCCGGACCGCGGACATCGCCGCCGCGGTCGAGTACGTGTTGGCTCTCCAGCGCGGGGAGGCGCCGGCCAGCCAGCCGCGCCCGGTTCCCCTGGCCGAGGCCGGCGCGCCGCCAGCGGGCGAGGTGGTCGAGCTGCCGCCGAACCGTGGCCGCGGCGAGGGCGTCGACCGGCGCCGCCACCGGGCGTAGACCGCTGCCCAGGGCGCCGCGCCCGTGCGGAACGTGTTACCATCCCCCCGGGCGGGCGTCCGCCGACTTTCGCCTCATGCGGGCTGCGCCGTCCTGCCGGTTCGGAGGGGAGAGCGTCTGATGGCCCTGCGCTACCGCCGCGTAACCTACCGCTACACGGGGCCGGGCACCAGCCTGGACCAATTCCTGCGCCGGATCTGGGAGCTGAACCGGCAGCCGTCTTGGCAGACGGGAACGCGCTGGCGCCCCCCCACCGACGTGCTCGAGGGGCCCGCCGGCCTGCTCGTCAAGATGGAGCTGGCGGGGGTGACCGAGAATGATGTCGAGGTGACGTTGTTCGAGGATGTGCTGGTCGTGGCCGGCCAGCGGCGCGAGGAGTACCCCGAGGAGCTGGGCTGCCGGCTGTATGAGTGCCGCTACCACGAGAGCGGCATCCGCTACGGACCGTTCCAGGCTGAGATCTACCTGCCGCTGCCGGTGGATGCCGAGCGCGTGACGGCGCGCTTCGAGAACGGGTTCCTATACGTCACGCTGCCGCGCGCCGACCACCACGCGCCGCGGAGGACGTCCTGATGGTCGTCGATCCCACCCGTCCCGCCCCACCTCCTTCCGGCGAGCTAGGCGAGCGCATCCCCGACGAGCTGCCGATCCTCCCGCTGCGCGATGCGGTGCTGTTCCCTATTGGCGTCGTGCCGCTGCAGGTGGGCCGGCCCCAGGCGCTGCAGCTGCTCGACGACGTCATGCGCGGCGGGCGTCTGCTGGGAGTGGTGGCGCAGCACCGGCCCGACATCGAATGGCCCACGCCCGATCAGGTCTACTCCGTGGGCACCGTGGCCCGCGTGGTGCAGCTCCTGCGCCAGCCGGAGGGGGGCCTGCTGGTGGCCGTGCAGGGCCTGGAGCGGTTCCGCGTGGTGGGCTGGACGCAGACCGAGCCGTACCTGCGCGCGCGTATTCTGCTGATCCCCGACGTGGTCGAACAGAGTACCGAGCTGGAAGCGCTGCGGCGCGTGGTCATCGACCAGTTTCAGCGCCTGATGGCCGCGGCCAACCTCCCCAGCGAGCAAGTAGCGGCGGTGAACACGATCGAGGACCCGCGCGCCCTGGCCTATGTCGTGGCCGGCAGCGTGCGGCTGGATACGGCGGTGCGCCAGGAGATCCTCGAACTGGATAACGTGACCCGCAAGCTGGAGCGCCTCAGTCGCGAGCTGGCGCGGGAGATCGAGATCATGGAGGTGGGCCGCCGCATCCAGTCCTCGGCGGCCGAGCAGCTCAGCAAGAGCCAGCGCGAGTACATCCTACGCGAGCAGCTCCGCGCCATCCGCAAGGAGCTGGGCGAGGACGAGAGCCAGGAGTTCGCCGACCTGCGCGCTCGGTTGGAGGCCGCCAACCTGCCGGAGGAGGCCCGCAAGGAGGCCGAGCGCGAGCTGAGCCGGCTGGAGAGCCTGCCAGCCGCCTCGCCCGAGCACGGGATCATTCGCAACTACCTCGATTGGCTGCTCAGCTTGCCCTGGCGGCGCTATACCGGCAGCACCATCGACATCGCTCGCGCCCGCGCCGTGCTGGACGAGGATCACTACGACCTGGACAAGATCAAAGAGCGCATCCTCGAGTACCTGGCGGTCCGCAAGCTGAAGGAGGAGCGCGCCGCCGCGCTGCGGGCCGCCGCGGCGAGCGCGGGCGAGACGCCGCCAGCCTCCCCTGAGCGGTCCGACGACACGCTCCGCGAGCCGATCCTCTGCTTCGTGGGGCCGCCTGGCGTGGGCAAGACCTCGCTCGCCCAGAGCATCGCCCGCGCCTTGGGCCGCAAGTATGTGCGCATCTCGCTAGGCGGGGTACGCGACGAGGCGGAGATCCGGGGCCACCGTCGCACCTACATCGGGGCCATGCCGGGCCGCATCATCCAGGGCCTGCGGCGTGCGGAGGCCGCTGACCCGGTGTTCGTCCTCGACGAGGTGGACAAGCTCACCGTGGGCTTCCAGGGGGACCCGGCGGCGGCGCTGCTGGAGGTGCTCGACCCAGCCCAGAACCACGCGTTCGTGGACAACTACCTCGGCGTGCCGTTCGACCTCAGCCGGGTCATGTTCATCACCACCGCCAATACGCTGGAGACGGTGCCCGGCCCGCTGCAGGACCGCATGGAGGTCATCCAGCTCGCCGGCTACACCGAGCAGGAGAAGCTGGAGATCGCCAAGCGCTACCTGCTCCCGAAGGGGCGCCGCGCCCATGGGCTGCGCGACGACGAGGTCGTCTTCACGGAGGAGGCGCTGCGCCGCATCATCCGCGACTACACGCGCGAGGCGGGGGTGCGCAACCTCGAGCGCGAGATCGCTGCCTGCCTGCGCAAGGCGGCCCGCGAGCTGGCCGAGGGGCGCGCGACCCGTATCGAGATCACCCCGGAGCGCGTGGCCGAGTATCTCGGGCGGCCCCGCTACTTCGGCGAGGTCGCCGAGCGCATCGACCGCCCCGGGGTGGCCACGGGCCTCGCCTGGACGCCAGTTGGCGGCGATATCTTGTTCGTCGAGGCGGCGCTGATGCCCGGCCGCGGGGGCCGGCTGACCCTCACCGGGCACCTCGGCGAGGTGATGCGCGAGTCGGCGCAGACGGCGCTAGCCTACTTGCGCTCGGACGCCGAGCGGCTCGGGATTCCGCCCGAGGCGCTCCAGGAGCGCGATGTGCACGTCCACGTCCCCGCGGGCGCTATTCCCAAGGATGGCCCCTCGGCCGGGATCACGATCGCCACCGCGCTGGCCTCTGTGGCCACCGGCCGCCTGGTGCGCTCCGACACGGCGATGACCGGCGAGATCACGCTGCGGGGCAAGGTGCTCCCGGTCGGTGGGATCAAGGAGAAGTTGCTCGCCGCGCACCGCGCGGGCATCCGGCGGGTGATCCTGCCGCGGCGCAATGAGCGCGACCTGGAGGACCTGCCGCCCGAGGTGCGCGAGGCGTTGCAGATCATCCTGGTGGATACCGTGGCCGAGGTGCTGGCCGAGGCGCTAGAGCCCGCGGCAGCCCCACCGCCAGACGGGCAGGCCGAAGCCCCCGCCGGCGACGCGCAGCGTGCCGCGGTCGGCCCTGGCGCGCCGCCGCAGTGACGATCAATCCACGGGCAGCAGCTGCTCCCAGGCGGCAGGCGAGATCTCGCGCAGCGGCTGCTGCAACTCGCGCACATCGCTGCCAGGCCGCCAGGGCCACACGTGCCCCTCATCGTCCATGCCGCCGAGCCGGCGCACGATGGCGCGACGCTCGGCCGGCGCCGCCTGGCGCCACAGGCGCCCGTTGATCAGCACGCGGGCCAACCGTGGCAGGTAGATCGCCTCGACGGTGTCGGGCAGGTGCTCCGAGTACATCACGCTGACCGGGGGCGCGCTCTCTCGCGACACAACCCCTCCGCGGGTCCATGGATTTCGGGACAGGCCACACCGGGGCTTCAGTAGCGATCGGGTGCCTCGAACAGCAGGTGGCGCAGCGCCGCGAACTGCACCTGGGCACGCATTTGCGGCGTTTCCGCCTCGCGGCTGAACACCAGGGCGTCGCCGCGCTCCAGTTCCTGGACGGCCTCGTCGAAGCGCCGCTGCCAGGTGGCTGCCTGGTCGCGCGCCAGCTCCGCGAGGAGCGTCAGCACCGCGTTGCGCACGGCGGGCGGCCAGGGCCCCCGGTTGAGCACCCGCTGGACCTCCGCCAGCGGGTCGCTCGGGGCGAGCACACGCTCCTGGTCCTGCCAGCGCCGCGCCGCTGGCTCGTGGCCGGCGCGCTGGAGCAACTGGCTGTACGGCACTTGCAGCGGCTCGGCGAGGAGGTACAACAGGCCCGGCGTGGCCCGGCGCTTGCCCGACTCGAGGCGGCTAATCATGGAGGGCGAGACGCCCGAGGCCCGGCCGAGCGCGCCCTGCGACAGGCCGAGGTGCTCGCGGCGCATGCGCAGGTACTCGCCCAGGGCGTTGCCCGTATCGATGCCCCCGCCGCGCCGGCCAGCCCGCGGCCGCTCCACCGCGCCAGGGGATGGCTGCGTGTCCGTGCTGCCGTTGGTGGGACCGCGCTGCTCGTGCTGCTCGGCCACGGTCGTCGTCTCCGCCGCACTGCTCATCGGTCACTCCCGCCCCTGCTGTCCCCGGCTGGCCGTGCCGGAGAAATTCAGGATTTGTTCAAAGACCCGGCCTATTAATGCACACCCCAGGCGCCGGAGTCAACCCATTCGGCATTGTCGCCGCGCGGGCGCGTAGGCTACAACAGGGACCCGCCTCTCGCGGGAGAACGGAGGGTGAACGCAGCATGGAGATCGAGCGCAAACTGGCGGCGATGGGGCTCAGCCTGCCCGCTCCGCCGCAGCCGGTGGCCAACTACATCCCAGCGGTACAGGTAGGCGACCTGGTGTTCGTGGGCGGTGTGGCCAACCGCATCAATGGCCAGCTCACCTGTCGCGGCAAGGTGGGCCGCGAGGTGAGTCTCGAGCAAGCCTATGCCGCCGCCCGCGACTGCGCGCTCAACCACCTAGCGATCCTCAAGGCGCATCTCGGCGACCTCGACCGCATCGAGCGCATCGTCAAGGTGGTTGTCCATGTCAACAGCGCGCCGGGGTTCAACCAGCAGCCGCGCGTGGCCAATGGCGAGTCGGACCTGCTGGTGGCCCTGTGGGGCGAGAAAGGCCGGCACACGCGCCTGGCACTGGGCGCCGCCGAGCTGTTCGACGATATCCCCGTGGAGAGCGAGATTATCGTGCAGGTCAAGCCCGAGGCGTAGCTCGCGCGCGGTCAACGGCGCGCCTGCTCCCAGAAGGTAAGGTCGACCACGCGCTCGACCGGAGGGGGCGGCGCGTCGTCGAAGTTGCCGCTCTCCTCGATCGAGGCGATGACGTTGCGCAGCCCGGCCAGGTTCACCGCGCCATCTGGGGGGATGGCCTGGCCGGGGCGCTCTTCGAAATACAGCGTGTAGGTGCGTTGGGCGATCTCCTCGGAAGTCTGTGTGGCGGCCCGGAGGATGCGCACCGCCTCGTCACGGTTGGCGGGGGCTTGGAGCCAGGCCTGGCCGGCGATGAACCCGCGCAGCCAGCGCACCAACAGGTCGGCGTGCGCCTGGGCCCAGGAACGGTGCACGATCGCCGCCAGGTTTTGCCAGTCGCCCAAGATATCGGCGAGGGTGACCAGGCGAGGCAGCCCCTCCGCCATGGCCATGACATCCTGCGGCTGCGTCAGGATAGACGCCGCGACCGCGCCGCTCTTGAGCGCCGTGTAGCGCTCGGGGGTGCCGCCGACCATGACCAGATCGACCTCGTCCTCTCGCACCCCGTAGTGACGCAGGGTGCGTCGCACCATATTGGCGATGCCATCGCGCACGCTGTTGTTGATGGCGATGCTTTTGCCCCGCAGCTCGGGCACGCTCTGGATGCCAGGGGTGGCGATCAGCGTGAACATCGCTGCGGCCTGCGGCCCCGCGACGATCGCCAGGTCGGCGCCCTTGGAGATGGCGATGATCGAGTTGTCGGCGGTGTTGACCGCCACGTGCAGGTCGCCCGAGGCGAGCAGCGTCACGCTCTGGGCGGGCGAGCGCGTGTAGATGATCTCGTTCTGGACGCCCTCGCGGGCGAACAGCCCCAGCGCATCGGCGGCGTAGATCCCCCAGTACCCGGCGAGCGGCGCGATCAGGCCGACTTGCACGATCCCAGCGGGCGGCGGGGCGACGGTGGGAGGCCTGGCACTAGCGTCGCCCGGGGCCGCGCTCGACGCGGCAGGGCGGGCGGCAGGCGCGCCGGGGGCCGCGCACGCCGTGACGACGAGCGCGACGCCGAGCAGACCGGGCAGAAGCGTACGCATCGCAGCCTCCTTTGCCATGCACGCGTGCCGTGTGCGCCACCATAGCGCGGGGGCCACCAGCATGCAACCAAAGGTGGGGTAGTCATGTCCCCCGGGGGCAGCTGAGCGCGCTGCCGACGGGCGCTCAGGCCGTCTCGACCAGCCGCCAGCCTACCGCGGCCAGCGCGTGTGCGCCCGTCGGCGGGCTATCCAGGGGAATCGGACGGCACGGCGGCCTGCTCCCCCGCGCTGTCCGCCAGCAGCGCGCGGACCTCGTCGTCGCTGGTCTGGGTGAAGTCCTCGTACCAGAGGCCGACGGCGAGGAATGGCTCGGGGGTGACCAGGCAGACGACCTCGTCGGCCTCCGCGCGCAGCTCGGCGCAGGTCGGCGGGGGCGCGACCGGCACGGCGGCCACGATGCGCGCCGCGCCGCGCGACCGCAGCGCATGGATCGCCGCGCGCATCGTGGCCCCGGTCGCCAGACCGTCGTCCACCAGGATCACCGTGCGCCCGTGGACCTCGTGCGGCGGCCGCGCGCCGCGGTACAGGCGCTCGCGTCGCTCCAGCTCCTGCAACTCGCGCGCGGTCACGGCCGCCACCACCCGCTCGGAGAGCCCCAGGCCGGCGATCACGTCGTCGTTGAGCACCTGCACGCCGCCGCTGGCCACGGCCCCCATGGCCAGCTCCTCGTGGCCCGGGACGCCGAGCTTGCGCACCAGGAACACGTCGAGCGGCGCGCCGAGCGCCCGCGCGACCTCGTAGCCGACCGGCACGCCCCCCCGTGGCAGCGCCAGCACCAGCACGTCTGGCCGGCCGCGGTAGTGCGCGAGCCGGGCGGCGAGCAGGCGGCCAGCCTCGCGCCGGTCACGGAAGCGTCGCCACATCGCGTGCCCTCCGAGCGTTCCCAGGGGTGCCTCCGGTCGTTGGCCGCCCGTAGTCCGTGACCGCTGTATTGCGCGGTTCCATCGCCGCCGTGCACGACGGGCCCGCCCGTCAGGGCGGCGGTGAACCGCGCCGGTCACGAAGTGCTAGGCGAGGCCGCCGCGAGCTTGATCACCTTGCGGCGACCGACCGCGGCCTTCGGCGCGCGCAGCTTCAAGATGCCGTACTCCAACGAGGCGGTCACGTTGTCGGTATCGATCTCCTCGGGAAACTCGATCACCCGCGCCATGGGGACCGATCGCTGCTCACGCTGGAGGTAGCGGCGGCGGTTGGCCTCCGCCTCGGCCTGCGGCTGCGTAGTCACCGTGATGGTGTCGCTGGTCGCCTCGATCGTGATCTCCTCGGGCTTCACGCCGGGCACCGGGATCTCCACGACGAAGGCGTCGCCGTCTACCGTCTCGTAGACGTCCGCCTGCAGCCGCGGAGGCGGTAGGGCAGGTACCATGGCCTCGCGGATGAACTGGTCCATGAGCTGCGTCAGTGGTCGCCACTGCTGCGCCATAGGATCACCCCCTTGCGATCGTGCGTGTAGAGCGCCAGGACTGCGCGACGCGTCAGCTCCGCGGCGCGCCGCTGCCCTGTGCGAGCCCGCGGTTTGGCTCACGGCCATAGCTCGCGGATCTCGGCCGGCAGCAGGTGCTTGACATCCTCGATCTCGCCCTCGGTCACGCGCCGCGCCAGCACGGCGAACACCGCGCGCGCGATGCGCTCGGTATCCGGCTCGGGCTCCCCGCGCAGCTCCTGCCGGATGTGGGCGAGGAACTGCTCCTTGTGTCGCTCGCGCAGGGGCTTGCCGCTGGGGTCCCAGCCCTCGTAGTAGAGGCCGCGCACCAGCATCGGGAGCTGGGCGCCGAGCTGCGCCGCCTCGTCGACCGGCAGCCGGTCGCGCAGCGCATGCAGCGTGGCGCGCAGCGCCCGGTATGCGCGGTGCTGCTCCTGCCAGCCGAGCTCGCGCATCAGCTCGTGCAGCCAGGCGTTGGTCTTCTGCAACGTGGTGTCGAAGACATCCACCCCGGTAGTCGCCATGGCGTCACCTCCCGTCTGGCGCCGCTGGCAGGAGGCCCGGGAGCCCGTGCGCGGGCCCCCGGGCCCCCGCGGGCGCTAGAAGGAGATCGTGATGCGGTTCTCCACCGCCGTCACGCCGGGCGCCGACCAGGCGACGCGCTCGGCCTCCTGCTTCTCGGCCCAGGAGCGCACGGTGCCTTTGAGGATCACCTTGCTGCCCTGCACCTCGACGGTGATGCGCTCCGCGTCGGTCTCGGCACTGCGCACCAGCGCCTGCTCGATCTTCTCCTTCAGCTCCGACGGCGTGACGCGCGGCTTGACGGTGATCAGGTTGGTGACGCCCCGCACGCCGGAGATGCGGCGCGCGACCCGCTCGGCGTCCTCCTTCTGGTACTGCCACTCGACCTCGCCCTTGAGGGTTACCCACCCCTTGGAGACCGTGACCTCGATCTTCTCCACCGGCACGAAGGCGTCCCACTCCAGGGCGCGGATGATCGCCGCAGCCAGGTCGGCGTCGGTCCGCTCGGCGATGCTGGGCAGCCGGACCTCGATGTCGTTGGCGACCGCCTTGACGCCCTTCACGCGGTGGGCAGCCTCCTCGGCGGCCCAGCGCTTGGTGTACGAGTCCACCCAACCGGTCAGCGTGACGACCCCGTCCTTCACCGCCACGCCGATCTCGTTGGGCTGTACCCGCGCGTCGTACTTCAGCTCCTCCAGCACGTCGCGCTGGATCTGCTCATCGGTGCGAGTCTCGGTCGTGGTCGCCATAGTCCTCCTCCTCCGAGATCACGAGGATCTCCTCGGCGCCACGCCGACCGGGCGGCGCCGAGGGCGCTCAGTGCACGGTGATCTTGATCTGCCGCGCCTTGGCTGCGGGCGTCTTGGGCAGCGTCACCCGCAGCACGCCGTCGCGGTACGAGGCCTCGGCGCGGTCGCAGTCCACCTCACACGGCAGCGCGATACTGCGCACGAACGCGCCGTAGCGCCGCTCCACGCGATGGAAGCCACGGCCCTGCTCCGCGCGCTCCTCGCGCTTCTCGCCGCGGATGATCAGCCGGTCGGCCGTGGCCTCGACCGTGAAGTCCTCCGGCCGCAGGCCTGGCAGCTCGGCCCGCACGATCACCGCGTCGTCGGTCTCCTCGACATCGGCTAGCGGCCCGCTGTAGGCGCGGCGCACGAGCGGAGCAGCCTGCCCGTCGTCGCGCGCGGCGCCCGGCCGCAAGCGGTCGAGGGTGGCGTGCAGCCGCTGGCGCAGCTGTGCCAGCGGCCGGCGCACTTCTGCGGGTAAGATCGCCATGAGCCACCTCCCCCCTTACGCGGCGCGGACGGCGATGCGCCGCGGCTGGGCCTGCGGGGCGCGCGGCAGGCGCAGGGTGAGCACGCCGTTCTTCAGCTCGGCCTCGATCCGCGCCTGGTCCACCTCCTCCGGCAACTGGAACTGGCGGAAGAAGCCGGTCAGCTCGTACTCGCGGTACACCGCGTCGCCCGGGGCGGCGTGGGCCGCCCGGCCCTGGATGGTCAGCACCCCGCGGTCCACTCGCACATCGAGCGCGCCGGGCTCGACGCCGGGCACGTCGACGAGCACCACGAGGCCCTGGTCGTCCTCGTAGATGTCCGCGGGGGGCGCGACGTACACTTCCTCCGAGCGCGTCGGCTCCTGGGCGCTCGCCGCGTCGGCGGTCGGGGTCGGTACGGTTCGCTCGGCCATCGTCCCACCTCCTCTCGGCGCTATTAGCCCCGCACCGTGACCCGGCGCGGGCGCGCGGCCTCCGCGCGCGGCAGCGTCACCACCAGCAGCCCGTGCTTGTACTCGGCGCTCACCTTGTTCGGGTCGACCTCGGCGGGCAGCTCGATGGTGCGCACGAAGCGGCCCGCCGCGCGCTCGCTGCGGTGGATGCGCTCGGGCGGGACGCCCGGCAGGCCGCGCTTCTCGCCCGACAGCGTCAACGTGTTGCCCAGCACCGTCACCTCGAAGCGGTCTGGATCGACCCCGGGGGCCAGCGCCTCGACGTAGAAGTTCTGGCCATCGTCGTGCAGGTTCACCAGCGGGTACTGGCGTGCCGCCCGGCCGGGCAGGAACGCCAAGCGCCAGGGGCGCCCCAGCGGGCCCAGGCCGACCTCGCTGAACACGCGGTCGACCTCGCGTCGCAACGCCTCGATCTCGCGCCACGGATCCGCGATCGCCATGGTCCTGCACCTCCTTGCTCAGGTCTCTTCGCGCCCACCCGTGGGAGTCGCGGCGGACGCCTCCACGACGGGGAAACGCAGCAGGGCGCCCAGCCCACCACAGGCCGCGCGCAGCCGCTCGGCCGCCTCGCCGTGGACGATCTCCACCCCGGCGTCCTGGGCCAGCGCGCGGTCCACCGCCTGCTCGGCGAGGTCCGGGATCAGCCGCAGCGGCGCCCCGCAGGTCGGGCAGGCGCCCTCGCCGCTGGCCGTCAGGCGCTCGCACTGGGTGCACTGTCCGCCCTGCAGTGGCGTGTGCTCGGCCAGCACCAGCTTGTGCACCGCCCCGCGCCACAGCGCGTCCAGCGTGGCCTCGGCGCCGCACACCGCGCGCACCCCTGCGCCCGCCGCGTCGACCAGCTCCGCGACGAGGCGCTCCTCGTTAGCGCGCTCCACCTGGCGCTCGATGGCCAGCGTGCGCTCCAGGATCTCCGCCTCGCTAGCGAACAGCTCGGCGGGGAACACGCCGACCACGCGCGCCTGCAGCACGCGCGGCAGCAGGCGGCGCAGCTCGCTGGTGGCCTCCTCGGGCCCGGCCAGCACGAGGCGGTCGAACGGCCGCCGCCGGTACAGTAGGGCCAAGGCCTCGGCCACGTGCTTCAGGTGCCAGTGCACGTGCGCCTCGTGGTGCCGCTGGTAGTTGGCCTGCGACCAGCCGCCCTGCTTGTGCTTCGGCGGCACCCAGTCGAACAGGTCGCGCTCCTCCTCGATCTCGCCGAGGTACACGGTGAACACCCGCGCTCGCTCCTTGTCCACCAGCGCCACGGCGTAGCGCTCGTACTCGTCCAGCGCGTCGAGCAGCGGGCGCACGTACGGCGTGGGCTCGAAGCGCACCAGGTCGGCCACGGGCACCGGCAGCTTGTACACCTGCCAGAAGTCGCGTGGCGTGCAGGAGAACACCACTAGACTCCGGCTGTCAGGCTCCAGCTCCGCGAGGTACTGCTCGACGCGCGCCACCTCGCGGTCCAGCGCCTCGCGGCCGGCGGCGTCCAACTCCTCGCGCACCTGCTTGGCGAGGTCGCTGAACACCACCCGGTACGCGCGCTTCACCTGGAGCGACGGCGCCAGGTGCAGGTACACGCTCAGCACCCCGTGCTCGCCGCCCTCGAACGCGAGCAGCTGTTGCAGTTGCTCGGTCGCGATCATGCCCTCGCCTCCTCCCGCGGCGCGGCCGCCACGACACGCTCGCGCAGCCGCGC
>DATGKN010000091.1:0-12023 GCA_035294645.1 Chloroflexota bacterium
GAGCGTCCCCTGGACGGTGAAGCTGCCGGTGCTGGTGGTCTGCACGCAGTTGGGGGCGGTGGGAGCGGGGCAGGGGCCCGACGTGAACGGGCCGCTGGCGACCAGGCCGCCCGGGCCGCCGGGGGCGAGCGTGGCGTGGCAGACGGCGCCGAGGGTCGCGCAGGTGGCGGTCGGGGTGCTGGTGGGCGTGGCCGTCGGCGTACTGGTCGGCGGGATAGTGGCGGTCGGGGGCACCGTGGCGGTCGGCGCGCGCGTCGGGGAGCTAGTGGCCGTGCCGGTGGGCGTCGCCGTCGGCAGGCTAGTCGGCGTGCTGGTAGGTGCGCTCGTCACCGTGGGGCTGACCGTGGCGATCGGCGTGTTGGTAGGAGTGGGCGTTGAGGTGCCAGGTGGGACCCGAGTAGCAGTACCGGTCGGCGTGGCAGTGCCGCTCGGCGAGGCCGTGGCGGTAGCCGTGCTGGTCGCCGTGAGGGTACTGGTGGCGGTAACGCTGGGGAGCGCGGTAGCCGAGGGCGTGGCCGTGCTGGTGGGCGTCGGGCTGGGCGTGACGGTCGGGGTGCTGGTCGCCGTGGCTGTCGCCGTCGAGGTAGGGGTCTCCGTCGCCGTCGGGCTGGGCGTGGCGGTCGGGGTGCTGGTGGGAGACGGGGTAGCGGTGTTAGTGGCGGTCGGGGTGCTGGTCGCCGTGGCCGTGGCGGTCGGGGTAGGGGTTGGTGGCGCGAACGCGTACGCCGCGCCCTGGTTGCTGTTGGTCCCCAGCGCTCCGATCAGCGCCGTGCTGCCATCCCCGCTCAGCGCCACGCTCGCGCCGAACTGGTCGTTCGTCGCGCCAGGAGAGGCGACGAGCTTCTGCTGCTGGCTCCAGCTCGCGCCGCTGCGGGTGAACACGTACGCCGCGCCCTGGCTGCTATTGGCCCCCGGCGCCCCCACCAGCGCCGTGTTGCCGTCATCCGTCAGCGCCACGCTCGCGCCGAACTGGTCGCCCGCCACACCATCGGAGGCGGTGATCGTTTGCTGTAGGCTCAGCACCGTGCCGCTGCGGGTGAACACGTACGCCGCGCCCCGGCTGCTATTGGCCCCCGGCGCTCCGATTAGCGCCGTGGTACCGTCCTGGTTCAGCGCCACGCTCGCGCCGAAGTTGTCGAACGCCGCGCCACCAGACTGCTTCACCAGCGGCACCCACCCCCCTCCGAAGTTCAAGTACACGTACATCGCCCCCTGTAAGCTGTTGGTGCCCGGCGCTCCGATCAGCGCCGTGCTGCCGTCCCCGCTCAGCGCCACGCTCGCGCCGAACTGGTCGCCCACCGCGCCGGCCGGGATAAGCTTCTGCAGCTGGCTCCAACTCGCGCCGCTGCGGGTGAACACGTACGCCGCACCCTGGTTGCTGTTGGCCCTCGGCGCCCCCACCAGCGCTGTATTGCCGTCGTTCGTCAGCGCCACGCTGAGGCCGAAGTTATCGAACGCCGCGCCGTCGGAAGCAACGAGCTTCTGCTGCGGGCTCCACGTCGTGCCGCTGCGGGTGAACACATACGCCGCGCCCTGGTTGCTGTTGCCGCCGATCTTGGCGAACGGCGCCCCCACCAGCGCCGTGTTGCCGTCATTCGTCAGCGCCACGCTAATGCCGAACTGGTCGCCCGCCGCGCCGTCGCTGGCGACGAGCTTCGCCTGCTGCACCAGCGGGTCGATCGTCAGCGGATACGCCGCGTCCGCATCGTCCACCACCACCGCCAGCGTGTCCGCCCCCGGCTCCAGCCACGCCGCCAGCTCCCGCCCCGTGGCGTCCCACGCCCGCAAGCCTCGGTACGCCAACACCGCCGCGCCCATGGCGTCCCGCCACACGGCAGCGCGCGCGCCGTCGGCCGCGGCCACCAGCTCCGTGGCCACTCGCAGCGCCACCCGCAGCGGGCCGCGGCCCCCGGGCGGCGTCGGCACCGTGAACCCCTGCTCGATGCCGGAGCGGTCGAGGCGGTACCACTCCTCGAGGTCGCCGCGCGGGTAGCGCACCTGCGCGCCGTCAGCGACGGGGGCCGCGGGGGCGAGCGCGGTGAGGGGGGCATCGCGCCCGAGAGCGACCGCGGCGAGGGTCCACTGCCAGGCGGCGCCGGCGGTGGGCCGCACGGTGAGCCCCGCCGGGGTGAAGGTGGCGGTGAGCCGCTGCTCGACCAGCTGGGTGGCGTAGCCGTCGGGGGTGGGCTGGGGGTGGCGGAGGTCGGCGGCGATCAGGGCGCGGAGCTGCGCCTGGTCGGCGGGGGAGAGGTAGCGCCAGGGCGCGCGTGGCGGCCCGGGCAACAGCAGGGCGACAGTGGCGTGGGGCGTCCGCCCACTCAGGGCGAGCAGGGCGAGGGCCAGCAGGCCGGCGAGCGGGCGCGGGCAGCGCACGAGACCCCTCCCCTGGGGACAGGCGCCGCCGGGGGAACGGCCCTGTCGGCCAGTTAAACGTCAGCGAGGTGGAAATGTTACCGGCCACCCGCCGGAAGCCGTGGGTCCCCCGGGGCCCCTCTGGCCTCCGTTCCCCGCCAGGAGTAGCACAGCGCCGAGCCGGCGCCGTGGAGCTGGCACGTTACCCCGCGCGCTCATCGACACCGCGCGGCTATGGCGCCCTGGGCACCCCAGGCGAAGCTCCGCCGGCGTGGCACAGCTACAGCGTGGCCACAAGGACCCCGAAGGGGACACCCGCGGTCATGGCGCCACGGGGCAGTGGCCCAGCGCGTTCCAACGCGCGGGGTCAGGCGGAACGGTGCGTGGGTGCGGTGGACGGCTCCAGGTCGAGCGCCGGGCCCAGCGGTGTATCGGTAGTGACCACTCGCTGCACGTGCTGCAGCGCCTGGATGTACCGCGCCGCCGACACCACCGCGGCCGCCGCCTCGCCGACCATGGCGCGCAGGTCCTCGGGCAGGCTCGGGTGCTCCAGCAGATAGTCGAGCACCAGGCTGGGCAGCGTGAGGTCGTTGTTCACCCGGTGCCGCACCGCGCGGATCACCGCCTGCGCGCCCTCGAGCTGAGCCCGTGCGGCCCGCTCCTCCAGCGCGAGCATGTGCTGCCGCACCCCCCGCAGCCGTGCCCCCACCTGAAGCCACGTCTCTACCCGTTCGCGGAGCTGCCGGGGATGGAACGGCTTGGCCAGACAGTCGTCTGCTCCCGCAGCGAGGGCGAGCCGGCGCTGCGCCTCGTCGCCGCGCGTGGTAAGCACGATAATAGGAGGGTATACGGCCCCGAGCCGGGCGCGCACTCGCTGGCAGACCACCGCGCCGTTGTCAGAGGGCAGAGTGTAGTCGAGCAGCACCAGGTCGACCGTGCCGGCCGCGAGGCGTGCCTCGGCCTCGGCCGTATCGCCCGCGGTGTCCACCGTGTAACCAGCCGCGCACAGCACCTGCTCCAGCACCGTGCGCGTGGCCAGGTGGTCCTCGACCAGGAGCAGGCGCCGCTCCCCGGCCACAGCGGGCGGGTCGAGCGAACCGTTGGCCGGAAATGCGATCATACCGCTGCTCCTGCTCAGATGGTCGGTCGCGGGTGTACGCAGGCGGGCGGTGTTAACCAAATGGCAACCCGATAATAGCGGATCGCAGATTTTTGTGCCCGGTGTGCCAGTCAACACGCGGGCATTACGCAACCATCACAATCGCGGTCGGGACAACCAGGCACGCTCCGTACGATAGCCAATGCAACTACCGACCGCTGGGGAGTGAGGTGCGATGAGTCGAGAGGCCGTTGGCAGCCCCGAGGCGCTCAACGTGGCCCGGGCCTGGCTGATCCAAACCACGGAGATCCCGCCGTTCATCTACGACCCGCTGGTGCACTCGCGCGAGTATGTGCTGGCCTACCTCGAGCAGGCCGGCGCCTCGGAGGCAGAGGTCGCCAACGTGCTCCGCCAGGTCGAGGCGCTCGAAGAGCGGGCGCGCCGGCTGGTCGAGGCCGAGGAGTAGGCGGCCCGCCCGGCGCTCGCCCAAGAAGGTGGCAGCGTGGTCCGCGGCGTCCGGGCGGACGGTGGCGGCGAGGCGCCGTCGTGAGCGCGTTGTCGCGCGACGGTTGGCTCCTGGTCGGCAGCTTCGCGCTGCGGTCGGCGGCCTACGGCTGGCTGGCCGTCGTGCTGGGCCTCGACCTGGCCGCGCGAGGGCTGGAGCCAGCGCTGATCGGCGCCGTGTTCCCGGGGGCGCTGGCTGGTGGGGCGCTGCTGACGCTCGTCGTGACGCGCCTGGCCGATCGCTGGGGGCGCCGGCGCGTGCTGGTGGGCGGCGCGCTGCTGATGGCCGCGAGCGGGGCCGCGCTCGACGCCTTTGCCGGGGACTTCGTGGCGCAGGCAATCGTGGCCTGGTGACTGCAACTGCGCCACGGGCTCGACCTGGCTGCGCTCGGGGCCGTGTTCTTCGGCACCAACCCGCTGGCCGCGCTCTCCTTCCTGGCCGCCGCCCCGTTGGCGCGTCAGCTCGGCCTTCTTGCCACGATGAGAAGTGCCTGGCCCCTGCGGCGCCCGGTTGAGCCCCCATGGGGCCTTATCCTGGCCCCAAGCGATACCTTATACTCCCGGCCACCAACGGCGTGGGCAGGAGGACGTGCATGCCCGTGATCATCGTCAAGGCGCGCCAGGGCGTGATTCGCGGGAAGGCCAAGAAGGCCCAGCTCATCGAGGAGCTGGCCGCCGCGTTCGCGCGGGTGATCGAGAACCCCGCCTACGTGGAACGCACCACGGTCGTTATTGAAGAGGTCCCCAACGAGAACTGGGGCCGCGCGGGGCGCCAGGTCCAGGACGAGTGAGCCGGCCTCCCACGCTGGCCAGCGCGTGGCGGGGGAGGGCGTGGGCTATCGGATGGCAGGGCATGGCCTGCCGCTCGCGGCGCCCCCACCTTGCGGGCCACTGCCCCGCTGCGCTACCCTATGGTGCTTGGAGGCCGCGAGTCGGTGGGCGCGACAGGCTGGCACCTCGATCCGCTGGGGGGATGCAGCCACGGCTGTTCTCTATGACTGTCGCGTCGCGCCGTGCGGTGCTAGCCGCACGTCGATCCGCTCCAGGGATGCTCGCCCGCCGGCTCGCGCCGCTTCCACGGCCCCAGGGCGGTGTAGCCGCAGCCCCTTCCCCCCCACCGCTCCTGCTAACGCCAGCAGGCGATGGTACACTGTAAGCCGTGCCCGGAGTGCGAGCGTGAGCCCAAGCCGCCGCTCGCCACCGCACGCGAGAGCAGGAGTGCATGGACGCCGCGAGCCGCCTGGGCACCGGGCGAACCAAGATCGTCGCGACCCTCGGCCCGGCAACCAGCACGCCCGAGCGCATCGGCGCGCTGATCGACGCGGGCGTGGATGTGTTCCGCCTGAACTTCTCGCACGGAACCCCGGCGGAGCACGCGGCAGTGTACCAGGCCGTCCGCGAGCAGGCAGCCGCCCGTGACGCGCCGGTCGCCGTGCTGCAAGACCTCCAGGGGCCCAAGATCCGCGTCGGGCCGCTCGCCCACGGCGGGCCGCTGGTGCTGCGCGAGGGGACCACGGTGACACTTACCACGCGGCCGGGAGTCGTCGGCCACGACGCGGTGATCCCGGTCACCTACGAGGCCCTGGCGCGCGACGTGCGTCGCGGCGACCGTATCTTGCTCGACGATGGGTTGCTGGAGCTGCGCGTCGAAAGCGTCCAGGCGCCCGACGTGACCACCACGGTGGTCGTGGGCGGCGAGCTGTGGCCGCACAAGGGGGTCAACCTGCCCGGGGTGCCGCTGAGCACCCCCGCGCTGACACCGAAGGACCGCGAGGACCTGCGCCGCGGGCTCCAGCTCGGGGTGGACTACGTGGCGCTCAGCTTCGTGCGGCGCGCCGACGATGTGCTGCTGGCGCGCCAGTACCTGGCCGACCTCCAGGCGCGCGAGCCGGCGGTAGCGCGCCGGGCGGTGCCGCTGATCGCCAAGCTGGAGAAGCCCGAGGCGATCGAGCACCTCGACGCTATCCTGGGCGTGGCCGATGGCGTGATGGTGGCGCGCGGCGACCTCGCCGTGGAGCTGTCGGCCGAGGAAGTGCCGCCGCTGCAGAAGCGGATCATCCACCAGGCCAACGTCCACGGCAAACCGGTGATCACCGCCACGCAGATGCTCCAATCGATGGTCGAGCATCCGCGCCCCACCCGCGCCGAGGCGTCCGACGTCGCCAACGCGGTGCTCGACGGCAGCGACGCGGTGATGCTCTCGGCGGAGACGGCGGTGGGCCGCTATCCCGTGGAGGCGGTGCGGGCGATGGCGCGCATCGCGGCGGCCGCCGAGGCCCTGCCGCCACCGCCGCGCCCGGGCCCGCCGGCGCAGACCGCGCGCTCCCACGCGGTGGTGCGCGCCGCCTGCGCGCTGGCTAGCGCCGTCGGAGCGCGCGCGCTGGTGGTGTTCACCCGCAGCGGCTACACGGCGCAGCTGGCGTCGCAGTGCCGGCCCGCGCTGCCCATCTTCGCGTTCACCGGCGATGCGGCGGTACGGCGGCGGCTGGCCCTGTGGTGGGGCGTGGTGGCGCTGCCCAGCGAGCTGGTCGGCCACACCGACGCGGTGATCGAGCGGGTAAGCGGCGAGCTGGTGCGGCGCGGTCTCGCGGGGCGGGGCGACCTGGTGGTGCTGGTAGGCGCGGCGCGGCATCTCCCGAGCAGCCGCGCCGACTTGATCAAGCTACACACGCTCTAGCCGGGGCGGGCGGTCCCCTCCTCCCATGCAGGGAGCAGCCGGTGACGGGGACGGCGTGAGCCCACCCCCGTGCCCCCCATCGACGCGCGGGAGAGGCCGGGGCAGGGAACGACAGGCGCCGCGGGCCCTGGCGAGGAGGAGGCCATGACACTGATCGACCGCGTATTCGGGCGCCAGATCCTCGATTCGCGCGGCAACCCCACGGTAGAGGTCGAGGTGTTGCTCGAGGACGGTACGCGCGGCCGCGCGGCGGTGCCCTCCGGCGCCTCCACGGGCGCGCACGAAGCGCTGGAGCTGCGCGACCGCGACCAAGGCGCCTACGGCGGCAAGGGCGTGCGGCAGGCGGTGGCGCACGTCAACGACCAGCTCGCCCCCCTGCTGGAGGGGCGCTCGGTGTTCGACCAGGTGGCGCTCGACCGCGCCATGTGCGAGCTCGATGGCACGCCGAACAAGAGCCGCCTCGGGGCGAACGCTATCCTCGGCGCGTCGCTGGCGATCGCCCACGCCGCTGCCGCCTCGCTGGGGCTGCCCCTGTATCGCTACCTCGGCCGCGCCAACGCCTGCGTGCTGCCCGTGCCGCTGCTGAACATCCTCAACGGCGGCGCGCACACCCGCTGGCAGTCGACCGACCTGCAAGAGTTCATGATCCTACCCACCGGCGCGGCGACCTTCGCCGATGCGCTGCGGATGAGCGTCGAGATCTACCACGCGCTGGGGCGCGTGCTGGAGGAGCAAGGGCTGGCCACCCAAGTGGGGGACGAGGGCGGCTTCGCCCCCGCGCTGGCCTCCAACACGGCGGCGCTCGACGCGATCCTCCGCGCCATCGAGCGGGCGGGGTACCGCCCAGGCGAGGATGTACACCTGGCTATCGACGCGGCGGCCACCGAGCTGTTTGCCGACGGGCACTACGAGCTGCGCCGGGAGGGCCGCACGCTCACGGCCGCCGAGCTGGTCGAGCTGTACGCCCACTGGATCGCCCAGTACCCGATCCTCAGCCTCGAGGACCCGCTGGCCGAGGACGATTGGGAAGGGTGGGCAGCGCTGCGGGCACGGCTAGGCGCCCGCGTGCAACTGGTCGGCGACGACCACTTCGTGACCAACCCCGCGCGCATCGCCCGTGGCATCACCGAGCGCACCGCCAATTCCGTACTGGTGAAGCTGAACCAGATCGGCACGCTCACCGAGACGCTCGAGGCGATGCAGCTGGCCGAGCGCGCCGGCTGGACCTGCGTCGTCTCGCACCGCAGTGGGGAGACCGAAGACGTCACCATCGCCCACCTGGTCGTGGCCACCAATGCGGGCCAGATCAAGACCGGCGCCCCGGCGCGCGGCGAGCGAGTGGCGAAGTACAACGAGCTGCTGCGCATCGAGCAGGAGCTGGGCGCGGCCGCTCGATATCCGGGCCGCGCGGCGTTCTACAACCTGGCGGCCGGCCAGCCCCGCGGCTAGGCCGCCTCACTCCAAGAACGGGCCGAGCTGGCGGTAGCGTGCGAACCGATCGGCCAGCAGCGCGGCGCTGTCCCAGCCGCCCGGCCGCGCGTAGCGCGCCTCGAGGTCGGCCAGCACCGCGCGCAGGGCGGCGCCGAGCGCCGCGGCCGCGGCCGCCGGATCTGTATGGGCGCCGCCCGGCGGCTCGGGCACGATGGCATCGATCACGCCGTGCCGCAGCATGGCGTCGGCGGTGATCTGCATCGCCTCGGCCGCCTCCGCCGCACGGGCGGCGTCTTTCCAGAGGATGGCCGCGCAGCCCTCCGGCGACACCACCGAGTAGATGGCGTTCTCCAGCATGAGCACGCGGTCGCCCATGGCGATGGCCAGCGCGCCGCCGCTACCGCCCTCGCCGATGATCACGGCCACTAGCGGCACCGCCAGCCGAGCCATCTCGAACAGGTTCTGGGCGATGGCCCAGGCCTGACCGCGCTCCTCGGCCTCGAGCGTCGGATCGGCGCCCGGAGTGTCCACGAAGCTGATCACCGGCAGGCCGAACCGCTCGGCGTGGCGCATCAGCCGCAGCGCCTTGCGGTACCCCTCGGGGCGCGCCATGCCGAAGCGCCGCCGCACGTTCTCGCGCGTGTCGCGGCCCTTCTGGTGGCCCACCACCATCACGGTGCGCCCATCGAACGCCGCCAGGCCACCGACCAGCGCGGGGTCGTCGGCGAACAGCCGATCGCCGTGCAGCTCGACGTAATCGCTGAACAGGAGCCCCACGTAGTCGAGCGTGTACGGCCGCTCGGGATGGCGCGCGAGCTGCACGCGCTCCCAGGCAGGCGTGGTAGCGGAGGCGCCGCCCGGCCGCTCGCTCACCGTCGCACCTGCCCGTTCGCGCCGAGCGTCGCGGCGTCGCGGCTGCCCGCGCTCGGGCGGGCCGCGTACAGGCGCAGTAGCCGCGCCAGCAACTCGCGCTGCTCGGCCCGCGGCACCACGCGGTCGATCATGCCATGCTCCAGGAGGAATTCGGCCGACTGCGCGCCCGGCGGCAACTTCTGCTTGGTGATCTGCTCGATGACGCGCGGCCCGGCGAAGCCGATCAGCGCCCGCGGCTCGGCGAGCAGCACGTCGCCCAGCGCGGCGAAGCTGGCGGTCACCCCGCCAGTAGTGGGGTGGGTGAGCAGGACGAGGTAGGGAACGCGCGCCGCGGCCAGCCGCTCCAGTGCGGCGACCGTCTTGGCCATCTGCAGCAGCGAGAAGATCCCTTCGTGCATACGCGCGCCGCCCGAGGCGGCCACCAGCAGCAGCGGCAAGCCATCGCGCTGGCTGCGCTCGGCGGCGCGCGCGATCTTCTCCCCGACCGCCGCGCCCATGCTGGCGCCCAGAAACGCGAAGTCGCATACGGCCAGCCGCAGCGGCCAGCCCGCGATGGCCCCCGTGCCGCACACCACCGCCTCGGCCAACCCCGTGCGCGCGCGGGTCTCGGCCAGCTTAGCGTGGTAGCGCTGGCCGTCGCTGACGAACGCCAGCGGGTCGGCCGAGCGAAGCTGGGCATCTTCTTCAACGAACGAGCCGGGGTCGAGCAACACGGCGATGCGCTCGCGGGCGCCGAGCGGCAGATGGTGGCCGCAGCGCGGACACACGCGCAGCGCGCGCGCCAGCTCCTTGACGTACGCCAGGTGCCGGCACTGCGGACAGCGCTCCCACAGGTCCTCGGGCACCCGCGGCTCACGGCCACGATCGCGCGAGAAGATACGGCGCACGCTCGACCTACTCCCTGGAATCGCCCGCCACGCCCGGGCGGGTCGGCCGGCCCGGGCCGGCCGCGCGGCTGCACCTGGGAAGGATACCACGCCAGGCTGGCGGGCGCTGGGACGTCCCGAGCCCCCGGCAGCCCCGCGCGGGCTAGCTCCCCCCCCGCCCGCGCTCGGCGATCAGCGCATCCAGCCGCCGCAGCGCCTCGGCCACCCGCGCCACCGTGCGCTCGCGCCCGATCACCTCCATGCTGGCGAACAGTGGCGGCGACACGTTAGTGCCCGTAACCGCCCAGCGCAGGATCATGAACAGCTGGCCGCTCTTGACCCCGACGGTGTCCGCGAGCTGGCGCATCGCCGCCTCCAGCGGGGCGTCGGCGAACTCCGGAATGTCGCGCAGCAGCTCGAGCGCCGCCGCCAGCGCCTCGCGGCTCGCCTCCGCCGTGAGCCCCTTGCCGATCAGGTTCTTGGCCTCGTAGTCCAGCTCGTCCACGAAGGCGAAGCGCAGCAGGGCGGGCGCGTCGGCCAGCTTGGTGAGCCGCTCCTGCACCAGCGGCACCAGCCGCTCGACATAGGCGAGCTCGGCCTGCAGCCCCGCGCGTTCCAGGAACGGCAGCAGCCGCCGCGCGAGGTCGTCCTGCCGCAGCTGGCGGATGTAGTAGCCGTTCATCCAGTCCAGCTTGCGCAGGTCGAACACGGCGCCCGACTTGTTGATGTGCTGGAGGTCGAACGCCGCGATCAGCTCTGGCAGCGAGTAGATCTCGCGCTTGCCCTCGGGATCGTAGGAGGTGCCGATAATCGCCAGGTAGTTGACCAGCGCCTCCGGCAGGTAGCCGGCGTCGCGGTAGTCGAGGATGGCCGTGGCGCCATGGCGCTTGCTCAGCTTCTTGCCATCCGGGCCGAGCAGCGGTGCCAGGTGGCAGAAGCGCGGTGGCTCCCAGCCGAACGCCCGGTACAGCAGGATGTGCCGCGGCGTGCTGGAGATCCACTCGTCGCCGCGCAGCACGTCGGTGATCCGCATGTAGTGGTCGTCTACCAGGTGGGCCAGGTGGTAGGTGGGATAGCCATCCGACTTCAGGATCACGAAGTCGTCCAGCAGCCGGTTCTCCCAGGTGATAGGGCCGCGCAGCAGGTCGTGGAACGTCGTCTCGCCCTCCAGGGGCACGGCGAAGCGGATCACGGGCGGCGTGCTGGCCGCCGCGGCGGCGGCCTCGCGCTCGGCGGGGGCGAGGTAGCGACAGCGGCGGTCGTACCCCGGCGGCACCTTGGCCCGCTCCTGCTGCTCGCGCAGCACCGCTAGCCGCTCGGGGCTGCAATAGCAGTAGTACGCCTTGCCGGCGGCGACGAGCTGTTCGGCATGCTCGCGATACAGCGGGAGGCGCTGCGATTGCACGTACGGCCCGTACGGCCCGCCCACCTCGGGGCCCTCGTCCCAGTCCAGGCCCAGCCAGCGGATAGCCTCCAGCAGCGCCTCGACCGCGCCCTCCACCGCCCGCGCGCGATCGGTGTCCTCGATGCGCACGATGAACTGGCCGCCCGTGTGGCGGGCGTACAGCCAGTTGTACAGGAAGGTGTGGAACAGCCCCACGTGGGGCATGCCCGTCGGGCTCGGCGCGATGCGAACGCGTACTGGGCTCGCCATACTCCATCCTCAGTCCTGCGTGCGGCGGGCGCGGGGCGCGCCCGCACCCGTCGCTGCTGGCCCCCCCGCGCGCAGCTGCACGAGCGGCTCGGCCAGGTCGGGCGGCAGCGGCGCCGTGAGTTCCAGCACCTCGCCGGTGGCGGGCGACCGCACGCGCAGATAGTGCGCATGCACGAACTGGCGGGGCAGCCCGGGTGGCCGGCGGCCCGACCCGTATAGCTTGTCCGCCGCCACCGGGTGACCGATATACGCGAAGTGGACGCGGAGCTGATGGGTGCGGCCGGTGGCCAGCTCGGCCTCCACGAAGGTGAACTGCCCGAACCGCTCGCGCACCCAGAAGCGGGTCAACGCCGGCCGCCCCTCGGCCCGTACGGCCATGCGCTGGCGCTGGCGCGGGTCACGCCCGATCGGCGCGTCGATCATCCCCTCGCCCGCGGCGAGGTCGCCGATTACCAGCAGGTAGTAGCGCTTGACGATCTCGCCGGTCTGCATCTGTGCCTGGAGCGCGGCCACCGCCTCGACCGTGCGCCCCACCATCAGCAGCCCGGAGGTGTCCTTGTCCAGCCG
>DATGKN010000092.1:0-79946 GCA_035294645.1 Chloroflexota bacterium
CCGGGCGCGAGTTGGCCAGCGCCCAGAGTGAGCTCTCGGTACTGATCTGCGAGTCCGAGTTCAAGTGGGTGCGGCGCCTGGCACAGCGGGTGTACCTCATCGAGCGCGGGGAGGCGACCGAGCAGCCAGCCTCCAATGGCCCGCCCCCCGAGTGAGGGCGGCGCGGCAGCTGGCAGCCGCCCGGCACTGGGGCCAGGGCCCGTCAGGCCGGCGCGGCGGCGGGACGGCCGCGCAGGGCCGGGATCACCTCCTGCCCGAACAGCTCGAGGTTGCGGAGCGTTTCCCAGGGGGTCATAGGGCCGATATGCAGCAGGCCCAGGAACAGGCCGCACCCTAGCTCCTGCAACCGCTCGCCGAGCTGGTTGGCTACCCGCTCGGGCGTACCGACCAGCGCCCACCCCTCGTCAAGGAACTCGCGGAACGTGTACTGCGAGAAGTGCCGGCGGCCGCCGACGGAGAGCTGGCTCCGCTCGGTGAGGTAGCCGGGCGGGAAAAAGTAGTGCTGCGGCATCTTGAGGCCGCGGTGGAACAGCCACAGAACATGCTGCTCGGCCTTGGCCAACGCCTCCGCCTCGGTCTCGGCGAGGTACACGGGGGCCATCCAGCCGAACTGCCCGGGCGCCGGCGTGTAGCCAGCCGCCTCCGCCGCGGCGCGGTACTGCTCGAAGCGCATCCGCACGGTTTGGAGCGACGAGTAGACTAGCACAAGCGGGTAGCGCTGCTGCGCCGCCCACTCGATCGACTCCGCGCTGCCTTGCGAGGGGATCCAGATCGGTGGGTGCGGGCGCTGGAGTGGCCGGGGCCAGAGGTTCACGTGGCGTAGGCGGTAGTGCTTGCCCTCGAAGCGGAACGGCCCTGGCTCGGTCCAGGCGCGGACGATCAGGTCGTGCGCCTCCAGGAACCGCTCGCGCGAGTAGGTCGGGTTCAGGCTAAAGGAGTGGTACTCGGCGCCGATGCCGCGGACGAAGGCGCTGATGATGCGGCCGCCGCTGATGACGTCCATCATCGCGACCTCTTCCGCCACGCGCAGCGGATGATCGCGCAGCGGGAGCGCGTTGCCGACTAGTGCGATCTTGATCCGGCGTGTGCGCGCGACCAGCATGCTAGCGATGATATTGGGGGCGGGCATCAGGCCGTAGGCGTTCTGGTGGTGCTCGTTGACACAGACGCCGTCGAAGCCGAGCCGCTCGGCCGCGACCAGTTGCTCGAGGTAGTCGTTGTACAGCTTGTGGCCCCGCTCGGGATCGAAGAAGCGGTTGGGGAAATCGACCCAGGCGCTGTGGTAGTGGGTCTCGAAATCCGCCGGCAGGTAGGGCCAAGGCATCAGATGGAAGCAGTAGAACGCGGCGGTCATCGGTTTTCCCCTGTGACTCTCTCGGCTGCTACCGCGCGGCGCACTCGCTGACGAAGCGGCTGATGGCATCCGCGCACTGTTCCGGCCGCTCGATAGGGGGAAGGTGCCCGCAGTCGGGCAGCACGAGCAGGCGCGCCTCGGGCAGCCCGGCGCGCCACGCCGCGGCCATCGCCAGTGGGAACAGGCGATCCTCGGCCCCCCACAAGAGTTGGGTAGGCACGCGGACACGGTGCAGCCGCTGGCTCAACTTGGGGTCGTACAGATACGGGTTCCAGGCCACGCGGGCCAGGGTAACCTGCCCCTTGAGGCGCTGGGCCGCCAGTTCGGGTGTCTCGGGCACCGCGAGCAGCCGCTCGGCTAAGGCGGGGTCGTGCACCAGCAGGCGCACGATCTGCGCGGGGTCGAGCACGAACAGGTCGGGCACCTCGCAGCCCGGCAGGTACAGCCCCGCCGGATCGATGAGCGTCAGGCTCTTCAGCCGGTGCGAGGCCCACACCGCGAGTTCCGCGGCGATCCAGCCGCCGAGCGACAGCCCGGCCACGTGCACGCGCTCCAGGCCGAGGGCATCGAGCAGGTCCAGGTAGTGGATCACGAAGTCCTGGACCGTGTCCAGCCAGTGCGGCCGATCGGTGCGCCCGAAGCCGAGCAGGTCGGGCGCCAGGAGGTGACAGCCGGCGGCCAACCGCGCGTGAAACGGCAACCAGACGTTGGTAATGCCAGCCCCATGCAGATACAGCAGCGGCTCGCCCGCCCCGCCCGCGAGCAAGTGCACGCGTACGTCGCGGACGACGAGCGTCTCATCCTGATAGCTGGCCACGTTGGTCATCGACGTCGCTCCCCCCGGCGGCTTACTCGGGGATTGGGCGCCACGCGCCATCCTGGGCGATGAGCGGGTAGAAGTCCCAGGTCACACGCCCCTGGGCGGTGATCTCCTTCGGCCGCAGCACGCCCGGGAAGTCTTTGATAGCCATGAGCGCCTGCCGCGTCCGCTCCCGCGCCTCGGCGATCGGGGTGCTGCCGGTGATGCCCGCGTTGCGCATCGCCTGCACGAGAATCGAGGCATCATCGTACGTCTGGATCTCGCAGGCGAAGCCAATGTCGCTGCTATCGGCGCTCGGGTTGTCCGCCCGCATCTCGGCGGCGTACTGCGTCAGCCACTCATGGACACGGGGCTGATCGGCTAGCGCCGGGCTGTAGAAGAACGTCTGGATCATGCCGTCGCCTGTCTTGCCCAGGAGCTTGGCCAGCGGCGGCACGGTCTGCAGGTGCGCCGAGGTGACCACTGGCAGGTGCGTGCCCTGGCGCTCCAGCTCCTGGAGCAAGCTGGGCCCGGCTGGCGACAGCGCGCTCAGGGCGATGCCCTCGGCACCCGAGGCCCGGATGCGGGTGGCGATAGGGCTGAAGTCGGTAGTGTTGAACTGGAAGGTGATCGTATCCACGATCGCGTAGCCGCGCTCTGGCAGGACCTTGGGCCAGACATCGCGGAGGGTGACAGCAGTTACGGCCGTTTGGGAGTCGCCGACCACCACCATGCGGTGCACATTGGGATACACCTTTTTGAAAGCGTCGAGTGCGATCGACACGGTGCGCTCCTCGGAGCTGTCCGCCAGGAACGCCCACTCGTTCAGCTCCACGACGCCCGGATGGGTGGCGGCGGGCGTCAGCGGTAGCAGCGGCAGCTTCAGCTCCTTGAGCAGCGGCACGGCGGCCTGCATCTCGCCCGTGTAGTACGGTCCGAGCAGCGCCACGACTTTGTCGTCATTCGCCAGCCGCCGCAGCCCGGTCACGGTTTGGTTCGGGTTATTGGGGCTGTCGATGGTCACCAGCTCCAACGGGCTCCCGTTGATCCCGCCGGTGGCGTTAGTCTCCTTCACCACCAACGCGGGCGCGTACTTCAGCGCGGCGCCGTAGGGCGCCACCGGGCCGCTGAGCGGCGCGATGAAGCCGATCTTCACCGGCGGCCCACTGAGCCCTCCAGCCGCCTGCCCCGGGGCGGGCGCGGTATTGGCGGGCGGGGGGCCGCCCGGCTGAGCAGCCGCCGGGGCCGCACCACGGCCGGTGTCACCTCCGCCAGCCGCGCAGGCGCTGAGGAGCAGCGCCAGGACCGGGCACCATCTACGCAGCGACTGCATCGCGGGCTTCATGGGCTCTCTCCTCTCGCTCCAACAGCGCCGGGGGACGCGTCGCCAGGCACCGCCGTAGGCGACCGCCCCGCCGCCCGCGGCCAGCGGGGCTGCAGGCGGCGGAGCCATGCGCCGAGCCGTCGCTGCATGTACGGGGTATACAGCCCCTGCGGGCGCAGCGCGATCAACGCCATGACCGTCAGGCCGAACACCAGCAGCCGCCACTCCTGCAGCGGCTGGAAGTACTCGGGCAGCAGCGTGACGATCGCCGCGCCCAGCACGGGGCCAACGACCGTGCCCGCGCCGCCGATGGCCACGTAGAACGCGGGCCACACCGATTGGAAGAAGCCGAACAGCTCGGGCGAGATGAAGTAGGTGTAGTGGCCGTACAGCGCGCCCGCTAGGGCGGCGAATGCCGCGCCCAGGCTGAACGACAGCAACTTCAGGTACGTGGTGTTCAGCCCCAGCGTGCTGGCCACGACCTCGTGCTCGCGGACGGCCTGGAGCGACTTGGCGAGTCGCGAATGCTGCAGCCGCAGGAGCAGCACGCCCAGCACCGCGACGCAGAGGTACACCCCGGGCAGCGTGGTGCCGGTGAGCCCGTAGAAGCCCGTCTGCGCGCCGGTGTACTCGAGGTTGACGAAGAAGTTCTCCACCAGAAAGGCGAACGCGATCGTGGCCAGCGCCAGGTACACGCCGCGCATCCGCAGCGCCGGGAGGCCGACCAGCCCACCCGCCACCGCCCCCACGACGACGGCCAGCAACAGGCCCACCCCGTACGGCAGCCCGAGCTTCACGGTGGCGATCCCCGCCGTGTACGCGCCCAGCGCCATGAAGCCCGCGTTGCCGAACGAGAACTGGCCGGACATCAGCATCACGTAGAAGCTCCACCCCATCAGGATGTTGATGCCCAGCAAGACGAATACCGACGGATCGACCATTCCCCCCACCCCGGCTAGATCGACTCGCGCTGGAGGCGAGTGCCCAGCAGGCCCGATGGCTTGCACAACAGCACGACGAGCAGCAGCACCCACGCGGCCACACTGGAGTACGCCTGCGACAGGAACGCCAGCGCCATGACGTCCACCAACCCCACCAGCAGGCCCGCGACCATCGCGCCGCGGACGTTGCCCAGCCCGCCGAGCACCATCACCGCCAGGGCGCGCAGCCCGTACGACAGCCCCACGTTCGGATCGGCCAGCCCGATCCGCATCGCCAGCAGCATCCCCGCGAGTGCCGCCAGCACGCCCGACAGCAGGAACGCCCACACCACTGTGGCGCGTACATTCACCCCGAGCAACTGCGCCACGTCGCGCTGCTCGGCCACGGCCCGCAGCGCGTAGCCCATCCGCGTGTGCTGGAGCAGGTAGTCCACCCCCAGCATCAGCCCGAACGATAGCCCCAGGATGACGAGCTGGATACTGGAGACCTGGAACAGGCCCAAGTCGAAAGTCGCGCCGGTGACCAGCGGCGGGAGCCGGCGCGGCTCGGCCCCCCAGACCTTGGCGACTAGCTCGGTGAGCACGAGGGCGAACGCCACCGAGGAGATAGCGGGCGCCAGCTCGTCCCGCAGGTGCTCGGCGGGCCGAAAACACAGGCGCTCGGTCGCCAGCCCCAACACGGCCCCGCCCACGATCACCACGGCGATGGCCGCCGGCAGCGGTAGCGCCAGCGTGCCCACCGCGCTGAACAGCAGGAACCCACCGAGCACACACACATTCGGATGCGCGAAGTTGAGCAGGCGCAGCACGCCGAACACCAGCGTGTAGCCGATAGCCACCAGCGCGTAGTTGCTGCCCAGCATGAGGGCGTTGACGAGCTGCTGGCCGATCACGTGGCCCCCCCCGGGGCCGCGCGGCGCCCGAGATAGGCGCGGACCAGCCCCTCGTCGGTGAGCAGGGCGCGTGCGGGGCCATCCAGCACCACCCGGCCCAGCTCCAGGACATAGCCGCGGTCGGCCAGGCGTAGGGCCGCGCGCGTGTTCTGCTCGACCAACAGCACCGCGGCGCGCTCGCGGATCGCGGCGATCAGCTGGAACACCTCGGCGACCAGGCGCGGCGCCAACCCCAGCGACGGCTCGTCGAGCAGGATCAGGCGGGGGCGAGCCATCCAGGCACGGGCGATCGCCAACATCTGCTGCTGGCCACCCGACAGCAGCGCCGCCGGCTGGTGACGGCGCTCGTGCAGGATCGGGAAGCGCTCGCACAGCTCGGCGAGGTCGCGGGCGATCTCGCCATCGCGGCGAGTATAGGCGCCCATGCGCAGGTTCTCCAGCACTGTCATTCGTCCGAGAATGCCGCGCCCCTCCGGGACGTGCGCCAGGCCGGCCGCGGCGATGGCGTGCGGCGGCACGCGGGTGAGCTCGCGGCCGGCGAACCAGATCGCCCCCGCACTCGGCCGCAGCAGCCCGGAGATCGTCCGCAGCAGCGTGGTCTTCCCGGCGCCATTGGCGCCCAGCACCGCCACCACCTCGCCGGGGTACACGGTGAGCGACACGTCGCGCAGAGCGACGACCGGCCCGTAGCTAACCCGCAGGCCCTCGATGCGCAGCAGCGGTGGCGACGTCGTCTTCGCGTCCAAGATACGCTTCCAGCACGAGCGGATCGTTCTGGATCGCCGCGGGGGGCCCCTCGGCGATGACCTCCCCGAAGTTGAGCACCGCGATGCGGTCGCATACCTCCATCACGACTGACATATCGTGCTCGATCAGAACCACGGTGATGCCGCGCTCGCGGATACGCCGGATATCGGCAGCTAGCGCCCGGCTCTCCTCCTCGTTGCAGCCCGCGGCGGGCTCGTCGAGGAGCAGCAGGCGCGGGTGGCTGGCCAGCGCGCGCGCCACCTCGACCCGCCGCTGGATAGCGTACGGCAGCTCGCTGGCGGTGGCGTGCGCATAGGACGCCAAGTCGAGCCACTCCAGCGTGTGCAGCGCCGCGCGCCGCAGCGCGGCCTCGCGGCGGTCGGCGAACACGGGCAGCAGGCTGCGGAGGCCCGTGTGGGCGAAGCGGCTCTGGCCCAGGAGCACGTTGTCCAGCACCGTCATCCCCGCGAACAACTGCACGCTCTGGAAGGTGCGTGCCACCCCGAGACGCGCGATCGCCGCGGGCCGCCAGCCCGTCACATCCCGCGCCCCCACGTAGATGTGGCCCGCAGACACCGGATAGATGCCGTTGATCAAGTTGAACAGGGTGGACTTGCCGGCGCCATTCGGCCCGATCAGGCCGTAGATCGCCCCCTCCGGCACCGTCAGGCAGACATGCGAGAGCGCGGTCACGCCCCCGAAGTGTTTCGAGACCTCTAGCAGGCGTAGGGCGCTCATCGCCGGCTCCGCGGGCACGCTACAGGCCGTAGAAGCGGCGGGCATTCTCCCCTAGGATCTTGCGCTTCTGCGCGTCGGTGAGGTCATCGCGCTCGGCGATGTCCTGCAGCGAGTTCTCGCGCGCCTCCATGTGCGGCATATCGGCCGACGCCATCACCTGGTCGTCCCCCAGCCACTGAAGCACCGTGGGGAGCAGGCGCTCGTCCCCCTCGCAGGTCAGGTACACGTGGCCGCGCCGGAGGTAGTGGCTGGGCGGCTCGGGCGCCAGGGTGGCCCAGCCGAGCCGTGCGTCCACGCTATAGTACTGGTCCATACGCTGGATCAGGTACGGCAGCCAATCCGCGCCCGCCTCCAGGAAGCAGACGCGCAGCTCCGGGTGGCGCGCCAGGATGCCGCCGCCCAGGAAGCTGAAGAAGGCCATCAGCACGGGCAGCGTGAACCCCACGAGCTGGGCGGCGAACACGTCCGTGCCGCTGGCGAGCAGGCCCGGATGGCTCCAGCCCGTGTGCACGACCACGGGGACGCCCAGCCGCGCCGCCTCCGCCCAGAACGGGTCGAAGCGCGGCTCGTGCAGCATCGTCTCCCCCACCGTGCCGTACATCACGGCCGCGACCGCGCCCAGCTCGCGTGTGCGCCGCAACTCGGCGATAGCGTCGGGCACGCTGTGCAGGGGCATCACGGCGGCCCACTTGAGGCGGTCGGGGGCCTCGGCGCACCGGGCAGCCAGCCAGGTGTTGTAGCTGCGCATCAGCGCCGTCAGGTACGCGTCGTCGCTGCTCAGCCGCTCCAGAAAGACGGTGGGGTACAGGACCTGGATGTCGATGCCGGCGCGGTCTAAGTCTTCGAGGCGCGCATGCACATCGCTCAGTGTCTGACTGGCGATGCTGAACGGCTTGGCGTAGGCGAGGGTGGAGACCGGCGGCGTGGCGTACACCGTGGTGCCGCGGCCGCGCAGGCGGGGATAGGTGTGGCCGTCGATCAACCAGAAGGCGTCCTGCACCGTCAGGCCGGGGGCACCGCGCTTATCTACCACGAGTGGCGGCCGCGCCGCGTAGGGTGGCTCCAGGAACTGCCAGGTCTGCTCGCACTCCTCGACATGCGAATCGGCATCGATCACCAGCGGACGCGCCATGGCCTCGCTCCCCCTTCGCTCAGGCCATCGGCACGGGGCGCTGGAACGCTGGCATCACCTGCGTCGCCAGCCGCTCCATGACGCGCCGCACCTCAGCCATCTCCAGGCCGCCCAAGCAGACATTGGCGGCCAGGTAGGTCAGCCCCAGGTCCTCGCGGAGACTGGCGAGTACTTCGATACACTCAGCGGGTGGCCCGGCGATCACTCGCCGCTGGGCGAGCAGCGTGTCGATATCCAGCGTGCGCACCTCGCCGCGCGAGCGCACATGCGCGCTGAACGCTGCGGGTAGCGGCAGGTGCGCCGTGCGCGCGTGGATCTCGCCGGCGGCGGCGCGGTAGCGGTTGAGCCCCTCGGCGGCCACCGCCCGGCTCGTCGCGCGGTCCGGGCCTACGTAGACGTGATACGCGCCCAACACCTCGCGCGTGGCCGGATCGTGGCCCGCCGCCCGCAGCGCCTCGCGGTACAGCGCGACTTTCTCCCGTAGCTCGGCCACCTCGTGTAGGAAAGGGATCAGCATCAGGTGATAGCCGCGCTGCCCCGCGAGCTGGAATGTCTCGGGCGTGGTCGTCGCCGCCAGCCACACCGGCGGGTGCGGTTGCTGCACGGGGCGCGGCAGCACGGTGAGCGGCGGGAAGCGGGTGAACTGCCCCGCGTAGGCGAGCTCCGGCTCGGTCCAGGCGCGCAGGACGATCTCCAACGCCTCGGCGAACTTGGCGCGCGCCGTCTCCAAGGGCGCATGCCACACCTCGTTCTCCCAGCGCAGGAACCCGGTGCCCACCCCGAAGTCGAATCGGCCCTCGCTCAGCACGTCGAGCGTGGCGTAGTCTTCGGCCACGCGCAGCGGGTGGTGGTAGGGCAGCAGGACGACGGCCGTGCCGATCCGCAGGCGCTGTGTGCGAGCGGCGATGGCACAGCCCACGGCGGCGGGGCTGGAGAGTACCCCCCCGAACCCGTGGAAGTGATGCTCCGCCAGCCAAACGCCCTCGAACCCCAGTGCCTCGGCCAGTACCGCCTGCTCCACGATCTCGCGCAACAGGTCAGGAGGAGCCGGCCCGACCGTGCTCGGGTAGGTGGGCAGATAAAACAGCCCGAACCGCATCCCCCACCGACCAAACGATGGTGCACCGATTAGAGCACGGGCGGCGGGGGCTGTCAATAGATAGGACGATACTCCCGAGTTCTGCGCCCCGGCGGCGACGAGCGGGGAGAGCGAGCTGCACCTGTCCTGCAGCCCGGCGGCTGTGCCGGGCTGCAGGGGCGGCAGGCCGTGAGAGCGCCGCAGGCGCGAGCTCGCCTTCCTCTCAGCTCCGTGGCGAGCCAGTGCCACCCCGGCGCGGCGACCGGGGGCAGGGCGCGGGGCAGTGCGGAGGCGGCCTCCACGGGGACGGCCGAGTTGCCCTGTACGACTCCGCTTGCTATACTATAGGCGTCCTGCCGAAGTGGCGGAACTGGTAGACGCGCTACGTTCAGGGCGTAGTGGGCGCACGCCCGTCGGGGTTCGACTCCCCGCTTCGGCACTTGCTCCTCCTATCTGGCGGCACGCCGCCAGATTTTTTGTTGCATCGGGCCCGCCCCCCGGCTGGCGGGGCGGCCTGTAGGCGGAGGTGCCGCGATGGCCGTGCCGTTTGAGCCCCCCGTTCCCGCGCTCCAGCATCTAGCCCGCTTCGAGGTCGAGGTGGGCGACCCGCTCGAGCTGGGCGAGACACCCGCTGGGCGCCGCCGTATCATCCCCATCCAGGGCGGCCGCTTCCAGGGCCCTGCTTTCCAGGGGACGATCCTGCCGGGTGGCGCCGATTGGCAGCTCGTCCTCGCCGACGGCACCGCCGTCATCGATACCCGCTACACGCTGCGCACCGCCGACGACGCGCTCATCTACATTACTACTCGGGGCTACCGCAGCGGCAGCCCCGAGGTGCTCGCCCGTATCGCTGCGGGTGAGCCGGTCGATCCGCGCCGCTACTACTTCCGCGTACTGGTCGGCTTCGAGACCGGTCACCCCGCCTATCGGTGGCTCACCACACGCGTGTGCGTGGGCGCCGCCTTGCGGTTGAAGAACCTGGTCGTGTACGACGCCTACCAGCTCACTTGACCTCGGGCGCCAACAGAGGGCCGAGCTCCAGCCCCGCCGCTCCCAGCACAGCGCGCACTGGGCCCTCGGCTACGATCCGACCTTCGCGCAGGGCCACGGCGCGGCGCGCCACCGCCAAGGCCTCGTAGGGGTCGTGAGTCACCAATACCGTGGTGGTCCGCGCGGCGGCTAGCAACCCCGGCAGCTCGCCCAACAGCGCCTGCCGCGTGGGGTAGTCCAGCGCGGCGAACGGCTCGTCGAGCAGCAGCAGCTCCGGCTCCAGCACCAGCGCCCGGGCCAGGCTCGTGCGCCGCGCCTCGCCCCCCGAGAGGGTACGCGCCGGCCGCCGCGCTAGGGCGGCGATCCCCAGGCGCTCCAGCCACACCGTCACCCGCGCCCGGAGCTCTTGCCCCGGCACCCCCCGCAAGCGTAGCCCACTGGCCACGTTGTCGAACACGCTGGTGTCGAACAGCAACGGTTCTTGGAACACCACCGCCAGCCGCCGCCGCACCGCCACGGGATTGCGCCGCGCGTCGACCTGCTGGCCGGCGAACCACACACGCCCGCGGTCCGGCGCCAGCAGCGCGGCCATCACCTGGAGCAGCGTGCTCTTGCCCGCCCCATTCGGCCCCACTACGGCCAGCACATCCCCAGGCCACACGTCCAGCGCCGGCACGTCCAGGACTACCCGCCCGCCGCGCCGCACCTGCACGCCGCGCAGCGCCACTAGCGGGCCGCTGGGGGGTGCCTGGTCGCTCACAGCGGCCGCCCTCGCTGCTGGATCCAGGTAAGCGTCAGGTTGACCGCGTAGACGAGCGCGAGCAGAATGAGCCCTAAAGCCAGGGCCAAATCGAAGTTGCCCTTGCTCGTCTCCAGCACGGTCGCCGTGGTCAGCACGCGCGTCTGGCCCTGGATATTGCCGCCCACCATCATCGCCGCGCCGACCTCGGAAATCACCGCGCCGAACCCGGCCATGACCGCCGCCAGCAGCGGCAGCCGCGCTTCACGCACCAGCAGCGCGAGATACTGCCAGCGCGTGGCCCCCAGCGCGAGGATCTGGAGGCGCAGCCGGGGGTTGAGCTGCTGGATGGCGGCCACCGTCAGCCCGATGACCACGGGCAGCGAGAGTACTACCTGGGCGATGATGATGGCCGTGGGCGTGTATAGCAAGCGGAGCTGGCCCAGGGGCCCCGTGCGCCACAGGAGAATGGTAATGACTAGCCCGGCGACCACGGGCGGCATGCCCATGCCCGTATTGACCAGCGCCAACAGCAGTCCTCGCCCGGGAAAGCGGACCAGCGCCAGCCAAGTCCCCAGCGGCACCCCCACCAGCACGCTGATCGCCGTGGCCGTGAGCGATACCCGGAGGCTCAGCAGCGTGATCTGCCATGTCTCCGCGTCGCCGGTCAGCAGCAGCCGGAGGGCATGCAGCACCGCGCTGGCCAGTAAGTCCATGGGCACTCACTCCCCGAGCAACTCCTCCTCGGAGCGCCCAGCGGCGGGGATGAACAGCGACTGCCCGTAGCGGTCGCGGCCGAACGCCTCGATCGCGGCCTGCGCCTCGGGGCTCACCAGCCAGTCAGCGTAGGCCTCGGCCCCCGCGTTGTTGATGCGCGGCGACTTGGCCGGGTTGACGGGCATCACGTGGTAGATGTTGCGCAGCACGGCATCGCCCTCGACCAACAGCACGAGGTCGAGCGTGTTGCGCCGCGCCAGCCAGGTGCCACGGTCCGTGAGCGTGTAGGCCTGGCGATCGCTCGTGATGTTGAGCGTCTGGCCCATGCCCTGGCCGACCGCGAGGTACCACGCCTGGCCCTCGGGATTGACCCCGATGCGCTGCCAGAGCTGGCGCTCCAGGATGTGCGTGCCGGAGTTGTCGCCGCGGCTGACGAACACGCTGCCCGCCGCCGCGATGCGCCGCAGCGCCTCGACCACGGGCTGGCCGCGCACACCGGCAGGGTCGTCGGCCGGGCCGACCAGCACGAAGTCGTTGTACATCACCAGCAGCCGCCGCGTACCGTTGCCCGCCGCCATCCAGGCGCGCTCGGTCTCCGGCGCGTGGACCAGCACGACATCGGCCTCGCCGCGCTCGCCTAGCGCCAGCGCCTGGCCGGTGCCCACGCTGATGGTCTTTACCTGATAGCCGGTAGCCCGTTCGAACATCGGATGCAGGTAGTCGAGCAGGCCCGTATCGTAGGTGCTGGTCGTGGTGGCCAGGATCACTTCCGGCTGCGCCGGCCCCTGGGCTGCCGTGGTGGGCTGCTGGAGCAGCAGCACGCTAGCGAGCAGCACCCCTAGCATGGCCAGTCGGCGTGGCGGAAGCAGCCGCGTGACGCCGGGGATCAACACCGCACTCTCCTCCTTTCGTTCGCCGCATCAGCCGACGCGCCGGACGCTGCCGGCCTGCGCCAGGTCGTAGCCGCCCAGCGCCTGCGCGGCGGCGCGAAACGCCGGTGCGCGTAGTGCCGCCAACACGGCGGCCACTTCCGGGCGCGCTTGCTGCTCGGCGCGCAACGCCAGCTCGTAGCGCTCGCGCGCCAGGGGCACGAAGTCGAGGCCCGCGGCCTGCGCCGCCGCGCGGATGCCGAGCCCCACATCCGCGGCGCCCGTGGCGACCGCGACGGCGACCGCCAGATGGGTCGGTACCTCGCGCTCGTAGCCGGCGACGGCTGCAGGGGACACCCCCGCCGCCGCCAGCAGCCGGTCGAGCAGCAGCCGCGTGCCGCTGCCGCGCGGCCGGTTGACGAAGCGCACGCCCGGCCGCGCTAGATCTCGCACCGCGCGCACGCCTGCCGGGTTGCCCGGCGCCACGAGCAGCCCCTGCTCGCGCTCGGCCACCGTGACGAGCAGCACCGGCTCGCCCGGCAGCAGGCGCTCGACGAACGGCGCGTTGTACTCACCGCTCGCCGCATCCAGCAGATGGCAGCCAGCGAGGTCGCAGGCATCGGTAGCTAGCGCGAACAACCCGGCTAGGCTGCTCGACGGCCGCCAGCGGATCGGCCAGCGCGGTCGCCCCGCACGCAGCTGGCGGACTAGCACCTCCATGCAGAGGTCATGGCTGCCGGCCAGCCGCACACTCCGTGCAGGGCCCTGGGGCCCCGCAGCAGGATCGCCTCGCCGCTGCCGCGCCGCGCGCCAGCGGGCGAGCTGGGCAGTGAACGTGGCCGCGACCTCCGCCGGCTGGTAGCCCAGCGCGAGCGCGGCGGCCAACACCTCCCCCACCAGCTGGTGCAGCCGCGCGGCCCGCAGCGCGACCGCCGCCTCTGCCGCCGCGGGCGCCACGCGGGTCCCCCGGCCGGCCCGCGCCACCACCACCCCCTGCGCCGCAAGGCAGGCGTAGGCGCGCTGCACCGTGTTGACGTTCACGCCCCAGCGCGCCGCCGCCACACGCACGGGTGGTAACCGGGCGCCGGGCGCCAGCTCTCCCGCCGCGATCTGGCGCAGGATCGCCTCGGCGATGGCCCGATAGCCGCTGCCCGGGTGCCCAAAGTCATTTGTCTGAGCTGTCATAGGACAAGTATACGCCCTGTACAGGTTACGCTTGACAGCGCGCACAGCCGCGCTATACTACGGGCCAACCGAGCTATGGCCAAGCCATAAGGCGGTCAGGCCATAAGGCCACCGCCGAACGTCTCAGCGGTGAGGCGGCGAGGTGAGCACGCAGCGGGCGGTGCACTGGCAGCTCGTGGTCCTCGTGCTGGGCTGTGCCCTGGCCATCGCCGCCGTAGTACCCGCCGCCTCGGCCAGCGGCGCGGGGGTGGGGCTCCCGGTGGGGCCCATACTCGCCGTCGCGTTGTGGGCCGCTGGGGGGCCCGGGGGCGCCTTCGGGCTGCCCGCGGCCGCGCTATGTGGCCTGGCTGATGGCACGGATGCCCTCGCCTCGGGCCCCGTGAACGGTGCCCTTGCCCCGCTGCTAGTGGGCCTGGACCTCGGCATCTCACCCGCCCCATGCGCCCCGGCGGGCATCCTGCTGCGCCCCCCCTGGTATCCGCTGCGCTGCTGATCCGTGCCGTCGGTCACGCCGCTGCGCCTACCGCGCCCTCGTTGCCCGCCCGCGGCGCCAGCGGGCGGCGGGTCGCGGGTGTAGCGTCCGGACAGCTCTTCTAGGGGATGCAGGAGGAAAAGAAGACCTATGGCGCTCTCGTCGAGTTCTGCGACCGTGCCAGCGGCCAGTCCCGTGCGCAACCGCTGGCTCCAGCTGCTCGTTGGCATCATTGCCATGGTGGCGGTAGCCAACCTGCAGTACGGCTGGACCCTGTTCGTCAACCCGATCGACGACCGGTTTCACTGGGGCAAGGCGGCGATCCAGGTCTCGTTCACGCTGTTCGTGCTCGCCGAGACATGGCTCGTGCCGTTCGAGGCGTATCTCGTCGACCGCTTCGGCCCGCGGCTGATCGTGAGCATTGGCGGCGTGCTGGTAGCCATCGCCTGGGTGCTCAATGCCGAGGCCTCGTCGCTCCCGATGCTGTGGCTGGGCGGCGCGATCGGCGGCATCGGGGCCGGCATCGTGTACGGCACCAGCATCGGCAACGCGCTCAAGTGGTTCCCCGACCATCGTGGCCTCGCGGCCGGCCTCACCGCGGCGGCGTTCGGCGCCGGCTCCGCGCTCACCGTGGTGCCTATCGCCGAGATGATCGAGTCGCAGGGCTACCAGGCGGCCTTCTTCTGGTTCGGGCTGGGCCAGGGCCTGGTGGTGCTGATCATGGCCCTGCTGATGCGCACGCCGACCGCACAGGAGACGGCCTCCAAGATGAAGCCCGAGCTACGCCAGGCGGCCCGCGACTACACGCCGCTGGAGACGCTGCGCAGCCCGGTGTTCTGGCTGCTGTACGTCATGTTCACCATGGTCGCTACTGGCGGGCTCATGGCCACCGCGCAGCTGGGCCCCATCGCCCGCGACTACGGCGTGGCCGACGCCCCCGTGGCCATCCTCGGCTTCACGCTCGCCGCGCTGCCGTTCGCGCTGTCGCTCGACCGCGTGCTCAACGGCTTCACGCGGCCGTTCTTCGGCTGGGTGTCGGACCACATCGGGCGCGAGAACACGATGTTCATCGCCTTCGGGCTCGAAGGCGTGGCCATCCTGCTGCTGGTCAGCTTCGCGCACGTGCCGGAGCTGTTCGTCATCCTCTCGGGGCTGACGTTCTTCGCCTGGGGCGAGATCTACAGCTTGTTCCCGGCCGTCTCCGGGGACTTGTTCGGCAACAAGTACGCCACGACCAACTACGGCATGCTGTACACCGCCAAGGGGACCGCGTCGCTGCTGGTACCGATCGGCAGCCTGGTCCAGGGGATGACGGGCAGCTGGCTGCCCATCTTCCTGCTGGCCGTGGCCTTCGACTGGGCGGGGGCCTTGCTGGCGATCCTGGTGCTCAAGCGCGTGCGGGCGCGGATGGTGGCGGCACCCGCCCTGGTACCCGGCCAAGCCGGCCACGCGGTCTGATCGCGTGGCCATCCCCGTGACCTAGCGGGCGGATAACAGCCAACGGCGCCGGTCGCGGAGCGCTCCGCGACCGGCGCCGTCTGTGGTGGAACGAGCGTGCGGTGCCGTTACTGGACCGCGATGCAGACGTTTTTGGCCTCGGTGTAGAACTCCCAGCTGTACTTGCCGCCCTCACGGCCGATCCCGCTCGCCTTGGCGCCGCCGAACGGCACGCGTAGGTCGCGCACGAACCAGCAGTTGACCCACACCGTGCCGACCACCAGCCGCGCAGCTACCCGGTGCGCCTGCTTGAGGTCGTTGGTCCAGATGGTGGCGTCCAGCCCGTACGGGGTGTCGTTGGCCAACCGCACCGCCTCCTCCTCGCTGCGGAACGGTTGCACCGACACCACCGGGCCGAAGATCTCCTCGCGGCAGATGCGCATGTCGGGGCGTACCTGGGTGAACACGGTCGGCTGGAGGAAATAGCCGCGCGCGAGGCCCTCGGGCCGCTCGCCGCCGGTCACCAGCGCGGCGCCCTCCTCGCGGCCGAGCTGGATGTAGCCGCGCACGCGCTCGTAGTGGCTCTTGGACACCAGCGGGCCCATCTCGGTGGCCGGGTCGAGCGGGTCGCCGAGGCGCAGCGCGCGGGCGGCGGCCACGAACTTCTCCAGGAACTGGTCGTAGATCCGCTCCTCGATCAGGAAGCGCGGGGTGGCCAGGCACACCTCGCCCTGGTTGAAGAATGCCGAGCGCAGCGAGCCGGCCACGGCGGCATCGAGGTCGGCGCTGGCGAACACCAGGTTCGGCGCCTTACCGCCCAGCTCGAACGACACGCGCTTCAGGCCCGGGGCGGCCGCGGCCATGATCTGCTGGCCGGTGACCGTCTCGCCAGTGAATGAGACCAGGTTCACGCCCGGGTGCGACACCAGCGCGGTACCGACCGTCGCACCGGGGCCGGTCACGACGTTGAACACCCCCTCCGGCAGGCCCGCCTCCGCCACCAGCTCGGCCAGCCGCAGCGCGGTGAGGGGAGTAACCGACGCCGGCTTGACGACGCAGGTGTTCCCCGCCGCCAAGCAGGGACCGATCTTCCAGGTGGCGAGCAGCAGCGGGAAGTTCCAGGGCGTGATCAGGGCCGCCACGCCCACCGGGTCGCGCAGCTCGTAGTGCAGGTACTGCCCGTCCTGGTTGACGGCCTCGCTGGTGACCTTGGTGCTGTACTCGGCGAAGAAGATGAAGTTATGGGCTGAGCGCGGGACGTCGAGCGCGCGGCTCTCGCGCACCGGCTTGCCGGTGTCCAGGCTCTCCAGCTGCACCAACTCGTCCTGGTGCTGGAGAATCAGCTCGCCGACGCGGCGCAGCAGGGCCGCGCGCTCGGCGGCGCGCAGGCGCGGCCAGGGGCCCTCGTCGAAAGCGCGCCGCGCCGCGCGCACTGCCCGGTCCACGTCACTAGCGTCGGCCTCGGCGATGTGCGCCAGCACCTGTTCGGTCGCGGGGTTCACATCCTCGAACGTGCGGCCGCTGGCAGCCTCCACCCACTGGTTGTCGATAAACAAGCGCTTCACCGCGGGGCGGGTCGCGACTTCCATCGGTTCACCTCACGCGCGTCTAGTTGCCCCGCGCTTATTGTACGTCCGCGCCGGTGTGGTCCGTGCACGCGCGGTAGGCACCGCCCCCGGCTTGCAGTCTGGGTGCACGGGCTGGTATCATCGCCATTGTCCCCAGACTCGTGAGTGATCCCCTGCCGCCTGCGGGCGCTCGCGGTGTGCGGCGGGGTGGCAGGAGGCGCGAGAAGCCGATGACCCTGACGGCCGACCAAAAAAAGGCGATCATCGCGGCGTACGCGCGCGACGAGAAAGATACCGGCTCCCCCGAGGTGCAGGTGGCCCTGATCACCGAGCGCATCCGCTATCTCCAGAGCCACCTCGAGGTGCACAAGAAGGACCACCACACCCGCCGCGGGCTGCTGATGCTCGTTGGCCAGCGCCGCCGCCTGCTCGACTACCTCAAGCGCAAGGACGCCGAGCGCTACCGCGCCCTCATCCAGCGCCTCGGCCTGCGCCGCTGAGCGGCCTGGCGCGCCTCGTATCCTGGGCCAGGCGGGGTTGCCGCCGCGCGCGGCACCCAGTATGCTGGGCGGGAGCGGGCGAGGGAACAGGCTGCAGTGTACCTCATCGTTCGCTGGCTGATCACGGCCATCGCCCTGGGCGTGGCCGCCTGGTTGGTGCCGGGCATTCGCGTACAAGACCAGCACGCCGGGTGGGCGGTGGCCGTCACGGCCGCGGTGCTGGGCTTGGTCAACGCCATCGTGCGGCCGCTGCTTACCCTGCTGTCCTGCCCGCTGATCCTGCTCACCCTCGGGCTGTTCCTGCTGGTGATCAACGCGGCGATGCTCGGGCTCGCCTCCTGGCTCGCCGTGACTGTGTTCGGCGTGGGGTTCTACATCGATGGCTTCTGGTCGGCGCTAGTCGGCTCGATCGTGGTCAGCATCGTCTCGTTCCTGCTCGCGCTCGCGCTGCCCGACAAGCAGCCAGCCTAGCGAGACCGCCCTGGCCGCGCTCGGGCGCTGCCGCTGGAGGGAGGAGCGCTGGTGATCGTCGACGTCCACAGCCACCTGATCCCCCGCGAGTTCGTGCCGCCCAACGCCGTGGCCGCCATGACGCTGATGGCCGACGTCGAAGGGTTCTTGCGCGCCCACGCGGAGAGCCCGATCGACTTCAGTGTGCTCAGCCAGCCGCTGCTGCTGGAGGCGCGGCTGGCTGAGGGGCCCGAGCGCGTCCTCGACTTGGCCCGCCGCTGCAACGACTTTCTGGCCGACCTCGTGGCGCGGTACCCGGATCGCTTCGTGGCGCTGGCAGCGATCTGGCCGCAGGGGGGGGCGGGGCAGCTGCGCGAGTTCGAGCGCTGTGTTCGGGAGCTGGGCATGCGCGGCGCGATGGTCTGCCCCCGCTACGGCGACCGCTGGCTCGACGCGCCGGAGGCACGCGACTTTCTGGCCCTGGCGGTCGAGCTGGACGTGCCGGTGTACCTGCACCCGCCGGGGGTCACCTTCGCCAAGCCGCACTTGGCGGTCTGCCGGCTGGACGAGACGATCGGGCGGGGTCTAGAGACCACCATCGCGCTGGGGCGGCTGATCATGACCGGGGTGCTGGAGCAGCTGCCGCGCCTGAAGCTCGTGGCCTCTCACGTGGGCGGCGGGTTGCCGGCGCTGCTCGGCCGGCTGGAGTACAGCTACGAGATCCGCCACCAGCCAACCTACGCCCTCGACCCCGAGCTGCCGTTGCCGCCCAGCGCCTACGCGCGGCGCATCTGGGTCGATACGGTCGCCTTCTGGCCGCCGGCCATCCGCGCAGCGCTCGATACGTTCGGGCCCGACAAGGTCATGCTGGGAACCGACACGCCGCCGCTGCCGATCCCACTGGCACGCTCGGTCGAGATCGTGCGCGCGCTGGGGCTGGCGGCCGCGACCGAGCGCGCCATCCTAGGGGAGAACGCGATCGCCCTGTTCCGCCTGCCATGGCGCGCGGGGAAGACAACGGGCTCCTAGGCAGCGATGGCGCCCCAAATGCTAGCACCCCCTGCCGGTCCCGTTGGGCCGAACAGGGGGTGCCACACTGGGGGCAAGCGTGGACTATCGCGCGCGGCGCGCCAGGGGCCCCTCGCGGTACGCGTGGTCGAGGTAGCGCCCGGCCGGCTCGCGCCTACGCGGCGGCCTCGCGGTACAGGCCCAGCGCCCGCAGTACCGGGTCGTCGGTGAACGAGAACAACAGTGCCGGCTCCCGGCTGGACGCGTTGACGTGCTGGTACGGCGCCCAGCTCGGCACGCAGAAGGTGTCCTTGGCCTCCCACTCCAGGCGCTGGTCGCCCACCTGAGTGTAGCCCGCCCCCTCCACCACGTGGAAGATGGCGCTGATGCTGCGGCGGCGCGCTCGCCCCGCGAACCCCGGCGGCAGTAGCTGGGCGTAGCAGGCCATGGTCGGCAACACCGGGCCGCCCGTGCGTGGGTTCACGTACTCCAGCACGACGCCGTCGTAGGGGCTGCCCGCGTCGTGCGCGGCCAGCTCGACCAACGCGGCGCGGGTGCGCTCCCAGGTGTAGTTCAGCAGCGGCGAGTAGTTGGCCAGATGGCGCTCGTACGCTGGCAGCAGCGTGCCCCGGGCGTACTTGCGCCGCGAGTCGTCGAGCGCCTTGGTGACCGGCTGGACGGTCTGGGGGTACTCCTCGAAGAACATGGCGTCGATGGCGTTGACCAAGGGGAGGTCGAGTCCGTCGAGCCAGACCATCGGCTCGGCCGACTCATTGCCGTGGTCGTGCCACGTCCAGTTCGGGGTGAGCACCAGGTCGCCCGGGTTCATCAGCGTGCGCTCGCCGTCGACCGCGGTGTAGGCGCCGTGGCCCTCGACGATGAAGCGGATGGCCGCCGCGGTATGCCGGTGCGTGCGGGCGATCTCCCCTGGCAGGATGAGCTGGAGGCCGGCGTACAGCGTGTTGGTGACCGCCGCGGCACCATCGAGCCCCGGGTTGCACAGCATCACCACGCGGCGCTCGGCCTCCTCGGTGCCGATCAGCTCGCCGGCACGGTACACGTAGGGGCGCAGCTCCCGCCAGCGCCAGATGAACGGCACGGCGCGCGGCTGCGGCGTGGGGGTCAGCAGGCTCTTCAGCACGGTCCACAAGGGCGCGGTGCTGAACTGCCGCAGCTCTTGATAATACGCTTCCAGCGCCTGCGCGCGGCTCGGGGACTGCTGCACCGTGGCCATCGCTCACTCCTCCTTCGGGGCCCCGCTGCCCCGTCGCGGCCGCGCTTGGACACCGCGCGGCCCCTGTCGTGCATCGCCGCTCCTGCATGGATTGTAGCGGCGCGTCTGGCACACGACCACCGCCCACCCGCCGAAGGGGGCAGCGGGGACAGGGGCCGCACCCGGGCCTCGCGGCGGGCGGTAGCGCAGGGCGGGCGCTGCTCGCCCCGCCTCGCGTGGCCGTTATCGCGCGGGATCCCTACGAGCCGGGCAGCTACAGGCAGCTCGCCGATCCGGCCGCAAGCCAGTACACTGACCCGCCGTGAGCAGGCGGGGTTAGGCGGTCGGCTGAATGTTCTGGTTCCCGCGGAAGAAGTTCGTCGGGTCGTAGCGGTTCTTCAGGGCCACCAGGCGGTCGTAGCTGGTGCCGTAGGCCGCGCGGATGCGCGCCGCTCCTTCCTGGCCCGCCTCCAGGTAGTTGACGTACACGCCGGCCGCCGCGGCCGGCTGGACAGCCTGCCAGAGGTCGCGCGCCCAGCGCATCTGCCGCTCGTCGTCGGCCGCATCCTCCCAGCGCGCGAGGACCAGCAGGTTGTAAGCGCAGTCGCGGTGGTCGAAGGCCGTTTCCTCGCGGCCGCCGCGGCGGTAGGCGCCGCCCAGCGGCTCGACCACCACCGCCGACAGCGGCGAAGGCACGGCGGCGAAGCGCTCGACGATGCTGTCGATGGTCGCGTCAGGGAGGCGCGCCAGGAAGCTCGACTTCCAGTAGTTGCGCAGGCCGAAGGGAAAGCCCTCATCTAGCAGGGTCTGGAGCTGCTCGTAGGGCATCGGCCCGGTCAGGTCGGCTAGCGGTGGGCCAAACGCGCGCAAGGGCCGAAGCAGCGCCTCGCCCTGCGCGAGCGGCCCGTTGTAACCGACCAGCAGGGCCACCACCGGGCCGCTGCCGTCCGGCGCGGTCAGCAACACGGCGTAGACCGCCAGCGCGTCGGGCGCCGCCTGGCTGAACTCGCGGTACAGGCGCAGCAGCTCACGGGCCCGGTCGAAGGGGTAGAGCAGCATGCCGCCGAGTATTGTGCCGACGGGGTGCAAGCGGTACTCGAACACCGTCACCACCCCGAAGTTGCCGCCGCCCCCTCGTAGGCCCCAGAACAGGTCGGCATGCTCGGCCGCGCTGGCCGTCACAAACGAGCCGTCGGCTAGCACCACGTCGGCCGAGAGCAGGTTGTCGCAGGTCAGGCCGTAGCTGCGGCCGAGCCAGCCGATCCCTCCGCCGAGGGTCAGCCCGGCGATGCCCGTCGAAGAGATCTGGCCACCGGTAGTGGCCAGACCGAATACCTGGCACTCGCGGTCCAGCTCGCGCCAGGTCAGCCCCGCCTGGGCGCGCACCGTGCGCACGCGGGGATCGACCCGGATGCCCTTCATCGGGGACAGGTCGATCGTCAGCCCCCCGTCGCAGAGCGCGTTGCCGGCGACATTGTGCCCGCCGCCGCGCACGCTGACCAGCAGCGCGTGCTCGCGGGCGAAGCGGACGGCCTTCATCACGTCGCCCGCGGTCGCGCAGCGCGCGATGAGCGCCGGCCGCCGGTCGATCATTCCGTTGAACAGCCGGCGCGCGTCGTCGTAGCCGGCGTCGCCGGGCCGGAGCAGCGCGCCGCCCAGGCTCGCCGCGAAGGCCAGGATGGCTGCCTCGTCGGGGACCGGCGTCGATCCCGCAGGGAGTCCAGGCGTCATGACGATTTTCCTTCCTGGCGGCTGCCGGACAGGCGCTGCCTCGCGGTGCCCATGGCTAGCCGCAAGCGTGGCGGGCTGGCGACGCCAGCTCGTCGCCCCAGACCCGCACGATCTCCGCCGGCCCCTCGGCGATAGCGAGCGGCCGGCATCACCCTGCACCGACGCCTCAGCTGCCTGCAAGCCCCTCGTGCGGCGCCGAACGTCCTCTGTGCCATTGTCACTGTGCCGCTCGCCTAGCGGTAGTTGTCGAGCACCACGCCGACGACCGCCTGACTCGCCTTGCGCACTACCGCCAGGCACTCGGCCAGCGCTGCCTGGGTGGTTCGCCCGCGTCGCGCGATGATCAGCACCGCATCGGCGTTGACTACTAGCAACCGGGTGTCGGCAACGGGCAGGACCGGCGCGCTGTCCACGATGACGAGGTCCCAATACTCACGCAACCGTGGGAGAAGCTGGGCCAGCACCGGGGCGGTATCGACCACCGCCGGGCCCGCCGGCAGGAGCCACAGGTTGTCGTGCCCACTGGGAACGACGCCCGCGATGGGGGGCGCCTCGACAGCGGTGGCCACCCCACCCGCCTCCGCGCCATGCGGCTGCGGGGTGGGCCGCGGCGCGGCCGCCGGGATGATCTCACGGCCGTGCACGGGGGCGTGGCCATTGCCGTGGGCGAACAGCTGGTCCAGGCACGGGCGGCGCAGGTGGCCATCCACCAGCAGCACGCGCTCGCCGGCACGGGCACAGGTCATGGCCAGGTTGCAGGCCACGAACGTCTTGCCCTCGCCCGCCTGCGGACTGGTGACGACGATCACGCGGCAGGGGTGCTCGCCGCGAGTCGCGTACAGATCGGCGCGCAGCATGCGGAACGGCTCCGCGGCGCGGTCCTCGGGGGCGATGAGCACCACCTCGCCATGCCCGCGGGCCCGCCCGCCCTTCGCGGCCGCCACGCACACTAGGGGCGGCGCGCCCGTGCCGGCCTGGATGTCCCAGGGGCCGCGAATCCGATTGTCCAGGCGGGCCAGGCCCAGGACGAGCGCCACGGCGATCGCCACGCCGCTCAGGAAGCCGAACGGCAGCGTGCGGCCAAGCGGCAGGCCGCTGCTGCGCACGGCGGGGGAGGCGCCATCGAGAATCGAGGCGGTATTCAAGCTGCTGCGCGCGCGGTTGATCTCCACCAGGAGGTTCGCGTGGCTCGCTTCCAGCGCCGCGAGCCGGTTCTCCAAACCGTTGAGTTCGGTGAGCCGGCTGAGATCGCCGCGGGCCACGGCTTGGTCGAGCCGGTCGCGCTGTTGGCGCAGCGCGGCGATACGGGCCGGGTAGCCCCGCGCCATCTCCTCCATCTCGGCCAGCCGCGAGGGCACGCCGGTCGACAGCGCGTGGCTCTGTACCGTCTCGGTCGTAAAGATCTCCGCGATGGACTGCGCAAGCCACTGCGCATCGGCCGGGTGATCACGAGTGACGGTGAGGCGCAGGATATTGGTGTTGGGCACTAGCGCGGTGCTGATCGAGTGCGCCAGGGCCTCGGGCGCCAGGGGCAGGTTCAGCCGCGCGACGACCGCCTCGGCGAAAGCACGGCTGCGTAGTACTTCGCCATAGGAGGCAGCCAAGACGGTGATCTCGTTGTTCTCGGTGCTGTAGGGCAGGAACGCGCTGCGAGCCGCAGGATTGAGCTGCAACGTCACCACCGATTGATACTGCGAGCGGGCGGTAGCACTGCTGTAATACGCGACGGCCACTCCAACCAGCGGGACGATCACCAGCAGCCACCAGTAGCGCAGCAGCGCTTGCACGTACATGGCCATCGGATTCCTACCTCCTGAGCGAACCGCTTACAGGTCGGTGTCGTCGCCGGCCCGGCGCAGGCCGGTGGGGCGCGCGCTCACGGCGCGCAGCGGAGCCCGGCCGTGGCTACCGCCCGGGCCTGGAAGGCGTTAGCGAAGCCCCTTGCCACGTAGCGGCACAGCTGCGCATCGAAGGCGGTAGGCTGGGCGGCACGTGCACGCGCCGCGGCGAGCCCAACGGCCGCTTGGACCACCTGTTCGTCCGTGCGCGCGTGCGCCGCGGCCTTCAGCCACTGGAGCCCCACGGCCTCCGAGGTGCAGCCCAGGCTGCCGAGCAGGCGGCCCAGTGACGCATGGGCCTGGTACACCAGCGCGTCGTTCGCCTTGGCCCCGGCGACCGTGCTACCGAGCGTCGTGCCCCCGCTGACGTCGATCGGCGCGACGCAGAGGCGCAGACCCCCCGCGCCGAGGGCCAGCGCCACCAGCACCCCAACGAGCCACAACACGGAGGGGGCGGGGGGAAGACGCCTCATGCCGACCGCGCGAGCTGCAAGACGCCGGCCGCCTGCATGCGCGCCTGCGCTGGGGCGAACGTGTCGTGCAGGTCCGGCTGCTCGGCCGCCCAGGCCACGTACTCCGCGACCATCGCCTCCTGCTCCACCCGCGGTGCCCAGCCGAGCCGGCGTAGCGGGCCGATGTCCGAGAAGATGTGGCGGGTGTCGCCGACGCGGTACAGCCCGGGCACTCGCGGCTCCAGCGAGCTGCCGGCCGCCTGCAGCACGAGCCTAGCGAGGTCGAGCACCGCGACCCGCCGGTCGCCGCCGACATTGAACACCTGGTAGTCCGCGCGCGCGTCGTGGAGCACCAGCAGGTTGGCGCGGACCACATCGTGGACCGAGACGTAGTCGCGGAGCTGGCGCCCGTCCTCATAGACGACCGGGGGGTTGCCGGTGAGGACGCGCACGGCGAACGCTCGTAGCGCGCCCGAGTAGGCGTTGCGGAACGACTGCCGTGGCCCTTGGACGATCGAGTAGCGCAGCGCCACGCTGGGAATGCCGTAACGCCGGCCGAGTTGCAGCGCCAGGTCCTCCTGGTCCCGCTTCGACAACGCGTAGCTGTTGTGCGGATGCGTGACCGTCTCCTCGGTCCACAAGGGCACCAGGGGTTCCCCGCAGCGCGCGCAGCGCACTTCCCAGTCGCCCCGGCGCAGCTGCTCGGCGGGGCGCTGGTCCGGGTACTGCACGCCGTGGCGTGCGCAGCAGTGCTTGCCCTCGCCGTACACCGCCTGCGACGACGCCACGATCACTTTCTGCACGGGCAGGTGCTCGGCCACGATCAGCTCGTACAACAGGGCTGTGGCCACGCTGTTGGTCAGGAAGAAGCGCGAGAAGTCCGTCAGGTAGTCCTGGTACGCGGCGAGATGGAACACGACATCGATGCCCCGCAGCGCCCGCCGTAGTACCTCGCGGTCCACGACGCTGCCGCGCACCAGCTCGGCCTCGCGCGGCAGGTACGCGGGCACGCCCAGGTGCACTGGGGGCTCGAACGAGTCGAGCACGCGCACCGCGTGGCCAGCGGCGAGCAGGGCGTCGACCGTGTGCGACCCGATGAAGCCCGCGCCCCCCGTGACCAAGATCTTCCACGCCATCGGACTCCTCCTTCACATGCCGTCCGTGCCCGCGCGAGGTGGCTTACGACACGCCACGATTCGCGCGCAGCGCCGCCGCGATGGCCTGCCGCTGCAGGGCGCGCACGCCGGGCGGCAGGGCCGCGGGGGCGAAGAACGCCCAGCGCTCGACCTCGACACTCGGGGCGCGGGGCGGCGCCGCCAGCACGCAGCGATACACGAGCCGCAGGGCGGGCCGCCCCGGCTCGCACAGCGCGGCCACCAGGCGCTCGGGGCACAGCGCGCCGCCCACTTCCTCGGCGAACTCGCGCCGCAGCGCGGCTTCCGGGGACTCCCGCGCGCCCAGCCGCCCGCTGGGCAGGCCCCAGGGATGAGCGCGGTCGTGGGTGTGGCGGAACAACAGCACACGTCCGTCGTCGGTGACCACGACCGCCCACACGCTGACCACGAAGCGGGGGCCGAGCCACGCCAGCAGGCGCAGCTTCAGCCCCTCGCCCGGGCACGCGCCCCACAGCCGGGCCAGCGCACGCAGGCCGCGTCGAGTCACGACGCCCCTCGGCGGCTGAGCACGGCGGGCACCGTGCGCAGCAGGATCGTTAGGTCGAGCCACAGCGACCAGCGCTGGATGTACTCCAAGTCGAGGCGCACCCACTCCTCGAAGTCGCGAATGGTGTTGCGCCCCGAGATCTGCCACAGACAGGTGATGCCGGGCTTCACCGCCACCTTCTGGCGTTGGTGCGCGGTGAACTGGGCGTACTCCGTCTGGAGCGGCGGGCGTGGCCCCACGAGGCTCATGTCGCCTGTCAGCACGCTCCACAGCTGGGGTAGCTCGTCGAGGCTCCAGCGCCGTAAGACACGCCCAAGCGGCGTGACCCGCGGGTCGTCGGGCAGCTTGAACACCGGCCCGCGCATCGTGTTCTGGCTCAGCAGCGCGGGCTTGAGCGCGTCGGCGTTGGGCACCATCGTGCGGAACTTGTAGCTGGTGAACGGGCGGCCGCCCTCGCCGACGACCCGCCAGCGGTACAGCACGGGCCGGCCGCTGGTCACTAGCACGGCGAGGGCCACCGCGGCCAGCAGCGGGCTCAGTCCCACGAGCAGGGCCAGCGCCACGCTCACGTCGAGCATGCGCTTGAGCGCGCGCTGCACCATGTAGCTGCGCGTGGCCGGCCGCGGCGGCGCCAGCAGCGGGTCGACAGGGGCGCGCGTGTGGAGCGACAACATGGTCGGCTCCCTCCCGGTGATGGGCGCGTGCGGAGTCAGGGCACCTGGCGGTTGCCCCACGAGCTGACCACGGGTACCGCCGCCTGGCGCGCGCCGAGCGGGGGCAGCCGTCGGGCGATGCGTCGCACCGCGTTGATCCCCACGGTGGCCAGAAAGCTCGCGCCCATACCCACGTAGATGGACCCGTTGATCGCCAGCGGGTAGCGGGCCGCGAGGTGCTTGCGGTGGAACAGAAAGATCGAGCGGTGCCAGTGGTAGATCATGGCGAAGGGGCGGCTGCGCGCGCTACTGCCCTTGTAGTGATGGGCCAGCACACCAGGGTGGTAGACGACGCGCCAGCCCGCGTGCCGCGCGCGCCAGCACCAGTCCTCGTCCTCGCAGTACATGAAGAACCGCTCATCCAGCGGCCCGATCTGGGCCACGGTCTGCCGCCGGATCAAGAGGAACGCCCCGACCACGGCATCGACGTCGGCGAGCTCGTCCTCGTCCAGGTACGATAGGTAATAGTGACCGAAGCGGGGGTGGCGCGGGAACAGCCAACTCAGGCCGCTGAGCTTGTAGACGTAGGTCGCCGCGGTCTTGAACGTCCGGCGCGCGGGCGGGTCGAGGCGCCCGTTGGGCAGGAGGATCTTTGGCCCCAGGATGCCCACGGCGGGCTCGGCCTCCAGGAAGGCGAGCGCGCGGTCGAGCGCGTTCGGCTCCAGGATCACGTCGGGGTTCAGCAGCAAGATGTACTCGCCGCGCGCCAACGCCAGCGCTTGGTTATTGGCCGCGGCGTAGCCGACATTGCGCGAGTTACGGATCACGCGCAGGGTGGGGAACTGCTCCGCTAGGCCGCGAAGCCCGTCGTCTGTCGAGGCGTTGTCGACCAGCATCACCTCGTCGTCGGGACGGAGCTGCGGCCAGAGCGCGCGCAAGCAGGCCCAGATGCGGTCCCCGCTGTTGTAAGTCACCGTGATGATCGAAAGCGGCGGGCGTTGCATGGTGCCACCTCGGGCGCGCGCACCGCGGCGCGCGCCAGCGTCCATCAGGAGCGAGGTCGCGTACCGTGCTCCAGGGGGCACGGATCAGACGTTTGTGGGCGTCGGGGGCGGCGCGGCAAACGGCTGCTCGGCGAAGTCGAGCCCGAGCTGAGAGTCTTGCAGCAGCTTCTCGTACACCAGGTTGCCGCTGCGCCCGCTCGGCATGCACTGGACGCAGTCGGCGCTCAGGTGCCGGCGCGGCAGCGTGGCCAGAATCTGCGCTATGGGCTGGGCGACGATGCTGCCGAACGTGCGCGCCGCCGTGGCGAAGCGCGGCTCGGCGATTAGATCGCAGGCGGCAACCAGCCCAAAAGGGCTGATCGCCGGCCGGTAGTACTTGGCGAAGCACGCGCCGGCACGTCCACTGACGGCCGGTTCCCCATTGGCTAGGGCGGTGAGATCGTCGGAGAAATCGATGTGCACCCCCGCGTAGTCGCCCGCGACCAGCGCCTGCCGCACCGCTACCAGCTGCGCCCGCAAATGCTGCCGCTGACTTGGTGTGAGCGTCGTCACCGCGACTTCGTCCTGCCGGATGTTCAGGAAGTCCACGCCCACGTCGCGGGCGAACGCGCACATGGCGGCGACCTCGTGCACGTTCAGCGGCTGGACCACGAAGCCGATGCCGACCTGCAACGGGCTGCCGCTGGCATCACGGGCCGCCAGGAGCTGCCGCAGCCCTTGGCTGACCTGGGCCAGCGCCTGCGCACGGGCCGGTAGCCCCACGATCTGGTCGTAGGTCGTAGGGTGCGGCGAGTGCAGACTCACGCGCACGCGGTCGGCGGCCAACAGCGCGCCGGTGAGTGCGTCGGCCTGCCGCGCCAGGTTGAAGCCATTGGTGTAAAGGTGCACACGGTAGCCCAGCGCGCCCGCCCGCCGGATGAGCCGAGGCAACTCGGGATGTAGCAACGGCTCGCCCCCGCCCGAGAGCACCACCGTGTGCGCACCGTACTCCCGCAGGGCCGCGAGCGTCCGGAGCCAGGTATCGGCATCGAGGTAGCGCGCGGCGGCCAGGCCCTGACGGGCGTACGTGAACTCCTGCTTGTCGGACCACAGGCACATCGCGCAGCGGTACTGGCAACTGCCTGGGGTAGCATGGATCTCGACGACCCGGGAGGCCACAGGCTCCCCCTGCAGAAGACGCCGCGCGTACGCCGGGTCGGCGAGCCAGTCGCCGATAGTCTCGCGGGCGAAAGCGTACAGGAGGCGCCGCGCGTAGAACGGCGAAGTCGTGTACTGATGCACGGCGGGGGCGCCCTGCAGCCAGCGGTACGCCGCCTTCACCTCCGCCAGCCCGACCTGGAGCGTACGCATGAGCTGGCGTGCCGACACCGTCGGCTGGAACAGGTGCGCGGCGACGATCGCGCGCTGGCGCGGGGAGAGCGGGGCGCTACGGATGGCGTGGTAGACGGCGTGTTCCCAAGGCTGCGAAGGGACGTGATCATATTCGGTTGCCATGAGGCTCCTCGCTCGCCACTCCGCAGGAGCCACGACGGGGCCGATGACGCCCCATCGTGGCGGTGGAAGAGCGGCGGTGGGCGCTACGCGACTGACGTTGTCAATAAGCGCTCGTAGATCGCTTGCACGCGCTCGGTGGCGTGTCGCAGGTCGAAGTGGCTCACCACGTGGGCACGCGCGGCACGGCCGAGCGCGGCGGCCGCGCCGGGGTTGCGCAGGAGGTCGGTCACCGCGGCGGCGGCCGCCGCGGCATCGCCCGGCGGGACCAGGCGCCCGACCCCCGGCCGGCTGATGATCTCGGGGACGCCACCGGCCTCTGCGGCGACCACGGGCTTCCCTGTGGCCATCGCCTCGACGATGACGATGCCGAACGGCTCGGGCCGCAGGGAGCAGTGGACGAACACGTCCATGGCGGCAAGCAGCTCGGGAATGTCCTGGCGATCGACCAGCACGGTGGTGCAGGCCGCCAACCCCAGCGCCCGCAGGCGCGCCTGCACGCGGGCCAGGTAGTCGGGGTAAGCGGCCAGCCGGGAGCCGACGAGCAGGAAGCGCGCCTCGGGCACGCGCTGGCGCACCAGCGCCGCTATCTCCGCGAACAGCTCGGCCCCCTTCCAGGGGATCAGCCGGCCGACGAACCCCACCACCGGCGCCTCGCCGGGGATGCCCAGCGCCGCGCGGGTCGCGGCGCCGTCGCGCGCGGGATGGAAGCGCTCCAGGTCGACCCCGTTGTGGACCACCTCGATCCGCGGCCGCGCCCAGGGCGGAAAGCGCGCACGCACCGCGACCGAGCTGACGATGATTCGGCTAGCCAGCGCCGCGGTCGTCCAGTACAACGCCTGCCCGACAAGCCGCGGCCGGTCTAGAAACTCGCCGCTGTGCCACAGCGCCGGCCGCCCGGCCAGGCGTGCGGCGAGCCCACCCGTGAGCAGGAGCAGCGAGTTGGTGTACACCAGGGCGACGCCCCGCTCGCGGATCAGCCGGCGGAGCCGGGCCACGTTGGGTAGCGTGCTGGCCAGCAGGTGCCATGGCCGCGCCGCGCGGGTCACCGCCGGTAGCGGTAGGTGCAGCACCTCCACGCCCAGGCGGGCGTAGGCGGCATCGAACGGCCCCGGGCCCGGTAGCACCACGATGGGTGTGAAGCGCGTCCGGTCGAGCGTGCTCACCGTGGCGAACAGGTCGGTGTCGGCGCCGCCCAGCTCGGCCGTGGCGTTGAGGTACAGGATGGTGCGTGGGCTCATGTGCGCCTCTTCACCACCCGCGCCGGATTGCCGACGGCCACCGAGGCGGGCGGCACATCGCGCGTCACCACGGCGCCAGCCCCGACCACGGAGCGCGCGCCGATGCGCACGCCGTCGAGCACGATCACACTGTTGCCGAGCCAGCAGCCATCCTCGATGGTAATGCCCTCGCGCGTGACCCCTTGCTCGTTGATGGCGCGGGCGGGGTCCGCGAAGTTGTGGTTCTCCGCCAGCAGCTGTACGTAGGCCCCGAGAGCGACATCGCGCCCGATGGTGATCAGCCCGCCGGCGCCCAGCAGGCAGTGCGGGCCGATGTAAGTATTGTCGCCGACCACCAACCCCTCGCCGGGATTGGTGAGGTGCGAGGTGACCTGCACCCAGCCGAACTCGCGCAGACGCACATTGTGGCCCAGGGTAACACCGTGGCGGCCGTAGCAGGTCATGTACACGTAGTCGCCGATCGCCACGTTGCGTCCTACGGTCAGGTAGTCGGGAAACAGGATGCGGGTCTGCCGTCCCAAGAAGAAACGGCCCCCACAGGCCCGCAGGCGCGGGCGCAGCAGGAGACCGCGCAGGTACGCCCAGAAGCCCTTGTGGTAGGCGTAGTAGGCCACCAGCGACAGTGGCGGCGCCATGGCAGGAGCGCGGACCAGCTTGGTAGGGTCGATCCCCATCAACCGCAGGTAGAGCCGATCGGCCGGTGGGCGAGGCGTTTGGAGGGCCATAGGGTCACCTGCTCTCGTCGTAGACCTCGCGGTACACGGCATAGGTGGCGCGCGCGGTGCGCTCCCAGGTGAAGCGTTGCGCGCGCACCAGGCCGCGCTCGCGCAGCTGGGCGCGCAGTGCGGGGTCGGTGAGCACCCGCACCACCGCGTCGGCGAGCGCCGATAGATCGGTAGGCGGCACGAGCAGGCCCGCCTCGCCGACCACCTCGGGCAGCGCCCCGGCGGTCGCGGCGACGACCGGCGTGCCGCAGGCCATCGCCTCCAGCACCGTCAGCCCGAAGCCCTCGTACAGCGAGGGCTGTACCAGCACGTCGGCGCCGGCGTACACGGCGGGGAGGTCGGCGAGCGGCACACGCGGCCGGTGCTCGATGTCGGCGGCGATCCCCAGCCGCGCGATGAGCCGGTGCTGCGCGGGGGTGAACTCGCCGCCGGCCTTGACCAGGACGACCCGCTGGTCGAGCCGGCGGCGCAGGGCGGGCACCAGCCGCAGCAACGTCTCGACGTTCTTGTACGGCCAGCAGTGCCCGACGTGGAGCAGCCGCACCGCGTCGTTGGGCGGCCGGTCCGCCGGGGCCAGCGGGTGGAATAGCGGCGCCACCCCGAGCGGCACCACGCGCACGCGCTCGGGTGGGTAATCCGTGAAGCGCAGCAGGTCGGCCCGCGAGCTCTCAGAGTCGGTGATCACGCGGGCCACGCGGGCGATAGCGCACAGGCTGAGCCGGTGGCCGAGGACAGCCGAGCGCACGTAGCCCTGGCTGGGGTGCTCACCAGCGGCCACGCGGGGGAGCAGCGCGTCGTGGAACGTCACTACCGTGCGGCGCGCGTCCAGGCTGAAGGCCAGGTGCCCGTACCCATGGTCGACGATATGGTTCACATCCGCGTCGTGCCGCCAGGCGTGCCACTGGTAGGCGACGTAGCGGTCGACATACCCCGCGAAGCGCTCTAGGACCGGCCATCCGCGCGTGGCCCGCCGCAGGCGCCCGGCCGGCTGGCAGTGCTCGATCACCGGCGCGGCATCGAGGGCCGTCAAGGCCGCGGTCAGCTCGCGCGCGTACACCTCCATGCTCGTGCGCCCCTCACCGGGCAGGGTGTGAAACAGGCGCACCCGGAGGGGAGCGCGCTGGAAACCGTCCATCACCCCGTCCCCTGTACAGGAGCCGGGGCGACCGCGCCCTCGCGTCGCAGCTGGCCTTCGACCAGCAGGCTGCCGTAGCAGACCAGCAGCAGTACGGTGAGGATCAGCGTGGCGCGCGCCAGATGGTGGTACGATGCCACGGCGATCACGAGCGTGGGCACCACAACCGCCGCGACGATCACGAGCCGCGTGACCCGCGCTGGCCGCCATTCCACCAGTAGGTCGGCCAGGGGCATCACCAGGAGCAGCAGGCCATAGCTATGGCTGTGGTACGCCGTGAGGACAGTGGCCAGCATCAAAACGGTCATCTGCAACGGGAAGCGCGGCGTCGCGGGGCGCCATGGGCCGCGCCACAGCGCGAGCGCGCCCAGAGCAGTCACCACGCTGGCGGCGAGCGTCAGCTCCAGGCGCGGCGTGTCGCCGACCGCGCGCAGCCCACGCAGCACCAGCGCGCGCCAGTTCGTCATCAAGTGCGGCGAGACGTACGGATCGGCGGTGCCACTGAAGTCCGTGTACGTGCGGGTGGCGGCGAGGAACGCGGTAAACGTGCCCAGCCCCCCGACCAGTAGCGAGCCCCCCAGCAGCAGCAGCCCGACCCCCGCGACCCCGGCGACGACGCGCCACCGCCGCTTCCACAGGAGCACCAGGCCGAGCAAGAGGCCGTAGTGCGGTTTCAGCAGCAGCCATCCGAGCCAGAAGCCCGCACGCCCCTCGTGTCCGGCCCGCAGAGCGAGATAGCTCTCGGCGAAGGCGCAGGCGAGCAACACCTGGACCTGCCCCGAGGCCAAGGCGGAGACCAGTGGCAGCGCGCTACACAGCAGCAGCGCGACCCAAAATCGCTGACCGCTAGGAAAGCGCTGGGCCGCGCGCCAGGCGAGGTATAGGGCCGCCCCGCCGTTGACCGCGGTCCACAGGAGGAAACCGACGTGCGGCGGCAGCGCCAGCAGCGGACGGAACGCCCAGGTGAACAATGGGGGGTAGGCGGTGTTGCCGGGCGGCGCGGGCTCCGCGCTCGCCTGCGCATAGTACGGGCGGAGGTCCGCCAGGTGCGCCGTCCACCGGTCCGGGTGATAAGCGTTGGCGGGGTCCTCGGACCAGAAGCCGTGCGCCATTAGATAGTAGAGCTTGTAATCGATCCCGATCGCGTTCAGTAAGCCGGTCTCCTGATACACGGTCCACAGGGCGTGGCCGTTGAGCAGTCCCGCGAGCGCGACAGCCAAGAGCCGAACCCACCAGCTCCGCCCGATGGCGGTCAGCCACGCCCACCAGCCCGGTAAACGCGCGTCATATGCTCGATCGATCCACACGCTGTTGCCTCCACCGCGTGGCGGTCAGACGAGTCGCGGTTCGGGCACTGGTACGAGGAAGCGCCCGCCGGCGGCCGTGAACCACGCCAGCTGGGCGCGGATCTCGTCGGCCAGGTTCCAGGCCAGCAGCAGGAGCACTGCCGGTGGGTCGGCGGTTAGGCGGTCCGGCGCCACGATAGGGATGCGCGTGCCGGGAGTGAGCCGCCCTTGCTTCAGCGGGTTGCGGTCCACGATGTAGGCGACATCGTCGCGCGAGAGCCCGCAGTAGGCGAGCAGCGTGTTCCCCTTGGCAGTGGCACCGTAGGCGGCGAGCCGCTGGCCGCCGGCCCGGAGCGTGCGGACCTGCGTCCGCAGCGCCTCGCGCAGGGCCGCCGCGCGGGCGGCGAAGGCGCGCAGCCCGGCCGCAGTCACCACCCCGGCGGCCCGCTCGCGCTCCAGCAGGGGGCCGACGGCCGGTGCGGGTGTCCAGCCGTGATCGGCCCGCACAGCGACTAGGCGCAGCGAGCCGCCGTGAATCGCCTGGGGCACGGCGTCGATGATGCGCAGCCCGGCCAACGCGCACAGCAGCCGCAGCGCGTGGAGCGAGAAGTAGCAGACATGCTCGTGGTAGATCGTGTCGAACTCGTTGTGCTCCACGAGGTCGCAGAGGCTGGGCGACTCGTTGACGAACAGCCCGTCGCGGGCCAGCAGCAGGCGCACGCCGCACAGCACCCGCACAGGCGCCTGCACGTGGGCCAGCACGTTGGTAGCGACCACGGCCGCCGCCGGGCCGTACTCACGGCGGATCAGCTCGGCGGTCGGCTCGTCGAAGAAGCGGTTGAGCGTCGGCAGCCCGCGCGCGTTCGCGGCGGCGGCGATGTTGGTGGCGGGCTCTACTCCCAGCACCCGCAGCCCGCGCCGCTGGAAGGCGGCCAGCAGGGCGCCGTCGTTACTGCCAATCTCGACCACCAGGCTGCCGGACCGGAGGGCGGCCCGCGCGCAGACATCGTCGGCGAGCTCCTCGCAGTGGGCCAGCCAGGTCGTGGACGTGGATGGCACGTACAGGTACGACGAGAACATCAGCGCGGGGGCAACGACATGCGTGAGCTGCACGAGCAGGCAGCTCTGGCAGAGCTGGATGCCCAGCGGGTAGCGCGGCTCCACCGCCGCGGCGTCCGGGGCGATGAGGTCGTTGGCCAGCGCCTGCGGGCCCAGGTCGAGCAGCGGCGCCAGGTCGCGCGAGCCGCACACGAGGCACGCGTCGACCGCGCGGCAGGGCGGAGCAGCCAGGGAGAGAGTCATGCGGGAGCCTCCAACAGCGTGCAGAACCGCAGACGGGGATCGATCTGGCCGGCGCCACGCAGGCGCTGCAGGTGCAGCAAGCGCACGCCGTCCTCGCGGGAGCGCAGCCCCACCCGCCGGTAGTGGGCTAGGAGATCCTCGATCCCGGCGTGGAGGTCGTAGGCGCAACGGAAGGCGGGGAGAACAGTGCGGATGCGCCCGAAACGCACGCGGTAGCTGCGGCGGTCGGCGCTGGCACCGGGCGCGACCACCACGCGGCTACCAGGCACATGCGCTGCAACGGCACGCGCGATGGTCATGACCGTGTAGTTCTGTTCATCGGCGCCGACGTTGTACACCTGGCGGTTGACCGTCTCGACGGGCGCAGCGAGGGTGAGCACCACGGCGCGGGCGATGTCCTGCACGTGCACCAGGGGCCGCCAGGCCGAGCCATCGCTGTTCAGCCGGATCGCGCCCTCCAAGAAGGCTCCAGCAGTGAGATCGTTCACTACGAGGTCGGTACGCAGGTTGGGCGAGTAGCCGAACGCGGTCGCATTGCGCAGCGCGGTAACGCAGAAGGTGGGGCTGGCCAGCGCGACCAGCCGCTGCTCGGCGGCAACTTTGTACTCGCCGTACACTGTTACAGGGCGCGGGGGCGTCTGCTCGTCCACCCAGGGCGCCTGCGCAGCGCCGTACACGCTGCACGACGACGCGAACAGGAACCGGCGCACGCCCGCCCGGCGGGCGAGGTACGCCAGGCGCACCGTGGCCACCAGATTGATCTCGGCGGTGAGCGCCGGGTCGAGCATGCCCAGTGGGTCATTCGACAGCCCGGCCAAGTGCACGACCGCCTCGACCCCGTGCAGTTCTTCCAGCTCGACATCGCGCACATCGCGCCGGCGCGTATGGACGGCCGGACCGGGCTCCAGGGCCGCGGCCGCGAACAGGCCACTGTCCAGCCCCTGCACTTCGTGGCCAGCCTCGAGCAGCGCCTGCACGACCGGCGGCCCGAGGTAGCCGAGATTGCCTGTCACGAGCACACGCATTGTCAATCCTCCAGCGCGATGCCGCATAGCGGTGGAGCCCATCCAGGGGGCAGCGATCTCAGGGGCCCGGCGGCACGAGCCCCTGGTGCAGCAGCGTGTCGGCCAGGAACTCGCCCAGCGCGCGGTGGCCCGCGGGCGTGAGGTGCCAGTCGCGGCGATAGTAGAGGCGCTCGTGCTGTGCGGCAGTCGCCAGCGCCAGCCAGGGATCGGCCACGGGAACGTCGGCAGCCAGCGCGGCGGCCAGCGCGATATCGTGCGTCCGCTCGAACGAGGCGAGCTCCTCGTCGGTGAGCCCCAATAGCGTGCGCGCCTGCGCCATGGCCGCCGGATCGTCGCCGGGCTCGATCATCGCCTTGGACGGGATCGGCACGAGCACCAACCGGCTGCCGTGGCGGGCGACCTGCCCGTGGAGCCGCGCCAGCAGGGCACTATACGTGCCCTGGACGGCTTCGACCCTGCGGGGATCGGTCCAAGGGCCCTGCGCGAAGTGCTGGTACCAGCAGCCCAAGCAGTCGGCCAACACGCGGCGGAGCCCCGGGGTGATGCGGGCGTCCGGGCCCCGGCCCGGGAGCGCGAGGGACAGCCGCCCATCGGCTACTCCCCCCAGCAGCCACGAGCGCTCGAGGAGCCAGCCGCGGGCCAGCCGCGCGTAGTGCCGGGCCTGGAGCCCCCAGTCGTACACCAGGTCGCCGTGGTCGTCCTCGCGCACGGCGGTGGGCGGATTCAGGTCGCCCAGGTCGTTGCCCAGGTATAGTCCCACGAGCACCAGGTCCGGCTCCAGCGACACCCCGTGGACGAGATACCAGTAGTAGTAGTAGGCCGCCTCATACGCCCCCACCCCCGCGTTCAGCACCTCCACGTGCTCCAGGCCTGCCGCGCGCAGCCGGGTCTCCAGCACGTGGGGGTAGTGCTCGTCGTTGTTGACGTAGCCCTCGGTCTGGGAGTCGCCCAGCACCAGGATGCGGAACACCCCGGCGGGTTTCGGGACGGCGACATCCGTGTCGCGCCGCAGCGCCTGAGCATTGGTGCGGAACACGAACTGCCCATCGGGATGCTCGGCGAGCGGCACCTGCTCGATCGCCAGCGGCCGGTTCTCCCAGCGGAGCACGGGATGCGGTTCCCGCACGGCGCGAGACGGGCCGCACCAGCCGGGCGCGGCACAGCTCTGGCCGTTGTCCACGCCGCTACCAGCCAGCGCCCGGCGCGCGGCCACCTCCAACCCGAGCAAGCAGACCAGGCCAGACACCAGGCACAGCAGCAGCGCGAGCCAGACATGCCCACCGCCAGCGCGCCGCCGCAGAGCATGGGGCCTCGCGCCAGGGGGGCGGGTGGCGTCTCTAGCGGGCAACGGACTTTCCTCGACGCGGCCCCTGTGGGCCGGGGGGGCGATCCCCGACCCCCCCGGTGATGTCATGGGGCGGCCGCACCGCGACGGCTCTCACGGCAAGTGCCCGCGGAGCACGTCGCGAGAAAATGTCATGGCGGCCAAGAGACTGGTCACGAACACTAGCGCCAGGAACAGGCTGACGGCGATGGCCAACACATGCCCGTCGGCGGCCCGTGGCCAGAGGAGCAGCGCGTACGCCAGTGCGAACAGCGCCAGGAACACCCACGGCAACGCGAGCACCGCCAGCCGCTGGCCCCCCGAGAGACGCGGCCGTACCTCGTCCGCCATCACACCACCCCCACTTGCTCGGCGTACACCTGCTTGGCACCGGGATAGGCCCGGATCTGCCGCTTCGAGGAAGCCGGTACCAGTGCATCGCCCATGACCAGGTAGTCGAGGTCCGTGTGCGAGAAGCAGTTGAACGCCTCGGCCGGTGTGCAGACGATCGGCTCGCCGCGCACGTTGAACGACGTGTTCACTAGCACTGGGACGCCCGTAAGTTGCCCGAATGCCTGGATGAGGTCGTAGAACAGCGGATGCTGCTCGCGGCCGACGGTCTGCACGCGGGCGGTGCCGTCGGCATGGGTGATCGCCGGCACCAGGTGCCGCTTGGCCGGCTCGACGCGCGCCACCAACAGCATGAACGGGCTCTCGCGCTCTGGGTTCCGATCGTCGAAGTCGAAGTAGGTGCTCGCGGCCTCACGCAGCACCGCCGGCGCGAAGGGGCGGAACGGCTCGCGGTGCTTGATCTTCTCGTTGAGCTTGTCCTTCATCGCCGGGTCGGTAGGGTCGGCCAGGATGCTCCGGGCGCCGAGCGCGCGCGGCCCGAACTCCATGCGCCCCTGGAACCAGCCCACGATGTTGCCCTCGGCCAGGAGCCGCGCCACGACCGGCGCGATCTCTCGCTCGGCCAGCACGGTGAACGGCACGTCCAGCTCGTGCAGGAAGGCGTGGATCTCCTCGTGGCTGTAGCCCGGGCCGAGGTACGCCGTCTCCATGCGGTAGCGCCGCTCGCCGCGCAGCACCGTGTGGTACAGGTACGTGGCCGCGCCCACACAGCCGCCCGAGTCGCCCGCCGCCGGCTGGACCCAGAGGTTGTCGAAGCCGGCCTCGCGCAGCACACGGGCGTTGGCCAGGACGTTGAGCGCCACGCCGCCCGCCATACAGAGGTTGCGCGAGCCGCTCAGCACGCGCGCCTGCCGCGCTAGGCCGAGCATCGCCTCCTCGGTGACCACCTGGATGCTGGCGGCGATATCCGCGTACCGCTCCTCCAGGCCGGCGTCGGGCGAGCGCGGCGGACCGAACAGCTCCACGAAGGCGCGACTGAACGAGTGCAAGCTGCGGTGGTACGCTAGATAGCGCATGTCGAGATGGAAGCTGCCATCGTCGGCCAGCCGCAGCAGGCGTCGCACCTGGTCCGCGTAGCGCGGCCGGCCGTAGGCGGCCATGCCCATCACCTTGTACTCGCCCTCGTTGACCTCGAACCCGAGATACGCCGTGAAGGCGCTGTACAGCAGGCCCAGCGAGTGGGGGAACCGCAGCTCGTGCGTGAGCTCCAGGTCCAGGCCGTGCGCGACGCCCAGGGTCGTCGAGCACCACTCCCCCACGCCGTCGGCGGTCACGATCGCGGCGTCGTCGAACGGCGACGGGAAGTAGGCGCTTGCCGCATGCGAGATGTGGTGCTCGCCGAATAGGATCGGGCCACCATAGGCAAGCTGCTTGCGGATATGGCCGCGCAGCCATAGCTTCTCGCCCAGCCAGGTCTGCATCGCCCGCACGAACGCCTGGCGCGAGTGGGGGAACGTGGCGGCGTAGCTGGACACGATGCGCTCGAACTTCAGCAGCGGCTTTTCGTAGAACACGACGTAGTCGAGGGCGTCCGCGGTGATGTCGCCCGCCTGCAAGCAGTAGCGGATCGCGCGTGCCGGGAAGCCCGAGTCGTGCTTGCGGCGCGTGAAGCGCTCCTCCTCCGCCGCAGCGACGAGGTCGCCATCGCGCAGCAGGCAGGCCGCGGCATCATGGTAGAAGCACGAGATGCCCAGGATGTGCATGCCAGGTCCTTTCTCCGCGCGCAATCGCCCCGAGGCTCCGAACCACGCCCGACATTAGAACGGCCGCTCCATTTCCGCCAGGCTATGGAGTAGCCGCTGGCGCGGGAGCCAGAACGAGTCCCGCGGACGTGGGTCCAGCTCGAGCAGCCGCAGGCCGGCTAGCCGTGTCACCAGCACCGTCGGCCCCAGCACGCAGAAGTACAAGAATGTGAGCACCACCACGGCCTGGTAGTCGCTTGCCCGTCGTGTGTACGCTTTCCACGCGGTCCAGAGCACGCGCAGCGTGGGCGGCGCGCGCTTCACGGCCTCGAGGCGATAGCCGCTATACAGCATGACTGCGTCCCCCCCTCCTCCTCAAGGGCTAGAAGACCGGATAGATGATCGGAGCAATAGGCGTTGCTTGCAGCAGCATCAGGACGCCTAGGAATAGCAGCGCGATCAACAAGGGCAGCATCCACCACAGCCGGTGCTGCCAGATCATGGTCACCAAGGCGCCGACCATCGTGGTACTATCCATGAAGTCGGCTAGTAGGCCATACGATCGGCGCCGACGGCGAGTGGGGCGCGCGGTTGCGCTGATATCCCGTCCCTGTGTGGACTCGGAGTGCGGTGTGTTGATCGGCATGACTCTGTCTCCTGTCAGGGCATGGCGTGGGAGCGTACCCGTCCGGCGACACGCTATCGGTGGGGCTCCGGTGCACAAGCGCCGTAACGCCCCCACCAATGGTTCCAGCGTACATGCAGCACATCGCGGAACATCAGGACCGTGTCGCGCAGCGGATGCACGCGGCTGTTCGCGTGATAGCACCAGAGAATGGGTACCGGGGCGAGGTGCAGGCCGTGCTGGCGGGCGAGATACAGGACCTCGACATCGAAGCCGAAGCCATCGATCGTCGCGTGGCGGAACAGCGCCTCCGCGCTGGCGGCGGTGAAGGCCTTGAAGCCACACTGGCTGTCGTCGACGCCAGGCAAGGCAAGGGTGCGGACCAGCCAGTTGAAAGCGCGCCCCATCACGCGGCGCATCCAGGGCTCACCGACGCGGCGTGCCCCAGCGCCCTCCCGGGTGGCGTAGGCGATATCGGCCCCCGCCCAGAGCGGGGCGAGCAGCTTGGGCAGTTCCTGGACCGGCATCGAGAGGTCGGCGTCGCACATGACCCGCACCACGCCCCGCGCGGCGAGGATCCCTTGCCGCACGGCCGCGCCCTTCCCGCGATGGGGGGCCGCGAGCAGTCGCACGCGCGCGTCGACCGCGGCGACCTGGCGTACAACAGCCGCGGTAGTGTCCGTGCTTCCGTCGTCGACGACCACGATCTCCGTGGGATAGTCCCAGCCGTCCAGGAAGCGTTGGAGCTGCTGGAGCGTCGTGGGCAGGCGCGCGGCCTCGTTGTAGGCGGGGATCACGATCGAGAGGCGGGGGGCGTCCATCGTTGCGCTCCCGCTGTCTACCTCAGGGCGTAGATCACCACCGCGTTACCGTCCTGGAGGTCGAGCTGGAACACCGGCTGCAGCCCCGCGGGCGGCTGGTGCCAGTCCAGCAACGGGCGGAGCACGGGACGTGCAGCGAGGAAACGCTCCTCCACGACCAGCAGCGCGACGCCCTTGTAGCGCGCGTACCGCACTAGGTCCGGGTACTCGGCGTAGGGCGTCATCAGTGCGTACTGCCGCAGCCGCCCGTAGAAGGAGATCGGCGCGCCGTGCACGGCCATGACCCGCGCGGCACTGTACCCGTTGTCGGCCAGCCAGCGACCGGCGGCGACGGTGGCTTTCCAAGTGGGCTGCTGCTGCGCCGTGACCCGATACGCGGCGGCGATCCCAAGGAGCACGAGTGCCACGCCGAGCACCGGCACGCTGCGGTACAACGCGTGGGAAGCCGCGTGCCGCTCCACGGCCGGCAGCCGAGGGAGGTCGTGTCGCAGCTCCAGCGTCCCTACCGCGAGCCACGGGATCACCAGGGCCACCAGCGGCACGAAATAGCGCGTGTACAGGAAGAACGCGGGGTACAGCAGCACGTATACCAGCACGAAGCTGCCAATCGTGAGCAACGCTAGTCGGGGCTGGCGCGGGCGCCCACCGCGCACGCACCCGAGGAACGTCACCAGCAGGATCGGGAGCGGCAGGACCTGCACGAGAACCAACTGCTCATCGTAGAGGTTCCTAGCGTAGTGCGCCACGAACTCGCGTACCGAGAAGGGGTAGTTCCGAGCCATCTCGGGGGAGTCGACGATCAACCGCGTGCCATCGGGCGTCAGGCGATAGAACGCGGCCTCTAGATCGGCGCCACGCGTCATCAGCGTGCCCTGGGCGAGGTTACCCAGCTTGCCGCTGATCGTCCATTGCCCGAGCTGGCCGTGGAGATACAGCACATACGGGAGCACTAGCGGCGCGAGACCAAGAGCCACCCCAGCGTAGGCCAGAGGCACGGCGCGCCACCGGCGGTAGGCCGCGGCGGCGAGCAGCACGCACAAGCCAAGCGGACCAAGATACACGAGCCCCTCGGGGCGCGTGAGGTAGGCCGCACCGACCAATGCCCCGGTACCCGCTGCCACAGGCAGCACGCGACGCCCCTGCGCGATCGCTCGCTGCAGCGCCAGGGTGAAGAGCAGCACGCTGGCCAGCAGCAGCGTGTACAGCATCTCGGACAGCGGCGTGAGGCCCATCTCCAGGAACCGGGGGTAGATCGCGGTGAGCAAGGCAGCCACCAGGGCGACCTGCTCTCCGTACAGCGGTCGCGTGAGATAGAACAGCACGGGGATCAGCAGGAGGCTCGCCAGCACCGAGACCAGGTACGCCGCGGCGGCCAGATCGCCTCCGGTGAGCGGGCTCACTAGCACGATCGCCGCGGCGTAGCCCGGCGGGAACACCTGGCCGACAGCGGCCACCCAGTCGCCCGCCAGTAGGCGGAGCGCCTGCCATGCATAGCTCGCATCGTCGCCGACTAGGGGGCGCTGCACGGCCTGCGGCCAGAGGGCAGCGCGCAGCCCTGCCCCGCCCGCTACCACCGCGACCAGGGGCCACGGGGCGAGCCGTAGGCAGCGGGCGGTGGCCACGGCCCGGGGTGCTGCCAGAACCCGCGCGGGGACCGTCTCAATGCCCACGACTACACCGTCCTCGCTGCTCTAGTGCCTATATCGCCGCGTACTTGGTCGGAGACACAAGGCTTGCTGAAGGGCCTGGAGACCGCGCTACTCCGCTGTCCGCGGTAGCGTCGTCGAGGTCGGATAGCGTAGCGCCGCGACAGCGCCGAGGAACATATACGTCGTGTAGCGGACGTGGGGCGGGCGCTCGCGCCGTTTGAGCGCGCCGGCGATCTTCCGCAGCCGCCAGAGCACGTCCTGCCAGAAGATGAGGCCGGCGAGCCAATCACCGCGCAGCACGTTGCGGGTGTAGGCCGCCCCATGGCCGAAGCCATAGCGGGCCATCAAGGTCTTGAGGTGAGCGCCGTCGCGCTTACCCCAATGCAATACCCACACCTGGGGTACGTGGACTAGGGTGAAGCCCGCGCGCAGAGCGCGGTAGCAGAGATCGAGATCATCGGCAATGCCCAATGGGGCCCCCGGGCCCAGCCATTCATCGTAGCCACCTAATTGCTCGAAATCGGCGCGCCAGGAAACGAAGTTCGCCCCCACGCCGCTCCACACGAAATCGGGCACAGGATCGATCAAGCGCAGCGGCACGCGACGCACCCGATGGAAACCGCTGGGCACGTACTCGGGGACGAACTCGCACTCGCGGTCGTGTGGGATGGCCCGGAGTGCCCCGCAGATAAGCGCCGGCCGCGGCTCGCACAGCAGCACGGCGACCGCCTGACGAAGCCAATCGGGTGGCACGGTCACGTCATCATCGGTCATGGCGAGGACGGCGCCGGTTAGATGCGGGACCACATGGTTCACGGCATGCCCCTTGCCACGTGCATCGCAATGTATGAGCCGGACCCGGGGGTCGCCAATCGCGGCGACTACATCGGCGGTGGCGCAGCCCGCGCTCTGATCGGCCACCACGACCTCGAAGTCGGGGTAGTCGTTGGCGAGAATAGTCGGCAAGCAGCGCGCTAGGTCCGCTGGGCGATTGTATGTCGCGATCAGCACGCTGACCGATGGCAGAGTGGTAGTGGGTTGGGATATCACAGTTCCGCCCCACGCGGTCGCCTGAGTCGCCGGCGCATACCTATCCATCCCGCGACCACCAACGCAACACTAGCCTATCGAACGCACGCGAATAGCGTCCGGCGGTAGTTCTTCGCGTAGTATCCGCGATCGTCGTTATCCGTGCCGAGTGGTATAACCTCGCTGAATGTGGTGTGCTGCTTGATGAATTGCGCGATATAGTGTTCATCCCACCCACGGAGCGCCGTCCGGTACCACTGCTCATGGGCCTGGCCGGTATCTAAGAACAAAACGCTGCCAGTAAGCGCGTCGACCTGACGCAACAGCGCTTCGGGCGAGTAGCGACTCGGGCGCAGGACGAGGTGATGCAGCACGCTGAGCAATAGAACGATATCGCACCGCATCTTGGTACATTCCAAGAACCACTGGATATGGCCATGGACTTGTTGCGCTGGCGAGAGCCCATAAGCGATCCGCCCTATCCTCAACGCATCGGCCTCTGCCTCGACGCCCAGTGCCTGAGCACCGCGCCGAGCGAATTCCGCGACAAACCATCCGTAGGAACACGCCAGATCGATCATCGAGGACCGGGAGAGATCCAGCCCCATCCGATCCAGAAATGCTACCATCATGGCCCAGCGATCCTCGCAGCGACGCACGAGCGGCCATGACGTATCGAAATCGAGTGCAGATACCGGTTGATACAGCTCGCGTCGACTCTGGGTCACCGACACGCGGAGTGCGAGCCGCTGCAGCTCGGTGGGCTGCTCCCCTGCTACCACGACAGACGCATGGCGCTGACCGAGCACCCAGGCAATCGCGAGACGATGATATCCATCCAGCACTTGATAAGTATTGGGCGTCCACGTCGCACAGACTCTCGGTAGTGTACCGCGGACGGAGTGGCCATATGGGGAGGGGAAAGACACTTCGGTGGGATCACCACGGCGCATGCGCTCGTACAGCTGGCAAAACGCTGCGGCCTGAGCCTGGATACCCGCCTCTGTGGACTGGCCGAAGTAGTGCCCGCTGTATCGGATGCAGTCGAGAGCATTGCGATAGTACGATGTAGCCCGAAGAGCGGCGAGATCCAAGATGGCTGGCCCATCACGCGAGTAGCGCTGTAGCAACTGGACATGGGGCGATTCGTAGAGCGGTAGGGATGCTCTGCGGGGATCGCCCACGAGATCCGCCCACTGGCCAGCACTGTAGACGTGTTCGCCCACGTGCTCCCCCCCTTCACCGACATGCTCGCCGCCCAGCAGGACGCGCTCCAGGGGGATCTGGCGCACACGCGCCTTGTGCTGGGCCCAGCGACGAAGCCGCCGGTAGCGGGTGCGTAACGGCGGCGGGACTCGCCGCTGCAGCGAGGCATGGAGGGCGTTCAAGGGAAGCATGCAGTGTGTCTCCTATGGAGTTTCGTGCGTTCGTACAACGATCGGCATCCCAGTGGCGAGCGGGCGCTGGAGCGCCAGTGGCCAGCGCGTGGCAGCCAGTGCGCCCAGGGCCATATACGCCAGGTAGCGCATGGCGGGCGGCCGCCGGCGCTGTAGGAGCGCGAGCATGATCTGGCTGGCACGCCAGATGCCCTCCTGCACTAGCAGGTAGAGCGCGCGCCAGTCGCCTCGCAGGGCATGCCGCATGTACATGGCACCGTGCCCGAAGCCATAGGCTGCGAACAGCCGGCGAATCGCCGGGCGGCCGCTGTACTTGCCCCGATGAACAACGACGGCCTCCGGGGCATGCACCACGGCGCAGCCACGCCGGAGCGCCCGGTAGGCAAAGTCGGTATCCTCATGGCTGACCAAGGGCGCGCCGGGGCCGAGCCACTCGTCGTACGGCCCCAACTGCACCAGCGCGCGCCGCCAGGCGAACACATGCGCACCGCCTCCCGCGTAACGTGTCGCCGGCACCAGGCGGAACGGGGCCAGCGGCACGCCGCGGAACTCGCGCCGGGCGGCCGGGAGGAAGTGCGGCACCATCTCGACCGGCGGGGCATGCGCCATGGGCGCGATCGCGCCGAAGATCAGTGCGTGGGCCGGTGCGGCCGCCACCGCCGCGGCTACGCGCCGCAGCCAATCCGCGGGCACGGTGCAGTCATCGTCCAGGATCGCCACGATCTCGCCGCGAGCGCGCTGGATGCCGGTGTTGAGCGCGCGCGACCGGCCGCTCTCGGGCAAGTGCAGCAGGCGCAAGTGCGGGTCAGCCAGCGAAGCGACCAACCGCGCGGCCGCGGCGGTAGTGCTCTGGTCCGCGAGGACCACTTCGAACGCAGGGTAGTCGTTGGCCAGCAGGCTGGGCAGAGTGAGCGCCAGCTCGGACGCGCGATCGCGTGTGGGGATCACTACCGAGATCGTCGGCAGGTCGGTGGGGGCAGCACTCATGGGCGTCTCTCCCACCAGCTAGCGGTGGCCAGGGGCGCGCGCAGCTGGTCCAGCGCAGCGCCCAGCTGCCGGTGGCCGCGCGCCAGGCGGCGGCGTAGCCGCTTGCCCCGCGCCTGGCCGAGCCGCACGCGGCACATGACGTCGAACAGGTAGTCGGCACGGCGCACCTCGGTACGCCGCAGCCGGTGGGGGTCCGTCCAGCGATCGTTGCACCCCGGATCGCTCGTGAAAGCGAGCGCGAAGTGGCGGCGGACGACCTCCACCACGGCGGCGTTGTAGCGGCCGTAGGGATAGGCGAAGGCGGCTACCGGCCGGTCCAGCAGCGCCGCCAACGCCGCCTGGCTGCCCTGCACCTCGGCGAGCACCGCGGCAGCGTCGAGTGCGGTCAAGTCGGCATGGGAGCGGCTGTGGGCACCGAACTCGACGCCCGCGGCCGCCCAGCGGCGGACCGCGTCGGGCGTGAGCAGTGGAGACGCCCCGTCCATCCACTGGTTCGTCGCGCCCAGCAGGTCGGTCACGACGAACACAGTAGCGCTGAAGCCGTATCGCCGTAGGATGGGCAACGCGTAGCGGCCTATGTCGGCGTAGCCGTCGTCGAACGTGAGCAGCACCGGCTTGGACGGCAGCGGCGTGCCCCGCACACGCCAGGCCAGCCAGTCCGACGCGCGGATGCCCTGATAGCCACGCGCTGCGAGCCAGCGCACATGCGCCTCGAACCGCCGTGGCGACACGGTTAGCCAGGCGTGGGGCCCCGGCAGAGGACTGCCCACGTGATGGTAGCTGAGCACCGCCACCTTGGGCTCCGCGAGCGCGCTACTGACCACCCCCGGCCTCCTCGGCGCACGCGAGCGGGGACAATCGCCGGACGGACTGGGCCGCGCGCTCTCAGCCCGCGCCGGCGGGGACGGCGAGCCCCAGCCGGCTCTGCCGGCGCCGCAGGGCGAGCACGAGATTGTCCTCGTCGAACGCCACCGCGCACTGTGGGATCGGGGCGTCCTGTGCGATGTCCCGGGTCAGGCGCGCGAAGCCCGCCAGCCCGATGGGGAGCAGGTCGGCACGCCCCGCGTCGTCGGCGGCCATGATCAGGCCGTAGCAGTCGAACCCGCCGATGCCGTCCAGCCGCTGGCCGGCGCGCAGGTCGCGCTTGGCGTAGGCGACCACCTCGGCCACCGGCCGGCCGCGCGGCGCGATGGTGGCGCAGCGGTGCAGTGCCGCCTCGGCGGCGGACAGCGGCGCCTCGTAGTGGCAGAGGACCTGCGGCCGGTACAGCAGGTAGTATGGGCCGTCGCCCATCTTGAGATAGCGGAACTCGCGGTGGACGGCCGGATCGGCGCTGTGGCCGATCACGAACACGCCGTTCGGGATCCCGAGCGTGTACTCGACGATCGGCCCGGCGGCGAGCAGGCCCCGCTGCTCGAAGTCCGTCAGCACCGAGGCCAGCGTTGTCTCCGGCCCCACCATGCCCGTGACGGCCGGCCGCATGCCGGTGGCGTTGGCCACCACGGCCATCTCGATGTTGAGCTTCGTGCCGTCGGCCGCAGCCGCGGCGATCCACGGCTGCAGCCCGTGGGCGCGGGCGAACGCCTCCTGGGTCGCTGGTGTGGCGTAGCGCTTCAGCACGCCCTTGCAGTTGCCCGCCACCACGGGGGTCAGGCCCAGGGTCCGCACGTAGTCGTAAAGCTGCTTGAGCAAGCCGGGCTGGTCGCCATCCACATCGCTGTACACCACACCGGCCATCTCGGCCATCTGCTGGAGCACGGGCCCCACGGTGGCCTGGGTCTCCAGGTTGGCGGCGACGACATGCTTGCCCTGGTGGAGCGCCTCCACGGCCACCGCAGCGCCGACCAGCACGTCGCCGGTGGCCTCCATCACCACGTGGATGCTGGCCACGTGCGCGGGCAGCAGCACGGAACGCGTCGCGACGTACTGGCCGCGGGCGAGCGCGGCGTCGGCCTCCGCGGGGTCCGTACAGACCACGATGTCGCCCGGAGCGACCCCGCCGGCGACCAGCGCGGCGATCGCCCGCTCCAGGGTGCGATTGGCTACTACGGCCGGTACCAGGCCGGGCAGACGGCACAGCTGCCGCACAAGCCCGCCGCCGAAGAACCCCGTGCCGACCACCGCCACGCGCACAGGGCACCGCTCGGCCTCGCAGCGCTCCAACTCCGCATAGATACTCATCCGCTCTCTCCTCGCTCGTGCCAGTACCAGGGGCCAGCGGGGCTCAGGCGCGGGCACCCGTGATGCGCTGGGCCGGGGCACTCCTGAGGTCGGCCAAGGCCTCGTGCAGCGCGCGCAGCATCGCGGGCGCGCGCTGGGCATGCGCGCTGCTGCCACGAGTCTGCTGCCCTATGGTGAGTCCGGCCCAAGCGAACCGATACGCCGCCGCTAGTGCCGTGTAGCAGGCGACCAAGGGGTCGTCGGCCAGCGGCCCATAGCCCTCGCGGAACGCCGCTTGCTCCTCGGCCGAGAAGAAGGCCAGGCTAGTGCCCACATCATAGCGCGGGTCGCCGGCCAACGCGTCGGCTAGATCGATGATGCCTGTGATATGCTGCCCGTCGGTCAGCAAGTTCACCGCATGATAATCGCCATGGAGGAGCACCGACTGCCCGAACTGCGCGTTGCGCACTCGCACTCCCGCCTCGCGCAGCAAGGCTAGGTCCGCGTCGCGTAGCACGTCGCGCTGTTGGAGGTACTCCAGGCAGGTCTCCACGATGCGTAGATCGGTCCAGTAGTCGTGCCAAGAAGCGTACATGCCCCTGTATTCCCCATCGCGCAGACATAGCGGGCCGACCGCGCGCACACGGATCGTGTGCAAGCGCTGCAACAGCGCGCCCGCCTCCCGGTAGAGGCGAAGTCGCTGCGCTTCGGGCACGACCACCGACTCCAGGGAAGTGCCAGGCAGCCTGCTGAGGATAGTCGTCGACAAGTAGAGCCAGCGGGGACGGGCATCGGAGAACAACAGCCGCGACACCGGTAACCCGGAAGCCTGGAGGAGGGTATACGCCGCCTGCTCGGTGTAGAACGCACGTAGGTCGGGCGCGATCAACATGATCACCGACTGGCCGTTCCAGATCCCGCTGTAGACCCGCCGGTGCGTGCCGCTCCGCATCGGCTCGATCTCCTCGATCCACGTGCCGAAGCTGAGCAGGAGGGCTAGGCGGAGCAACATATGCTTTAGATCGTGCTGCAGCAGCCAATCTACCAGGCGGGCGCGCCCCCATCGAGCCATGGAGTACCTGCCTCACCGCCGGGCCGCCGGCAGCAGCGGCCAGCCACGGTCGCGCTCTGCGACCACGCTGATCGGCAGCGGCCAGGCGATGGCGAGCAGCGGGTCGTCGTAGCGCACCCCGCGGGCGTGCTGCGGCGCGTAGAACGTGCTCATGCCGTACAGCACCCCCGCGTCGTCGGTGAGCGTCTGGAACCCATGGGCGCAGCCCTCGGGCACGTACACCGCACACGCCTCCCCTGCGGCGAGCCACAGCGCGACGTGTTGGAGGTAGGTCGGCGACCCCGGGCGTAGGTCGACGATCACGTCGTAGATCGCGCCGGCGATGCAACACACCAGCTTCGCCTCCGCGTGCGGCGGTGCCTGGTAGTGCAGCCCCCGCACGGTGCCCCTCTGGCGCGTGTACGACACGTTGACCTGCGCGAGCACGTCGGCGAGGCCGTGGGCTGCGAACTCGTGGCGACAGAACAGCCGCGCGAAGGTGCCCCGCTCGTCGCGGTGGGGCGCCAGCTCGATGCGATAGACGCCGGCGAGCGGCGTAGGCAGAAAGCGCACGCGCTAATCCCCCCGGCCATGCAGCCAGCGCGACGCCCGCACGAGCCCCTCCGGCGTGCCGATGTCCACGAAGCACCCGCGCGTGAACACCACGCTCGCGCCCCGTAGGCCCGCCTGCAGCGCCTGGCGCAAGACGGTCCCGAGCGGCACCTCGGCAGCCACGTCGCCCTCCTCGGCGACCACGGTGTGCAGGAAGCGGGTAAACGTCGGCGTCCAGGCCGCCAGAATCCAGGTGAGCGGGGCGGCCGGCTCGCTCGCACCGACGACGATATCGTGGATCTGGCCGTCCGCGTCGGTCACCACCGCATCGATCTGGCTGGCCGGCGGGCGAGGGAATAGACCGAGCACGAGGTCCGCCGCGGTCGTCGCCTGGTGCGCCAGCAGCCACCGCAGTGCCTCGGCGGGCTCGAACACGATGTCGGGAAAGCCGAACACCACCCGCTCATCTCGCACGAATGGGTAAGCAGCGTCCAGTGTGTACGGCACCCCGAACGGCCGGCGCATCAGAAGGTAGGCGAGGTGCAAGCCCAGCGCGTGCCCGTCGCGCAGGTAGGCGGGGAGGTCCCATTTCCCGTGGCGCAGCACGACGTACACGCGCTCGGCGCCGGCGAGACGCATGGCCGTGAGGAGGTAGGTGCACACGGGCCGCGGCCGTGGCTCGGCGGCCCCATCGAAGCGCTGGAAGCCGAGCGGGTACAGCTCCTTGCTGCACGGCAGCGGGGCGAGGCGGGTGGCCTGGCCGGCCGCCGGGACGAGCCCTACCACCATCGTCGGGCTCCCCCCTCAGGCCAGCGCGTCCACCGCGATCGGCGGCACGTACTCGCGGCCCTCGGGTGGCGCCGCGCGGTCGTAAAGGCGCACGACCTCCTCGGGCACGCGCGCCAGGTCCGATACGCGGCGCAGCTCCCAGAGCGTTGTTCCCTGCGGCACCGAGTCGACGTTCAGCGCCCCGTAGCGAGCCGCCAGGTCGTCGGCGTTGGCCACGCGGAAATCGACGCTGAACCGGGTCCGCCCCGAGGTGTTGGGCACGGTGGAGTGGAGCTGGGCGCCGGAGAACAGGATCACGCTGCCGGCTCGGCAAACGATCCGCAGCTCAGGCTCCAGCTCGAGCGGCTCCTCCGGCCGCGGCTGCTCGCGCGCGTCGGTGCGGATGTGCTGGGCGGCAGCGCCGCGCGCGGTACGGTTCCACTCGTAGTGGTTGTAGCGGCTCGACCCGTTGCGTACCGGCTGCGCCCAGTACTGCGGATGAAACGCCATGCAGTTGCTCGCGTCCAGGTCGTAGATCGGCAACCACCAGTTCTGCTGGCACAGCGGCGCCGCGTACCAAGTATCGCGGTGCGGGTGCAGGGCGTAGGCGATGCCCGCCCGGAGGTAGTCGCCATGGGCCATGGTCCGCAGGCGCGGGACATCGAAGTATGTGCGCGTCGGATCGCAGCCGAACTCTTCCAGGATTGCCCGGATGCATGCCTTGGACTGCGGGTGGTGGATGAACCGTGGCTTGAGGTCCGCCAGGATAGCGGCGAAGCGCTCGACGGGCAGCGCGAACTGTGCCCGCTCGGGGTCCAGCGGCGCGAACGCCTCGCGGATCATCGTGCGCGCGAACTCGCAGAACGCGAGCGTGCTGGGCCGCGGCGAGAACACCACGATATCACCGTTGTAGAGCCATGCACGGCGCTGCTCGTCGCTGCATACGGGGTCGGCGTAGATCGCTGTCATGCCGGTCTCCTGTTCTCCTCGGGTAGCCGATGCGGCGGCCCGCACGCTCACACGCCATTGCGTCGCTGCCGGATCGCGGCGCGCTCGCCGTCCGGGACGTACTGGTGCGTCTGCAGGATGGCATCCAAGATGTCTCGATCCTTCGGGGTGTCCATGCACTGCCAGAACCCGTCGTGCTTGAACACGCGGAGCTGATCGTCAGCCGCCAGCCGTCGCAGTGGGGCTTGTTCCAGCACGCAGTCGTCGTCGGGCGTGAGGTAGTCAAAGATCGCGCGGTTGAAGACGAAGAAGCCACCGTTGACATAGCCCACGCGCACGGTTGGCAACGGATGGGGCTTCTCGACGAAGCGAGTCACTCGGATCCCATCCTCGATCTCGAACTCGCCGAAGCGGGCGGGCGGATGCACGCCGGTGACCGTGGCGATGCGGCCGTGGGCACGGTGGAATGCCAGTAGCGCCGCCAGATCGACATCCGACACCCCATCGCCGTAGGTACAGAAGAATGCCTCGCCGCGGATGTAGCGTGCGATGCGATAGATGCGCGCCCCGGTCTGCGCCTGGATCCCCGTGTCGGCACAGGTCACCTGCCAATCCAGCATCGCCGGCGCGTGCGCCACCACCCGCGGTCGCGTGCCGTTGAGGTGTAGCGTGAAGTCGTTGTTGTGCAGGTAGTAGTTCAAGAAGTAGTCGCGGATCAGCTCGCCCTTGTACCCCAGGCAGAGCACGAACCGGTTCAGGCCGTAGCTGGCGAAGTGCGCCATGATGTGCCACAGGATCGGCCGCCCGCCCACGCGGACCAGCGGCTTGGGCAGCACATCCGTGTCGGGCGCCAGGCGCGTGCCCCGCCCGCCGCACAGAATCACCACCTCGGGCACGGATGTCACCATGTAGGGTTCAGCCATGACAGCGGTCCCTCCTGGGCGGGGCAGACGGTACCCCGGCCCGCGCGTCGGGGCTACGAGATGGTCGTTGGGACAGAGGCCACCCCACGCCGGGCCGGGCGCGCGACCAGCCGCTCGTACAGCGCCTCGTAGGCCGCGACCACGCGCTCCCAATCGAACGCCGCGGCACGGGCGAGCCCGGCGGCCGTCAGCTGTGCACGCGCGGGCTCGTCGCGCAGCAAGGCCAGCAAGGCGGGAGCGAGGCGAGCCGGCGGGACGATGACGCCCCAGCGGCCGTCGCCGAGCACCTCCCGGGCGCCCGCGTTCGGCGTCGCCACCACGGGCGTACCACTGGCCAATGCCTCGGCGTAGGGGCGTCCGAACCCCTCATAGCTACTCGGTAGGCAGAACACCCAGGCGCGGCGGTACAACGCGGCCAGCTCCGCGAGCGGCAGGTTGGCGTAGCAGCGAACGCCCGGTAGCTCCAGCCGGTCATCGCACACCAGCCACAGCTGGGCGTCGGGCAAGGCGGGCTGGACGTGCTGGAGGAAAGCCGCGACCAGCAGGTCCAGGCGCTTGCGGTCGTGCAAGCGGTGGCCCACGCCGAGGATGGAGGGCACCCCGGACTTCTCGCCCCCGGGGGTGAACACGCGCCGGTCGATGCCCTGGGGAATCACCGTGCGCACCCACGGGAAGAACCGCAACGCCCCACGCGAGATGCCCACCGCCGCCTGGGCGCGCGCCGCCCCCACCAGCTCCAAGGGATACAACGACGCCTGCATCGCACGGGTGGTCGGCTTGCGCGCGTACCACGCCTCGGCGAGCGCGCAGCCACTCAGCGTGCGAACCACCGGGGCGGAGGTCCGCAACAGGTGGTTGTCCCCCAGGGCGTGCACGACATCGAACGCCTCGTAGCGCTGGCGCGCCAGCCACCAGGCGAAGCCATACAGCCGCCCCAGCCGTCCCCGCAGGTACCACGGCGCCCCCATGGGCTGTACAACGGTGTACGCCGCGTCGGCGGGCGCTGGATCCAGCGAGAACACGGTCACCGCGTGGCCGCGCGCGACCAGCCGGCAAGCGAACTGGTGCGTGAAGTGGCCCACCCCGCCCTGTGACCGGCTAGGCAGGAAGCTCTGCAACAGCGCGAGTCTCATCGGGCCGCCTCGCGGGGTATGTGCTCCTCGACTGGGCGGCCCGCCCGCGACGGCGAGTGGGCCCGCTCGGCCACCTGGTCCCAGACCGCCTCGACCTGCCGCGCGGCCGCCACGGGGGCGTGGCGCGCTTGTACCGCGGCGTGCGCCGCCGCTCCGATCTGCTGGCAGCGCGCCGGCGACCGGAGCAAGCCCACGAGCGCTTCCGCCAGGGCCGCGGCGTCGCCCGGCGGCACCAGTACGCCGGTTACCCCATCGACGATGATCTCGGTGGGCCCACCCGCGCGCGCGGCGACCACGGGCCGTCCGGCCGCCATCCCCTCCAGCACCACCAGGCCCAGCGCTTCCGGCCGGACGGAGGCGTGTACCACCACGGTCGAGGCGTGCAGTAGCGCGGGCACATCGCCGCGGTGGCCGAGGAAGTGCACGTGGGCCTCCACCCCCAGGGCGGCCGCCTGTCGCCGCAACTCCGCCGGGTACCCGGGCTCGAGCCCGAACAGCGCGTCGCCAACGATCCAGAAGCGGACCGCCGGCACCTGAGCAAGGACCCGTGGCGCCGCGGCCAGAAGCACGTGCTGGCCCTTCCAGCGCTGCAAGCGCCCCACGAGCGTGACCACGGGCGTACCGTTCGCCACGCCCAGGGCCCTGCGGAGCGCCATCGCCTGCTCGCGAGCCGCGGGACAGGCGAGCGACGCGCTCTCGACGCCGGGATAGATCACGTGGACGCGCGCGGCCGGCACGCCGAGGCGTACGAGCTGGTCGCGGACGGCACGGGAGACGGCGAGGTAACGGGTCGCCGGGACCCGCAGGGCCAGATGGGTCAGGGGGCTCGCCGCGTCCAGAATATCCATCACGTGCCACACGCAGGGCGTGCCGCGCATCCCGGCGGCGAGGCCCGCGACGAGCTGCGCTTTCGCGCTGCTGGTGTGCACGACGTTCGCCCGCCACCGCGCGATCTCGCGGGCGACGCGCCAGATCGCGCCGGGGATCGTGCGCGGATCGCGATAGCGCCCCACAGGGTGGTGCACCACGCGAGCGTAGCGGCATGCCTCCCGCCCCAGCCCCTCCTCGTGGGCGAGGATCAACAGGCTAGCCTGCCAGCGCTGGCGGTCGCCGCAGCGCACCGTGTCCAGCACGACGCGCTGGGCCCCGCCGATAGCGCCCACTGCCTCAACGATCAGCACGCGCCGCGTCATCGAGGCACGCCCAGCGTCGCGCCGTGGGGGCTAGCGGCGGGGGACGCCCCCGCGGGCAACCGCGTGGCCTCGCGAGCCAGGACCGCGGCGGCGCCATATAGGAACCACTGGCACACGGCATTCACCGCCAGCTCATAGCCATTGAGCCCCGTTTGCACCTGGAACACCAGCATCCCCGCGAGCAAGCCGGCCAGCCCATGGGCGCCCGCGCGATGGGCCCGCTCGTGCGCCCGCCACGTCTGCAGGCCGAGAGCCCCCCCCAGCGCCACGTAGGCGAGCAGCCCCACGATGCTCAGGTCGGCCAGCGCCTTGGCCAGCGGCGCCTCGATGAACAGCGGGACCGCCCCCTCGATATGGCGCGTGCCGATCGCGGTGGCCCCCACGCCCAGCCCGATGGGCGCATACCGCATGGCCTCCAGCCAGTAGATGAACGACCCCTGCTGCCGCGCTTCGATCACGTTACCGCGGTTCTCCAGCAGCTCGCGGATCCGCTCGGTCCCCATCGAACCGGTCAACTGGTCCACGGCGGCGAGCACCCCCCACAGCACGCCGCCTGCGAGCGGCAGGGCCCAGACCTGACGCCGGATGGCGAACAGCAGTGCGAAGTTCCACACCGTGGACACATACAGCGCGCGCTCGCTCTCGATCACGATCACGCCCATTAGGGCTGCCAGTAGGGCGATCAATACGATCCGCGCGAGCCCGCGGCTGCCGAGCATCAGGCCGCCCGCCATCAGCGGGATGACGACGAGGAACTCGCCGAAGTGCGAGGGCCAGCTGAACGTGGCGTTGGGGCGGAACACCCATACATGGCCGACCAGCGTTACGAATGTGGCATCGGCGAAGGCCGGGCCCTGGGCGGCGTAGGCCGCCGGCCCCGCGTAGTATTGGTAAACGGCCAGCGCGCCGACCGGCACGGCACACGCCATCAGGAACCACAGGAAGCGCCGCACCTGGCGCTCGTCGTGCAGCAGCTCCAGCGCCACGTAGTACAGCGGGACATACAGCGCCCAGCGCCGCAAGCCGACCAGCGCCTGGCCCGGGCCCGCGACGAATGGATTGAACGCCTGGACACACATCACCGCCAGGAACAGCACGATCAGCGGGGTGAGTGGCGAGGCCGGCACGAGCGGCTGGCGCCGCAGCAGCCGCTCGCCGAATACCCGTAGGTAGATCGCCGCCAGCATGACGTCCTTGAACAGCAGTACCGCGGGGTCGTTGAGGCGGTTGCGGACGTAGCCCTCGACGAACACCACAACGAACAGCCCATACACGGCCGGCCGCCACCAGACGAAGCACGCTACCAGAACGCCTAGGCCGACGGCATAGACGAGCAGGTTGGGCCGCTCGCCCAGCACCGCGAGCGTGACCCCGGCCTCCACCAGCACGGCGCCCAGGGCCGCGCCTACCATCAGCAGGCGCCAGCGCACCGTACTCGCGCCCACAGGGACGACCATCATGCGACCGCCTCCACGAACCGCTCGCCGATCCGCTCCCAGGCGAACAGCCGCGCGTACAGGGCGCGGGCCCCCGCGCGCAGCCGCGCGCGCAGAGCCGGCGAAACGAGCACGGCCGCCACGCGATCGGCCAGCGCCGCCGGATCGCCGGCCGGCGCCAGCAAGATGTTCTGTCCATCGATGAACACGTCGGTCGTTTCCACGCCCCGGTAGGCGACGATCGGCAGCCCGTGGGCCAGCGCCGCTGCCAGTGCGGTGCTGCGGGTCGAGGCGCCCACATCGCGGGTGTGGACCAGGACATCGAGCGTCGCCAGCGCGCGGGAGAGCGTCGCAGCCGGCCAGTACCCCGTGTAGGCCACGCGCGCGGCGACCCCCGCCCGGCGGGCTAGCGCCGCGAACCGTGGCCACTGCTGGCTGTACCGCGGCAGCCCCCCGAGCAACGCCAGGTGCGCGGTCGGCAAGCGCTGGAGCACCGCGACCAGATGCGTGGGCTGGTCGCCCACGCCCAGGGGGCTGAGGCTACCCACAAGCGGTGCCTCGCCAACCCCCAGCGCGCGCCGCAGTGCTGCCTGCTGCCGCCGGCTGGTAGCGAGGGGCAAGATGTTGGTGCCGACGGGCACCACCCGAGGCACCACGCGGCCCTGGGTCCAGCGCCGGACCAGCGCCGCGTAGCGGGCGTTGGTGACCACCACGCGGTCGGCGCCATACGCCAACAGCAGCAGTTGGAGATAGTGCGCCGCCGCCTGGAGCGCCGGCCGGGGGCCGAGCCGCCACGCTACCGCGACCTCGTGCAGGGTGACCGCCACCCGGGCGGTTGTCGCGCGGCGTAGCAACAGGGGCAAGAGGGCGACTGCGGGCGCCACGCCGCCGCGGCCGTACATGGTCGGTACGTACTGGAGCGCGATCACATCTGGGATACGCGCCGCCGCCTGGCGTGCCACCGCCCGAACCCCCGCCAGGCCCCACCCCCCTGTGGCCGCGACGACTTCCACGCCTGCCGGCCGGCGGGTGGGGCGCCGCTCGGGCACAAGACACGGGGGAGTGATCACGGTTACCGTGTGCCCCAGGGTGCCCAGGATGTGGGCAAGACGCTCTGTATAGTCCGCCACGCCACCGGCCGCCGGGGGATACTCGGCGGTGATCAGCACGATCCTCATCGCAGCCGCCACAGGACCACGATCTGCTTGTAGCCGTAGGGACGCAGCGCGGGGACACGGTAGGCCCAGCGGTCGAGCAGGGCGCACGTCACGCTGACCGGGCGGACGCGATAGCCGCACAGCTTCATGTCCAGCAGCCGGAAGAATTCCAGCGCGGGATAGTGCACCGCCACCGCACCGTCGAAGATCGTCCCCAGTTGCGCGATCTCCGCCCGCGTCAGCGGGTACTCGTCGTCGGTGCTCCACCGGGGAATCCCGCAGTGGCCGCACAGGCGGCGGGCCAGCATCAGCAACGGGTTATTGGCGTTGTTCTCTTGGAACACCGCTCGGCCGCCGCGACGCAGCACCCGCTTGATCTCGCGCCCGGCGAGGGCGATATCCAGGTGGTGCAGGATGTCCTGGCCGTGGACGAGGTCGAAGCTCTCGTCTGCGAAGGCCAGCCGGTATGCGGACATCACCTGCGCGGCCACGCGCTCGGCCACGCCGCTGGCCGCGGCGCGCAGGCGTGTGGTCTGCACGCACCGCGCCGAGATGTCGACGGCGGATACGCGCGCGCCGTGCAGGGCCAGCAGGGCGGCACCGTAGCCCAGGCCGCAGCCGAGGTCGAGCACGCGCTTGCCCGCCAGCGGGCCGAGCAGGCGCAACCGCGCCGCGGCGTACTCATCGAGCGGCGCCGGCTGCACGGGCGCCACCGGCGCGGCCGCCGCGAAGACATCCCAGAAGTGGCTCTCGCGCGTCTCCTCGCGCCGCGTGCGGCTCGCGCTGTCGCTCACTACCACGCTCAGCCTCCTTACCAGCGGCCCGTCGGCCACCAGCGGCCCATCAGCCGCATGCGCACGTCGGCCCACCGCAGCCACCACCCGCCGACCCGGGCAGCGATGCGGTAGTCGCGTGCGCAGCCGGGCAGCGCGGCGAGCTCTGGCCGGGTCGCGAACACGCGCTGCGCCTGATGTGCCAGGGCCGGCGGCGTATCCGGGCTACTGAGCGCGATGACGATGGTGGACACGGCGGCCGCGGGCAAGGCGCGGATCTCCGCCGCCAGGTCGCGCAGCCCGCCCGCGGCGTAGGCACGCCGCGCCAGCTCGCGCACCGTGTAGTGCCAGTGGGCTCGCCCGCGCTGGTTGCGGAACTGGTACGTGTCGTTGTGGTCGTGCCAGCGATAACGCAGGCCGCCGGCGGGGTTGAATAGAAACGGCCCCTTGAGCGCCAGTTGGCCCCACCACAGCCAGTCGCGGCACCACGGCCAAGTGCGCCCGCCCCAAAACAGCCCGGCCAGCGCGTCGCGGCGAAACACGACGGCGGACGCCAGCACCGGGGTGCCGGCTAGCCAGCTCCCATAGCCCGTCTCGCGCCAGTCGCGCACATACAGGTCGGGCCCCGTGGCCCACTCGGGGTGGTAGCGCCCCTCGCGTGCCCCGAAGAACGTCGCGCTGCACCCATAGAACGTCGCCGCGGGATGGCGCTCCAACGCCTCGACCGCGGCGCGCAGGTGCCAGGGCGCCCACAGGTTGTCGTCCTCGAGCACCGCCACGTACCGCGTATCCGGCAGTGACAGGGCGGCGCGCCAGTTGGCCGCCAACCCGACGTTCTGCGGCTGGCGATGCAGGCGCAGCCGCGGATCGCGGAACGCGGCGACCAGCCCCTCCACGTCGTAGGGCGAGGCATTGTCGACGATCAGCACCTCGAACTCGCCGAGGTCCTGCGCGACCACCGACGCCAGCGCCTCGCGCAGCAGCGCCGGACGGTTGTAGGTGGGGATAGCAACGGTTACCAACGATGGGGCCATCGTGTGCTCCAAAAGGGCCGTGCGGGGCTTGCGCCGCGGCGACTGTGGGAGCGATATAGCTGCACGGGGTCCTACGGCCGCTCGGGCAAGCGGCCAGCTCACTCGCCGGCCCTGACGGCGCTCGCCAGGCGCGACCGCTGGCGCCCGAGGCAGGCGTCGTATACAGCGAGCGTCTCGCGCGCTGCGCGGTCCCAGGTGCGGCTGCGGGCCGTCTGCCGGGCCGCCTGGCCCAGCGCGCGCCGGCGGGCCGGATCATCCAGCAGGGCAAGCAGCGCCTGGGCCAATGCCGCCGGGTCGCGCGGCGGGACCAGCAGGCCGTTGACCCCCGGCACGATCACGTCGGCCATGCCACCCGTCGGCGTACCCACCACCGGCAGCCCGACGGCCATCGCCTCGAGAAACGCCATGCCGAACCCTTCATACAGGCTGGGTAGCACGAGCAGCGCGCAGGCGCGCATCAGCGGGACCAGCTCCGCGGGTTGGCTGCTCGGTGGCCCGACTGTCACGGCCGGGCGCAGCTCCTCGGGGAAGCTGGCCAAAATTGCGTCGCGCGGGGCGTGTGCCCCGGCCACCAGCAGGCGCGCGCTCGGCATCGTCTCGCGCACGCGCGCGAATGCCGCGCTGAGGTCGCGGATGCCCTTGCGGAAGGTCCACCCGCCCAAGAACAGTACGGTCGGCGTGTCGAGCGGCGCGGGCGGGGCCTCCAGGAACAAGGCGTCCACGCCCGGCGGGGCGATCGTCACCGCGTCGGCCCGCCGCCAGCCGTGCGCGACGATGGCAGCCTGGTCCTGCCGGCAGGAGCAGATCACCCGGTCGCTCCAGCGGATTGCCGCCTCCACTTGCCGGCGGCGCAGCACGCCGAACCACAGCCGGTGCCGCCAGCTCACGTGCTCCTCGCCGCGGCGCCGCGCCGCTTGCAGGTGCTCCCAGTGGATGTGCTCGACGCCCAGCACGTGATCGACCACGGGGACACGCAGCAGCCCGCGGCGGCGCAGGGCGGCGGCCAGGACCGCGTCGCCGCTGGCGACGTGCACCAGATCGTAGCGGCCGCTCAGCGCTCGCTGGGCCACCGCCAGCGGGAAGGTGCAATACAGCAGTCGCTGCGCGCGCCACCGCGCGGGCAGGTCATCGAGAAACAGGTACTCGACCGTACACCCCTGCCGCGCTAGCGCAGCGCCCAGCCGCAGGAAGTGCTTCGGCGACCCGAGGGTCACATCGCGCGGGTAGGGCTGCGCCAGGATCACTCGCATGCCGCGGCCTCCAGGATGGGCGCAGGTTCGGCGCGCGCCGTCAGGGTGCGGTACAGGCGGAGCAGCGCGGCCAGATGGTGGCGCGGGTGAAAGCGTTCCTCCCACACTTGCCGGCCGGCCTGCCCCAGGCGCCGCGCCTCCGCGGGGTGCTGCAACAGGTAGTCGAGCTTGGCCGCCAGATCACCCACATCGCCGGGCCGCGCCAGCAAGCCCGTCTGGCCGTCGCGCAACCACTCGCGGATGGCGCCGATGTCGAAAGCCACCACCGGCCGCGCCTGGGCCATCGCTTCTGGGCCGACTAACCCAAACGGCTCGGGATAACAGGTGGGGACCGCTAGCACCGCGCACTCGCGCAGCAGGGCCACCAGCTGCACGCGGTCCACATGGCCGTGGAATACCACCCGATCACGCAGGCCGAGGGCGACTACCTGGCGCTCCAAGGCGGGGCGAAGGTAGCCGTCCCCGGCCACGTGCAGCACGGCGGGCGTCGTGAGCTGCCGCAGCGCCGCTAGCAGGCGCGGCAGGCCCTTGATCGGGTTGAGCTGGCCGACGTACAGCACCCGTGGTGGCTGATGCGCGGGATAGTAGTCGGGGGGGCGTGGCGTCGGCTCGACCACGGTTGGCGTCACCGTGATCCGCTCGGGCGCGTAGCCCGCGGCTACCAGCGTACGTTTCATGAACTCGCTGTCCACCGCCAGCGTCAGCCCACGGGCGAACGCGCGCGCGGTGTGGCAGTCGAGCAGGCCCCGTACCCATCGTCCCGGCCGACGCGACTGGCACCCCTCCAGATAGGCGTTGCGCACGCAGGCCAGGCCTGGCCCGAGCTGCGGACAGACGCGCCCCGAGCGCGGCAGGAAGCGTGTGCCGCTCGGACAGGTCAGCACGTGGTTGTGCACGAAATAGAGTGTCGGCCAGCGGGCGGCGATGGCGCGCACCAGGGACCCGTTGTTGATCTGGTGCAGGTGCACGAGGTCCACGCGCTCGCGCTCCAGCGCCGCCAGCGCCCGCGCGATCGCGGTGCGGTTGGGCCGCAAGGCGAAGCTGCACAGGCCAGGGATGTGGTATAGCGCGCGGCCCGGGGCGGGCGGCGGCGGCCCAACCGCTTGCTCGTACAGCACGCATGTCGCCAGGCCCTCGGCCTCTAGCAGCGCGCAGGTGGCGGGCACCGTCTGCTCGGTGCCGCTGCTGCCCCGCTGGCCGTAGCTGTAATTGACGTGGGCGACTTTCATGAGCGGCGCACCGGCGCGGGGCCGGCGGCGGGCTCGCGCACCGCCCGCGCGCGCGCGGCGGGCCAGCGGCCGATCACCAGGACCTCAGCCCCAAGGCCCGCCCGGTCCAGCGCCGTGCCGAGCGGCCACGTCAGCCGCTCCACGAGCTCGCCCGCCCGACGCACGACGGTCCATAAGCGGGCGCCGCGCGTGGACGGGAGGCCCCGGGGCGCGACGCCATTGTCGGCCCCGGGCGCACACCTCGTCCCCCCCCGCAGGCGGCGAAGAACACCAAGGCGCTGATTGAGTACGAAGACGAGGTAGAACGCGAGCGTCTCGTCGTCGCACCGCTCCGTGCTGTAGTCGAGCGGGACGACGCCCGCCCGGGCTAGCAGGCGGCTCAGCGTGGCGCGCGTGAAGTAGTACAGGTGCGTGGGCGGATCGACCCACCACCAGTCGGGCCCGAACAGCCGCGCCGCCAGGCTAGCGAAGTTCGGTACCGCGACGAGCAGCAGCCCGCCGGGTGCCAGCAGCCGGCGCGCGTCGAGCACCATCCCCAGCGGATCCGGGACGTGCTCCAGGACGTGGCGGATGGTCACCACGTCGAAGCTGCCTGGCGCGTACGGCGCGGCGCGGAGCGGCCCGAGGTGCACGGGCAGCCCGTAGGTCTCGCGGGCGAACCGCGCCGCGCTCGCCGACACCTCCACCCCGGCGACCGACCAACCGCGCTGCCGCGCGGTGTCCAGGAAGAAGCCGTACGAGCAGCCGATATCGAGTAGGCGGCGGCCCGTGGTGAGCCGCTCCAGCCGCGCTAGCTCGCGGTGGCTCTTGGCCACTTTGCGCGGGCGCTGGGGCAAGAACGCCTCCGGCGGGTAGCGGTCGGCATACAGCGCCGCGAAGTCGAGGGCGGCGAGATCGGCCGCGACGTAGACCAACCCGCAGGCGCAGCGGACGAGCGGCCAGCCGCGCACGGTGTATACGGGCGTGGCCCGCTGCCCCTGGCAGAGATTACACCGCATGGCACGCTCGGATACGCTTGAACGCCGCGGCGAGTGCCTGGCCCTCGGCCGTGAGGCTGTACTGCTCGGCGGTCGCCCGCGCCGCGCGCTCCATGGCCCGCCGCCGCTCGGGCGCGCGGTACAGCATCACCAGGCGCTCGCACAGCGCCGCCACGTCCCGTGGGGGCACGATGTAGCCGTTCTCGCCGTCGCGCACGGCGTCCTTGGCGCCCACCTGCTCGGTCACGATCACCGGGCAGCCGCTAGCGAGCGCCTCCAGCACCACGTAGGCGAAGCCGTCCTCGATCGAGGGCACCACGCACACGCTCGCCTCGGCGTAGGTGGCCGCCGGATCGCCGCCACGGAACCGCACGTTGGCACGCTGCCGGTATGGCGCCAGCACCCGGCGGATGAAGCGGCTGCCCGTGCCGCCATGCAGGATCAGCTCGCTGTGGGGCAGCGCGGCAGCGTCCCAGGCGCGGAGCAGGTAGTAGATCCCCTTGCGCAGGTCGAACGAGCCGACGAACGCCACGCGGAACACCTCGTCGGCCGGCCGCGCCCACCGAAAGCGCTCCAGATCGACAGACGGCGGGATGAGCAGGAGCTTCGCCGCTGGGATGCCGTGCGCCACCAGCGAGTCGTGCACCAGGCGCGACTGGACGCGGATCCAGTCGGCCGCGGCGTACTCACGCTCGACCCTGCGCACCGTCCACGAGCTCACCCAGCTCTGGCGCACGCCATGGAGGCGCGCCTCGGTCCGCAGCTCGGCCACCAGCGCGCGGATATGCGTGTTGGCAGCGTGCAGCACGGTCGCCGCGCCGAGCCGGCGAGCCGCCTGCATCGTCCACAGCGCCTGGTCCGAATACGCGTACAGCACATCCGTCGGCTCGAGCCGCCGGCTAGCCTGCCAATCGAATAGGTGGTTCATGGCCGCCATGGCACCACCAGACCATAACCGCAGGGCCCAGGGCAGTACCGTCCGCTCAACGAGGCGGAGGTCGACGATCCGGAGGCACGCGGCCGGCAGCAGGCCGGGTGCGCTACCCGCGCAAATGACGCGTAGGTCGGCGCCGGCGCAGGCCAAGGCTCGCGCGATCTTGTAGCCCCCCTGGCCCACGCCGAGCAGGCCGAGCGGCGCTCCCACCGACACCGTCACCCGTAGCGGGCGGGGCGATGAGCCGACCCCAGGGGCGCTGGCCGCGCGGTGCAGCGGTGCCCGGCCGCGCAGGTGGCCATCGCCGGCCCGGGCACTAGCGGCACGCAGCATCGTGCGGCCCTCCGCGCAGCTGCCACCGCTTGGCCAGCAGGCGTGGCAACTGCCCGAGCCACCACAGGTGCGCACGCACCGTCGCGCGGCGCAGCGGTGGGCGCCGGCCCAGTAGCGCCAGGCCCCACTGCTTGGCCAGCCAAGCGTAGCGGTAGCCCAGAAACCCCAGCAGTGTGGCCAGCGGCGCGAACTTGAAGTACAGCAAGAAGATGTTCTTCTCCATATGAAAGTCGATGGTCTCGTTCTCGCGGTAGGCTAGCGTCCCCGGCGGCAGGTGGTACGCGGCCGCCGCCGGATACAGAGCAATGCGATAGCCGCGGCGCCGCAGCTTGAGGACTAGGTCGATGTCCTCGCCGGTGAACTGGAAATCGTCGTCGAACCCGCCGACCGCGTCGAGCGCCGCCCGGCGAGCCAGCGTGAGCGTCGGCGGCACGTAGGGCACCGGTTGGAGCCCATTGCCCTGGAGCACCGCGGGCGCCACCGCCTCGTGGACGATGCGCAGCGCGTCCAGGCCGAACTGCACTCGCGCGCCGGCACAGCGCACTTGGCCCGTATCCGCGTCGTACAACACGCCGGCCACCAGAGCGAGGTCGGGGGTGTGCAGGAGCAGCGGCACCAGCTTGGCCACGTAGTCGCGCTCGAGCACCACGTCGTCGGTCAGCAACAGCAGCAGCTCGCCGCGGGCCGCCCGAATCCCCGTGTTCATGCCGCCCGTGAAGAACAGGTTCCGCGAGTTGCGCACCAGCCGCACGGCCGGGAAGTGCGCGGCGACATAGGCGGCGGTGTCATCCACGCTGGCGTTGTCGACCACCACGACCTCCAGGTGGGGATACGCTTGCTCGACCACTGCCCGCAGGCTCCGCGCCAGGAACGCCCGGCGGTTGTAGGTAAGCAGGACCACCGACACGAGCGGCGGTGCCATGGTGCAGGCCGGCGCGGGCGCGCTCACCGCCGAACCTCCGACACGGCCGCTGTGGCAGGGACCGAGTCGAGCGGGGCGGCGAGCCGCGTGCCCCACTCCAGGTAGGGACGAATGGCGCCGGCCCACGGCCCCGGGTACTCGCCGCGCACGCCGCCGGTGTCGATCACATCGAAGGCGACCGCGTCGTGGACCCAGGCGTGGATCGCGTGGGGGTTCCAGCGCCCGACTGCCGCGTGCACCGTGATGCGGCCGCTGTTCAGGAAATTGCCCGGGATGGTGCACAGGCTGCGATACAGGCCAGCCGGCCGCGGGCGGCAGCCCCAGGTCGGCTCCAGGTTGTCGTGGCTGGCGAACAGATAGGTGCCCTGGGCGTCGTACAGGTGGATATTGGCGATCAGGGGCTCGCCCGCCTTCAGATTCCAGTACTCCAGTTCGATGGCGAACGGCTGCTGGATGTCCACGCTGGCCGTGCAGGCGCCCGCGGCGTCCAGCACGCGCACGGCGCGCAGGCGGGCGATGTGGTTGCCGGGGGCCGTCGCGAGGTCGGGCCAGCAGCGCTCCGCCCCGAGCCGCTGGTTGGCGCGCAGGTACGTGGCGGTCACCGCTGCCGCCGGGCCGTCGGCCACCAGCCGGCCGCCATCGAGCAGGATCACGCGGGGACACAGGCGCAAGATGGCTGGCATGTTGTGCGACACGAACAGCACCGTGCGGCCCTCGCCCCCCACGTCCTGCATCTTGCCTAGGCAACGCTTCTGGAACTCGGCGTCGCCCACCGCCAGCACCTCGTCGACCAGCAGGATCTCCGGCTCCAGGTGCGCTGCCACGGCGAACGCCAGCCGCATGTACATGCCACTGGAGTAGTGCTTCACCGGCGTGTCGATGAAGCGCTCGACTTCGGCGAAGGCCACGATCTGCTCGAACTGGCGCGCGATCTCCGCGCGCCGCATCCCGAGCACCGCGCCGGCGAGGAAGATGTTGTCGCGCCCCGTCAGCTCGGGATGGAAGCCGGTGCCGACCTCCAGCAGCGCCCCGACGCGCCCCCGCACACCGACCCGGCCTCGGCTGGGGGCAGTGATGTGAGCCAGCAGCTTCAGCAAGGTGGACTTGCCCGCGCCGTTGCGACCGATGATGCCGACCACCTCGCCCTGCGCGACGGTGAAGCTCACATCGTGTAGGGCCCACACCGTGTCTCGCCCCGTGGCCTGGCGGACCCGTCCGTTGTGGCGGCCGAGCAGGGTGTGCAGGGTTTGCGAGGTCGCCTCGGCTAGCGTGTCGCGCAGGGTGCGGTAGCGAGGCCCTTGCGGCCCCAGCCGGTACGCTTTGGCCACGTGCTCGACGCGGATCGCTTCCTCGGCCATCCTGTGTTTCCTACACCGTGTCTGCGAACGACTGCTCCAGGCGGCGGAAGTAGAACAGCCCGCCCAGCAGCAGCACCGCGGTCGTCGCCACCGACGTGGCCAGCAGCTCGAACGAGAGCGCGCCCCGGCCCACGACCGCCCAGCGGAACCCCTCGACCACGCCCGCCATGGGGTTCAGTCCCAGGAGCGGCCGCCACGCCTCGGGCACCAGGCTGCTCGGGTACACCACCGGCGTGGCGAACAACCACAGCTGCGTCAAGAAAGGGGTCGTGTAGCGCACATCGCGATACTGCACGTTGAGGGCGGCCAGCCAGATCCCCACGGCCAGGGCGCTCAACGCCGCCAGCAGCAGGAACAGCGGCGCGACGACCAGGGGGGGGCTCAGCGGCAGGCGGTAGTACACCAGCAGGGCCACGAGCACCCCGCTGGCGATCAGGGCGTCGACTACCCCCACGCTCACCGCGGCCAGCGGGATCACCAGGCGGGGAAAGTACACTTTGGTCACCAGGCTCGCGTTGGCCACCACGCTGCTAGTCGTCTCGCTCAGCGCCAGCGCGAATAACTGCCAGACGACCAGCCCGCTGTAGACGAACAGGGGATACGGCAGGCCATCGGAGGGCAGGCCGGCCAGCCGTCCGAGGAAGAGACTGAAGATCACCGCCATGAACACCGGCTGGATGACCGCCCAGGCGATGCCCAGCACCGTCTGTTGGTAGCGCACCTTGATGTCCCGCCAGGCCAGGAAGTACAGCAGCTCGCGGTAGCGCCATAGCGCTCCGAGCTCGAGCGGCACCCAGGCGCGGGGCGGCGTGTTCCACTGCCACGCGGCTGCGCTGCTCGCCGCGGCGTCGACCGCCAGGGGCGGGGCCTCCGTTGCCATGTTGGTCGCGCGCACAGGCCACCTCGGTTCTCTACACATTCGTCGCCGTGGGATCGTCGTGGTGGAAAGGCCCGGCGAGGGGCTCCGCGTCGTCGGGGGGCTCGCGCTCGGGCCGGCGCCGGCGCTGCGCCAAGGCCTCGATCGCCTCGCGGAACTCGTCGATGCTCCGTGGGTCCACGTCCAGCGCCCGAGCGAGACGCCGGATCACGCGCGGCCGCGGGCGTGTCCGCCCGGCCTCGATCAGATAGATGGTGCTAGGAGCCACCCCCGCCGCCGCCGCCAGCTCCCGGATACTCAGCAGCCGCTCCGCCCGAGCCTGACGCAATGTTGGCATGGCCCTCGTTCTCACTCGTTCCCCCGCGCAGTCGGTGTCGGTCGGAGGCAGCAGGCCGCGCAGCGTCACGCTCACGCCTCGCGCCAGCCCGGGCGGGCCATTGCTGTGGCGTCGTGCTGTGCACCCATGCTCGCGCCACTCGCCGTTGAGCGATGCAGACCAGGGGCCCAGCGCTGCACCACGCGGTCCCCGCGCGCGCGGTTCCACAGGCTGACCGCGGAGTGAGCGACCATGAACAGGTGTTGCCAGATACTCCAGTTGCGCACCCAGTAGACGTCGGCCAGCAGCTGCTCTTCCGCCGACAGCCGCGCGGACACCAGCCGCCAGGGGCCGGTGAGGCCGGGCTTGACCGAGAGCAGGACGCCGGCCCAGCAGCCGAGGCGCGCGGCGTCCTGCAGGGGCACGGGGCGTGGGCCCGCCAGCGAGACCGCGCCCCGCAGCACGGCCAGCAGCGCGGGCGCCCCGCGCACCACGAGCCGCTCAGTCACGCCCACATCGAGCAGCCATAGGGTGACCGGCCGGCCGTGTTGGCCGAGCACGCGCTCCGTCGTCAGCAAGGGACGCGCGCCGCGCAGCCAGGCGCGCACCACCGCGCACCCCACGGCGGGCGCCAGGAGTCCCAACAGCAGCGCGGCGAGGACGAGGTCCGCGCAGCGACAGAGCACCGCGTCCACGCCCACCAGCCGCGCCGGGTGCACCTGCACCAGGGGCACGAAGCCGAGCGGGGCCGGCTGGAGCTGCGCCGCGCACAGGTCGTAGTGCGTGGGGGCGAGCCGCACTTCCAGCCCGCGTGGCGGCCGCTCGGCCAGCTGGGCTATCGTCTGCTGGCTCTCCCAGCTCAGCGCCGCGGGGATGGCGATCAGCAAGTCGGCCCCCACCTCGGCGGCGATCCACCGGGCGTCGCTCGGATGGCCGAGCACCACGAACTCCGCGGCCCCGTGCACGTGGCCAGTGGGCGACCACGGGGCCACCCGTGTGCCTGCCCCCACATAGTCGTCCAGCAGCCCGATCACCTCGATCCCTTGCCGCCACGGCCCGTGGAGTTGCTGGGCGATCGCCAGGCCCTGGTCGCTGGCCCCGACGACTAGCACGCGACGGACGAACAGCCCGCGCCGGCGCAGCGCATACGCTACGCGTCGCAGCAGGAAGCGCCCGGCGCCCACCAGCACGATGGCCAGCAGCCAGAAGCACAGTAGCCACCCGCGGGACACCACCGGCAGCGAGCCATTGACGTAGCTCACGCCCACCACCAGCAGCGTGCCGTACGTGCAGCCGCCCGCGATGCAAGCGTACTCTTCCGGGCCGCCCAGCAGGACGCGCGGCTGGTAGGCGCCGCGCAGCCAGAAGATCGCCAGCAGGCCGGGAATGACTGCGGCCGCCACCAGGCCGTAGTGCTCGGGCGCGAACTGCGGCTGCACGGGCAGCACATCGACCCCCTGGCGCAGCAGCGCGGCCCCCACGAACGCCAGGGCCAGCAGGCAGGCATCGGCGGCCACCAGCAGCGCGATATACACCCGGAGCGCGCGGTGGCTAGCCATGGACCCCCACCACCTCCCGGGACGCGAACGGCGCGCGCGGTAGTGGCCGCGCCAGGGCGTTCATCAGCACTTGCGCGCCGCCCCGCTCGAACCGGTAGGCCATCCGGAACAACCCCGCCTGCTCCAGCGCCTCCGTCACCGCCAGGTGGCAAGCGGGCTCGCAGTACAGCAGCAGGAAGCCGCCGCCGCCCGCGCCCGCCAGCTTGCCGCCGATAGCGCCCCGGCGCCGCGCCAGCTCATACAGCTCGTCGATCTTGGCGTTGGAGATCCCGCTGGCTAGCCGCTTCTTCTGCTCCCACGACTCCGCCAGGATCTCGCCGTAGCTGCGCACGTCGCCGCGCCGCAGGCAGCGCAGGGTCTCCTCCGCCGCGGCTTTGATGCGGTGCAGGGCGGCCACCGCCGCCCCCTGCTCGTTGGCGCTGGCCTGCCGTTGCTCGCGTAGGATGGTGTTGGCACTGCGCGCCGCGCCGGTGAAGAACAGCAGCAGGCGCGCCTGCAACCGCGCCTGGGTCTCGGGCGCCAGCCGCAGCGGCTCGACCGCCACGCCCTCGCGCGTGAAGGCGATGGCGTTGAGCCCACCGAACGCCGCCGCGTACTGGTCTTGCTTGCCGATGGGCGAGCGAAGGCGCTCCAGCTCGAGCACGCAGGCGCGATGGGCGACCTCCGCCGGGGAGAGCGCCAGCCCGCGCAGGGTTGCCAGAGCCTTCACCAGGGCCACGGCTACCGTGCTCGACGAGCCGAGCCCGGTGCCCGGCGGTACCTCCGAGGCGAGGAACAACGCGAGGCCCGCGTCGCAGCCGAACTCGTGCAGTGCGGCCTTGACCAGCCCCAGGTCGCCGTCCCACAGCGGCGGTGCCCCGCGCCGGTGGCGCGAGAACAGGCGGTAGTCCGACGAGCTGATCTGCACGCCGTCCGGCCCGCTGCGGCTCACGAACACGTAGAAGTACTTGTCGATGGTGGTCGACACGACCAGCCCACCGTAGCGCTCGTAGTAGACGGGGAAGTCAGTGCCCCCCCCCGCCAAGCTCAGGCGCACGGGGGCGCGAACGATAAGCATGCTACCGCCGTTCCCGGCAGGGCCGGGCCTCTGTCTGGCGCGCCCGGGGGCGGACGCGCCCTCTGCACTTGCCAGCCGCGCTAGCCACTCACGTAGCGGGCGCGCGGCCAGCCGTTGGTGGCGCCAGGGCTCCGTGACCGGTGCGGTTCGCCGCCCCTCGTAGGGCGCGCCCGCCGTTCACCGCGGCAGGCAAACCGCGCGATCCGCGGTCACAGCCCGCTAGATCGCGTAGCGCAGTGCGTTCATTTCCAGCGTGACCGGCACCAGCCGGCTCAGCAGCTCGATGAACACGCGCGCCCGCGCGCCCCCCGAGCACGCGCGGTCGAAAATGGCGTCGAGCTCGCGGAACGGCCCCCGCGCGATACGGACCTTCTGTCCACGGGCGAACGGCGCGCGCGCGCGCTGCTCGCACCGTTCGCGTACCTCCGCCACGAGCGCATCCGGCACCGGCTGAGGGCCGGCTTCGTCGCCGAGCAGGTACAGCACGTTCGGCGCCGAGCGAGCGCGCAGCAGCGCGTCGTCGCGGTTGTCCGAGCGCACGAACAAGTAACCGGGAAACAACGCCTCGCGCTCCTCGCCGCCCCGGCGGCGCCGCCGCCACTCGGGCAGGTACGTGCGCAGCCCGCGCCCCTCCACGGCCATGGCGGCTAGCCGCTCGGCGCGCGGGCGGGTGCGCGCGACGAACCAACGGTAGGCGCGCGGCCCGACCGCGGGCTGGCAGCGCCCAGCGCTGAGGTCGGCATTCGCCTGGGTGTAGCGCTCCGGCGAGCCGATGTCCAAGACGTAGCTGTCCGTCCGGTAGCCGTACAGCGCGGCCCCGCGGGCCAGCAAGGCGGGAAACACGTCGCGGCCGAAATCGCACGGGCGGCCAGGCGGCACCGCCGCCAGCACCGCCGGCTCCAGCACGTAGGCGCCCGCGTTGGCCAACCGGCCCAGGCCGGCGGCGGCCGCCGGCTTTTCGACGAACCGCGTGATCCGGTCGTCGGCATCCAGCTCTACGATCCCGCAGCGGGTCGGATCGTCGACTTCGTACAGTGCCAGCGTCGCGCGCGCCTCGTGGGCGCGGTGCCACTCCAGCAGCGCGGTGAGGTTCAGATCGGTGAGCACGTCGCCGTACAGCACCAGGAAGGTGCGGTCGAAGAACCAGGCAAGCTGGCGCGCCGCCCCAGCGGTACCCAGCAGGGTAGGCTCGTACGAGTAGGTGATCTGCACCCCGAACTGGCGGCCGTCGCCGAAATAGTCGGTAATCACCGTGGGGCAGTAGTGCAGGTTGATCGCCAGCTCGGTGATGCCGTGCTGGCGCAGCAGCTCCACGAGGTGGGCCAGCAGCGGCTTGCCCGCCACGGGCAGCATCGGCTTCGGGCGATCGGCCGTCAGCGGGCGCAGGCGCGTCCCCTCGCCCGCGGCAAGGAGCAGGGCGCGCGGCGCATGGCCCCCGCTTGGACTACGAGGAGCTCCCACCGCCGCCTCCTAGCCCGCGACCGACGCCGCGACCGGCTCGCGCTCGAGCGCCTGCCGGATCGCGCGGGTCAGTGCGTGCCCGATCGCCATGTGCGTATCCTCGACCAGGCCGTAGTTGTCGAATGGCACATGGACCGCGATCTCGACCAGCTCCAGCGCACGGCCGCCATCGAAGCCCAGCAACCCGATGGTGCGCGCGCCGACCGCTCGCGCCGCCTCCAAGCCAGCGAGGATGTTGGGCGAGTTGCCGCTGGCGCTGATGGCGATCACCACGTCGTCCGGCTCGACCAGCGCGCGGATCTGCCGAGCGAACACCTGGTCGTAGGCGGTATCGTTGGCCCAGGCGGTCAGCGAGGGCGTGTTGTCGGTGAGCGCGAAGGCGCGCAGCGGCTCGTAGCCGGCAACCTGGGCCGTCTTGACCAGGTTGCAGACGAACTGGCTGGCGATCGCCGCGCTGCCGCCGTTGCCCATTACGTAGACGCGGCGGCCCGCGGCGCGCGCCGCCAGCAGCGCATCGAGGGTGTGCGCCAGGGGCTCGGGGGGCACCGCGCGCAGTACAGCGCCCAGCGCGTCGAGATAGTCGACAGCAATGGCTGCGGACCGGTTCATCGGCTCCTCCTTCGTGGCCGGCGGTGCACGCTGCGCGTCAGGGGGCGAGCGGCGCGCCATCGCCGGCGTCTGGTCCGCCCCTGCCGCCGCGCGCTGCGGCCGGCGATCCGGCCCGACAACCGCACGGCGAGGGGATACAGCGAGCGCTCCTCCTTAGAACAGGCCCGCCAGTGGCAGCTGGGAAGGGCCCGCCGGTTGCGTCCGCCACCAGGCGCGCTGGCGGCGAGGTGTTTCGCCTGGGCTCCGGTCCTCCTCTCCCACAGGAACGGCGTTGGCCCGCCCGCGGCGCTACGGCCCCGTGCGGGCGCTGCTCGGGCGCGGGGCCACGGCGAGCCCCGCGCTACCCACGATGGCGCCTACGGGCGCGGGGGCGCGACTGTCCCCCGAGGCCGCGGGCGGCGGCGACGGCGTCGCCTGCTCGCCCTCCCGCAACGGCAGGTTGATGGTCGCCGTCATGCCCAGGCGCACGGTCGGCGGGACGCGGCTGAGGTCCACCCGCACGGGGAACAGCACACGGTCGCCTTGCCGCACGGCCGCGGCGCTGACGTCGATGATCGTCCCGAGCACCGGCTCGTTGGCCATGCCGGGAAACTCGATCTGCACCACCTGGTCGGGCGCGAGCCGCGTCACCTCCCACTCCGAGACGTTGGCTAGCACCGACAGGCGCCCGGGATCGTCGAGCCGCAGCACGGGGGTGCGCGCCTCCACGCTCTGGTTCGGCTCCACCTCCACGCTGGTCACCGTGCCGTCGAACGGCGCGGCGAGCGTGACGACGGGTTGCGCGGCGGCGCGGGCCGCCACAGCCTCGGCCTGGAGCAGCGCCGCGCGGCGCTCCTCGTTCTGGATCACCTGCGCCGAGTAGGCCGCACTCTCCAGCTCGTGCAGCCGCGCCTCAGCCGCGCGCAGCGCATCGCGGGCCGCGGCTACCTGGAGGTCGGGCACGCCCTGGCGCGAGGCGGTGTTCGCCTCGACGAGCTGCTCGCTGGCGCGCGCTTGCTGCAGGCGCAGGGTGGCCTCCGCCAGCTTGCGCTCGGCGGCGCGGACGGCGAAGGCGGTGGCGCTGGCGGAGGCCTGTGCCGCTTCGCTCTCGCGGCGCGCGGCGAGCTCGGCCTGCGCCTGTGCCGCCGCTAGCTCGTCCTGTGCCTGGCTGAGAGCGAGCTCCGCGAGCTGCATGTCCGCGTCGCTCGGCCCCGGGGGCGCGAGTTCGAGCTGGCGCAGGCGGAGCTGCGCATCTTCCACGCGGCGCTCGGCCGCCCGCACGGTGAGGGCGGCGGTAGGGAACCCATTGCGGGCCTCCTCGTCCGCTTGGCGCGAGGCCGCCTGCGCGGTCGCCTGGGCGCGCACGAGGTTCTCCTGAGCAGCCTCGAGATCCATCTGCGCGATCTGGCGCTCCGCGTTGCGCGCCGCCACGCCGGCCGGATCGACCTCCGCGGGCTGGTTGAGGCGCTCGAGGCGCTGCGACGCTTCGAGCAGCTGGCGCTCGGCGGTGCGCACGCTGGCCATGGCGTCGGCCACGCCCACCGGCGAGGCGGGCGCGGGCGTGGCGGTGGGCGCCGCGACCGGCGTCCCCACCGCGCGCTGCTCGCCGAGCCCGCCATCCAGCCGGATCACCCCGCTGGCGCTCGGCCGCGTCTGCTGCTCGGCCTGCCGTTGTCGCAGGGTCGCCTGGGCCTGGGCCAACTGGGCCTGCGCCTCCGCCACCTGGAGGCGAGCCAGCTGCCGGTCGCCATCGCGCTCGGTGGTCGTGCGCTGCTCGGCCGCGCGGGCGGCCTCCAGCCGCAGGGCCGCGGCGGCGACCTGGCGCTCGGCCGCTCGCACGGCCGCGGCCGCCGCATCCGGCGCCTGGGCGGTCTCGTCGGCGGTCCGCTGCGCGACGTGCTGGGCCTGGGCCAGCTCCTCTTGGGCTTGGGCGAGTTCGTTCTGCGCCCGCTGCACCTCGATCGCCCGGCTGGCCGCGGCGCGCTCGCGCTCGGCGCGCAGCTGCTGGAGCCGCAGCTGGGCCTCCTCGGCCCGGCGTTGGGCCGTACGCAGCGAGGTGGCCGACGAGGAGGTCTCCTGCTCTTGCGCGCGCCGCGCTGCCGCCTGCGCGTTGGCGAGCTCGTCCGTCGCCTGGTCTACCGCCAGCTTGGCGAGCTGCACCTCGATACTGGGGCCGCCGTTGGGCCGCGCTGCATCGCGGGCCACCTCCGCCTCCAGTAGGGCCGCCCGCGCGCGGGTAACCGCGGCGCGCGCTTCCTCCACGGAGGCGGCGCTGTTGCCGCGCCGCAGCTCCTCGACGCGTGCGAGCTGGCTCTGATACGCCAGTTCGGCCACCGTGGCCTGCGTCTGCGCGGCCCGCAGGGTGTCCTCGTCGAGCAGCAACTCGACCAGCGGAGCGCCCGCCTTCACCACTTGGCCGGTGCGCACGTGCACGGCCCGCACGGTGCCACCCGTGCGGAACGCGAGTTGCGCGGTGCGCGCCGGCACCACCTGGCCGGTGAAGGTGATGAAGTCCTGCCGCACGTCGCCGGAGCCGCCGGGGAGCGGCGTCCCGACGCTCGCGGTGGGACCAGGTAGCGGCGTGCGCGCCAAGCCGTCGAGCCGGCCTGACGCCCGCTCGTCGCCCGCCGGGGGCAGCAGCTGACACGCCACGATGCCGAACCCCAGGCTGACCGCTACGCACCACAGCCACAGCCGCAGCCGCCGACCGCTCGGGGGGATACCGTGCGACAGCGTCATAGCTCCTCACTCCCCTGGCGCGCGCTGCTCGGGGCCTCGCGCCACCCGCCGCTACCGGCCGGCACGCAGTGGAGGCGCCGCGAGCGGGCCTCTGGGCGCTCACGGGCTGTGTCGGGCAGGCGCCCGAGCTACAGGCCCGCAGCCCACGGTCTTCAAGGTAAAGCGGGGGGAGTTAAGGAGCCGTTAAGATCGCTGGTGGCAGATGTAAAGAAGTTATGAATACTTGCAGACGAGATCGGCCGCTCGCCGCACACTCCTGCATGGAGCGCGCGCGGTCCAGACGCTACCTCGAACAGAGTCGATACCCCACGCGGGGCTCGGTGCGGATGTACACGGGCCGCGCCGGATCCGTCTCTAGCTTGCGCCGCAGCTGCGCGATGTACACGCGCAGTGTGGCCTGCCCGTCGCGGTAGTTACTCCCCCACACCGCCTCGACCAGGGTGGGGTAGGTGACTACCTGCTCCACATGCTGCAGCAGGTAGCGCAGGATGGTGTACTCCGTGGGTGTCAGCGCCAGCTCGCGCTCGTGCAGCATCACGCGCCGCCGCGCCTGGTCCAGCTGCAGCGGCCCGCAGCGCAGCACCGCGGGGCTCGCTGGCTTCTGGGCGCGGCGCAGGGCGACCCGGAGCCGCGCCAGCAGCTCGCCTTCCTGGAATGGGCGCGTGAGGTAGTCGTCGGCGCCATGGTCGAGCGCGGCGATCTTGCGCTGTTCGTCGGCGACGTAGGAGATCACCACGATCGGTGCCGACGTCCACTCGCGCAGCTCGCGGCATACCGCCAGGCCATCCAGGTCGGGTAGGACGAGGTCCAAGATGATCAAGTCGGGCTGCCAGCGGGCCGCCTGTTCGAGTGCCTCGTCGCCCGTGGCTGCCAAGACGACGCGATAGCCTTGCTCCGCAAGTAGGGCGCGGAGTTGCCGGCGGTTGGCAGGCTCGGGATCCACCACCAGCGCGCGCAGGCCGTCGTTCACCTTCCATCCCTCGGCGCCGCGCATACGCTGCAGTGCCGGTGAGGTCCGGGGGGCCGGGCCTCCTGCAGACGAAACGGACAGCATATGCTACCCCCCTACTCGGCCAGGGCCCATTTATGCCACGCCCGCGCAGGGCCACGGCGCCCTACTTGCGCGGTCTAGCGATCGCGTTACTGCGGCGAGACGGCTGGCGGCACACTACGCGATGCCCCACGCCGCTAGTAGTCCGCACGACGCGGCGCGCGTTCGGCGAGGGGCACGCGTGCTCAGGAGGCGGCGGGAGCAATCCGCCGATGGGGTGAGGTGAACCTCCTACTCTGGCGTGGCAGAGATGCAGGCCGTCGTCGGGGCGAACCGGTCCAACCACGGGGACGAGCGTATGCGAACCTTGAGCGGTGCGTAGGGATTCGATACAATTGCGACTGGCGAGAGGGGTGGCGAGCGCTCCTCCGCCAAGGCCCTTCGCGGTGGCAGCCGAACGAAGGGCCTGCTTGTGTGTTGGGCACGCTACCGCCATTGCTCCTCTTCCCCACTCACTCAGGTGCCGAGGAGCACGCCTACCAGCATCCCCGGGTTAGCGTGGGTAGCCACCATCCTTAGGCGGCCCCGCTGTAGCCCCCTGCTACAGAGGGCGTAGGTCCGTACCGCCGAAGGCGCCGGATACGCTGCCTGCCGCCAGCGAGCAGCCTCAGTCCATGCCGCGCGTCGGTGCCCTATCGTTGCAGGCTCCAGCGCGCGCCGGCCCAGACACCTGGCGCCTGCGGCTAGCTACGGCCCCGCCCACACGTATCCGGATGGCTATCCTTCTCCCTCGCACGATACTCGACGGAACGCTGGTTGTCAATACCCTCTTGGGCAGACGCTGATGACAATGTACATGGTGCGCGGTGCATAGTGGTCCGCCAGCGTGCGGCGGGCGCGCCGGGATGACGCTCAGTGCGCGTGGTGCTGCTCGGTGGAGGCCGTCTCCGCGGCCCGCTGCCGCGCCTCCTCGCCCATGACGGCGCGGTGGGTCAGCCAGATAACGGCCGCGCCCAGCGCGAAGAACACGGCGATGTACACGATGAACGGCAGCCAGGTAGTCACGGCTTCCCTCCTTCGTGGGGCGCGGGTCGCCGCCCGCTCGCGCCCGGATTGTCGCCGCCCGGCGTTGCTCGCCCTGTCGCCGCCGGTAAACGCGGCGTGAACCGCCGGGCAGCGCGGCCCAGCCAGTCCGTCAGCGCCGCTGCAGTAGTATCTTCTCCCCCCCCAGCGGTTTGCGCGGCGGTAACGTTCCGTTAGGGGGCCGTTGACCTGCGCTCGGTACACTATGCTTAGGGAGCGCGCCGCCGGGTGCTCGTCCCAACCTAGGGGCGGCGCGCTAGGGCGACAGGAAGGGACGCTGGCTGGTGACCCCACGCCTCGAACGTCCGCGCTGGGGCCCGGGCACCGCCACCGCGCCGACGCTGGCCGCGATCCTGCGTGCGGTGGACAGCGGGGTGCTCAGCCTGGACCGTGCCGGCCGGGTGGTATTCGCCAACCCGGCCGCCGCGCGCCTGCTGGGCTGCGCGGCCGCTGCGCTGGTCGGCCAGCCACTGCACGAGGCCGCCCCCCATGCGCAACCAGGGGGCGCGCCGTGTGCCGCGGCCGGCTGCTCGCTGCTGGCCACGCTGGCCGATGGCGAGCGCCGCCGGCTGGCCGGGTACCGCTTCCGGCGCCGCGACGGCGCCACGTTCATCGCCGACTGCGCCACCGGCCCGCTGCGCGCGGGCGGCCAGCTCACGGGCGCGGTGTTGGTCCTGCACGATGTGACCGAGCGGCACCAGGCGGCGGCGGAGCAGCGCCGGTTGCTCCAGCAAGCGGAGGCGGCCGAGGCGCGCTTCCGCGCGCTGCTGGAGTCGGCGCCGGACGCGATCGTCATCACGCGGCGCGACGGCCGCATCCTGCTGGTCAATCGGCAGGCCGAGCTGCAGTTCGGCTACGACCGCGCCGAGCTGCTCGACCAACCCCTGGAGATCCTGGTGCCCGAGCGGTTCCGCACGCGCCACGCCCTGTTGCGCGAGCAGTACCACGCGGCGCCCCGCACGCGGCCCATGGGGGGCGGGCTCGACCTGTACGCGCGGCGCAAGGACGGCAGCGAGTTCCCCGCCGAGATCAGCTTGAGCCCGCTGGCGATCGACGGCGAGGTGCTGGTCACCGCGATCGTGCGCGACATCACCGACCGCAAGCGCGCCGAGCAGCAGCTCAAGCAGACCGCGGCGGCGCTGGCCCAGCAAACCGTCGAGCTGGCGCGCTCGAACGCCGAGCTGCAGCAGTTCGCCTACGTTGCTTCGCACGACCTCCAGGAGCCGCTGCGGATGGTCGCCAGCTACACGCAGCTGCTGGCCCGGCGCTACCGCGGGCAGCTGGGCCCCGAGGCCGACGAGTTCATCGCGTTCGCCGTGGACGGCGCCCAGCGCATGCAGCGGCTGATCAACGACCTGCTCGCCTACTCGCGCGTGGGCACCCAGGGCCGGCCGCTGGAGCCGGTGGACTGCGGGCGGGTGGTGGACCAGGTGCTCGCCGACCTGGGCGCGGCCATCGCCGAGAGCGGGGCGGTGATCACGCGCGAGCCCTTGCCCGTGGTCCGGGCCGACCCGTCGCAGCTCGGCCAGGTGTTCCAGAACCTGCTCAGCAACGCCATCAAGTTCCATGGCACGGCCCCGCCCCGCATCCATGTCGGCGCCGCGCGCGAGGGGGACGAGTGGCGGCTGTGGGTACGCGATAATGGGATCGGCATCGCGCCCGAGTACGCCGAGCGCATCTTCGTGATCTTCCAGCGCCTGCACACCCAGCAGGAGTACCCTGGCACGGGCATCGGGCTGGCCATCTGCAAGAAGATCGTCGAGCGCCACGGCGGCCGTATCTGGGTCGAGTCGGCCCCCGGGGCGGGCGCGACCTTCTACTTCACGCTGCCGGCCGTGGAGGAGACGGCGCCATGACTTCCCTTCGCCCTGCCGCCGCGCGGCCGGTGGAGATCCTGCTGGTCGAGGACAACCCGGGCGACGTGCGCCTGACGGTCGAGGCGCTGCGCGAGGCGCGCGTGGCCAACCGGCTGAGCGTGGCGGCCGACGGCCAGGAGGCGCTGGCGTTCCTGCGCCGCGAGGGCCGCTACGCCGACGCCCCGCGCCCCGACCTGATCCTGCTCGACCTCAACCTGCCGCGCAAGGACGGCCGCGAGGTGCTGGCCGAGATCAAGGCCGACCCGGTGCTGCGCCGCATTCCGGTCGTGGTGCTCACCACGTCCAGCGCCGAGCAGGACATCCTACGCAGCTACGATCTGCACGCCAACTGCTACATCACCAAGCCGGTGGACCTCGAGGCGTTCCTGACCGTCGTGCGGGCGGTGGAGTATTTCTGGTTGCGCATCGTCGCCCTGCCAGGACGAGCGGATGGGGGAGCCTGAGCACCTGCGCGTGCTGTTGATCGAGGACAACCCGGGCGATGCGCGCCTCATCCGCGCCATGCTCGCCGAGGGGCCGAGCCGGCGCTGGCAGCTCGTGCACGTGGAGCGGCTCGCCGCGGCGCTGCCGCTGCTGGTGGCCGGGACGAGCGATGTGGTGCTGCTCGACCTGAGCCTGCCGGACGCGCAGGGCCTGGAGACGGTGGAGCGGGTGCAAGCGGCTGCGCCCGAAGTGCCGATCGTGGTCCTCACCGGGCTGGACGACGAGGCCACCGGGTTGCGCGCTGTCCAGGCGGGCGCCCAGGACTATCTGGTCAAGGGGCAGGTCAGCGGCGAGCTGCTGGCGCGGGCCGTGCGCTATGCCCGCGAACGCCGCCAGCTGCTCGGGCGCGAGCGGGCCGCGCGGGCGGAGGCCGAGCGGCTGGCCGCCGAGCGCGCCGCGATCCTGCGCCAGATCGCCGATGGGGTCGTCCTCATGGATCCGACCGGCCGGGTGACCTTCATCAACGAGGCGGGCCGGCGCCTGTACGGCCTAGACCGGGCGGACGGCGCGGCCGACTACGCCCTGCTGACGCTGGACGGCGCCCCGCTGGCGCACGCCCAACAGCCGCTGTGGCGCGCGGCCCGCCGCGGCGAGACGATCCCCGCGGCGGAGTTCATTATCCGCCGTGGGGATGGCTCCGAGGTCGTCGTGCGGGGCAGCGCCGCGCCGGTGGTGGCCGAGGATGGCTCGCGGCTCGGCGCCGTGCTCACGCTGCACGATATCACCGCGCGGCGCGCGCTGGAGCGGGAGAAGGACGAGTTTCTCAGTGCCGTGTCGCACGACCTGCGCACGCCGCTGGCGGCCATCAAGGCCTCGATCGGGGTCCTGCTGGCCCACACGCCCGCCGACTTCCCCGCCCCGCTGCACCGGCTGTTGGTCAACATCGACCAGGCGGCCGACCGCATGGCCACCCTGGTGGGCGACTTGTTGGACCTGGCCCGGTTGCAGGCCGGCCGGCTCCAGCTGGAGCTAGAGCTGACCGACCTGCGCCTGGTGGCCGAGCGCGCGGCGGCGGCCATCGAGCCGCTGGCCCAGCAGCGTGGCCAGCAGGTGCGGGTGGAGGTCCCTCCCACCCCCGTGCTGGCCCACGCCGACGCGGCGCGGCTGGAGCGGGCGCTGCTGAATCTTCTGACCAACGCTCACCAGTATGGGCGGCCGGG
>DATGKN010000093.1:0-9014 GCA_035294645.1 Chloroflexota bacterium
CATGTCCTCTAGGCCGGCCAGCAGCACGTGGACCCCCGCCCGCTCGCCCGCGCTGAGCAGCGGCTCGGTTTGGTAGCCCACCTCGATGCCGCGGTTCTGCATCGCCGCGTACACCTCGGGGAACGGCAGGCCAGCGATCTCGACCGCGCGCGGATCGACCCCGTTGGTCTTCAGCCAGCGCGCCACGTGGACGTGCGGCGCGCTGCCCATGCCGGTGATGACGTACACGGTGCGCCCGACCAGATCGCGCGGCTCGCGGATGGTGCCCGCGTCCCACAGGTCCTTGCGCACGACTACCCCGACGCTGCGGCGGGAGCGCTCGGTCTGCCCGGCCGATTGGAGGTCGGCCACGATCTGCACGTCGGTGCGACGGTTCATGAAGTTGAGGCAAGCGACGTTCGAGGTGCAGCCGCCCACGTGGAGCTGCCCTTGGGCCAGTGCGGGCAGCAGCTCGACGATGCTGGCGTTGGGCACCAACTCGACCTCGAGGCCGACCTCGGTGAAGTAGCCGAGGTCATGAGCGATGAAGAACGGGGCGAACGCGGCGATCGGCACCACCCCAGCCTTGACCTGCACCACGGGATTCACGGGCAGCTCGGGGCGGCCACCGGCCGGGGGCGCGGTGGCGGCGGGGGCGGCCGTGGGCGCGGCGGTCACGCCGGCGGGTTGGGGTGTGGTACTCGGGCTGCCGCACGCCGCGGCGAGCACAAGGGCGAGCAGGCCGCTGGCGACCCGCGCGGGCCAGGTGGTGGCGGAGCCCATCGCTACCTCCTTCCTCCTACCGCGCCGGCGGCACCGGCTGCGGCGCCTCGGCGGGGCTCCGGGCGAGCAGCCCCCGCACTCGCGCCACGGCCGCGCGACGGTCGTAGGTCACAAAGCGCGTGGCCAGCAGCGTGGCCGGGTCGCCAGCGAAGAAGCGCTCGTACAGCACCTCGCGGCCGGCGAAGCCGCTGCACGCCAGGTCCCAGGCCAGGCGGAACAGGCGCACGCGCTCGTGGCCGTCGAGCGTGGTGCCGCGGTAGTACTTCGCGATGTCCGCCGCCAGCTCCGGGTGCGCCAGGTCGGCCGCGGTGGGCGTGGCCATCAGCGCGCTGGAGCCCAGCACCTGCACGATCTCGATCAGGCGCGGGTACCAGCGGCGTAGGTAGTTGCGCGCTGTGGAGAGGAGCGACGGGTTGGGCACCACATAGCCCGCCGCGTCGACGATGGCCTCGACCTCGGCCGCGCGGATGTAAGCGCGCAGGGTCTCCACGACGTCGACGATCTCGCCGAGCAGCTGCTGGTAGGCGGGCACCTCGGTGCGCCCCAGCTCCTCGGCGACCAGCGTGGCCACGCCCAGGATGAACTCGGCCTTGACCCAGTCCTTCACCAGGAACTGGTGGATGCCGTGGTTGAAGGCGTGCGTCTCGCGGAACAGGCCGTTGCATAGCGCAGCATCGCCCTTGATGAACACGCGCTCCCAGGGCACCACCACCTCGTGGAAGATGGCCACACAGTCCATCTCCTCGTAGCGCGCGGCGAGCGGGTGGTCGGCCGGCGGCCGGCCGTAGTCGAGGCTCTCGCGGCACAGCAGCCGCAGGCCGGGCGTGGCGATCGGCACGGCGAACGCCAGCGCGTAGCGGTCGGCGTCGCCCGCCTGCCACTTCATGGGGGCGGGGAAGACGAGCATCTCGTCGGCGAACGGCGCCAGGGTGGCCATGTTGCGCGCCCCGCTGACCACCAGCCCCTCGGCGCTCTCGCCCACGATGTGCAGCGGCACGGTGGGATCGTCCTGCTGGGCCTCGCCGCGCGTGCGGTTCGGCCGGAAGGTGCCGAAGGTATGGGTAGCGCACAGGTCGCGCTCGCGGAACCACTCGTAGTAGGCCACGATGCGCGCGGCGTACTCGCCGCCCGCCCGACCGAAGTAATCGGCGGCCATCGCGCAACCCGCGAGGATGGCGTTCATGTAGTCGGGGCTGCGCCCCAGCATGCCCATGGAGTGGTCCGCCCAGAGCCAGAACATCTCGCGGCGGCGCACCAGGTCCTCGATACTGCGCGGCTGGATGAACGACAAGCCCACCGGCGCGCCCGTGGTCGGCGAGGGGTAGGTCAGCCGCGGGCGTAGCGCCGGGTCGTGCTGCAGGTCGTATAGCTCGGCCAACGTGCGCGCGCAGCGCCCCAGTAGCGGATGCGCCGTGACATCCGCCACGCGCTCGCCGTGCAGCCACACCTCACGCCCATCGCGCAGGCCGGCCAGGAACTCCGCGCCACTCCGCACCGGCATGCTCGGTATCCTCCTCTGCGGGCCCGCCCCGCCGCGTTCGGCGCTAGGCCCCCGGGCCCCTCGCTCGGCCTGCTCGCTGCCGCTAGCAACAGCGGGCCCGTTCGCTGTAGCGGCGGCCCCCCGCTCGGGTCCCAGGCGTGGGCCACCGGATCGTTGCCCGCAAGTATAGGCTGATTTCTTGGATAGGGACGATCGGAAGTGGGCGCAGAAACGATCGCCGGGGACGGATCACCCGGCGTTACGGCTCCGGTGCGCGCCCGATCTCCGCCAGCGCCTCCTCCACCAGGTCGGTGCCCCATACCGCTGCCAGCGCCTGCTCCGAGGCGGGCTCGGGGATCATGCCCTCGGCGCGGAAGAACTGGTAGCAGTACAGCAGCGCGTCGCGGTTGGGCAGGCCGTTGGGGTTGAACCCGGGCGGGCTCATCTCGCGGACGAACGCCGGCTCGATGCCCGTGTACTTGCTGACGATCGCGTCGATCTCGTCGTTGGTCAGGGCCCCACCGCTGCCGGTCCGCGCCGCCAAGAACTCGCGGATGCCGCGGATATAGGCACGCACGACCCCCTTGGCTACGTCGCGCTGCTGGTACAGCTGCGGGCCGAACACCACCGCGCTGATCGTGAAGTTCGGGTACATCTGGTCGATATCCACGGCCCGCACCGCGGTGCCCTGCCCCAGCGCTCGCGCCAGGAACGGCTCGTTGAGCAGCGCCCCGTCGATCGCGCCGTTGGCCAGCGCCGCCAACATGTCCGGAAAGTTGATCGCCTGGAGGTTGACATCGTCGAGCGTGAGCCCCACCCGCTGCAGGCCCGCCGCCAGGGCGCAGCCGCTGGCCGTGCCCTTGCCCGGCGGCGTGGCGGCAAGCGTCAGGCCGCGCAGGTCGGCCAGCGACTGCACTGGCCGCGCGTCGTATACCGCCTTGCGAATCACCAGGGCCTGATCGCCCCACCCCGGCCGGAACGTGCCGCGGTCCAGCACCAACTTGAGCGGGATGCCCCGCGCCACCGCGTTCCAGGTCGCGGGGTTCGAGCCAGCCGAGCCGGCCTCGACCTGCCCCGTGGCCAGCGCCGGGATCATCTCCGAGGCGTTGCCGAAGCGCACGAACTCGAGGTCCACGCCCTCTTGCTGGAGGTAGCCGCGCTCGGCCGCGAGGAACATCGGCGTGTCGCCGCTGCTGAACTGCGAGGCGTAGCGCACCAGGGCCCGCTGGGGCGACGCCGCCGCGGGCGGACTCGCAGCGCCGGCCGCGGGCGGCGGGCCGGGGGGGGCTGGCTGAGCCGGCCGGCCCCCGGCCGCGGGAGTGGGCGCGCAGGCAGCCAGAACCAGTCCGAAAGCGAGCAGCAGCGGGCGCGCGACCATGCGGCCCTCCTCCCTCTGCACCAATGCTCCGCACCAAGCCGCCGGCAGGTAGGGGTGCCAGCGGCGGTGCTAGCCGCAACTATGGGCAACCGTTCGGGAGCCGTCAATAGGAGATCCCCCTTGCAACGCCCGCAGCGCGATCGGAAGACACCAATCGTTCGACTGGCGAGCACCTATTGGACTCCGGCGCCCGCCCGGCCTATCCTTGCACGCAAAGGTCACGGTCCCGCTCGGCTCACGCGCACGCCTCCCCAGCGCCTGCCAGCCGCCGAGCGACCAGGAGGTAAAGCGACCTATGCCCGAGCAGCGGCCAGTCGCGCTGGTCACCGGCGCGGCCACTGGCATCGGACGCAGCGCGACGCTGGCGCTGGCGCGCGCCGGCTACGATGTCGTGCTCAACTACAGCCGCAGCGAGCAGGCCGCGCGGGCCACCGCCGCGGAGGCCCAGGCGGCCGGCGCCCGCACGCTAGTGTTCAGGGCGGACGTCAGCGAGGACGCCGAGGTGCGCGCCATGCTGGCCGCCTGCCGCGAGCAGTTCGGCCGGCTCGATGTGCTGATCAACAACGCCGGCACCACCGTGCCCGTGCCGCCCAAGGACTTCGAGGCGCTGACGGTCGAGCAGTGGGACCGCGTGTTCGCGGTCAACGTGCGCGGCGTGTTCCTGGTCACGCGCGCCGCCGCGCCGCTGCTGAAGGCCGCCCGCGGCTGCATCGTCAACACCGCCAGCATCGTCGGCCTGCGGCCCGGCCCGCAGCCGCTGCCGTACGCCGCCAGCAAGGCGGCCGTGGTGAACCTCACCAAGACCCTGGCGCTGGCCCTGGCACCCGAGGTGCGCGTCAACGCCGTGGCGCCCGGCTGGATGGAGGGCGACTGGATGCGCCGCATGCTCGGCGACAATTACGACAGCCTCATGGCCCGCCGCGCCCGGCTGACGCCGCTGCAGCGCTGCGTCACCCCCGACGACGTGGCCGAGACGATGCTCAGCCTCATCCAGAGCAACCACTTCGTCACCGGCGAGGTGATCGTCGTCGACGGCGGCTACAGCAGCTCGACCTAGGCCCCCGCCGATCGCGCCGGTGCGCACCGCCGCGCGCCCAAGGCTATGGAGAGACAGCGATGCTCGAAGGCGTGGTTCCCTTCCCCCCCGAGTTCGCGGCGCGCTATCGCGAGCGCGGCTACTGGGAGGACCGCTCTATCGCCGACCAGCTCCGCGAGCGGTTCGTGCGCTACGCCGACCGCGTGGCCGTCATCGACGGCGAACGCACCCTCACCTACGCGCAGCTCGACGCCGCCTCCACGCGGCTGGCGCTGAACCTTTGGGACCTCGGGCTGCGGCCGCTGGACCGCGTGGTGGTGCAGCTGCCCAACGTGCTGGAGTTCGTGGTGCTCTACTGCGCGCTCCAGAAGCTCGGCGCCATCCCCATCGCCGCGCTGCCCAGCCATCGCTACCATGAGGTGAGCCAGTTCGTGCGGCTCGCGGGCGCCGTGGCCTGCGTGGCGCCCGACCGCCACGGCGACTTCGCCTTCGCGCCGCTGATCGAGCGCCTGCGCGCCGAGAGCCCCACCTTGCGGCACGGCATCCTGCTCGGCGAGGCGCCCGCGGGCTTCTACGCCCTGCAGGACCTCATCGAGCAGCCCAGCCCGCGCGATCCCGCCGAGCTGGAGCGCATCGCCATCGACCCCACCGATCCGGCGGTGTTCCAGCTCTCGGGCGGCACCACCGGCGTGCCGAAGCTGATCCCGCGCACGCACAACGACTACATCTACAACTCGAAGCTGGCGGCGCAGGTCACCGGGGTGCGCCCCGAGAGCTGCGTGCTGATCGTGGTGCCCATCGCGCACAACCTAGCGCTGGCCTGCCCGGGGGTGCAGGGCTACCTGCTGCACGGCGGCCGCATCGTGCTGAGCACCAGCACGCGGGGAGCCGACGTGTTCCCGCTGATCGAGCGGCACCGCGTGACCCACGTGAAGGTCGTGCCGGCCCTGCTGATCCGCTGGCTCAACGACCCGCTGATCCGGCAGTTCGACCTCTCCTCGCTGGAGGTGATCCAGAGCGGCGGCCAGCGGCTCCAGCCCGAGATCCGCCTGCGCGCCCGCGCCCTCATCCCGGGCGTGTTCGTGCAGGAGAACTTCGGCATGGCCGAGGGCCTGCTGATGTTCGTGCGGCGCGACGACCCCGAGGAGGTGCAGCTGGAAACGGTCGGCCGCCCCGTGTCGCCGGACGACGAGGTGCGGCTGGTCGACGACGAGGACAACGAGGTGCCCGACGGCGAGGTGGGCGAGCTCTTGGCGCGCGGGCCGTACACCCTGCGCGGGTACTTCGGCGTGCCGGAGTACAACGCCCGCGCGTTTACTACCGACGGCTTCTACCGCTCGGGCGACCTGATGCGCCGGCACCCCTCGGGCGCCTACATCGTCGAGGGGCGCAAGAAGGACTTGATCAACCGCGGCGGCGAGAAGATCAGCGCCGAGGAGATCGAGAACCTCATTCTGCAGCATCCGGCCGTGCAGAACGTGGCTTGCGTCGCCATGCCCGACCCGGTGCTCGGCGAGCGCATGTGCGCCTGCGTCGTCCTGCGCCCCGGCCACACGCTGACGTTCGAGGAGCTGGTGCGGTTCCTGAGCGCGAAGGAGATCGCCAAGCACAAGCTGCCCGAGCGGCTGGAGGTGCTGCCCGACCTGCCGCTGTCGCCGTTCGGCAAGGTATCCAAGAAGGCGCTGGTAGAGATGGTCACCCGCCAGCTGGCGGCCGAGCGCCAGCACGTCTGAGGAGCGCGCGATGCGGATCATCGACCTGCACGCCTACCCCGGCACCCAAGAGTGGATCGCCTCGCAGGGGCCGTATCCCGCCGAGCTGGCCCGCTACTGGCGCCACGAGTGGGTGGCCAAGAGCGAGGAGGAGGTCGTGGCCGACTTCACTCGCGCGGGCGTCGAGGTGGTGCTGGTGGCGTTCGACATCGAGAGCGTGGTCGGCGCACCGCCATGCAGCAACGACTACGTGGCGGGGATGCGCGACCGCCACCCGGGCCGCATCCTCCAGGCCTGGGGCGCGGTGGACCCGTTCAAGCCCACCGCCATCCAGGAAGCGGAGCGCGCTATCCGCGAGCTGCGCCTGCTCGGCTTCCACTTCCACCCCATCATGGGCCGCTACAGCGTCGACGACCGGCGCCTGTACCCGCTGTGGGAGACGATCAACGCCCTGCGCGTGCCGGTCATGATCGACGTGGGCACCACCGGCATGGGCGCCGGGATGCCGGGCGGCCACGGCGCGGTGATCCGGCACGCGCACCCGCTGGCGGTCGACCAGCTCGCGGCCGACTTCCCCCAGCTGACGATCGTCGCCGCTCACCCCGGGTGGCCCTGGGTGGAGGAGATGATCGCCGTGGCGCTGCACAAGGGCAACGTGTACTGGGAGCTGTCGGGCTGGGCGCCGAAGTACTTCCCCGAGCCGCTCAAGCGCGATATTCGTGGCCGGCTGCAAGACAAGATCATGTTCGGCAGCGACTACCCGAGCCTTCCCTACGAGCGGCTGTTCCGCGAGTGGGGCGAGCTGGGCTACTCGGACGCCGTCCTGGAAAAGGTGTTCCACGCCAACGCCGAGCGCATCCTCGGCCTGTGAGTCGGCGCCCCGACCCGCCGCGGAGAGGAGCGAGATGGGTAGCGAGCTGAAGATCGACGTCTTCCCCCACATCCACCCGCCGCGCTACTTCGCCCGGCTGGGCGAGATCGCCCCGGCGTACCCCAGGCGGCCCAACACGGCCGTGCGCCCCGTCCTGTGGGACCTCGACGCCCGCTTCCGGCTCATGGACCGCTACCCGGGCTACGTGCAGGTGCTCACGCTCTCCGGGCCCCCGATCGAGGAGCTGACCCACGACGCCGCCGTGGCCCGCGACCTGATGGCCCTGGCCAACGACGAGATGGCCGAGCTGGTGCAGCGCTATCCGGCGCGCTTCCTGGGCTTCGCGGCTTCTATCTCGCTGCTCGACGTCGACTCGGCGCTGGTGGAGCTAGAGCGCGCCATTACCCAGCTCGGCGCGCTGGGCGTGCAGCTGTACACCAACGTCGCCGGCCACCCGCTCGACGAGCCGCGCTTCGAGCCAGTGTTCGCCCGGCTGGCCGCGCTCGGCCGCCTGCTGTGGCTGCACCCGACGCGCACCGCCGACCACCCCGACTACCCCACCGAGCGGCAGTCGAAGTACGGCCTGTACATGAAGCTCGGCTGGCCCTACGAGACCTCGGTGTGCATGTCGCGGCTGATCTTCTCGGGGATCATGGACCGCTACCCCACTCTGCGCGTGCTCACCCACCACGCCGGCGGGATCGTGCCGCACCTGGCCGGCCGGCTGGTGCTGCACCTGGATATCCCCGCGGAGCGCAAGAGCATCGGCGTGCCCGACGAGTACACGCCGGAGCGCACGCTGGCCGCCTACCGGCGCTTCTACGGCGACACGGTGTTCTCCGGCGCGCACCACCCGCTCGGCTGCGCCATCGCGTTCTTCGGCGTCGACCACATCCTCTTCGGCACCGACATGCCGTACGGGGCCGAGGGTGGCGAGCTGTTCGTGCGCGAGACGATCGCGGCGGTCGAGGAGCTGCCGGTGAGCGCGGCGGAGCGCCGCCGCCTGTTCGAGGACAACGCCCGCGCGCTGCTGGGGTTGCCGGCCCGCGCCTGACCGCGGCGCGGAGCGCTACGCTTCGCTTGTGCTACCTTCCCCTTGGAGGAGTAGCGCGAGGGTGCCGACGAGGAGGACGCCATGCTATTCGGGTCGTTCTGGTACTTCCAGGATCGCGGCGGGCCGGCCACCACGACCTACGACGAGTGCCTAGCCGAGATCGAGCTGACCGAGGAGCTGGGCTTCGACGAGGTCTGGCTGGCCGAGCACCACTTCTCGCCGTACGGGCTGCTGCCGTCGCCCAACCTCGTCCTGGCCCACCTGGCGGCCCGCACGCGGCGGGTGCGCCTCGGCAACATGATCAATACGCTGCCGTTCTACCAGCCGCTGCGGCTGGCCGAAGAGTTCGCTATGCTCGACCACCTCACCCACGGCCGGCTGAACATCGGCATCGGCAGCGGCGTGGCGCGCGAGTACGGCCGCTACGGCGTGCCGCTGGAGGAGGCCAAGCCGCGCTTCTACGAGACCGCCGAGATCCTGCTCAAGGCACTGCGCGAGGAGCGGTTCGACCACGCGGGGCCGTTCTTCCGCTACACCGACATCCCGCTTCGGCCGCGGCCGCTGCAGCAGCCCCACCCGCCCCTGTACGTGGCGGCTACCTCCGAGGACACCGTGCGCTGGGCGGCGGCGCACGGGATGGGCATCGCGCAGATGTGGAACCCGCTGGCCGACACACAGCGCGGGGTGCAGCTGTACCGGCACCTCCTGGCCGGCAACGGTG
>DATGKN010000094.1:0-4768 GCA_035294645.1 Chloroflexota bacterium
AGCAGGTCGACGAGACCTACCAGCCGAAGGACTGGAGCGCGGTGGTCCACGGCAAGCCCGACTACTGGCGCGTGTACCCCCCGCCGCCGTACATGCCGCGCTGACCCGCACGCCTCCGCGTTCCCCCGGGGCATAGCCCGCAGCATCGGGTGCATGCCCCGCTGGCTGTTCAGCGCGTTGACAGCGCGGTGCTGGTCGCTTACCATAGCGACACCTTGCCCGGAAGAGGCCGCCACGCTACGGCGCGCGGCCCGTAGGGGAAGGGGAAGTCCTGTGCACCCCACCGCTCGGGACACGTCATGGTGCCGCACTGCGGGCGCGGGCTGCCGTGCGCTACGCCTGGTCTGCCGCGCGTTCTCCCCCCGCCGGTCGTCCGCTGACCTGCCGCCTGCTGAAGGGAAGGGGGGCCTATGCCCATTCGCCGCCTGATCAACCGCCGCGACCTGCCCGTGGACACCCGCCTGGACCCCAACGCGGGCTGGGTGCGCATGCTCGTGACCTGGCTGGCCACGGCCGACACCATGGGGACCCGGCACCTGGTGCTCGGCCACACCGTGTTCCCGCCGGTGCGCGAGGGGCCCTCCCGCCATGCCCTGCACCGCCACCCCCACGCCGAGGAGATCGAGTACATCGTGCGCGGGCGCGGGCGCGCGGTCAGCGGCGACGAGGAGTTCCTGGTCGGCGAGGGCGACATCATCTTCGTCCCCCAGGGGGAGCGGCACTCGCTGGAGAACGTCGATCCCGAGCAGCCCCTGGAGGTGCTGTGGATCTACGGCGGGGCCGCGTCGCTAGCGGAAGCGGGCTACGAGCTGGTCGAGTGACCCCAAGTGGCGTTTGCCAGGAAAGGAGGACGGGCATGAGCGAGGGCACCTCTCTGGCGCGAGTGCACGGACCGCGCGCCGTCCTGCTCGGCGTGCTCATCGTGCTGCTGAGCCTCCCGGTCGGCGCCTGCGCTCAACCGACACAGCGCACCGGCGCGGCCCCGGCCCCGGGGGCGGCCTCTGCCCCGGCTGCCGCCACCGCTCCGGCGGCGAGCCCCGCCCAGGGCACGGTGGCCGTGCTGCTCAAGAACCTCGTGAACCCCTACTTCGTGAACATGCAGCGCGGCGCGGAGATGGCCGGCAAACAGCTCAACGTGCAGGTGCGCACGCTGGCGCCCTCGAAGCCCGACAACGTCGAGGAACAGATCCAGCTGCTGGAGAGCGTGGTGCAGGCGCGCGTCGACGCCATCGTGCTGGTGCCCGTCGATTCCAACGCCCTGGTGCCGGCGGTCAACGCCGCCAAGAGCGGCGGCATTCCGGTGTTCACCGCCGACACGCGGCTGATCGGTACCGAGGTGATGACCTTCGTAGGCACCGACCATGTCACGCTGGCCAAGCTGGCCGCGCAGCACGTGGTCGACTGGGCCAACCGCACGCGCAACGGCCGCGCGAACGTGCTGGTGCTGGAGGGGGTGCCGGGGGCCTCGTCGACCGTCGAGCGCGGGATCGGCTTCAAGCAGGTGTTCGACGCCACCCCCAACATCACCGTGCTGGCCGCGCAGACGGCCAACTACAACCGCGTGCAGGCGGCCAACGTGACCGAGAACCTGCTCACACGGCATCCCAACGCCGACGTCGTCCTGGCCATGAACGACGAGATGGCCCTCGGCGCGATCGAGGCGATCAAGGCGCGCGGCAAGACGCCCAACCGCGACATCTACGTGGTGGGCATCAACGCCGCGGCCAACGCCATCGAGGCGATGGAGAAGGGCGAGCTGGCGGCGACCGTCTACGCCAACGAGTACTGCATGGCCTGGAAGTCGGTCGAGCTCGCGGTCGCCTACGTGCGCAACGGCACCCCGCCGCCGCCCGAGGTGACCCTCTCGCTCGCCGTGCTGGTCACGCCGGACAACCTGGCGCAGTTCAAGGCACTGCGCGAGCAGCAGGCGGCCGGGGCGGAGTGCAAGGAGTGAGCGCGCCGCTGCTGGGGGCTCGCGGGCTCAGCAAGCGGTTCGGCGGGGTGCAGGCGCTCGACCAGGTGGACTTCGACCTGCACGCCGGGGAGATCCACGTCCTGCTGGGCGAGAACGGCGCGGGCAAGTCCACGCTAGTCAAGCTCATCGCGGGCGTCGAGCAGCCGGACGCGGGCGAGATCCGCCTCGACGGGCGCCCCGTGCACTTCGCGGGGCCGGCCGCGGCCCAGCAGCACGGCATCGCCGTCATCCACCAGGAGTTCAACCTGCTGCCCAACCTGACGGTGGGCCAGAACATCTACCTGGGCCACGAGCCGCGCCGCGGTTGGCGCATCGACTGGCCCCGGCTGTACGCCGGCGCCGAGGCCGTGTTGGGCCAACTGGGCCTGACCTTGCCCGTGCGCGCGCCGCTGCACACGCTCGACGTGGGCGAGCAGCAGATGGTCGCCATCGCCCGCGCGCTGAGCCGCGAGGCGCGCCTGCTCATCCTGGACGAGCCCACCGCGGCCCTCAACGAGCGCGAGACCGAGCGGCTGTTCGACACGCTGCGCCGTCTGCGCGCGGCGGGTGTGGGCATCCTGTACATCAGCCACCGGCTCCAAGAGCTGAGCCGCATCGGCGATCGGGCCACGGTGCTACGCGACGGGCGGCTGGTGGGCACCGTGCCGCTACCCGATACGCCGCTGAGCACGCTGATCGAGATGATGATCGGCCGCGGCGTGGACGACACGCGGCGCGCCGCCCTGCCCGAACGTGGGCCGGTCGTGCTGGCCACCGAGGCGCTCACCCAGCCCGGGGTGTTCGCCGAGGTGTCCATCCGCGTGCACGCCGGGGAGATCGTTGGACTGTACGGTCTGATGGGGGCGGGCCAGGAGGCGTTCGCGCGGGCGCTGTTCGGCCTCGCGGGCCAGGCGGTGCGCGGCGCGCTGCACCTGTTCGGCCAGCCGGTGCTGCCCCGCACGCCCGCCGAGGCGATGCGCCACGGCGTCGCCTTCCTGCCGCCCGATCGCAAGCTGGCGGGCCTCTGCTTGCAGCTGCCGATTCGCGAGAACGTCGTCCATGCCGGCCTGCGCCGGCTGTTCCCGCACTGGCTGCTCACGGCGCGGGCCGAGCGCCGGCTGGCGGCCCCGTACCTGGCCCAGCTCCGCGTGGTCATGCGCGGCTGCGACCAGCCGGTGACCGAGCTGAGCGGCGGCAACCAGCAGAAAGTCGCGCTCGCCAAGTGGCTGCTCACGCGCGCCCGCGTCTATCTGCTCATGGAACCCACCCGCGGGGTGGATGTGGGGACCAAGGCGGAGATCCACGCGCTGATCGCCGCGCTCGCCCAGCAGGGCGCGGGGATCCTGCTGGTCACCTCCGACCTGCCCGAGCTAACCGCGCTCAGCGATCGCCTGTACGTGTTCCGCGCCGGCCAGGTGGTCGCCGAGCTGCCGCGCGCCGAGATCAGCCAGGAGCGGGTGCTGGCGATCGCCGCCGCGGGGAACGTGCACCATGTGGCCTAGCCTCGTCGCCCGCGCGAGACAGCAGGCCGGCCGCGCGCTGGCCGGCGCCCAGGGCTCGTTGCTGGTGCTGGTGGCGCTGGTGGCGGTGTTCGCCCTGGTCGCCCCGGGCTTCTTCACCCTGAGCAACACCGACACCTTGGCCCGCCAGGGGGCCATCCTGGCCATCGTGACGCTCGGCATGACGCTGGTGATCATCACTGGGGGGATCGACCTCTCGGTCGGGGCGGTCGTGGCGCTCACGGCCGTGGTGTTCGGCCTGCTGGCGCGGCAGGGCTGGCCGCTGCCCGTGGCGATCGTCGCCGCGCTGGCCACCGCGGCCGCCTGCGGGTTCGCCAACGGCTGGCTGTCGGCGTATGTCGGCCTGCCGCCGTTCGTGGCCACGCTGGGGATCATGGGCGTGGCGCGCGGCCTGGCGCTGGTGCTGGCCGACGGCCGCCCCATCACGGGGCTCGACCGGGGCTTGCTCGACGCGCTCAACGGCCAGGTGTTGGGCATCCCTGTCGGCCTTCTGGCGGTGGTCGGGCTCGGCGGGCTCACCCATGCCCTGCTGGCGCACACGCGCTGGGGCGTCGGACTGCTGGCCCTGGGCGGCAACCGCCAGGGCGCGCGGCTGGCGGGCCTGCCGGTGCATCGCGACGAGTGCCTCGTGTATCTCTACGCCGGCGTGCTCGCCGGGATAGCGGGCTTTCTCACCCTGGGCCGCATGGACGTGGCGCACCCGCTGGCCGGGTCGGGGCTCGAGTTCGACGCGATCGCGGCGGCGGTCATCGGCGGCACGGCGCTGGAGGGCGGGCGCGGCTCGGCGGCCGGCGCGCTGCTGGGCGCCGCGTTCATCACCGTGCTGCGCAACGGGCTGGGCATTCTCGGCGCCAGCCTGTACGTGCAGCTGCTGGTGGTGGGCCTGGTGATCGTCGGGGCGTTCGCGCTCGACTACCTGGCCGGCCGCCGGCAGCCGTTGGCGGGGGCGGCATGAGCACCGTTGCCGAGCGCGCGCGGCCACCGGGCGGGCGGTGGTCGCCCGCACTGGTCGCGGTCTGGCTGGGCTCCACCCGGCTGGTGGTCCTGATGCTGCTGGTAGCGGCGATCAGCGCCTACTTTCCCGGCTACCTGGAGCCGAGCAACCTGGCGAACGTGCTGCGCCAGGCCGCGCTGCTGGCGCTGATCAGCTACGGCATGACGCTCGCGATGCTCACCGCCGGCCTCGACCTGTCGGTGGGCTCGACCGTCGCGCTGGCCTCGGTGGCGGCGGCCCCGTTCCTGGTGGCCAGCCAGCCGCGCGTGCTGGAGGGCATCGTCGTGGGCCTGGCGGTGG
>DATGKN010000095.1:0-3048 GCA_035294645.1 Chloroflexota bacterium
CGCGGCGATCGAGGCGGCGCGAGCGGGGGAGCACGGGCGCGGGTTCGCGGTGGTGGCGGACGAGGTGCGGAAGCTGGCGGAGCGGAGCCAGCGGGAGACGAAGGCGATCGCGGAGCTGATTCGGGCGGTGCAGGCGGGGACGCGGGAGGCGGTGGCGGCGATGGAGCAGGGGGCGCGGCAGGTGGAGGCCGGGACCGTGCAGGCGGATACGGCGGGCCGCGCGCTGCGGGAGATCCTGGCCGCCGTGGAGCGCACCGTGGGCCAGGTGGGGGAGATCGCGGTGGCGATCGACCAGGTGGCCAGTCGGGGCCGGGAGGTGAGCCACACGATGACCAGCATCTCGGCGGCCGTCGAGCAGGCGTCGGCGTCGGCCGAGGAGATGGCCGCCACGGCGGAGACGGTGGGTAAGGCCGCGGGCGAGATCGCCGCGGTGGCGGCGCAGAACTCGGCGGCGGCGCAGCAGGTGTCGGCGACCAGCGAGGAGCTGTCGGCGCAGGTCGAGGAGGTGGCCGCGCAGGCGGAGGAGCTGGCGGCGACGGCGGCCGAGCTGCGCGAGCTGATCGCTCAATTCCGACTGGACGACCAGGCCGAGGAGCCCGCGCGGGTCACGCCGCTGGCTCGCCCGGCGGCGCCGGCGGCCGCCCGCAAGGCGAGCTAGCGACGCGGCCGCCCGTTTACCCATTGCCGAGCGCCCCGCTGGACAATGGCGTCTGGCGGGGCGCTCGACTGTCCGCGGGAGGCGGCGCGGGCCGTATAATCCGGCGCGCCGGCCGCCGGGCGGGCAAGGGACGCTTCCCGTGGCGCGGGCGCGGGCGAGCGCGCGGAGGTCGCGGCCAGCCTCCGCCGCGCGGGAAGCGAGGCTGCGATGCCGCTGTTCGTCGCGCTGGGCAAGGCTACCGCGGAAGGGCGCCGCAACCTGGTGGGGCTGCGCCAGCGCCACCAGGCCGCCGTGCGTCGGGCCGAGCAGGCCGGGGCGCGCGTGATCGCCAGCTACGCGCTGCTCGGGCATTACGATTACCTCGCGATCTTGGAGTGCCCCGACCTGGCCACGGCGCTGAAGGTGCTGGCGCGGGAGGCCGCCGGCGGCAACATCGCCTACGAGACGCTGGCTGCGGTGCCTATCGAGGAGTTCGCCCAGTTGGTGGAGGAGGAGTAGGCGGACCAATTCTTCGCCACGGGAGGCGTGTCGCGTATACTGCGATCTTTGGGGCCTGGCGACGGCCGGGCCGAGGAAGAGCAACCCCGTGCAGCAGGAGGAGCTAGGTGAGACGCATCGCTACTCTGGGGCTGGTCACGCTGCTGCTGGTGGCCGCTTGCGCCCCGTCCGTTAGCCCCACCGCGCTGATGGTCAGTGCCGCCGCCCCCGTCGCCGCGCCGCCCTCGCGCGTCGCCCCAGCGCCCGAGGCGAGCCCGGTTCGCGACTCGCGCTACTTCGCCGAGACCGGCTTCCGCATCGGCAACCGCTACTTCGCCAAGTTCTTCCGCGAGCGCGGCGGGCTCCGCAACTTCGGGCCGCCGATCTCGCGCCAGTTCCGCTACCTCGGCTTCCCAGCCCAGCTGTTCCAGAACCGCATGCTGCTGCTGAACGGCTCGCAGGATAACTCGGTGTACGTGGTCCCGCTCGGCAACAGCCAGATCTTCCCGTTCACGCAGATGGACGGCATGGTGTTGCCGGACGTGGACCCCACGCTCCTTGCCTCGATGCCCCAGGACCCCAACGCGCCCGACTATGCCCAGCAGACGCTGGCACGCACACTGGAGCTGGTGGCGGACGACTTCAACGGCATCCCCATCAACTTCCGCACCACCTACCTGGGCAGCGTGACCTATGAGGAGGCGTTCCCCAACGCCGACCAGCCGCAGGAGCTGCTCCCCTACCTGGCCTTCCAGCTCTGGGGCCGGCCGCTGAGCTACCCCACGCCCGACCCCAACAACGGCAACCGCATCTACCAGCGGTTCGAGAACGGCGTCATGATGTACGACGCCACCACGGGCCAGACGACCAGCCTGCCGCTGGGCAGCTACTTCAAGGCGCTGCTCACGGGCCAGAACCTGCCCGCCGACCTCGAGCAGGCCGCACAGGGGACGCGCTTCCTGCGCGTGTACCAGGACGGGGCGGCCGCCCCGGCCGTGGCGCGGCCCGATGATTTCCCCGATACGAACCTAGCCGATGCCTTCACGCCCGAGCCAGCGCCGACCGACTGGGCCGCGCTGGGCATCACCTACACGAGCGCGCCGTTCCGAGCGAGTAGCCCCGACTACGGCATCAGCGTGTTCCTGTGGGGCGAGCCCGACGCCACCGCTCGCACCTTGCAGCTTGTCAAGGACCTGGGCTTCACCTGGATCCGCCAGATGTTCCAGTGGCGCGACATCGAGGGCGTCGACAAGGGCGTGTTCGATTGGTCGGAGGCCGACCGCATCGTCCAGGCGGCCAACGCCCAGGGGCTGAAGATCATCGCTCGGTTCGACTACTCGCCCGAGTGGTCGCAGACCAAGCCCGCCCCCAACGGCCCGCCAGACGATATGAATGATTTCGGCGACTTCGTGTACGCCTTCGTCCAGCGCTACGGCCCCTCGCGCGGCGGCCCCGGCCGGGTGGACGCCATCCAGGTGTGGAACGAGCCGAACCTGTCGCGCGAGTGGGGCGGCCGGCCGATCAACCAGGACCAGGCCGCCGAGTACGTGCGCATGCTGCAGGTGGCCTACCAGGCCGCCAAGCAGGCCGACCCGCAGATCACGGTGATCAGCGCCGGGCTCACCCCCACCGGCACCGACGACGACACGGCCCGGCCCGACGACGTGTACCTGCAGTGGCTGTACGACCAGGGCGCGGCGGCGTACTTCGACGTGCTGGGCGCCCACGGCGCGGGCTACAAGGCCCCGCCCGAGATGAGCCCCGAGGAGGTCGCCGCCGACCCCAGCTACGGCGGGCACCCCAGCTTCTCGTTCCGCCGCGTGGAGCAGCTGCGCCAGGTGATGGAGCGCAACGGCGACGGGGGCAAGCAGATCTGGCTGCTGGAGTTCGGGTGGACGTCGGATGAGGTGCAC
>DATGKN010000096.1:0-5080 GCA_035294645.1 Chloroflexota bacterium
TCCACTTCGACTACTTGCTGGCGCTGGAGGCCATCGCCCAGGGCGCCGACAAGATCCGCATCAACCCGGGCAACATCCTGTACCGCGACGGCCTCGCGGGGGTCGAGAAGGTGGTTCGCGCCTGCCAGGCCGCCGGCATCCCGATCCGCGTGGGCGTCAATGCCGGTAGCATCGACAAGCGGCTGCTCGACAAGTACGGCTACCCCACGCCCGAGGCGGCGGTCGAGTCGGCGGTCAGCTACGTGCGCCTGCTGGAGGAGCTGGACTTCCATGACATCGTGATCTCGGTCAAGTTCAGCGACGTGCCGCAGATGGTGCGCGCCTACCGGCTCCTGGCCCAGCAGGTGGACTACCCGCTGCACTTGGGCGTCACCGAGTCGGGCACGAGCTGGTCGGGCGCCATCAAGTCGGCCGTGGGCATCGGCACGCTGCTGTACGACGGGATCGGCGACACGCTGCGCGTCTCCCTCAACACGAAGGACAAAACCGAGGAGGTGCGCGTCGCCTATGAGATCCTGAAGAGCCTGGAGATCCGCGCGCGCGGGCCGGTGCTCACCGCCTGCCCGAGCTGCGGCCGCGCGGAGGTGGACCAGGTGGCGCTGGCCAGCGCAGTGGAGAAGGCGCTGGAGGGCGTGACCAAGCAGGTGCGCGTGGCGGTGATGGGCTGCGTGGTGAACGGTCCGGGCGAGGCGGCCGGCGCGGACCTGGCGGTGGTGGGCGGCAAGGGCGTGGTGATGATCTACAAGCACGGCCAGCCGATCCGGCGCGTGAAGCCCGAGGAGGCGATCCCCGTGCTGCTGGAGGAGATCGCGCGCTACGAGGCGCCCGAGGGCCAGCCGAGCCTCGGCCACACCTACGCGCCGCGCCCGCTGCGCGCCGGCCAGCTCCGCGGCCACACCGAAGTGGTCAAGTTCCTGGAGCAGGCTCCCAAGCGGGGCTGACCCCCGATACCGGGGCGTCCGTCGTCCCCGCTCGATGTGCGTTCGACATCACGCCCCCTCACCTCCACGCCAGCGCCCGGTAACCTCTGCTTATTCGCCCGTCCCACTCCGCCGTGCACAGCGGGCCCGTCCTTCAGGGCAGCGGCCCCTAATGCCGCCCGGATGCGCCGTGTAGGGCGTCGACCTGCTCGCGGGCCTGATACGAGCTGCGCACCAGCGGCCCGGCGACGCGCTCGTACTCCGACAGCAGCACCGCGGTCTGCGGTCTGGAGCCCCGGTCACAGAAACTCCACGTGGTTCATCATCTCTGCAGGGGTCACGATGTCGTGGATCAGCATCAATCCACGCACCATGGCGCCGATAGGGGTCTGCTGTGGCGCGTACACGATCCCGGCGTGGGCATGGCCGGCGGCATGGAGGCGAAGGAAATCCGCATCCTGAGTGACGATGACGCGACCGGCGTTACGCGCGAATGTCAGATGTTGCGCGTCCATAAGATGGAGCAGGCCCGCTTCCTGGGCCGTCAGCACATCCACGCCGCGGCGGCGGAGGCCCTCGGTTACGGCGCGGGGCACGTGCTCGTCCATGTAGAACTTCAGGCGTTCAGGCACCCGGCCGTGCCCGCAGCTTCGAGGGGATGCGCTGGCGTAGCTCGGCGACTACCGTCGCGTCCGTCTGGATCGCCCGATCGATCTCCTCGCGGTGATCGTAGTAGTAGGCAAGGGCCGCGTAGACGTCGGCCAGCGACAGCCCGTACTCAGTGGCGAGCTCGTCCGCGCTTCGGCCCAGACGCTCGTGCCAGACCACGATGTCCTGGACCGTGATGCGATGGCCCCGGATACGCGGTTTCCCGCCAGCGAGCCCTGGAGTGCGCTCGATGTGGGACGTCACGGTCTCCAAGTGAGCCTCCTCCGCCCGCAGTTGACTGGCAGCCGCCCACACGGCTGCCGCCACCGACTCACTGCCGGCTGGGCGCGGCGCGCAGCGCGTCGACCTGCTCGCGGGCATGATACGAGCTGCGCACTAGCGGCCCGGCCTCCACGTGCGCGAACCCCAGCGCCAGCGCATCCGCCCGCAGCGCGGCGAACTCCGCCGGCGACACGTAGCGCTGCACCGGCAGGTGGCGTGGGGTCGGCTGGAGGTACTGCCCGAGCGTCAGGATGTCGCAGTGCACCGCTCGCAGGTCGGCGAACACCGCCCGCAGCTCGTCGGGCGTCTCGCCCAGGCCGAGCATCAGGCCCGACTTGGTGGGCCGGTCGGGCGCCAGCAGCTTGGCGCGCTCCAGCAGCTCCAGCGAGCGCTCGTAGGCCGCCTTGGGCCGCACCTGGCGGTACAGCCGCGGCACGGTCTCCGTGTTGTGGTTGAGGATCTCCGGCCGCGCCCGCACGATCGTCTCCAGCGCCGCCCAGTTGCCGCCCAGGTCGGAGATCAGCACCTCCACCGAGCAGTCGGGCACCGCGGCGTGGATGCGCTCGACCGTCTCGGCGATGAGCGCCGCGCCGCCGTCGGGCAGGTCGTCGCGCGTCACCTGGGTAAGCACCGCGTGGCGCAGGCCCAGGCGGGCGACCGCCTCGGCCACGCGCGCCGGCTCGGCGGGGTCCACCGCCAGGGGCCGGCCCGTGGTCACCGAGCAGAAGCCGCAGGCACGCGTGCAGATGTCGCCCAGCAGCAGGAAGGTGGCCGTGCCCTGCTCCCAACACTCGCCGATGTTCGGGCAGCGCGCCTCCTCGCACACGGTGTGCAGGGCGAGGTCGCGCATCAGCCGCTGCAGGCGCAGGTAGTTCGGCCCGCCGGGAAAGCGCACCTTCAGCCAGTCGGGCCGCGGGCCCCGCACCAGCGGCGGCGGGGGCACCGCCGGGTTGAGCCGCGCCATGCGCAGCGGCTGGCCCACCAGGGGCAGGGGGACAGCGTCGTGGGCGTTCGCCACCTGGTCACCTCCCGAGACGGCGTGCGGCTCAATCGCCCAGCAGGCGCTTCACCGCCTCGACGATATGCCGCGCGCTGATGCCCGCCGCGTCGAGCAGCTCGGCCGGCTTGCCCGAGCCCGGCATGCCGCGCACCGCCAGCTTCACCACCCGCGGCAGCGGGCCGCCGGCACCATCGGCGAAGGCGGCAAGCACCGCGTCGCCCAGCCCGCCCTCGGGCCAATGGTCCTCGACCACCACCAGCCGCCCGCCCGTCTCGGCCGCCGCCTGGCGCAGCGTGGCCACGTCGATCGGTTTGACCGAGTAGGCGTCGATGACGCGGACCGCGATGCCCTCGTTCTGCAACTGATGGTAAGCGGCCAGCGCCTCGTGCACCGTGACGCCCGCGGCGACGATCGCCGCGCGGTCGTCGGCGCTGCGCAGCAGCACCTTGCTGCCGCCGACCGGGAACGCCTCGTCGGGATCGTACAGCACTTTGGTGGCGCCGCGCGTGGTGCGCAGGTAGCTGATGCCCGGCAGGTCGGCCATAGCCGCGACCAGCTTCGCGGTCTGGTTGGCGTCACAGGGGTACAGCACCGTGCTGCCGTGCACGGCGCGCATCATCGCCAGATCCTCGAGGCCCATCTGCGACGGCCCGTCCTCGCCGATGGCCACGCCGGCGTGCGAGCCGCACAGGCGCAGGTTGGCGCGCGAGATGGCCGCCATACGGATGAAATCGTACGCGCGGGTGAGGAACGCGGCGAAGGTCGAGGCGAAGGGCACGTAGCCGCGTACCTGGAGCCCGACCGCCGCGGCGACCATCTGCTGCTCGGCGATGAACATCTCGAAGTAGCGCTCGGGAATAGCGCGGGCGAACTCCTCGGCGTAGGTCGAGTTGCTCACCTCGGCATCGAGCGCCACGACCTCCGGCCGGGCCAGGCCGAGCGCCTTGAGCGCGTCGCCGTACGCCTTGCGGGTGGCCACCTGGCTGCTCGGCTCGTAGCGCGGCAGCCGCAACGGGGCGGGCTGGCCCGTGGAGGCGGGCTCCCCGTCCGGGGGCGCCTGCGGCGTGATCACCGCGTGGCGCTCGCCGCCCAGCTCAGCGATGGCCGCCCGCGCCTCCTCGGGCGACAGCGCCTTGCCGTGCCAGTTGAGCTGGTCCTCGACCAGCGACACGCCGCGGCCCTTGCGCGTGCGGGCGAGGATGAGCGTCGGCCGGTCGGCGGAGGCGGCCTCGCTGTAGGCGCGGTCGATGGCCGCCAGGTCGTGGCCGTCGATCTCGATGGCGTGCCAGCCGAAGGCGCGCGCGCGGGCGGCGTAGGCCGCAGTGTTCCAGCCCAGCTCGGTCTCTCCCCGCTGGCCCAAGCGGTTCACGTCCACGATACCGATGAGGTTGTTCAGCCGATAGTAGCCCGCCTTGTCGATCGCCTCCCAGATGGAGCCCTCGGTCATCTCGCTGTCGCCGCACAGCACCCACACGCGGTACGGCAGCTTGTCGAGGTACTTGCCGGCCAGCGCGATGCCCACCCCGATCGGCAGGCCCTGGCCCAGCGAGCCGGTGGCGACCTCGACCCAGGGGAGCACCGGCGCGGGGTGTCCTTCCAGGCGGCTGCCGAACTTACGCAGGGTCAGCAGCTCGGCGTCGTCGATGACGCCGGCAGCCTTGAACATGGCGTACAGCAGGGGCGCGGCGTGGCCTTTGGAGAGCACGAAGTGGTCGTTGGTCGGCCGCTGCGGCCGCGCGAAGTCGTAGCGCAGATGCCGCGCCAGCAGCACGGCTAGCAGATCCGCCGCCGAGAGCGCCGAGGTGGGGTGGCCGGAGCCCGCCGCCGTCGTGCAGCGGATACTGTCCACGCGGAGCTGCTGCGCCAGCTCGCGCACAGCCGGATCGAGCGCGGTGGTGGCTGGAGCGGTCATCGGCTCGCTACTCCTTACTTGACTCGCTGCTCGCATCGCACTGCCTAGTAGCAGTGTAGCAACCCAGCCAGCACGACCCATTCGCTCCAACTGACGGGCACCAGCGCACAAGAAAGAGGGCGCGCCCGAGTAGGACGCGCCCTCGTGGAGAAGGCCGTGGAGGCGCGTTAGACCTCGCGGAACTCGCCCTCGACGGTGCCCGACGGACCGCTGCCACTGGGCCCCTGGCCGCCGGCGCCGCCCGCCGTCCCAGCCCCCGAGTACACCGCCTGCCCCAGCCGACTCAGGCTCTGGTTCAGCTCCTCCATCGCCCGCCGC
>DATGKN010000097.1:0-5798 GCA_035294645.1 Chloroflexota bacterium
CAGCTCGTCTCGGTCGTAGGGCAGCATGGCCCCCAGGCTGCACGCCGCGTAGGTGAGCGCCCAGTCGCCGCCGACCACGATCGCCACCGGCAGCGGCTCGCCGCGCGCGGCGACTTTCTCCCACATGGTGCGCAGATGGCGGCCGTGGTCGAGCTTCAGCGCCAGCAGGTTCGGCCCCCGCAGCTGGAGCCGGTGGAACGAGGCGTTGTGCACCCCGCTGTCCGGATCGCGCGCGATCACGCAGCCGGCGGTGATGTAGCGGCCCCCATCGCGCGCGGTGTGGGTCAAGATCGGCAGCTGCGCGCCCAGGTCGATGTCGGCCCCCAGCCGCACCACCTCCTGCGCCGGGCCCGCGGACACGGTGGTGCACGGCAGCGGCGTGCTGATCGCCCGCTCCATCGCTGCGCGCACCCCGGCCACATCCAGCCCGAACAAGGTCGTCACGTTGGCCGGGCTGGCGGCCATGCTAGTGGCCACAGGCATGGCGTGGCCCTTCACGCGCTCGAACAGGAACGCCACGTCGCCGTCGCGCTGCATGGCTAGCCCGGCGATCTCCAGGTGCGGATCGACCGGACTGCGCACTTTGAGCAGGCGCCCGGCGGCATCCAGCCGCGCCAGCGCCGTGCGGAAGCTGAGGTCGAGCACCCCGAGCGGATCGGTCGCCGCTGCCATCGCCGCTCTCCTGATCCCTAACGGTAGGGCATCGCGCCCCACGCCCCGCAGTATAGGCCAGCCACCGGGCCGATCGCCGCCCTGAGCAAGGGGCCCCGCCTGCAGAGCAGCAACTCGACCCGCCAGCCCGCGGACACTCAGGCGGGCGGCGGTGCACTGGTCCTCTCGCCGGGCGGCTCGGACCGCGCCCGCTCGCGCACGGCCGCTGCGACCGCCGCCCACTCCGCCGTGGGGGCGCCGCCCCACCGCTCGTAGTGCACCAGGCGGTCGAGCGGCAGCCGCTCGCGCCAGCCCGTCGTCTCCAGCAGCGGCCGCTCGGCGAACGCTTCCGGATAGCCGACGCACAGGTACGCCACGGGCACCACGGTGGGCGGCAGTGCCAGCAGGTGGGCGAGTTCAGCGGGGCACAGGATGCTCACCCAGCCGACGCCGAGCCCCTCGGCGCGCGCGGCCAGCCAGAAGTTCTGGATCGCCAGGCAGGTGGAGTAGACGTCGGTCTCCGGCACACTGCGACGGCCCAGCACCACCCCGCCGCGCGCCACGTCGCAGGTCACGCACACGTTCAGCGGCGCGTCGAGGAGCCCCTCCAGCTTGTACGCCAGATAGCGCGAGCGGCGCGGCTCCGCAAACGCCTCCGCCGCCCGCGCGCGCTCGGCCAAGAACAACGCGTGCACCCGCGCTCGCAGCCCGCGGTCAGCGATGAGAATGAAGTCCCACGGCTGCATGAACCCCACCGACGGCGCGTGGTGCGCGGCGTCCAGCAGCCGTGCCAGCACGGGCGGGGGCACGGGGTCGGGGCGGAAGTGGCGGATATCGCGCCGCTGGTAAATGGCCGCGTAGACGCCGCGGCGCTGCTCGCTAGGGAAAGCGAAGTCGGGTGGCAAGGCGTTCCCTTCCCGGCGCCCGGCGGCCAGCGCGGCAAAAGCTCCGCGTGCGCGCCGCGCCGGCCGCCGCGGATATTCTCCGCGCCGCAGTACACGGCCGCGGCGCGGCACAGCGACCGGTATGGTACCGCCGGCTCACGTCGGCTGGTAGAGGCGGCCGCCGCGGGCGCGGAACTCCGCCGCCTTCTCCGCCAGGCCCGCCTGCAGGGCCTGCTCCGGGTCGAGGCCCTTGGCGCGGGCGTACTCGCGCACGTCCTGCGTGATGCGCATGCTGCAGAAGCGCGGGCCGCACATCGAGCAGAAGTGCGCCGTCTTCGCCGGCTCGGCGGGCAGCGTCTCGTCATGATATGCCGCGGCCGTCTCGGGGTCCAGCGACAGGTTGAACTGGTCGCGCCAGCGGAACTCGAACCGCGCCTTCGACAGGGCGTCGTCGCGGGCCTGCGCGCCCGGGTGGCCCTTGGCCAGGTCGGCCGCGTGGGCGGCGATCTTGTAGGCGATCACGCCCGCCTTCACGTCGTCCCTGTTCGGCAGGCCGAGGTGCTCCTTGGGCGTGACGTAGCACAGCATGGCCGCGCCGTACCAGCCGATCAGCGCCGCGCCGATGGCCGAGGTGATGTGGTCGTAGCCCGGCGCGATGTCGGTGGTCAGCGGGCCGAGGGTGTAGAACGGCGCGTCGTGGCACAGCGCCCGCTCGCGCTCGACGTTCTCCTGGATCTTGTGCATCGGCACGTGGCCCGGGCCCTCGATCATCACCTGCACGTCGTGCCGCCAGGCGATCTGCGTCAGCTCGCCGAGCGTCTCCAGCTCGGCGAACTGCGCCTCGTCGTTGGCGTCGGCGATCGAGCCGGGGCGCAGGCCATCGCCCAGCGAGACCGACACGTCGTAGGCGCGCAGGATCTCGCAGATCTCCTCGAAGTGCGTGTACAGGAAGTTCTCCTGGTGGTGCGCCAGGCACCAGGCGGCCATGATCGAGCCGCCGCGCGACACAATGCCCGTCACGCGCCGCGCCGTCAGCGGGATGTACGCCAGCCGCACGCCGGCGTGGATGGTGAAGTAGTCCACCCCCTGCTCGGCCTGCTCGATCAGCGTGTCGCGGTAGATCTCCCAGGTCAGCTCCTCTGGCTGGCCGCCGACCTTCTCCAGCGCCTGGTAGATGGGCACGGTACCGACCGGCACCGGCGCGTTGCGGAGGATCCACTCGCGGGTGGTGTGGATGTGCTTGCCCGTGGACAGGTCCATCACTGTATCGGCGCCCCAGCGGATGGCCCAGGTCATCTTCTCGACCTCCTCGGCGATCGAGGAGGCCACCACCGAGTTGCCGATGTTGGCGTTGATCTTGACCAGGAACTGGCGGCCGATGATCATCGGCTCGCTCTCGGGGTGGTTGATGTTGGCAGGGATGATGGCCCGCCCACGAGCGACCTCGGCGCGCACGAACTCGGGATCGACCCCCTCGCGCAGCGCCACGAACTCCATCTCCGGGGTGATGATGCCGCGGCGCGCGTAGTGCATCTGGGTCACGGCGCGGCCGGGCTTGGCCCGCAGCGGCCGCCGCGCGCCGCCGGGGAACGCGGGCGTCTGCGCGCGCGGGTCGCTCGGCCGCAGGCCGTCGTCCTCGGGCCGCACCGGGCGCCCCTCGTACTCCTCCACGTCGCCGCGCTCGAGAATCCACGGCCGGCGCAGCGGCGGCAGCCCGCGGCGGATGTCCGGCGCGGCAGCGGGATCGGTGTACGGCCCGCTGGTATCGTAGACGCGGACCGGGGGGTTCGCCTCCTGGCCGAAGCGCCCGCTGGTGGGCGCCTGGTGGATCTCGCGCACGGGTACGCGAATGTCGGGGCGCGACCCGGTGAGGTACACCTTGCGGCTGTTGGGGAAGGGCTGGACGATGGGCTCGAGGACCTGCGCCACGGTACACCTCCTCGCGGCTAGCGGCGCCACCGGCGCCAGGGGTGGTGGGCGTGCCGCCCCGCGGAGAAGGACAGATGGCGCGGCACCAGCACGGCGCCGCCGGGCCGCGCGGGTCCCACGAAAAAAGACCACGCGCGCCCGATCGCGGGCCGCCATGGTCCCGTCGATCGGCCGCATTCCCTACGCTCGTCTTCCGCCCCGCGAGCGCGTGATGCGCTCCGTGCGGCTTCCCGAGATCAGGTTCGAGGGGTTGGTGGGCCTGACCCCGCCTCTCAGCTGCGCGCTCCCCCTGCGGACCGGTCGCCCTGTTCGGTTGTGGTGGCAGTATACCACGAGCTCCCCGCGGCGTCGAGCGCGTCAGGGCAGGCGGCCGCCGCGAGCGACATGTCCCGTGGGCAGCAGCGGCGGTGGCGCCGCCGGGCACAGAGGAGCCGGTATGACACGGCCCCGCCGGCGCGCTCAAACGCGAGACCTACGCACTGGCGCTGCGGGCCAGCCGCGACCGACACTACAAGCGTACCGGGCGCTGGATCGTCCCGTTTCCCCGCTGCTATGGGCGCGGACCGCCTTGCGAGGCGTGGATGCTCTGCCCGTGCCCGGCCTCGCCGATCAGACGGGCGGCGGGGCCAGCTGCTGGAGCATGGCCGCGCGACGGGCCATCAGCGGGGCGGCGCGGTCGGCGGGCATAAGGGCAGCCGCCGCCGCGAACGCTTGCCGCGCCTCGGCGAAGCGCTGCGCCAGGTAGGCGTCGAGTGCCGCCTCGTACCGATCGCGCGCCGCCAGCACCCCCGCCGGCACGCTGCCCCTGTAGCCCAACAGCTCGCACACCAGCGTGCTCTCGCTGCGGCCGAGGACGGCCACGCGGTCCAGGCATCGCCACTCGAACCCCGGCCCGGCCGCCGCCCGCACGGCCGCGCTGGCCAGAATGCGCGTGCCGTACACTTTGTTCAGCCCCTCTAGGCGGCTGGCGAGGTTGACGGCATCGCCCACGGCCGTGTAGGCGAAGCGGTCAGGGGTGCCGATGTTGCCCACCAGCGCCTCGCCCGTGTTCAAGCCGATGCGGATGTCGAACACCGGCCGGCCCTCGGCGATCCAGCGCGTGCGCAGGCGGTCGAGGCGGTACACCGCCTCCAACGAGGCCTGGCAGGCGTGCGCCGCATGATCGGCCACCTCGTGCGGCGCGTTGTACAGGGCTAGGATGCCATCCCCGACGAACTTGTCGATCGTCCCCGCGTTCGCGCGAATCGCGGCGCTCATGGCCTGCAGGTACTCGGCCAGGTAGTCTACCACTTGCCACGGCGATATCGTCTCGCTGAGCGTGGTGAAGCCCGCGATGTCGCAGAACTGCACGGTCAGCTCCCGCATGGTGCCTCCCAGCCGCGCCTCGGCGCCCTGTGCCAGCATGTCGCGCACCAGCTCGACTGGTACGTAGTGGCCGAATGAGCGCAGCCCCGCCTTCATGCGGTCGACCGACTCGCTCACCACGGCAATCTCCTGCACGAACGACGACGGCGACGGCTCCGGGGAGAGGGTGAACCGGCCCACCTGCGCCAGATCGCTGCTGATACGACGCAGCGGGTCGGCGATACTGTGCGCCAGCAGGTAGCCGAGGCCCAGCGCGGCTAGCAGGGCGCACACGCCCACTAGCAGCGTGCTGCGCGCGTTATCGTAGACGATGCCGAGGAACTCGGACTCGGGCACTACCACGGCGATCACCCAGCGCAGCCCGCCTGCTAGGGCGAACGGCTGGAACACGGCGGCGTAGCGCCGTCCCTCATAGTCGAACAGCACCGAGTAGGGCTCGGTGAGGCGCAGCTGGGCGAGCGGCCCCGGCAACGCGGCCACCGCAGCGCCCAGCAGCGAGTCGGTCGGGTCGCCCGCGCGCAGGCGCGGCCCCGCGATCATCTCCCCGCTGGGCGCCAACACATAGGTGCGGCCAGTGCGGCCCACGGTGAGCGCGGACACGAACGCCGCGATGTCGTCCAGGAAGAAGTCGGCGGTGAACACCCCCCGCACCTCGCCACTGCCCGGCTCGCGCAAGGCCAGCGCGGCGGTAATACCCAGGCGCCCCTCGTGGAAATGGAACGGCTCGCTCCACACCACCCCACGGGTGGCGACGGCCCGCTGGTACCAGGCGCTGTGGCGCGGGTCGTAGCCCGGGGCTAGCGAGCGCTGCAGCGGGAAGCGCAGCCCCAGTGGCGTGACCAGCTCCTCGTAGGGGCGGCCCCCATCGACTTCGGGTGCGGAGCGATTGAGCACGACGGCACCATCGACATCGCGCCAGGCCCCCACGAAGTGGCCGGTGGCCTGCTCGCTGTAGCTGACCCAGGCGAG
>DATGKN010000098.1:0-25586 GCA_035294645.1 Chloroflexota bacterium
GCAGCCAGCGCACGCCGCGCTCCACCCGCAGCGCCCGCAGCGCGGCGGGGAGATCCACGGCCTCCTCGCCCGTCACGAGCAGCTCCGCGCGAGCGCGCACCGCCGCGGGCAGGCGCGTCGCTCCCGCCGCGCCGGTCACGATCAGGCGCTGGGGTAGCTCGGCGCCGAAGTAGCGCTCGCTGGCGGGGACTTCCCCACTGGCGCTGACCACGATCGCCAGCGGCTGTGGCGCCAGCCCCCGCGCCGCCCGCCGCGCCGCTAGCTCCGCCGGCACCCCGGGCGAGAAGCGCTCCGCGCGCAGGGTGCCCGCTCCATGGAGCACGGCGTCGGCGTGCGCCCGCAGCGCGCGCATCAGCGCCCGGTCTACCCGCGACGCCAAGGGGTCGGTGCGCCCGTCCACGGCGGCCCGGCCGTCGGCGCTGACAATCAGGTTGAGCGCCACGAACGGGCGCTCGGGCGGCGGGCTGGGCCAGACGAGGTCGGCGTATACGGCCTCCGGGGCGAGTGGTGCGGCGGGCGGCGGGTACAGGCGTTGCATGCGGCGGGCTCCTTGGCGTGCGGCTACTGCTAGAATACGGACCAGGGCGGGCCCACGGCGCGCTGAGCGTCGGCCGCGCCCGCGGGGAGGTGCTCAAGTGCCCGTCGTCTACCACCGCGACCGCCCAGTGATCCGCTCGGCCTCGGGCCAGCCCTCGCTGTCGATGGTGGTCAACCGCGAGGTCGGCGCGCAGCAGCTCTCGGTGTGGGTCGCCAACCACGCCCCAGGCGAGGTCGTGCCCCTGCACACGCACCCGGTCGAGGAGGTGCTTACCTTCCTGGCGGGGGAGGCGCTGGTGACCGTCGGCGCCGAGACGTTTCCTGTCCGCGCCGACATGACGGTGATCGTGCCGCCCGGGGTGCCCCATGGCTACACGAACACCGGCAGCGGCCCGCTGCGGCTGGTGGCCACCCTGGCCGACCCCGATGCCCAGCTTGGCCAGCGCTGGGAGCCGCCCGCGCTGTGAGCGCCGCCCGGGTCAGCGCCGGAAGATGCTCTCCGGCAGGAACGCCGTTACGATCCAGTGCGGCGCGTCGACCACCTCGCTGATGCGCAGGTCCACCGCCACGCTGCACAGCACGAACGCCTCCTCGCGTGACAGCCCCCGCGTGCGCACCAGGTGGTCGATCATGTAGCGCACGGCGTTGCGGGCCGCCTCCAGCAGGTCGGTATGGAACGCCGTGGTGGCGTAGTACGGGCCGCTGTTGGGGCGCCCGCCCAGCGGGCCGGCCGTGCGGAACTGCGGCTCGCGGATGGTGAACGTATCGTGCAGGCGGAAGCGCAGGGCGACCGTGGCCGTGGTCTCGATGGCCGTGAGGCACACCTCGCCGTCGCCCTGCGCCGCGTGCGCGTCGCCGCAGGAGAACAGCGCGCCCTCGACCTGCACGGGCAGGTACAGCGTCGTGCCCGCGGTGAGCTGCTTGACATCCATGTTGCCGCCGTTCTCGCGCGGCGGCATGGTGCTGTGGCGGCCGGGCGCGGCCAGCGCCACGCCGAGAATGCCGCAGAACGGCTCGATGGGAATGGCGATGTCCGGCCGCAGCAGGGCCACGTCGCCGCGGGTGAGGTCCCACTGGTGCAGGTACGGCTCGTGGAAGTCGTCGGGCAGCAAGCCCCGCCCGGGCATGATCGCCGTCCAGCCCCACGGCCCGGGCTCGACGGCCCGGATCTCCACCTCCAGCACGTGGCCGGGCTTCGCCCCTTTGATCCAGACGGGCCCGGTGAGCGGGTGGCCCGGGAACACGCGGCGGCGCACGTCCTCGGCCGTGGACTGTGGCGTGTAGTAGCCGTCGGCCGCGTCGCGTGTCTGGAACACCACCTCGTCGCCCGGCTCGATCTCCAGCCGCGGCGGCAGCGCGTTGTCCCAGGCGTAGTGGACCTGCGAGGCATCGAGCGTGTGCGTGCGGCTCATGGCCCGTCTCCCGTATGCTCGTGGCGGCCGGCGCGCCCTCCAGTATAGTCGCTCCCCATGGGCGCGGGCGGTGGGGCCGCCCGGTGCGGCCGCCGCAGGTAGGCCTCGAGGGCGGCGACGAGCTCGGGCGCCAGCCCCAGCGCGCGCAGCGCGGCGCGGTCGGGCCACCACTGGTAGCGCGCGAGGTCGAGGTGTAGCGTGGCGTCCACGGCCACGCCCTCGGCGCGCAAGCGCGCGGCCTGCTCCCACATGCTGTGCGCGGGGCAGCGGGTGCTGATGGTGCCGCGCGCGTTGACCACGCGCCACCACGGCACGTCGGTCGACTCGCCGGCCAGCAGGTGCAGCGCGCCGCCCACCGCGCGGGCCGCCCGCGGCGCGCCGAGCACCAGCGCGATCTGCCCATAGGCCATCACGCGCCCCGGCGGGATCCGTCGTACTACCGCGTACACGCCCTCGCGGAAACGGCGCCCGGACCGCGTGGGCATCATGGCCCGGCCGCGGCGTTGGATAGGAGGTTGATGGCCCGCGCGATGATCAGGGCGATCAGGACCAGCGACATCGTCGCCTGCAGCATCTGCAGGAGCTTCGCCCGCCAGGACAGGGTGAGCGTGTCGGCCGGGCTCAGCGCCGTGCTGGTACAGAACGCCAGGTACAGGTAGTCCAGGTAGCGCGGGTGCCAGCCGGGATAGTCGGGCAGCGGCTTCTCCAGCTGCTGCTGGGGGAACAGGAAATCACGCCGCTCCCAGGTGCCCTCGGCACGGCACTCGTGGCCCCCGCCATCTAGCAGCCAGTACCACAGGGTGAACAGGAAGAGGTTGCTGGTCCAGATCAGGGCGCCGTCCGTCAACAGGGCGACGCCGATATCGGTGACGGTCGGCCCGTTGGGGCTCGACACCCGCCGTGGGCTGATGTCCGGATCGACCAAGGTCATCGCCAGCTCCACCACGTCCAGCAGTACGCCGAGCGTGAAGATGCCCATCGCGATCCAGGTCACCACCGGCCGGTGGTGCGTGCGGGCGAGCAGGTACTGGACCAGCGCGGCGACGAACAGCGCGCTGAGCAGGCCCGTCCAGGCGAGCTCGGCGGCCTGGCGGTCGAGCACCAGCGCGAACGGCGTGAGGCCGTAGTTGAGCGTCCGGCTGATCCACCACTCGATCAGCACGACGACCAGCAGGTTGAGCACCACCGGCCAGTGCGTGCGCCAGTGCCAGATGTAGTGGCTACGCCCCGTGCGACGCCTGCCGCGGGAAACTTTGGTCGCTCGCATGACGCGTCATCCCTGGCGCGCGGGCGCGGCGCCCGCGGGCTTGACTTCGCCCCGCGCGGTGCCCATGATATCCCCGCAACGGGCAACGGTGCCGCGGGTCGCGCGGCCACGGGAGGGTTCCATGCTGCCCCGCTTCCGGCTCGTCGATCTCTCGCACCCGTTCAGCGTGCACACCCCGGGCTGGGCCGGCTACCCGCCGGTGAAGGTGTACACCATCCAGCGCTTCTCCTCCCACGACATCCTGGCGCAGTACATCGAGACGCCCCTGCACGTGAGCACGCACCTCGACGGCCAGATGCACGGCATCCCGGGCGGGGCGGACATCGCCAGCTTCCCCCTGGCCCGCTGCTTCGGCGAGGGGGTGATCGTCGACATCAGCGACTGCGTGGGCGACTGGGACATCATCACCCCGGAGATGCTCACCAGCAAGGTGCCCGTGAAGAAGGGCGACATCCTGATCTACTACACGGGCTACAAGCGGTACTACCCGGGCTACGAGGCCGAGGACGAGCCGCGCTACTTCCTGCGCCACCCGGGCGGCGACCGCCGGCTGGCCGAGTGGTTCGTCGAGATGCAGTTCGCCTGGACGGCGGTGGACTGTGGCTCGGCCGACCACCCCATGAACACCACGATCCGCCGCATGCGCCGCGACCTGGTCGAGGAGTTCGAGGACACGGTACGCAAGAAGGTGCACGAGGTGTTCCCCAAGGAGGACCTGTTCGTGATGCACCGCGTGCCGTTCCCGCACCACATCCTGCACGTCGAGAACCTGGGCGGCGACGTGGAGCAGGTGCTCAACCGCCGCTGCCTGATCGGCGTGTTCCCGTGGAAGTTCGTGGGGGGCGAGTCGTCGATCGCGCGCGTGGTGGCGTTCATCCCCGAGGACGAGTGGGAGGACCGCCCCACCGCACCGACGCCTGGAGCCTGACGGAAGCCGTATGGCGCGCTACATCGGCGCGGCGCTACGCCGCAAGGAGGACGCGCGGCTGCTGCGCGGCGCGGGCTGCTTCATCGCCGACCTGCGCCGGCCCGACGCCCTGCACGCGACGCTGGTGCGCAGCCCCCATGCCCACGCGCGCATCCGCCGCATCGACGCCAGCCGCGCGCGGGCGCGCCCGGGCGTCTACGTGCTCACCGCCGCCGACCTGCCCCCCTCCCTGCGGCCCATCCCCCTGCGCCTGACCGCCTATCCGGGGCTGACCGACGCGCTCCAGTACCCGCTGGCGCGCGACAAGGTGCGCTACGTGGGCGACCCCGTGGCGGTCGTGGTGGCCGCCGATCGCTACGCGGCCGAGGACGCCGCCGAGGAGGTGGGGGTCGACTACGAGCCGCTGCCGGCGGTGCTGTCGGTTGCCGCAGCGCTCGCCGAAGGGGCGCCGGTGCTGCACGAGGCGCTGGGGCACAACGTGGCGTGCGCCTTCGAGCAGCGCGTCGGCGATATCGCCCGCGCCTTCGCCGAGGCCGAGGTCATCGTCGAGGACCGCTTCCACACCAACCGCCACGCCAGCGTGCCGCTGGAGTGCCGTGGGCTGCTGGCCGAGTACGACCGCGCCAGCGGGCGGCTGACGGTGTGGGGCGCGGCGAAAGTGCCGCACTTCAACCGCCGCACGCTGGCGGCGCTGCTCGACTTCCCCGAGGAGCGCATCCGCCTGGTCGAGCTGGACGTGGGCGGCGGCTTCGGCGGCCGCGGCGAGTTCTACCCCGAGGACTATCTCATCCCCTATCTAGCTCTCACCCTCGGCCAGCCCGTGGCCTGGAGCGAGGACCGCCGCGAGCACCTGCAAGCCATCAACCACTCGCGCGAGCAGGAGGTGTGGGTGCGGCTGGCCGCGCGGCGCGACGGCACGCTGCTCGGGCTGCACGCGCGGATCGACAACGACCACGGCGCCTACGTGCGCACCCATGGCGCGACGGTGCCTGAGATCGGCTCGGCGCTGCTGCCCGGGCCGTACCGCCTCCCGCATTTCCTGGCCGAGGTGCGCTGCGTGCTCACCAACAAGACGCCCACCGGCACCTACCGCGGCCCCGGGCGCTACGAGGGCACCTTCGTGCGCGAGGTGCTGCTCGACGAGCTGGCGCGGCGGCTGGCGCTGGACCCCGCCGAGCTGCGCCGCCGCAACCTGATCACCCCGGCCGAAATGCCGTACGACGTGGGCACCGGCGGCCTCGCGGTGCACACCGTGTACGACTCGGGCGACTACCCCGCGCTGCTGGACACCGCCCTGCAGGCCATCGACTACGCCGGGTTCCGGGCGCGGCAGGCGGCCGAGCGGGTGGCGGGCCGTTGGCGCGGGGTGGGCATCGGCATGTTCGTCGAGAAGTCGGGGCTCGGCCCGTGGGAGTACGCGCGCGTCGAGCTCACCCCCGAGGGACGCGTGCGGCTGCGCACCGGCGGCTCCTCGGTCGGGCAGGGCCTGGTCACGGTCATGTCGCAGATCGTGGCCGACGGGCTCGGCGTGCCGCCCGAGTTGGTCGACGTCGTCTACGGCGACACCGACCAGGTGGCGCGCGGCGCGGGCGCGTTCGCCAGCCGCGTGACGGTGGTGGGCGGCGCCGCGGCGTTCGCGGCCGCGCGGCAGCTCCGCGAGCGGGTGCTAGCCGTGGCCGCGCGCGCGCTGGAGGTGGCGGTCGCCGACCTGGACCTCGCCGAGGGCACGGTGCGGGTGCGCGGCGCGCCGGCGCGGGCGCTGGCGCTCGCCGAGGTGGCCGCGGCCGCGGCGCGCGACGGCATGGCGCTGCACGCCGAGCACGTCTTCGAGACGGCGCACATGGCCTACCCGGGTGGGGTCCACGCCTGCATCGTGGAGGTCGATCCCGAGACGGGCGCCGTCCGTTTCGACAAGTACGTCATCGCCTACGACATCGGGCGCGCGGTGAACCCGCTGCTGGTGGAGGGCCAGCTCCAGGGCGGGCTGGCCCAGGGCATCGGCGGGGCGCTGTTCGAGGAGCTGGCGTACAGCGCCGATGGGCAGCTCCTAGCGGGCACGTTCCTGGACTACCTGCTGCCCACCAGCGACGTGGTGCCCGCGGCCACGATCGTGCAGCGCGAGGACACGCCCAGCCCAGTGAGCCCGCTCGGGGTGAAGGGCGCGGGCGAGGGCGGCTGCACGGGCGCGGGCGGCGCGGTGGCCAACGCGGTAGCCGATGCGCTGGCGCCGCTGGGCGTGCGGGTGCGGCAGCTGCCGCTCACCCCGGCGCGCATCGTGGCGCTCATCGCGGTGGCGCGGACCGACGCCCCGTGATCGTCGACTGCCACGCCCACTGGTACTGGGAAGAGGAGCTGGCCGAGCTGGCGCGCCACTGCGCGGCCCTCCGGCTCGGCCGGGCCCCGGACGGTGCGCGGCTCGTCCTCTGGCACGGCAGTGTGGCCAGCCACATCCCGCGCTGGGCCGACGACCCCGCCGACCGCCTCGCGCTGATGGACCGGCTGGGCATCGCTGTGCAAGTCTTGTCCTACGGGGCCCTGGACGTAAACTGGGCTGGGGACGCGGCGCCCACGCTGGCCCGCCGAGTCAACGAGCGGCTAGCGGAGGCGTGTCGCGCGCGGCGCGATCGCTTCCGGTTCCTGGCCGCGCTGCCAGTGCTGCAGTACCCTGCGCTGGCCCGCGAGCTGGAGCACGCGCTGGCGCTCGGCGCGGTCGGGGTAGCCGTGACCACCACGGTGGGCGGCCAGCCGCTGGACGCGCCCCCGTGTCGGCCGTTCTGGCGCGAGATGAACGCTCGGCGGTTGCCGGTACTGGTGCATCCGTGCTTTCCGCCCGAGGGCCCGCGCGAGGACGCCGGCAGCGTCCTGCTGGCGGGCTTTCCCGGCGAGACGACGCTCGCCGCCGCGCGCCTGACCCTCGCCGGGGTGTTAGAGGAGTGCCCCGAGGTGCCCGTGATCTGGTCGCACGTCGGCGGCGCGCTGCCGCTGCTGGCCGCGCGGCTCGACGCCGGCTACCGCCGCTTCCCCACCTGCCCGCGGCCGCCCAGTACCTACCTCGCGCGCTGCTACTACGACACCGTGTGCACGCACGCGCCAGCGCTGGAGTGCGCGCGGGCGACGTTCGGGCCGGGCCGCCTGCTGTTCGGCACCGACGAGCCGCATCGGCTGGACGCGCCGCACGACATTCTGGCCACCGTGCAGGGGCGGCCGTGGCCAGCGACGGAGATCGCGGGCGTGCTGGGAGGCACGGCCGCGCGGCTGTTCGCCGGCCCGCGCGGCTAGCCGGGCACAGGCGCCTGGGCACACGCGCAGTACAGTGAGAGGCGGAGCATGGGAGCGTACACGGGGCGGGCGCTGCGGCGCCGCGAGGATCCACGCCTGCTGACGGGCCAGGGACGCTACGTCGGCGACATCGAGCCGCCGGGGTGCCTGCACGCCGCCATCTTGCGCAGCCCGCATGCCCACGCGCGCATCCGCCGCATCGACGCCGCCGCAGCGCGCGCGCTGCCCGGGGTGATCGCCGCGCTCACCGCCCACGACCTCGGGCCGTACTGGCGGCCGCTGCCCAACCGCTTCCCGCACCCCGCGCTGCGCTACTACCCGCAGTACCCACTGGCCCGCGACAAGGTGCACTACGTCGGCGAGCCAGTGGCGGTGGTGGTGGCCACCGATCGCTACCTGGCCGAGGACGCCCTGGAGCGCATCGCCGTGGACTACGAGCCGCTGCCCGCCGTGGTCGATCCCACGGCGGCGCTGGCGCCCGGTGCACCGATACTGCACGACGACCAGGGCGCGCCCGACAACCTCGCCGGCCGCTTCAGCCAGGGCTTCGGGGACCTCGCGGCGGCGTTCGCCCGCGCCGCGGTGGTAGTCGAGCGCGAGTTCGTGATCGGCAAGTGCGCGGGCATCCCCATCGAGTGCCGCGGCCTGGTGGCGCTGGTCGACGAGCTCGGCCGGCTGGTGGTGTGGAACGCCACGCAGACGCCGCACATGATCCGCGACATTCTGGCTAGCCTGCTCGACCGCCCACCGCAGGACATCCGCCTCGTGACCCCGGACGTGGGCGGCGCGTTCGGGGTCAAAGAGCCGTTCTACCCCGAGGACTTCCTGATCCCCTATCTCGCCTGGCGGCTGCGGCGCCCCGTGAAGTGGCTCGAGGACCGGCGCGAGAACCTGCTGGCCAGCATCCAGGAGCGCGGGCAGGTGCACCACGCGGCGCTGGCGGTCGACGCCGAGGGGCGCATCCTGGGGCTGCGCGACCGCTTCGTGGCCGACACCGGGGCGTTCACGCCCTGGGGCATCGTGGTGCCCGTCATTACGTCCAGCATGCTGCCGGGGCCGTACAAGCTGCCGGCCTTCCAGTGCGACGTAGAGGTGGCGTACACCAGCACCTGCCCGCTGGCCCCCTATCGCGGGGCGGGCCGCCCGCAGGCGGTGTTCGTCACCGAGCGGCTGCTCGACGAGGCGGCGCGCGCGCTGGGGCTGGACCGCGCGGAGATCCGCCGCCGCAACTTCATCCAGCCCCACGAGTTCCCCTATGCCGTGGGGCTCGTCGGGCGCGACGGCAAGCCCCTGGTGTACGACTCGGGCAACTACCCGGGCTGCCTGGACAAGCTCCTGGAGCTGATCGACTACGCGGGCTTCGCCACCGAGCAGCGCCGCGCGCGCGCCGCGGGCCGCTACCTGGGGCTGGGCCTGGCGTTCGCCGTGGAGAACAACGGCATGGGCCCCTTCGAGGGGGCGCGCGTACGCGTCGAGCCGTCGGGCCACGTAGTGGTCGCTACCGGCGCCTGCTCGCAGGGGCAGGGCCACCTCACCACCCTCGCCCAGATCGCGGCCGACGAGCTAGGCGTGCCGCTGGAACGCGTGACCCTCGTGGCCGGCGACACCGACGGCATCCCCTACGGCACCGGCACGTTCGCCAGCCGCACGGCGGTCAACGCCGGCAACGCCATTGTGCTGGCGGCGCGCGAGGTGCGGGCGCGGGCACTGGCGCTGGCGGCGCGCCTGCTAGAGTGCGGCGTGGACGATCTCGTGCTGGCCGACGGCGCGGTGTTCGTGCGCGGCGCGCCCGACCGCCGGCTGACGCTGGGCGAGCTGGCGGCCTACGCGCAGAGTCCCTTCCCTGGTCGCCCGCACCCCGAGGGCGTACCCGTCGGACTGGAAGCGACCCACTACTTCACGCCCAGCGCGGTGACCTACTCGAACGGCGGGCACGCGGCGGTGGTCGAGGTCGATCCCGACAGCGGCGCGGTGCGCGTGCTGCGCTATGCGATGGTGCACGACTGCGGGAACATCATCAACCCGCTGGTGCTGGAGGGCCAGCTCCACGGCGGCTACGCCGGCGGCATCGGCAACGCGCTGTTCGAGGAGGTCGTGTACGACGCCAACGGCCAGCTGCTGACAGCCTCCTTCCTCGATTATCTGATCCCAACGGCGGACCAGGTGCCGGCGGTGCGGCTGGCGCACCTGCGCACGCCCTCGCCGCTGAACCCGCTGGGGCTGAAGGGCGCGGGCGAGAACGCCATTATCGCCGTGCCGGCGTGCATCAACAACGCGGTGGCTGACGCCCTCGGGATCGCGGCCGACGAGACGCCGCTGAGCCCCGCCAAGGTGCGCGCGCTGCTCGACAGGGCCCAGGCCTCGCACGCCGCTGGCGAGCTGGGCGCGCCGCCTTCCTGAAAGAGGGCCCGCCGTTGCGGGCGGCAGCGCAACCAGGCCCTCCAGCGAGCACGGATGCCTAGCCGCGGTCGCGGACCAGCGGGAAGGTGGCGATCACCACGTTGGTCAGGCGGCCATTCACCTCGCGCACTTCGCGGGCGTAGATGTTCATCACGATGTTGTGCGTCTCCGGGTCGAGCTCCACCGGCCCGCGCGGGCTCACGAACTTGATCCCCAGCAGCGCCTCGCCCAGCTTGAGTTTGTCGCTCGTGTCGCCCTGGAGCTGGTTCACGGCCTCTACGATCCAGCGTGCGGTGTCGTACCCTTGCACCGAGTACGAGTCGGGCTCGCGGTTGTACTTCGCACGGTACGCGTCGACGTAGGCACGATTCTCCGGCGTGTCCAGCGTCGGCGTGTAGTGCATGCCGGTGATGCCGCCCAGGGCCGCCTGCCCTTGCGCGGGGAGGGTGTCCTCATCGATCATCGCCCCGCCGCCACACAGCCGGATCGTGCTCTTCAGCCCGAACTCGGCGAACTGCTTGACGAAGTTCACCGCATCCGAGCCCGCGTAGAAGCTGTAGCTCGCCTCGGGGCGCGCCTGCGCGATCTGGGTGAGGTATGGCGCGTAGTCGTTGTTGGGAAACGGCGGCCAGGCCTCGCCCACGATCTCGCCGCCTGCGGCCGCGAACGTCTCGCGGAACGCACCGACTTGCTCGCGCCCCGCCGCGTAGTCGGCGCCACTGATGAACACGCGGCGCGCGATGTTCTTGTAGACGAACTCCCCCATCGGCGCGTTGAGCTGCGCGTTGGCGAACGAGGTGCGGTAGATGTACGGGCTCTTGCGCCCGCGGGTGAGATCGTTGCCTCCCGCGTTGGAGCAGATGAACAGTACCTTGTTCTCGTGCACATAGTCACGGACGGCGTAGGCACTGGCCGTGCTCACCATCCCGGTGAGGATATCCACCTGATCCTGCTCGACCAGCTTGCGCGTCTTGCGCAAGGCGTCGTCGGGCGTGCCCTCGTCCTCTTTGAGCAGCACGATCGGGCGGCCGCCCGCCGTGTTGCCCACGCTGGCGAAGTACAGCTCCATGGCGTTGGTGATGCTCTCGCCGAGCAGCGCATAGACGCCAGAGTACGGCAACACGACGCCAATCTTGAGTGGCCGCTCGCCGCCAGCTGCCCGTGGGCCAGCGGAGGTGGTGGGAGCCGCCGTCGGTTGGCTTGCGCTCGGTTTGCTCGGGGGCGCCGGGCCGCCGGTGGGCGCGCAGCCGGCGAGCCACGCGCTGCCGGCGGCCAGCCCGGCGGCGCGCAGGAAGCGGCGGCGTGTCAGGCGCGGGATCTTCGTCATGGCCTCTCCCACTGCGCGCGTGGCCCCCGACGTCCTCACCTGGAGCGGGCGCCGCGCGCTGCGCGTCAGTGTAGCAGCGGCACCCCCCAGGAGCAATCCCGCCCCCAGGCAGCGCCAAAGCGCCCCACGGTTAGTGCGTGGCAGCGGGGACCGCGGGCGCCGCCTCGAAGTGCGGCAGGAGGTCGCGCGCCACGCGCTCCATCAGCCGCAGCGTCTCCCGATGCTCCAGCGCGCCGAAGTGGAAGTACAGGATCACCTCATCGATCCCCGCCGCCTCCACCCGCTTCAGCGCTGCCAGGCACTCCGCCGGCCCCCCGGCGATCACGCTCCGCTCCCCCAGCTGCTCCGGGCGCAACGCCCGCAGCTGCTTCACCACGTCCACCATGTACGCCATATGCGGCGGCGGCGGCACGCGCTCATCGAGCAGGGCGGGCACCGCCCCCAGCAGATAGCGCAGCAGCCGCTCCTTCCCGCGCCGCACCGCCGCCGCGTCGTCGGCCAGCACCAGAAAGTACGAGCACATCACCTGGGGGCGCGGGTGGCCCGCCGCGGCGGCCAGGGCGCGGAACTCGGCCACCGAGTCGGCCAGGCTCCCGAACATCATCGCCGCCGCGAACGGGGCGAAGATGCCGTAATAGCCCCCGCGCGCCGCCACCTCGAGGGTGGGCCGACTCCAGCAAGCGATGTAGATCGGCGGGTGCGGCCGCTGCACCGGCCGCGGGAGCACGGTCACCGGCTCGTCGATGCGGTAGTATTGGCCCTGCCAGGTGATCGCCTCCTCGCTGAGCGCCTTGCGGAGTAGCGCTACGCCCTCGTCGAACCGCTCGCGGCTCTCGCCGATCGGCACGCCGAACGCGGCGTACTCGCGGCGGTCGTAGCCGCGGCCGACCGAGAGCAGCGCCCGCCCGCCGCTGAGCAGGTCGAGCGAGGCGTACTCCTCGGCCACGCGCAGCGGGTGGTTGAGCGGCAGCACCACGGTGCCCGGCGCGAGGCGCACCCGGGTGGTTCGCGCCGCGAGATGGGCGAGGTACACGGCCGGGGTGGGCAGGCAGCCGAACAGGCCGAAGTGGTGCTCCGGCAGCCACACCGAGCTGAAGCCCAGCGCGTCGGCGAGCACCGCCTCCTCTAGCAGGTCGAGCAGGAAGCGGTTGGGGTCGCGGCGCAGCGGCCCGTAGCTGGCGGGGTTGTCGGCCAGGGTGAAGTAGCCGAGCCTCACGGAATATCTCCTTTCCCGGCACCGCGGGGCCCGGGATCAAGCCCCAGCGAAGCCCCCGGGGGCTATCCCCCGCTTGGGCCCCGGCCACGTTCTTCCATTGTACTCAAGGGAGCATGGGGCTCCTGTTCAGATCCCGATAACGCGCGTTCAGCGGGGCTTGACGCGGAGCGGACAACGGCCTGGGCCTTGCGCGGAAGCGCTGCGGCGCCGGTTACGCGATCGCCAGCGCCGGGCCGTCCCGTGGGCCGGGCAACGGTTGCGCCGCTGCGCCGCCCGCTGGCACACTGCGGCCAAACTCCGCGAAGCCGCCGGCAGACGGCTACCGCGTGGCACGCCATCGCCGCCCAGCGATGAGAACAGGAGTAACCCCATGGTGGAGCAACGACGACAGGCGACCTGGCGCGCGGGCGACGCGGTGGGGCGGCGCCGCTTCCTGGCGCTCGCGGGACTGGCGGGCGCGGGCTGGCTGGCAGCATGCGGCTCCCCGACCAGCGGGGGGAGCCAGGGCGCCCGCAGCGCCAGCCCGGCTACCAGTGCCACCGCCGTCCCCGCACCGGCCCCCATGCGGGCACGGGCGGGGGTCATCGCGGGGCTCAGCGAGAACATCTTCCAGTACCTGGGCCAAGAGCGCGGCTTCTTCCGCGACGAGGGCCTCGACATCGAGTTCGTCGAGTTCCAGGCGGGCGGCCCGATGTTGAAGGCGCTGCTGGCCAACGAGCTGGACATCGCGGAATCTGGCTTCGCCGCCATGCCGCTCGCCGTGGCGAACGGCGCGGATCTGAAGTTCGTCGGCGCCACCAAGCCGGGCCTCAACTTCGCGCTCTACACGCGCCGCGAGATCAACCGGATCGAAGAGCTCGTCGGCAAGTCCGTCGGCATCGCCGACCCGGGCTCGTTCCTGCACCAACTGATGGTCGCCCTGTTCGACGTACAAGGCATCGACGACCGCGACGTACAGTACGTCAACATCGGCTCGTCGCCCGCCGTGTTCCGCGCCGTGCTGGCGGGCAAAGTCGATGCCGGCCCCTCCACTATCGACTGGGTGCCCGAGGCACGCCGCTCGGACAACACCAAGGTGCTGCTCTATTTCGCGGAGTATCTCCCCAAGTACATCCGCACGGGCCTCATGGTGCGCGGAAGCGACATCGAGACCAAGCGCGATCTCCTGGTGCGCACCATGGTCGCCTGGGCGCGCTCCATCCGCTACTCCCTGGACCACAAGGATGAGTGGCTCGCGCTGGCCACGAGCCGCACGGGCCGGCCGCGCGACGAGCTGGAGTTCACCTACGACTACGAGAAAGAGCACAAGATCGTCGAGCCCAACCTCACGATCGATCCAGACGCCCTGCGCTTCGCCCAGGAGATGAACGTCCGCGCCGGCAGCCAGTCCGAGGTACTGCCGTTCGAGCGGGTCGCCACGACCGCCTTGCAGCAGGCGGTCATGCAGCGGCTCGGCGAGTACCGGTGGAACGCGTGAGCGCGGCTATCCCTTCACGGCGCCCGTCGTGAGGCCCGCGAGGATGCGCCGCTGGAACACGAATGTCAGCGCCACCAGCGGCAGCGTCACCAGCACCGTGGCGGCCATCATCTGGCCCCACGGTACCTCGAACCCGCCGCCCGTCTGGGGACTGAAAGCGAAGATGGCCACCGGGACCGTGCGCTGGTCTGGCGTCTGGGTGAACGACAGCGCGTACAAGAACTCGTTCCAGGCCGCGATGAACGCCAACAGGCCTGTCGTCACCAGCCCGGGCGCCACCAGCGGCAACAGCACCAGGTAGAACGCTTGCAGCGGCGTCGCGCCATCCACGTACGCGGCCTCTTCCAGCTCGCGCGGCAAGCTGGCGAAAAACACGGTCAGTACCCAGATGGTGAACGGCAGGGTGAAAATCAGGTAGGTCAGGATCAGTGCCCACAGCGTGTTGTACAGTCCAAGCCAGGTGATCATTGTGTACAACGCGCCCAGCACGGCGATCTGGGGGAACATGGTCATCGACAGCACGAGGTACAGTACGGGCAGGCGCCCGCGGAAACGAAACCGCCCCAGCGCGTACGCCCCCAGTGCACCGATGGCCAGCGACAGCACGGTGACGGCGCCCGCTACCAGTGCCGAGTTGAGGAGCGCGCGCAGGAACTGACCGTCGCGCAGCACGCGCTGGTAGTGTTCCAGGGTGGGTGCGCTAGGCCAGTACTCCAGCGGCGTGGTGAACAGCGCGCTGTTCGGGGTGAGCGAGGAGCGCACCGCCCAGTAGAAGGGGAACAGCAGGCCCCCCAGCAGCCCCCCGACCAGTACATACAGCACCAGCCGGCCCAGCGCCCGCGGCCGGCTCATGGCGCCTCCACGCGTAGCAGCGTCACGTAGGCCACCACGCAGATGCCGATGATCAGGAAGATCACCATGCTGATCGCCGCGCCGTAGCCCACGTCGGCAAAAGCCACGATCGTCTCCTGGTTGTAGATGGCCATGGTCATCGTGTCGGGCCGCTCGCCGAACATGACGTAGAACACGTCGAACACCCGCAGCGCGTCGAGGGTGCGGAACACCAGCGCGACCAGGATGGCCGGCCGTAGCAGCGGCAGAGTGATCTGCACGAGCTGCTGGAGCGCACTGGCGCCGTCCACGCGGGCGGCCTCGTAGAGCTCCTCGGGAATCACTTGCAGCCCCGCGAGCAGCAGCAGGGCCACGAACGGCGTGGTCTTCCAAATGTCCACCAGCGCCACGACGGCCAGCGCGGTGGTGGGATCGGCGAGCCAGGCCACGTTGGCCGGCAGCACCCCCAGCGTGGCCACCAGCAGGTCGTTCACCACCCCGTAGACATCGTGGTACATCCACTTCCACATCTGGGCCGCGATCACCGTGGGGATCGCCCACGGCACCAGCATCGCCGCGCGGACCAAGCCGCGTCCCCGAAACTGCGCGTTCACCAGCAGAGCGATGAACAGGCCCAGCACGAACTCGCCGCTGACCGTGATCACCGCGAACTGGAGCGTCACGCCGATCGACTGCCAGAACAGGTAGTCGCCGAGCAGCGCGGCGTAGTTGCTCAGCCCCACGAACCGCGCGGGCTCGGGGCTGGCCAGGCGCGCGGTGGTCAGGCTCAGCACCACGGTCTGGACGAGTGGGAAGATGGCCACCAGCAGCACGACCGTCAGGCTCGGCGACAGCAGCAGCCAGGCCAATCGCGCTTGCCGCGCCGCCAGGCTGGGCGCGCCTGCCCGGGGCGCCCCGGCGGTGGGCACCCGCGGGCGGGGGACCACTACCTCGCTCACGCCTCGCCTCGCCCGCGCCCGCTCACGTGAGCATGCCTCCCGCGGCTGTCCATCAGGCCAGCGCGCGCTCGATGCGGCGCGCCACGCGGGGCAGGAGCTGGACCGCGTCGGCGCCGTTCAAGACCTGATTGACTCCCTGGAAGAACGCCGTGGAGACCTGATTGTAGCGCGCACCGGCGTCGCGCGCTGGGCGCGTCACGCGCTCGACCGCCTGCAGCGGGCCAAGGAAGGGCTCCGCGGCCAGCACGCGCGGGTCCGCGGCCACCGCGGGCCGCGTGGGCAGAAAGCTGCCGCGCAGCGCCCGGTACACTTGCACCGGCGCGCTGGTGAGGTAGCGCACCAGCTCCACCGCCGCCTCGGGTGCCCGCGAGTACTGGCACACGGCGAGCTGCTGGCCGCCCGCGGTACCCACGCGGGGCTGCCCCGGCGCCGCCGGCAGGGGCGCCACCCCGAAGCGGCCGGCTACCCGCGACGCCGGGCCGGCCGCGAGCGCGTAGGCGTAGGGCCAGTTGCGCATGAACGCCGCGTTGCCCGCTTGGAACACGTTGCGCGCGTCGTCCTCCTGGTAGGTGGTAACGCCGCGTGGCGCGATGAGGCCTACCCAGCCGCGCGCCTGATCGAGAATCGCGGCCGCCGCCGGGTTGGCGATCGTCACGCGGCCGCGCTCCAAGATCCGGCCGCCGCCGACCGACGCTAGCCACTCCAGCGCGTTGCAGGTGAGCCCCTCGTAGGCGTTGCCCTGGAACACGTAGCCCGTGAAGACGGGGTTCGCTGCCCGCTCGCCGGCCACGATGCGCCGCGCCTGCACCTCCAACTCCTCCCACGTGGCCGGCGGCGCCGCGAAGCCGTAGCGCTCCAGCAGGTCCACGCGGTAGTACAGCAGCCCCACATCGGCGAACCAGGGCAGCGCCACGAGCCGGTCGGCAACCGTGTTGTTCGCGATGAGGGCGGGGTAGAACTGGTCGATCTCGCCAGCACAGAACGGTCGCAGGTCGAGTAGGTGCGGCGCGAAGGCGCCTGGCCAGATGATGTCGATCAGCAGCACATCGATCGCGGCCGACCGCGCCTGGAAGAAACGGAGGTAGGTCGCGTACGCCTCGCTGGCGCTCTGTGGGCGCGGGATCACCCGCACCGCGATGCCCGTGTCCTGCGTGAAGCGCGCCCCGAGCTGCTGGTCCAGCTCGGCGCCGATGCCCACCGAGTCGCCGTAGTAGGTGAGCTGCACGCCCTGGTAGCGCTGGGCTTGTGCCGCGTTGGGCACAGGGGGCGGCTCGACCGCAGGCGGCGGCGTGGGCGCGGGGCTGGCGCCCGGGGGGAGCGGTGCGCGGGAAATCGCCGCGCGGCGCCGGCAGCCGGCGGCCCAGGCGCCACTGAGTGCGCCCAGCCCCGCGAGAAACGCCCGCCGACCGATCCGCCGTCCCATGTGGTGTGCTGCTTGCTCCCCTCGCCCATGAAGCGAAGAGCGGCCGGCGGCGCGCCCTCAGGCGAGCGCGCGCTCGCTCTCCGGATCGAACAGGTGCAGCTGCGTCGTGTCGAATACCACGGCGCCGACGGCGTGCGCCCGCACAGCCGCCCCGGCCGGTAGGCGCGCCACCACGACCTGCTCGCCCAGGCGCAGGTGCGCCAGCAGCTCGGCCCCGAGGTACTCGACCACCTCCACGCGCGCCGGCGCGGTAGCGCCGAGGGGGCCCTCCCCGTCGGGCCGCCAGGCGAGGTGCTCGGGGCGGATCCCAATGGTGACCGCACGGCCGCGGGGCGCTTGCAGGCGGGCGGCTCGCTCGGGCGGCACGCGCAGGCGCAGAGCGCCGTTCGCCACCCACAGCGCGCCCTGCTCGTCGGTGGTCAGCTCCGCATCGAGGAAGTTCATCGGGGGCGAGCCGATGAAGCCGGCCACGAAGCGGTTGGCAGGATGGTCGTACAGCACCTGCGGCGGTGCGAGCTGCTGCAGCCGCCCGGCGTGGAGCACCCCGATGCGCTGGCCCATGGTCATCGCCTCGACCTGGTCGTGGGTCACGTACACGACCGTGGTCCGTAGGCGCTGGTGTAGCCGGAGCAGCTCGGTGCGGGTCTGCGCACGCAGGTGGGCGTCGAGGTTGGACAGTGGCTCGTCCAGCAGGAACACCTGGGGCTCCCGCACGATGGCGCGGCCGAGCGCCACGCGCTGGCGCTGCCCGCCCGAGAGCTGGCGCGGCTTGCGCGCCAGCAGCTCCTTCAGGCCGAGGCTCGCGGCGACGGCCTCCACCCGACGGGCGATCTCGGCGCGGGGGACGCCCCGCAGCTTCAGGCCGAAGGCGAGGTTGTCGTAGACCGTCAGGTGCGGGTACAGCGCGTAGCTCTGAAACACCATCGCGATGTCGCGCTCCTTTGGCGGCAGATGGGTCACCTGCCGCTCGCCGATGTAGATCTCCCCGCTGCTGACTTCCTCCAGCCCCGCGAGCAGGCGCAGGGCCGTGGACTTGCCACAGCCCGATGGCCCGACCAGCACCAGGAACTCCTCATCCTGCACCTCGAAAGTCAGGTCGTGCAGGACCGTGAGGGAGCCGAAGCGCTTGACGACTCGCTCGAAGCGCACGCTGGCCATCGTCGCTCCCCGTCGCGCGGCGGCGCCGTGCCCGGAGCATAAGCGCGTGGTGCGGCGGCTGTCTAGTAGCGAGCCCAGCGCCGCGGCGCGGACCGGTTAGGACGACGCGACGCCGTTCCGCGTCCCCGCAGCCCTGGCGCCCGGGGGCCCCTCCGGCGAGCAGGGCGTCGGGTGGCCGGTCGCGTTCGCGGTCAGCAGCGAGGTGAGCGTGGCGCGGTCCATGGGCCGCGCGAAGTAGTAGCCCTGGGCGAGGTCGCAACCCAGCGAGGCCAGCACGGTGCGCTGGCCGGCATCCTCCACGCCCTCGGCCACCACTGCTAGCCCCAGGTTGCGGCCCAGATCGACCACCGAGCGTACCACCGCCATCGCCTGGGCCCCTCGCGTGAGGCCATCGACGAACGACTTGTCGATCTTCAGGATGTCCACGGGCAGCCGGCGCAGGTAGCTGAGCGAGGAGTAGCCCGTGCCGAAGTCGTCGATGGCCAGCCGCACGCCCAGCCGCTTGAGGGCCAGCAAGCGCTCGAGGCAGGCGTCCAGGGCGCTTTCCTCGATCAGATCGCTCTCAGTGATCTCCAGGATGAGCCGCTGCGGGGCGAGGCCCGCCTCGTGCAGCGCCACGGCCACATCGTCGACCAGGCTATCGTGCTTGAGCTGGCGCGCGGACAGATTGACGCTGATGGTCAGCAGCCCTGGCCAAGCAGCCGCCTGGCGACAGGCGTGCCGCAGCACCCAGCGGCCGAGTGGCACGATCAGGCCGCTCTCCTCGGCCAAGGGGATGAATTCGCTGGGGGAGATGAGGCCATAGCGCGGATGGGCCCAGCGGAGCAACGCCTCGGCTCCAACGATCTGCCCCGTGTCGAGCGCCACGGTCGGCTGGTAGCGGAGGGTGAACTCCTCGCGCGCCAGCGCCGCCTGGAGGTCGGCTTTCAGCTCCAGGCGGCGCAAGAGTGCGGCGTGCATGGCAGGCTCGAACACCGCACAGCGGTCTTTACCCTGGCTCTTGGCCATGTACATGGCGAGGTCGGCGTCGCGCAGCAGCTGGTCGGCCTGCACGGTCGCCGACGAGCGGACGGCCACCCCGATGCTGGCGTGCGCGTACAGCTCGCGGCCCGTCAGCTGGAACGGACGGCGTAGGCTGGCTCGGAGGCGCTCGGCCACTTGCAGGGCGTCCTCGGCCCGCTGCAGCCCCGGCAGCACCACGGCGAACTCGTCGCCGCCCAGCCGCGCCACCAGGTCTTGCGGGCGCACGCTGCGCCGCAGCCGCCGCGCCACCGCTACTAGCAGCGCGTCGCCCGCGGCGTGGCCCACGGTGTCGTTGACCGACTTGAAATTGTCGAGGTCGAGGAACAACACCGCCAGCGGGCGCTGCACTTCGGGCTGGGCGAGCGCGCGGTTGAGCTGCTCGCGCAACAGGACGCGATTCGGCAGGCTCGTTAGCGGGTCGTGCAGCGCCTGCTGCTCGATCAAGCGCCAGGCGACCAGCGTGCCGAGGCTCGCGGCGAGCACGAACGCGCCATGGACGCCCGCCCACAGCCACGGGTTGCTCCACGCCGCCGGGTGGTTGTACACGGCCTCCGGCCGCAGCACGCCCACGATGCCGTGATGGAGCACGACGTACCCAATGGCCACCAGGAACGGGAGCCAGTCCTGATACAAGGCGATGATGCCTAGCATCACGAAGAAGTGGAAGTGCATCTCGATCAGCCCGCCCGACAGGTGCACCAGCAGCGCTGACGACATGAGCAAGCCGAGGCTGGCCAGCGTAGACCGCGTGCGCCGATTGCCGAGCGGCAGCGTGGCGGCCAGGGCGAAGCCCGCGACCACCGCCCCCTCGGCGACGCTATGCGGCAGCGAGCCGGTCACGTGCCAGCCGTAGGCGGTGATGGCCACCGCGTGCAGCCATAGCAGCACGAGCACGGCGCGGTGGCGCTGCAACCAGACCTCGAGCGGCAACTCACGGCCCGAGGGGAGCCAGTGGCGCACGGTGCCTAGCCAGTCGCGGGCGGAGGGGCCGAATAGCCAGGATGGGCGCGGGAGATAGGGGGCGCCCAGCATCAAGCCTCCTTGCTGACGGACCGGCCGCTCGGGAGCGGTGGGCAAATCGGGGCAACGAGGGGGAATACCCACCCGGGAAGGCCCCCGCGGCCGCAGATCCTTCTTCCTTGGGCATCATCGGCGGGGGCCAGGCGGCCGTACAGGGGCCGGTCGCCCCGGGGAGACGCGCGGGCACATGAAAAGCGGCCCGCGCCCAGGGGCGAGAGCCGCACCACGGCCTGGAGGGAGACAGGGCTAGCTCTTAGCCAGCTCGGCGCGGATGTTCTGGGCGAACTGCTCCATCGTCTGATCGGCCTTCTTCTTGATCACCGCGCCACCGAACTCACCCAGCCGCCCGCCGACGTTCGCATCGGTCTCCACCGTTAGCTCGGTCTCGTTGGGCGACAGCTCGCGCAGCGACATGGCCATCTTGGCGCGCACCAGCCCGCCGATGCGGCGATCGTTGCCCTCGCCCTGGAGAGTAGCGCGGCCCGCGGCCTCGTCCTTCTCCACCACGCTGAGCGTGCCCGTGAGGGTGACCGCGATAGGGCCGACGCGCTGCTTGACGGTGCCCTGGTACTTGTCGTCGCCCAGCGGCTCGACCTTCTCCACGCCCGGGATGCACTTGCTGACGCGCGGGATGTCCATCAGGAAGTTCCACACCTTGTCCCGCGGCGCTGGAATAGTGATCTTGTGCGTCAGGTTCACGGTCCCGCTCCTCCTAGTAGGTTGCGCGCCCCTCGCCCGCGGCCATATCGGTGGGCAGCTCGCTCGCGGGCCGTGGCGCGCGGGGTGCCGCATCGAGCAGCGCGCGCACGCGCTCGGGGCCGCCCACCCCCGGCGCGGGCGCCGGCCGCTGGGCGAACACGCTGGCCCACTTCTGCTCGATCTGCTGGAGCAGCGCGGGCGAGGCCTGGGCCACCCGCGGGAAGTCCGCCTTGCGCTCGTACGGGATGCAGGCGTCGATGATCGCCCGCGAGTTGTACGGTGGCTGCCCATCGAGCAGCAACGGGTCGGCGCGGCTGCCCCACGCCTTGCGGATGATGTCGATGTCCTCGGCGGGGTCGCAGCGCGTGCACATCGCCCAGACGACCTCCTCCAGGTTCATCGGGTCGATGTCGTCGTCGACCACCACCACGAAGCGGTTCATGTACGCCGCCTCGCGGCACTGGGCGGCGATAGCGCCCGCCTGGCGCGAGTGGCCGCAGAAGCGCGTGGTGATGCTCACCACGATCCACAGCCGGCCCCCGCCGCACTCGTGCGCCCACACGCCGCGCACATCTGGCACGCCGGCCTTGACCAGCGCGTCGTAGATCATCGCCGACTTCATGGCCGTGCGCATGTACGAGTAGTCGTGCGGCGGCTTGGAGGGCGGCGCGCCGATCAGGATCGGGTCGCGGCGGTAGTACAGCCGCTGCACCTCCAGGTACGGCGAGGGCAGCACACTGCCGGAGTAGTAGCCGGTCCACTCGCCGAACGGCCCCTCGCGGCCCTGCTTGTCGGGGTAGATCCAGCCCTCCAGGACGATCTCGCTGCGGGCGGGGATCGGCAGCGGCGTCAGGTCGCTGCGCAGCACCTCGACCGGCTCCCCGATGATGGCGCCCGTGTAGTTCAGCTCGCTGATGCCCGTCGGCACCTCCAGGCCCGACAAGATCGTGAGCAGCGGGTCGCCGCCCAGCGCCACCACCAGCGGCGCGCGCCCCTCCTTGGCGAACCACTTCTCGTAGTGCACCCGCCCGTGCTTGCCCGGGATGATCTGCACGCTGATGGTGCGATCGTCGATCAGCATGCAGCGGTAGGCGCCCACGTTGGTGGCGCCCGTGTCGGGATCACAGGTGATGATCGAGCAGCCGGTGCCGATGTAGCGGCCGCCGTCGTGCTCGTGCCAGAACGGCACGGGGAAGAGGCTCAGATCGACCGCCGCCCCCTCGCGCACGTGCTCCAGGATCGGCCCGTCGCTCACCACCCGCGGGGCGTAGCGCGACGCGTTCAGCTCCCACTGCAGCGGCCGGCCGCGCAACGCCTCGACCAGCTCCGCGTCGGTCAGGTCGGTCGAGAGGCGCAGGCAGGTGCCCAGCCGCCGCGAGCTGGACGACGATGCCGTGAGCACACGGAAGCCCGGCGGGTAGCCCTTGATCTCGTCGAACAGCAGCGCCGGAGTCGGCTTGCGACGGTAGTTCAGCTCGGAGATGGCGCCCAGCTCGAGGTGCCAGTCGGCGCCCTTGACGTGCACCAGCTCGCCGAAGCTCTCCACCAGCGCCAGCCACTCGCGCAGGTCGCGGTACTGTACCTGTCCGAGGCGCGTCTCGACGGCTTGCATCTCTCCCCCCACCCGCAGCGCGCCGGGCGCCGCGGCGGTCTACGGCTATGTTAGCCGCACGGCGGCCACGACGCTATGCCGCGCCGACCGCCTGGCGGATGGTGCGCCGCAGCCACACCTTGACCATCTCGCGCTTGTACTCGGCCGAGCCGCGCACATCGCTCAGCGGGTCGCACTCGGCGGCCGCCGCCTCGCCGGCCGCGCGCAGGACCTCGTCGGTCAGCGGCTGGCCGCGCAGCACCGCCTCGGCGCCGCGCGCGCGGATCGGCGTCTCGCCGGCCGAGCCGAGCCCGATGCGGATGTCCTCGATGCGCTGGCCGTCCGGCGCGAGCGTGAGGCCCACGCCGACGGCCACCGTGGCATAGTCGTCGACCGAGCGCGGCAGGAACTTGCTCCAAGCCTGGCGGAAGTCGCCCTGCGGTCCGGGGATCTCGATGTGGGTCAACACCTCGCCCGGCTGGAGCACCGTCTCGTAGTAGCCCGTGAAGAACTCGTCCAGCGGCACGGTGCGCGTGCCGTCCGGGCCGGCGAGCCGCACGCGCGCCCCAAGAGCGATCAGCATGGCCGGCGGGTCCTGGGCTGGATCGGCGTGCGCTAGGTTGCCGCCCAGCGTGCCCATGTTGCGAATACGGATGGTGGCCACGTGGCGCAGCATCTCGCGCAGGGCGGGGAAGCGCTGCTGCACCAGCGGGTCCAGCTCGGCGCGGCGGTGCGTGACCAGCGCGCCGATGCACAGGCCGCCATCCAGCGGCTCGATGGTGTGGAGGCCCGCCACATGGCGCAGGCTGACCAGCACCGCTGGCTGGACGAGTTTCTGGCGCATGAACAGCATCAGCGCGGTACCGCCAGCCATCAGCTTGGCGTCGTCGCCGTACTGGCCGAGCAGCGCGTGCACCTCTTCCAGGCTGCGCGGCTCCAGATAGTCGAACGTGTGCAGGACCATTGATCACTCCCGTCCCCGTTTGGCGGTCACTCGCCGCGCTGCTGGCGCTCCCGCTCGCGCAGCGCCCAATACACCTTCTCCGCCGTGATGGGGAGCTGCTTGATGCGCACGCCGCAGGCGTCGAACAGGGCGTTGCCGATCACGGCGGCGAACGGGTCCATGCTCAGCTCGCCGAGGCCCTTGGCGCCGAACGGGCCGGTGGGCTCGTAGGAGTCGGCGAACGCGCGCTTCAGAGGCGGCATGTCCGCGGCGGTGGGGATGCGGTAGTCGCTGAAGTTGGGGTTGAGCGGCCGGCCATTGTCCCAGGCCAGGTACTCGCTGAGCGTGTAGCCGAGACCCTGGGCGACCGAGCCCTCCACCTGGCCCTCGGCCCCCGTGGGGAAGATCACGGTCCCGCAGTCGGACGCCGCGCAGTACTGGACGACCTTCACCTGGCCGGTCTCGGGATCGACCTCCACCTCGGCAGCGTGGACCGCGAAGTTGTAGGCGCCCGACTCGTTGCCGTAGCGCGTGGCGTCCTGGAGCACCGAGTCCGGGTCGAAGTCGCCCGCGGCCACCAGCGGCTTGCCCCCCCGGCGGAACAGCCGCGCGTGCGCCACCTCGCGCACCGTCGTGCTCTTGCCCTCGGGCGCGCCCTTCACGAAGATGCGCCCCTGCTTGATCTCCAGGTCCTCGGGCGCAGCCTCCAGCATCTCGGCGGCGATCTCCAGAAGCATCTGCTTCATGTTGCGGGCGGCGTTGCGCACCGCGTTGCCGGCGATGTATGTCAGCCGGCTGGCGTAGGCGCCGTGGCAGTAGGTGGTAAGGTCGGTGTCGGCCCGCGAGATCTCCACGTCCTCGAACGGCACGCCCAGCTCCTCGGCCGCGATCTGGCACAGCGCCGTCGTGGGCCCCTGGCCAATCTCGCCCTCGCCGCACCAGATCATCGCCTTGCCGTCCTCGTTGACCTTGATCACCGCCGAGCCGCCATCGTAATCGCCGAAATGCCGCTTGCCCGACACGTGCACCGTGGCCCCCACGGCGATCCCATGGTACGGCTGCTTGTTCGCCCGCAGGCGCTGCCAGTCCATCATCCGCTCGACCAGCTCCGCGCACTGCTTCAGCTCACAGGAGATCACACGGTTGCCGTGCGGCGAGACGTAGCCCGGCTCGGCCGCGTTCTTCTTGATGATCTCCAGTGGGTCGATGCCCAGCGCGTGGGCGCCCATGTCCAGCACCTGCTCGACGGCCCACTCGGCGCTGGGGTTGCCGAACCCGCGGAAGGCGCCGGTGGGGATGCGGTTGGTGTACACGAGCCGCGCGCGGGTCTTCACCACCGGGTACTTGTAGAGCGTGTCGTGGCGCAGGGCGGCCACGCCGGTGATCGCCGGCGCCTTGCCGGAGTAGGCGCCGTTCTCGGCGATGATGTCGAGTTGCTTGGCCGTGATCGTGCCGTCTTTCCGGAAGCCGATACGGCACCAGATCTTCATCGGCACGCGCGGCCGCGAGCCGGCCAGGAACTCCTCTTCGCGGGTGTTGATCAGCTTGACGGGCCGGCCGGTCTTCATCGCCAGCAGCGCGCAGATCATGGCGTTGTTGTCGTCGCACGACTTGCCGCCGAAGCCGCCGCCCACCCACGGCTGGATGATGCGGATGTCGCCCTCGCGCATGTTCAGGGCCCAGGCCATGCGGTGGCGCGCCATGAACAGCGTCTGGGTGTTCATGTACACGGTCAACTTGCCGCCGCTGTACTCGGCCACGCTGCCAATGGTCTCGATCGGCGCCTGCCACTGGAGGTGGCTCTTGAACGTGTCCTCGACGACGACATCGGAGTTGCGGAACGCCTCGTCGACGTTGCCGCGCTCGACATCGATCACCAGCGCGATGTTGTGTGGCTTGTCCTCGTGGATGAGCACCGCGCCCTCGGCTAGTGCGTCCTCCGGGTCGAAGTAGGCGGGCAGCGGCTCGTACTCCACCTCGATCAGGCTCAGTGCCTCCTCGGCCGCCTCCTCGCTCATCGCCGCGACGGCCGCCACCTCCTCGCCGACGTAGCGCACCTTGTCGATGGCCAGCACCGGCTGGTCCTTGATGAACGC
>DATGKN010000099.1:0-13500 GCA_035294645.1 Chloroflexota bacterium
TTCATGTCGCGCACCTGGGTGATGTACATGTTGATGGTGGCCTGGTGGTTGGGCCCGAAGGCGATGGGGCCGTGCGGCGCCTGCCAGGAGAGGCCCTCCATGGCCGCGGCGATGCGGTCGGGGTCCAGCGACCCGGCGCGCTCGATGCCCAGCAGCACCGACTTGGCGGCGGTGTAGCCGTGGGCGTTGAAGTGCGCGATGCGCTTGACCTCGGGGAACCACTGGTGATGGAGCTGGGCCCAGGCGCGGTACTCGGGCGTGTCGAGGCTCTCGGAGAACTCGACGTACTCGTACACGCCCTCGGTGGCCTCGGGGCCCTGGGCGTCGATGATGTCGTTGGAGGTGAACGCCACGCCCATGGCCACCGCCATGCGGTCTTTGATGCCGAACTGGTGGAACGCTTTCAGAGCGTCGATGGCGTTGCGGCCGGCGATGAAGCCCGTGACGAAGTCGGCGCGCGATTCGAGCAGCGGGCCCATGTACGGGGCGAAGTCGGTGGTGGCCAGCGGCGCCTTGGCGTAGCCGACGATCTCGCCGCCGTGCCGGCGGAAGCCGTCCATGATCGCCTCGGCGACCTCGATGCCGGCAGTGTAGTCGAGGGTGAGCACGTAGGCGCGCTTGCCGAGGTGCTGGGCGAGCCAGGGGCCGTAGCCCAGGCCGTACATGTAGCTGGTGGGCGTGCTGCGCCAGATGTAACGGCTGCACCGGCTGCCGGTCAGCTCGCGCGCCACCGCCGAGCTGGTGCTCAGGATCGTCTTGGACTGGTCGCAGAGGTCGCGGACGGCCAGCGCGACACTGCTGACGATCGGCCCGAGCATGAAGTGCACGCGGTCGCGCTCGATCAGCTTCTGGGCCGCACGCAGGCCGGTGGTGGGGTCGCCGCGGTCGTCCTCCACGATCACCTCGAAGCGCCAGCCCTCCTGCTCGTACTCCTTGAGGGCGTGGCGCATTCCTGCCTGGTTGAGCACGGCGGCGAGGGCGAAGCCGCCGGTTACCGGCGAGAGGATGCCGACCTTCACCACGCGGTCGGGCACGTAGCCCTGGCCGCCGGAGCTGGCGCTCTGGGGCTGGCTGGTCCCGCCACGCGCCCCGCCGCCCCCGGCGCAAGCGGCGAGCAGGGCGCTACCCGTCACGGCAGCACCCGCCTGCAGGAACCGGCGGCGGCTCAGGCTCGCGTGTGGTTGTCGGTTGGTGGCCATCGCGTCTTTCCCCCACGGAACGGGTCGCGGGCACGGGCCCATCGTTGGCGCCAGTTGTATCACGCCAGCTCGCACACCACTACGTCGTACGGCTTCCCTCCGACGGTGAGGTCGGGGCAGGCGCTCAGCGCGCACAGCAGATCCATCTCGGCGCGGAACTCGATGTAGGTGCCTGGGCGTGGTCGCACCGTGGTGTTGCGCATGGCGCCCGTGGTGCAGTCGATGTGCAGGTGCTGGAACACATTGAAGGGGCTGGGAATGTCCTCGGGCGGGATGCCCCACGGCGCCAGCGCCCGGCTGAGGTTCTCCCAGCAGCCGTGGTCGGGTAGCTCCTCGGGGCGAATGTCGCGGTTGTAGTACTCCGCGAGGCGCCCCTCCTGGGCGGCGCGCTGGAAGCGCGGGCCGCTGCACATGCCCTTCTGGAGGTCGTGCGTGCCGGTGCCCGCGAAGCCGTCGTACACGATGCGCAACATGGGGTTGTTGAACTTGCTGATCAGGAGGTCGCCGGTGCTGATCCAGATCTTGCTGCAATAGGTCTTGGTGCGGGCCTGGTCGAAGCGCTCGCGGAGGTGGTGGCGGTTGAAGCACACGAAGTCGCCAATGCTCTGGCCATACAGGCGCAGGTGCTGGCTGCGGGCCATCTCCCAGGCCAGGCCCGTGTTGTGGGGGATGTGCGCGCGATAGACGATCCGCTCGGGCATCGGTCCTCCTGCCGCAGAGCCGTGCGCTCGCCGCGCGGTTGGCGCCAGTGGTAGCACGCCGGCTTACACAACGGTCAGCTCCCAGGGGTAGCGATCGACGCACTCGTGGCCGTCCTCGGTCACGATGAAGGTGTGGCCGAAGAACATGCCCAGCCGCCCATCGGCACTGACGGCGTTGGGCTCGATCACGAGCACCATTCCAGGCTGGAGCGTCTGCTCGAACGGCTCGGCCTCGATATGGTCGGTGAAAATGTGCGGCAGACTCGTCACGAAATCGATGCCGTGCGCGTGGATCGGGCGCGACTGGGCCCCCCGCTGGCGATACAGCTCGCCGGCCCGCTGGATGTCGGCCAGCTGGTTGCCGGGGCGCAGCACCTCGACCATGGCGAGGAAGCCGGGCAGCACCAGCTCGTCGAAGAAGCGCTGGACCGGTGCGGGGGGCTTGCCCAGGCAGATCGGGGAGCCGATCTGGGCCGTATACCCGCGATAGCCCGCGGCCAGCTCCATGATCACGATGTCCCCCTCCTGGAGGACGCGGGCCGAGGGCCGGGGGTTGCCGAAGATCAGGGCCGGCTCGGCCATCGGCGTCGAGCCGATGATCAGGAAGTCGACCTCGCCGCCGTGCTCCAGGATCGCGGCTGCAGCCGCCGCCTTGAGCTGGTACTCGGTGACGCCCGGCCGGCAGCGGGCCGCCAATGCCTCCATGGCGCGGGTGCACAGCTCGCCGGCCTTCCGGATGCAGTCCAGCTCCTCAGGGCTCTTGCGATAGACGAGCTCGTGGATCAGGTCTGGCTCGAAGGTAAAGGTGGCCTCGGGCAAGCCCGCGCACAGCGTCTGGTACTGGTTGACGGGCAAGTAGTCGCGGAAGCGGGGGTCGATGGCCAGCAACCCGATGCGGCCGCGCTCCAAGCCCAGCTCGCGGATTCGTTCAACGATGACTTCCGCGAAGCGCCCCATGCGCGAGTGCCGTACATCCCGGATGTAGGAGGCGCGCCGTGTGGCCTCGAGGTGGGTGCCGCCCATCGAGTACACCAACGTTGGCTCGCCCTCTAGCGGGAAGACGACGTAGCTGGCGATGCCGTGCCACTCCCAGTGGCCCGAAAGCCAGAGCATGCCGCCGCCGAAGCTCCAGTGGTTGGGCCCACCCGGCACGATCAGGCAGTCGAGCCCGCGGGCGCGCATCCGCTCACGGAGCGCGGCGTAGCGCCGTTGGTACTCCGCATCGGAGAACTGCTCGTACACCGCGTCGCGGAAGTAGGGCGAGTCGACCATGTTGTTGAACAAGCGGCCCTGGTCCAGCTGGGTGCAGATGTCGTCGAAGCGATAGCGGACAGCCATGTTCGCTCACCTTGCCCTTTCCCACCAGGCGAGAGCGCGGCCGGCTAATCCGAGCAGCCGTTGATCGTCGTCGGGCCGCCAGCCAGTGCCAGCGCCTCGTTCGCCAGCGTCTCGTCGACGACCTGGTCGTAGGTGGGCCGCTGCTCGGGCTTGATATCCCCGTTTTCGATAGCGTTCTGGATCATCCACTCGGTGCGCTCCCGTGCCAACCCGGTGTTCACGCTCCACACGCAGTTGCGCGTGAGGAAGTCGTGCGCGAATGCCACGGCCGCCGGCTCTTTTTGGGTCGCCGCGACCATGATCGGCAGCACGCGGTCGCGTTCGCGGTAGATGGTACGGTTGGCCTCGATGAGCGCGGCGCCCAGCTGGCGCACCAGCTCGCGGTCCCGGCGGATCAGCTCGTCGGCGGCGCCCCAGACATTGAAGTGGTACAGCGGTAGTAGTTTGTCGAGTTCCACCAGCGCGTGGACGCCCGGCCGCTGTTGTTGCGCCAAGTACAGGTCCTCGGGGTGTAGTGCCACCCCGTCGAGCTGGCCGCTGACCAGCCCGGGCAAGCGCCCCGCCGTGCCCTGGGTAATGAACTGGACGTCGTCAACCGTGAGGCCGGCAGTCTTGAGGACCTCGCGGGCCATCAGCCAGTTGAAGCTCCCTACGCCGCCGCCCGCTGAGGACAGGCGTTTGCCTTTCAGGTCGGCTGCTGTCTTGACCTCGGCGGGGACGGCGTACACTTGAGGCAGCCGCGCTGCCGAGCCCCAGAACTGGTGCGCCTTGAGCCCGGCGGCAATCGGCACCGTGCCCATCGCGGCGATCACTTGCCCCTGTGACACCGCGGTGAGGTTCGCGGCCGACAAGCCCCCCTCGAACTCGATGATCTCCACGTCCAGGCAGCGCCGGGCGAAGAGGCCCAGGTCGCGCGCCACGAAAGGCGGGGTGTGGACCACGTTCGGCGGGCTCACCGCTACGCCGACCTTGATCTGGCGCATCTGCGGGCAGCTCGTCTCGGCTTGCCCACCGGGCGGCTGCGCGGCCGCGGGGGCCGGCCGGGCGGGTCCCGTCGGCCCGCAGGCCACTAGGACGACCCCGACCGCTACAGCCCATATAGCGGCGCTTGGTCGCAGCGCATTCGTGTGGCGCATCGCTCGCTCCTACTCGTGGGACTCCTGGTGCAACCAGGGCGCCAGGCGACGCTCAACCAGGCGCAGCAGCCCCGTGAGGCTCACGCCGAGCACACCCAGGGTGACCACGGGCACGAACATCTTGTCGACCTGGTAGATGCTGGCGTAGCGCACGATCAAGTAGCCGATCCCCGAGATGGCCGTGTAGATGTCCGCGAACACCATCGCGATCAAGCCGCGGCCGATCGCGAGGCGCAGGCCGGCGATGATGAACGGCAGCGCGGCGGGCAGGACGATGTGCTGCCACAGGCGCGTCTCGTTGGCGCGAAAGGCGCGGCCTACCTCGATCAGGCGCGGGTCGACGTGCTTGACCCCTTGGTAGGTATTGATGGTGATCGGGAAGAACGTGAACAGGAAAATCACGGCGGTTTTAGCCACCACGTCGAAGCCGAGCCACAGGACGAGCACGGGCACCACGGCGACCATTGGGATCGAGTACAGGGCAGTGATGTACGTCTCCAGTGCGACGTCGAGCACCCAGAACCGCGCCATCAACAGTCCGGCGGCAACGCCGAGCACCGCGCCCAAGGCGAACCCATAGGCGAGCACCAGCAGGCTCTGCGACAGGTAGCGCCACAGCTCCCCGCTCCCGATCAACTCGACGGCGGCGCGTGCCACGGCACTGGGCGGCGCGAACAGAATGGGGTTGATCTGGCGCCCCACGACCTCCCAGGCCGCGAGCACGACGGCGAGCGAGCCTACCCGAATGGCGAGGGTGAGTAGCCACTGACGACGGCGGCTCTCACGCAGCCGGCCGAGCGCTTCTTGCTCGGCGTCTCCTGTTGCGGCGCGGGCAGCTTGCACTTGTGTGGGGACCTGCACGGCTGTCTCCGAGCTGCGCGGCTAGGCCACGACACTGGGCCGCAGCTGCTCCCAGATGTAGTTGCGCAGGGCGATGTAGGTGTCCTGGGCCCGAATCCAGGCCATATTGCGCGGGCGAGGGAACGCGACCGTCAGGATCTCCTTCACGCGCCCGGGGCGGCTGCTCAACACGGCCACCCGATCACCGAGCACCAGCGCTTCGTCGATCGAATGGGTGATGAATACCATCGTCTTCGGCTCGCGGGCCATCAGCGCCAACAGCTCCTCCTGGAGCAGCTCGCGCGTCTGCGCGTCCACGCTGGCGAAGGGCTCGTCCATCAGCAGCACCGAGGGGTCGACCGCCAGCGCGCGGGCCAGGCCTACCCGCTGCTGCATGCCGCCCGAGAGCTGGTAGGGGTAGCTGCGCTCGAACCCCTCTAGGCCGACTAGTCGTAAGCAGCGCGCCACCTGCTCGGCGATCCGCGCGCGGGGAGCGCCCGCCATCACTAGCCCGAAGGCGACGTTGTCTGCGACCGTCTTCCACGGCAACAGGCCGAAGTGCTGAAACACTACGGCGACCCCGGCGCGGGGCTCGCACACCGGCTGGCCATCGATGAGGATCTTCCCGCTAGTGAGGGGGATCAGCCCGGCGATGCACCGCAGCAGCGTCGTTTTGCCGCAGCCCGACGGCCCGACGATGCACAGCGTCTCGTGTTCCTGCACCACCAGATCCAGGTTGCGGAAGGCAACGACCGTACCCTCCCGGAACACCTTGCTGGCCTTCTCGACCACGATCTTGCCGTGCTGGTCGCTCATGCCCGGCCCCCGCGAGCGTTTCCAGCCGCCGGCTCGCCACTGGCCGTTTCGGCAAGCCGCGTTGTGCCCCCGCCATCGGTGAGGCTGAGTATACTGCCGCGTTGTATGGCGGTCAACGGTCGATCGGAGGCGCTGGATGGCCGGGCCCGCGCGGCGGATATTGCTTCGGGATGGGTATCAGCGGTCATTGGCGAGGCGGTAGGGGGCGAGATACTGCATGGCAAGCGCGCCTAGTTATCCGCGAACGGAGCGCCCAGAACCACGAGCGGGGCCGCGACGGCCGGCAACGTGTCGAGCGATCGCTGGGCTACAGCAGGTGCTGGAAGCGGGGGTCGCCTTCCAGCCACTCGACGAGGCGCTTGACCTCGGCGGCGCGGCCGCGCGGGCAGATGAACAGCACGTCGGGTGTGTCGACCACCACCAGGTCGTCCACCCCGAGGGTCACCACGGGGCGCCCGTCGGCGCTGTAGATCAGCGAGCGGTGCGTGTCGAGCGTCAGGTGCGCGCCATGGACGGCGTTGCCCTGCGCGTCCTTGGGCAGCACGTCGTACAGCTCGGCCCAGTTGCCCACGTCGCTCCAGCGGAAGCGCGCGGGGACCACCGCCACATTCGGCGCCCGCTCCATGATGCCGTAGTCGATGGTCTGCACCTCGACGGTGGGGTACACCTCGGCCAGTGCGCGGTCGCCCGCGGGCGTGCCGAGCAGCGGGCCCAGCGGGGCCAGCGTGGCGGCCAGATGGGGCATCAGTTCGCGGAACTGCTCCTGGATCGCATCGACGCGCCAGATGAACATCCCGCTGTTCCACAGGTGCCGGCCGCCGCGCACGTACTCCTCGGCTACCGCGCGCTGCGGCTTCTCGACGAAGCGAGCCACGCGGAACACCGGGTAGCCGTCGAACTCGGCGACCTGCTCGGCCACCTCGATGTAGCCGAACTGGGTAGAGGGCTGCGTCGGTTGGATGCCGAGAGTGAGCAGGTACTCCCCGCTGGCGGCGGCGCGCGCGGCCGCGGCGAGCGTGCGGCGGAACTCGTCGGCGTCGGGGATCAGGTGGTCGGAGCTGAGGCAGGCCATCACCGCCCGGGGATCGCGCTGCTCGACCCACAGCGTGGCCAGCGCCAGCGCGCCGGCCGTGCCGCGGCGGGCCGGCTCGACCAGCACGTTGGCTGCTGGGATCTGGGGCAGCTGGGCCCGGATGGCCGCGGCGTGGGTCTGCTCGGTAAGCACCAGGATGCGCTCGGACGGCACCAGCGGTGCGATGCGGTCGACCGTCTGCTGGATCAGCGAGCGCTCGCTCGTGAGGGGCAGCAGTTGCTTGGGCCGCTGGACGCGCGACAGGGGCCACAAGCGCGTCCCGCTGCCGCCCGCCAGGATAGCCACATAGAGATGCGCAACCACCGCTAGTCGCCTCGCCGCGCTACCGGGGCTGAGTGGGCCGCGCCGCGCGGGATCACGGTGGACATCGGGTCAACTGCCCTCCGGCACCGCCGGGGCGCGCGCGGCGGCCGGGCGCGGCCGCAGCAGCCCCAGCTTGAGCTTGAGGATCGTGGGCTGATCCTTGGCGAGGCGGCGCAGCAGTTGGGGCAACCGCTCGCCGTGGGAATGATACACCGGCGCGTCGGGCTCGTAGACGATAGCGTAGCCGAGTCGCTGCACCGCCGCTGCCCAGACCAGATCCTCGGCGCCGGGCAGGTGCTCGTCGAACGGCAGCGCCAGGCACAGCTCGCGGCGAAAGGCACCGTTGGCGTTGGAGAACATCATGTCGCGCTCTTGCCAGCGGCGACGCGAACTCGTCACGCCCGACAGCGCCATGCCGAAGTGGTCGAACAGGCTGGCGTTGGCCCGCGGGATCTGGCGGCCGTAGATGCCCGCCACCCGCCGGTCGGCGAAGCCGCGGACCAGGTTCACCAGCCAGCGGTCGTGCGCGGGCAGCGAGTGCGCGCTGAGGCTCACGACGATGTCGCTGCGGGCCGCCGCGGCGATACCGATGTTCAGCGCGCGCCCGTAGGTGAACGTCTCGGGGGGGATCTCGATCAGCCGCGCTGGGAAGCGGCGCACGATATCCTGGGTGCCGTCGGTGGAGCCCGAGTCGACGACGATCACCTCGGGGCAGGCGATCCCGCGTTGCTGGTAGATGGCCTGGAGCGTGTCGCCGATGTCGCGTGCCTCGTTTTTGGCGCGGATGACGATCGCGACGTTCAAAGCGGTCCTCCCGATCGCGGCGATTGCTGCGGGGAGCGCGACCAAGGATAGACCCACGGGACCTGAAGACCCCGCCCGTGCGATCGCCGTCTCACGCCCGAGCACCGCAAGCGGCATGCCACTCGGCGCGGTGCCCTCGGCGCTCCCGCCGCCGCAGCGCTCGCGCGTTACGGCGTAGCGAGCAGCGACACCGTGTCGATTCTACGGGGCGGGCGGCGGTGTGGGCAAGGCGCCCACTAATGCCGCCCCACCGCTCGCGCCGCACCCACCCAGCGCTCGCCCGGCGGGCGTGCGAGCTGGCGCCCCAGCTCCGCGAGGTACAGCGCGCGGATGCCGCCCTCGACCAGCAGGCGCAGCGGCGGCGGGTGCCCGGCGGCGTGGTGCTTGCGGTAGTACAGCAGCATGGCGCGGTAGAACTCGCGCAGCATCGGCAGGCTGCGCTGCCGGCTGGCGGCGCCCTTGAGGTGCAGCACCCGCACGCGCGGCTCGTACCATACCGCCCAGCCGCACTGCTTCAGGCGCAGGCAGTAGTCGAGGTCCTCGCCGTAGGCGAAGAACGCCTCGTCCCAGGCGCCGACCGCGCGGGCGGCCTCGCCGCGCACCAGCATGAACGCGCCGGCTAGGGCGTCGACCGGCGCCGGCTGGTCCTCGGGCAGGTAGGTGAGGTTGTAGCCGCCGAACAGGCGCACGCGCGGCCAGCGCCGGGCCAGGCCGGCGTAGTGGCAGAAGGCGTTCCAGGGGGTGGGGAAACCGCGGCGACAGGCGCGGTCGAGCGAGCCATCGGCGCGCACCAGCCGCGGTCCCACGGCGCCCACCCGCGGCCGCGCGGCCAGCACAGCGACGAGCGCCCCCAGCGCGCCGGGCGGCAGCACCGTGTCGGGGTTGAGGAACAGCACGTGGTCGCACGGCGCCGGCGCGGCCCACGGGGCATCGGGCGGCACGGCGGCTCGCGCGGCCGCCAGCGCCTCCTCCTCGGCCGGCCCGCGCGGACCGAGCAGGCCGAGCGCGCGCAGGGCGAGGTTGGTACCGTAGCTGAAGCCCCCGTTGCGCGGCGCCTCGACGACCAGCACTTCCGGAAAGTCGCGGCGTACCAGCGCGGGCGTCCCGTCGCGCGAGCCGTTGTCGACCACCACCGTGCGCAGCCGCACCGCGGGCGCCTGGGCGCGCAGCGACGCCAGGCAGCCGGGCAGCACGCCCGCGCTGTTGTAGCTGACGATCGCCACCCCGATGGTGGGCACTGCGGGCTCCGCGTTCACGCGCGCACGATCCCCCAGTAGACGGGCAGGCGCTCGGCCAGCAGCGACGGCGGGATGCGCCGCCGCGCGGTGGCCACCAGCGAGCGGGCCAGCCGCCAGCCGACCCCGGCCACCGCGATGGCCTTCAGCGCCAGGTAGCCGCCGAGGCCGTAGTGCTTGCGGTAGAACAGGGCCTGGCTGCGATGGAACTGCAGCGACATCGCCTCGGCCACCGCGCGCGTGGTGCCGCCGCTGTGATGTACGACCACCGCCCCCGGCACATGCCATAGCTCCCAGCCGCGGCGGCGCGCGCGCGCGCACCAGTCGGTCTCCTCGAAGTAGATGAAGAACCGCTCGTCGAGCAGGCCCACGTCGGCCAGCGCTTCCTGGCGCAGCATGAGGCAGGCACCTAGTAGGTGCTCCACCGCGCGCGGCGCGTCGCTGGTGGGCGGCGGGTAGCGCCCGTTCCAGGGGTGGTCGAGCGGCACGAGCTCGAAGAAGCCGAAGAACGCCTGCGCGAGCCCCGGCTGCTTGAACGCCGAGTGCTGGTAGCGCCCGTCGGGGTACACCAGCCGCGGCCCCACCGCCGCGACTCGCGGGTGAGCGGCGAGCACCGCGCGCAGGCGGGCGAGCGCGCCGGGCTGCACGGCGGTATCCGGGTTCAACAGGAGCACGTAGGGCGAGCGGCAGCCGCGCAGCACCTGGTTGCAGGCGCGGGCGAAGCCGACGTTGCACGGGTTGGTGAGGATCTCCACCCACGGGAAGCACGCGCGCACCCGCTCGGCGGTGCCGTCGCCTGGACTGTTGTCGACGACGACCGCGTGCCAGGTGCAGTCGGGCGGCGCGGCGGCCAGCGCGGCCAGCGTGTCGAGCAGGAGCTCGCCCGCGCGGTAGTTGACGATGGCGATCGTCATCTCCGCCGCGACGCCGCGGGGCGCCGGCAGCGGGCGGGCGGGACGCGCGCGCACGGTCGGCCTCGGGGCACTCATGCGGGGGCGAGCAGCCGCGCGATGGTGTCGGAGTCCACCCGGCGGCGCGCCTGGATCGCCCGCCGCTGGGCCAGCACCGCCGGCAGGCCGCAGAGGGCGGCGAGCTGGCCGCGCAGGCGCGCGCGGGCGGCGGCGCCCCGCCAGTGGCGCAGCGCCTCCAGCGCGATCCGCCCCTGCGCGCGGAGGATCGCCGGGGCGTAGCGCCACAGCAGCGGCGCCGGCAGGTTGCGCAGCAGCACGTAGAGGAAGTTGCGCCCGCAGTAGTAGCTGGCCAGCGGCCCGCCGCCCGTGGCGCTCAAGCGATGGTATACCCGGGCGGTGGGCACGTAGCGGCAGCGCCAGCCGCGCAGCTGGGCGCGGAAACTCAGGTCCACATCCTCGCAGTACATCCACAGCCGCTCGTCGAACAGGCCCACATCGTCGAGCATGGCGCGGCGGTAGGCGACCGCGCAGCCGGAGCCGCCGAACACCTCCGCGGGGGCGTCGTACTGGCCGCGATCGACCTCCCACGCGCCGCGGTTGGCCGGCGTGCCGTCGCGGCGGTACAGGTCGCCCGCGCTGTTGAGCACGTCGCGCCGGTCCCACAGCAGGACCTTCGAGGCGCACTGGCCCACGCGCGGGTCGTCGGCAAACCCCGCCACCAGGGCGGCCAGCCAGCCCGGCTCGGCCGCGGCGTCGTTGTTGAGCAGGGCGATGATCGCCCCGCGCGCCGCGCGGATGCCGGCGTTGGCGTTGCCCGCGAAGCCGCGGTTGCGGTCGAGCACCAGCAGGCGCACCTCCGGGAAGCGCGCGCGCACCAGGGCGGCCGTGCCGTCGGTCGAGGCCCCGTCGACGACGATGATCTCGCGCGGGTAGTACGTCTGCGCCTGCAGCGAGGCCAGGCAGGCCGGCAGCAGGTGCGCGCCGTTCCAGGTCGGCACGACGATCGAGGCGAGGGGCCGCCAGTCGCTCACGGTGCTCCTTGCCCGACGGGCGAGATCGCCGTTGGGGAGTGTAGCGGAAGGGCGCCGGGGCCACAACGCCGGGGGCGAATCGTTGGCCCCCGGCGCGGTCGCGGACCTAGAATCCCGCATGGCCAAGCGCGGGCTGTGGTCGGCGTACCTGGTGGTGTTCGTGAGCAGCGCCTGCACGCTGGTGCTGGAGCTGGTCGCGGGCCGCATCCTCGCCCCCTACGTGGGGGTCTCGCTGTACACCTGGACCAGCATCATCGGCGTGGTGCTGGCGGGGATCTCATTGGGCAACTACCTCGGCGGCGTGCTGGCCGACCGCCGGCCCGAGCGCACCACCCTCGGCGCGCTGCTGCTGGCCAGCGGGCTGGCGAGCTTCGCGGTGCTGGCGCTGGTGGCGGCGCTGGCGCCCATGCCGCTGGGCGGCCTGCCGCTGATGGCGCGGATCGTCCTGCTCACGACGCTGATCTTCTTCCTGCCCGCCATGCTGCTGGGGATGATCTCGCCGGTGGTGCTCAAGCTCAGCCTCGACGACCTGGCGCGCGCCGGGCACACGGTGGGCAAGATCTACGCCTGCTCGGCGGCCGGCAGCATCGCTGGCACCTTCCTCACGGGCTTCGTGCTGGTCGCGCTGTTCGGCACGCGGGCGATCGTACTGGGGGTGGGGCTCGTGCTGCTGGCGCTGGCGGTGCTGTTCGGCGGCTTCGGGCGGCCGGCGTGGCGCCCGGCGGCCATCGGCGCGGTGGCGGCGCTGGCGGTGTTCGGGCTGCGCGCTGGCGGCCTGCTGGCCGGGCCGTGCAACATCGCCGAGAGCAGCTACTACTGCCTCGCCTACCGCGACACCGAGTACCGCGGCCACGCGGTGCGCGCGCTGATCCTCGATCATCTCATCCACAGCTACAGCGACCTCTCGGACCCGACGTTCATCGGCTACGACCACGAGCGAGCCTACGTGACGGTGGCCGAGCAGATCGCCGCCCGGCAGCCGGCGTTCCGCGCGCTGTTCATCGGGGGCGGCGGGTACACGGTGCCCCGCTACCTGGAGTCGGTGTACCCCCAGGCGCGGCTGCTAGTGGCGGAGATCGACCCGGCGGTCACCACCGCCGCGCACGCCTACATGGGGCTGCCGGCCGACACGCGCGTGGCGACCGACAACCGCGACGCGCGGCTGGTGCTCGATGACCTGCTCGCCGCCGGCGCGCGGTTCGACCTGGTGTTCGGCGACGCCTTCAACGATCTGTCGATCCCGTACCACCTCACCACGCGCGAGGTGGCGGTGAAGCTGGCGCAGCTGGTGGCGCCCGACGGCGCCTACCTGGCCAACGTGATCGACAACCCCGAGCGCGGTGAGTTCATGCGCGCCTACGCACACACGCTGCGCACGGCGTTCCCCTACCTGCGGGTGCTCAGCGGGCCCGGCGGCGTGGGGCTCGACGTGCTGGCCACGTATGTCCTGGTGGCCAGCCACCAGCCGCTGGGGCTCGACGCGCTCGACGGTACGCGCGGCGTGCGGGTGATCCCCGAGCCGCGCGTGGCGGGCTGGCTGGCCAGCCGGCCCCCCCTGGTGCTGAGCGACGACCACGCGCCGGTGGACAACCTGATGGCGCCGATGTTCGCCGAGCGCGGCTACTGAGCCGCCCGCCGCAGCTATAATGCAGGCTAGTCTGCCGACCAGGAGGCGCGCGTGCCGCTGCTCGCCGTTGTCCAGCTGCGCCCAACACCTCACGATCCGGCTGGCAACCGGGCGCGCACCGTGGCGGCGATCGAGCGCGCTGCGGCAGCCGGGGCCGCGCTGGTGGTGCTGCCCGAGCTGGCCACTACGGGCTACGCGTTCCCCTCCCGCGAGGCGCTGACGGCCGAGGCAGAGCCGCTCGACGGCCCGGCGGTGGCGGCCTGGAGCGCGGCGGCGGCGCGCCACGGTATCGCCATCGTGGCGGGACTGGCGGAGCGCGCGGCCGAGGGCTGCTACAACACCGCCGTGGCCATCGGGCCGGCCGGGGTCGCCGGCGTGTACCGCAAGGCGCACCTGTTCGCCGAGGAGCGCGCGCTGTTCCGGCCGGGCAACACGGGGCCGGTGGTGGTCGAGCTGCGGGGCATCC
>DATGKN010000100.1:0-41813 GCA_035294645.1 Chloroflexota bacterium
GTGCACCTCATCCGACGTCCACCCGAACTCCAGCAGCCAGATCTGCTTGCCCCCGTCGCCGTTGCGCTCCATCACCTGGCGCAGCTGCTCCACGCGGCGGAACGAGAAGCTGGGGTGCCCGCCGTAGCTGGGGTCGGCGGCCACATCGTCGGGGCTCATCTCGGGCGGGGCCTTGTAGCCCGCGCCGTGGGCGCCCAGCACGTCGAAGTACGCCGCCGCGCCGGCGTCGTACATCCACTGCAGGTAGACGACATCGTCACGCGCCTCGTCGTTCATCGTGCCGGTCGGCGTCAAGCCACCGGAAATGACCGTCATATCCGGATCGACGCTCTTCGCCGCCTCGTAGGCGACCTTGAGCATGTTCACCCACTCGCGCACCTGGTCCTGGTTGATCGGGCGGTCCCCCCACTCGCGCGACAAGTTCGCCTCGTTCCACACTTGGATGGCGTGGACGCGGCCGATGTTGGCCGTGGAGCGGCTGCCGTAGCGGGCGACGAACGCCCGCACGAAGTCGCCGAAATCCTGCAGCCGGTCAGGCGGGCCGTTGTGCGTCTGCCGCGAGCGGGCCCAGTCGGGCGGGAAGTCGAGTCGTGCGATGATCTTGATGCCGGCGGCCGTCGTCTCGCGCACCACACGGTCGGCCTCGCTCCAGTCGAACTGCCCTTTGCCTGCGTACTCGATACCGCGCCATTGGAACAGTGTTTTCTGCCAGCCGAAGCCCAGCTCGCGCAGGCGGCCGAGGTCGCGGGCGGTGGTCTCGGGGTGGCCCCAGATGAAGATGTTCATCCCGTACTCGGGGCTGGCTGCCTGGTAGCCGCCCAGCCGCTGGTACACGCCGGGCACCGTCGTGATCGTCCCTGGCGGGCCGTTGGCGACAACCGGGGGGCTCACGGCCGCCGGCGGGGGCACGCCGATGGCCACGCCTGCGGCCGGGGTGGGGGTCGCGGCCGCGGCGGCCGGCTCCTCGCCGAACTCCGGCGGGACCACCACGGTGGCTGGCACGCTCGGGGTTGTCGCGGCGGGGGGCGGCGGCGCGGCCCGCGCCACGGGCGCGCGCGCCGGGCTAGTTACCAGCAGGAACTGGCCGGCCACCCAGCCGCTGCCCTCCTCGGTCTCGATGCGGTACCAGTCATAGCCGTCGGCGCTCACCGGCCCGTCCACGACCTGCACCGGCGTGCCCTCGGGCAGCGCGGTGCGCACGGCGGCGCTCAGGCTCGGGGCCGCGCGCACGCGCACCCCGGCGCCGTCGGTATTCGCCACCTGGGCGCTCGCGCCCGGGCCCAGGTCACCGTTGGTCGCGGCGGGCGCTCCGCCCGCCTGGCTCATAGGCGCGGCCCCTACTCGCAGCGGGGCACCCAGCGGCCCGAGCGCCGCGGCGACCAACAGCAGCCCGAGCGCCAGCCGTCCGGCACTACCTCGCGTATTCAAGCCCACCTCCCAGCTTCGCGCTGCGCGGAGCCCGCTCCGCGCCTGCCTCCTCCCGCGGCGCCGGGTTGAGCGCCGCCCAGCCCTCGCGGTACGATGCCCTGGCAGCAAGGCCCGCCTCAGGCCCGCCTATTGTAAACGAACCGGCCGGCCGCGTCGCCCCACGCGGGGCGGGCCGGGGCACAATCCTGTCTCGGTGGCCGCGGCCCGCCCTGGAGGTCGATGCCCCCCGCTGCATCCGCCCCGGTCGCCGCCTCGCACACGGCGGGCAGGTGGCCGCCAACCGCGCGGCTCGGGGCCGCCAGGCACTGGCTGGTGCCAGTGGCGCTCGCGGCCCTGGTCTTCGCCGTGTACGGCCCGGCGCTAGGCTGGGCGTTCTTGTACGACGACGGGATCGACCTGGCCCGCGGGGAGACCCGCGGCGTCGTGTCGCTGCTGACCTCCGCCGAGGGCGCCTACTACTATCGCCCGCTGCCGTTTCTCGTCTGGAAGGGGCTGCACGCGCTGCTGGGGCGCTACGACCCGTTCTGGTTCCACCTGCTGCCGCTGCTGCTGCACGCTGCCAACGCGTGGCTGGTGTACGCCGTCGGGCGGGGGCTGGGGCTGCCATCTGGCGCGGCGCTGCTGGCCGCCGGGCTGTTCGCCCTCACGCCGTTCCACTACCAGGCCGTACCGTGGGCAGGTGCCCTGTTCCACCCCCTGGTGACTACACTGCTGCTCGCGGCGCTGGCGGCCTACTGGCGGGCGCGCACGGGCCACGGCCAGAGGTGGCTGGCCGCCTCGCTGGCCGCAGCCACCCTGGCGCTGTTCACCCAGGAGTACGCTGTCACGCTGGGCCTGCTGATCGCCGGCGCCGAGTGGCTGTTGTGGCGGCGCCGGCGGGTTCGCGCACCGCGGCCCTACACGCTGCTGTACGGCGCGCTGGCGGCGGCGTTCGCGCTGTGGTGGCTGGCGGTACCCAAGTGGCCGCGGCCGCTGCTAGCCGACCCGCTGGCGCAGGCGCCTAACGGCCTGTACCTGCTCCAGGCGCTGCTGTGGCCCGTCGCGCTGCTGTGGCGCTGGGCCCCACCGGCGCTGCTGGCCCAGCCCACCGTCGTGGTAGCCGCCGTCGGTATCCCGCTCGTGGCGCTGGGCACCGGGCTGTACGGGCGCGCGGGCCGCGGGGAGTGGGCTGTCGTGGCACTGGGCTGGGCGGCGATCACCGCGCTGCCGGTGCTGGCCACGCTGCCCTGGGAGTACCTGCGCGACGGCCCGCGGCTGTACTACCTGCCGAGCGTGGGCATCGCTCTCGGCTGGGCGGCCCTGGGCCTGCTGCTCCCCCCCACAGGGGGGCGGCGGCGCGTCGCACTGGCCGCGCTGGCGCTGCTGTACGGCGCCGCGCTCGGCCACAGTGTGGCGTTCCTGGCGGAGCGCTGGCGGTTCTACGCCGAGGGCAGCGCGCTGCTCCACGAAGCGGTCACCCTAGCCCAGGCAGCGCCGCCGGGCGCGCGGATCGTGTTCGTGAACCTGCCCGCCTGGCGCGCGCCGGAGACGCCCGCGTTGCCGCTCGGCACCACCGGGGTGACCTACGTGCCCGAGTACGTGCTGCTCGCCCAGGCGCTGCACGTCAACGGCGCGCCGGCCCGGCCGGTCGAGTCGGTCGCCTGCCCCGACGTGCTGGCCGGCGGCTGGCCCCTCCACTACGGCCCCCACGGCCGGCGCGTGGGCCGCGAGGAGCTGGCCGCGCTGAGCGCCGGCGCCTGGGCCGTATACGCCGTGCAGTACCACCCGCTGCGCTGGGAGCGCCTCGCCCCGGCCGCGCTGGGGTCGTAACGCCCGCGGGGGCGGGTCACAAAACGGCCGCCGTGGCGCGCCTGTAATTCCCCGCTGCTTCGCGCCCGCGCTGGTGGCTGCCTACAATCGCGCCCGGCATGGCGGCGACGGTCCGTGGCGGAGAGGGCCACGGCGCCGCGCAGGGGGAGGTGCGAGCCGGTGCGGGACGCGAGGGGCGGGCGATGGCGCGGCGCGCTGCTGGTGGTGGGGGCGGTGCTGGCCAGCACGCTGGCCCCGCCGGCGAGCAGCGCGGGGCCTTGGCGGCCACTCGTCCAGAACGCCACCTGCAACGTGCGCGGCAGCGTGGACAGCCCCGCCGAAGGCGCGATGGTGCCCGCCGGGCCGGTCCCGATCAGCGGCTGGGCCGCCGACCTAGCCAGCGCCGAGGGCACCGGGGTCAGCGCCGCTCGCGTGGCCGTCGATCTTCCGCCTGACTACGGCGGCACACTGCTCGCTGTCAGCTACGGGCTCGACCGCCCCGAGGTCGCCGAGCTGCTGGGCGACGCGCGCTTCGCCGCCTCGGGCTTCGCCGCGACGTGGGACGCGACGGACGCCGCGCCCGGGGCGCACGTGCTGTACGTGCAAGTGCTCGGGCCCTGCGGGTGGACCGGGACCACGCGCACGGTCACCGTGGCCGACACGAACGGCGGCGCGGCGCGGATCACGGCCGCGCAGGCGGCACCGACGCCCAGCCCCGTGGCCGTCACGCCGTCCCCGGTGGTCGCGCCCCTCCCATCGGCGACGCCCCCGGCGGCCGTGGCCCCCTCGCCGAGCCCGACCCCGCCGTTGCCGCCCCCGACCAACCTGACCGTGGCGGTCAACCCTTTCGATGGCGCCGTGTCGCTGAGCTGGCAGGTGCCGCCCAACCTGCCCACGATCCGTTCGTTCCTCATCGTCGCCAACGAGACCGATGGCACCCAGCGCCCGCTGCTGGAGGTGCCCGGGAGCCAGACGCGCGCTGTTCTGCGCGGGCTGAATCCCCTCATCGGGTATAGCTTCTCGGTGCTGGCGATCGACAGCCTGGGCCAGCGCGGCGCGCCCTCCGCCCCGGTGACCAGCGCGGGGGCCCCCACCACCACGCCCCCTCCCACGCCGACGGTGCCTCCCTGGTGTACGCCGGCGCCGTTGCCGGGGGCGCCGCCCTACTGCCCCGGCGCCTTCCCGCCAGGCCTGCCCCCCGGGGGCGGGCCCGCCGGCTACCCGGGCCCGGGGTATCCGCCCTACGGCTCGCTGCCCGGCGGCTACCTGCCCGGTGGCCCGCTCCAGCTCACGGCCACCCAGACGAGCCCCTCTACCGTGCAGCTAAGCTGGACCGTGCTAGCGGGCGCCAGCAGCTACAACGTCCTGCAAGGGCTCAACGGAGGGCCGCCGACGCTGCTGGCGGCGGTAGGCAGCACCACGTCGTATGTCGCCACGCTGCCCCTGGGTAGCAGCGTCGTGTTCCAGGTGCAGGCCCTGGGCCCCGTTGGCCAAGAGATCGGCCGCTCCAACCTCAGCCCCACGTTCAGCTACAGCGCGGGCGCCGTCGGCGGGCAGGTCAGCGCGGCGTACTCGCGGCTAGTGCCGCTGTCGTCCAACCAGGTCTCGCTGACTCAGTTTCCCAACGGCGTCCAGGTGCAGGTGCAGGCACGCGACGCCAACAACCTGGCGGTGCCCAACGCCCAGGTGCTCGTGCAGGTGACGGGCACCGCGGTAGTCCAGGGCGCCACCCAGTTGCTCACCGACTCGGCCGGCAACGCGGTGGTCACGCTGCGCGGCACGGGCCCGGGCCAGGCGACCCTCACCGCAACGGTCAACGGGCTCGCGCTGCCCGGGCTAACGTACACCTTCGCCCCCTAGGTACAATGCCTCCGAGCCGGGGGCGGCCGCGTCCGACCGTGCCGCTCGCGGTCCCGTACGTGCCCGTCCGGTACCCCCCAGACCACGCCGGCGGGCGGAGGGGGCGACATGCAGACCGAGGAGCGCGTCCAACAGGCGATCCCCGTGGAGACCGGGGCCGAGGAACTCCTGGCCACGCTCTGGGAGCAGGGGGTGCGCTACATCTTTGCCAACCTGGGCACCGACTACCCCGCGCTGGTCGAGGCGTTCGCCAAGGCGCGGGCCCTCGGCGCCGCCCGGCCCACGGTGATCATCTGCCAGCACGAGATCATGGCCCTCAGTGCGGCCCAGGGCTACGCCCAGGTGACGCGCCAGCCGCAGGCCGTGTTCGTGCACGTCGATGTCGGCACGGCGAACCTCGGCGGCACGGTCCACAACGCCGCGCGCGGGCGGGTGCCGGTGTTCATCTTCGCCGGCCAGAGCCCCTGGACGACGCGCGGCGAGGTGCTCGGCTCGCGTACCAACCCCGTGCAGTTCATCCAGGACGCGCCCGACCAGGCGGCCATCGTGCGGCAGTATGTGAAGTGGGCCTACGAGGTCAAGTCGCCACTGACCATCCGCCAGGTGGTACAGCGCGCGCTCCAGGTGGCCAAGGCGGAGCCCGCCGGCCCGGTGTACCTGATGGCCGCCCGTGAGCCACTCGCCGCTCACGTGACGCGCAACGGCACCCCGGCGCGCCCGGCCGACACGGTCCCAGCGCCGACGGTGCCCGCCGACCCAGCGCTCGAGCAAGCGGCCGACTGGCTGGTCGCCGCCGAGCGGCCGCTGGTCGTCACTGGCTATCTCGGCCGCGATCCGGCCGCCGTGCCGGAGCTCGTGGCACTCGCCGAGCGCCTGGCCCTACCGGTGGTGGAGCCGAGCGCCTACCATCTCAACTTCCCGCGCACTCACCCGCTGCACCTCGGCGCCCGCGTGGCCCCCTACCTGCCACAGGCCGACGTGGTGTTCGTCATCGATCATGATGTGCCCTGGCTGCCCGCCGTCGTGAACCCGGCGCCGCAGGCGAAAGTGATCCACCTCGACATCGACCCGGTGAAGCCCGGCATGCAGCTCGTGGACATCCCCGCCGACCTGCGGCTGCAGGGCACCAGCGCCCTGGCGCTGCGCCGGCTGCGGGAGCTGCTCGAAGCACGGCTCGACGCCGCGGCCGCGGCGCGGCTCGCCAGCCGGCGGGCGTGGGTCGCCGAACAGCGGGAGCGGGCGCGCGCGGCGCAAGCGGCGGCGCTGGCCCCGAAGGACGGGCAGATCACCGCGCCGCTGCTCGCCGCCACGCTCGGCCGCCTGCTGCCGCCCAGCGCCCTCGTGCTCGACGAGTCGGTGAGCAACGCGCCGTGGACGCTCCAGCTGACCGCTCGCACCGAGCCCGGGACCTACTTCGGCAGCGGCGGCAGCTCGCTCGGCTGGGGGCTGGGCGCGGCGGTGGGCGCGAAGCTGGCCGCGCCGGACCGCGACGTGGTGCTGTGCGTGGGCGACGGCGCGTTCGTATTCGGCGAGCCCGCGGCCGCCTTCTGGGCCGCGCGCCGCTACAGCGTGCCGTTCCTAGCGGTGATCTACAACAACGTGGGCTGGGGCGCGGTCAAGAACGCTGCGCTCGACCAGTACCCCGAGGGGTTTGCGCAGCGGGCCAACGACTTCACGGCCAGCTTCGCGCCGTCGAGCGACCTGGCCATGATCGCCGCGGCCGCCGGCGCCTACGCGGAGCGGGTCAGCGCCCCAGAAGAGCTAGAGGCCGCCCTGGAGCGCGGGCTGGCCGAGACGCGCCGCGGCCGTGCCGCCGCTATCGAGGTGGCGATCGTGCCCATCTAGTCGTGGTCGCGCGACGCTCCCCACGGGCCTCGCCGCCCGGCCAGAGAGGCCTGCGCGGTGCAGGCGAGGCCCGCACCAGCGAAGCGAAGAACGCCCCTCTCCCAGTGGTGGGGGAGGGGCGCGCTGCGAACTAAACGCCCTCGCTCAGGCTGAGCGCCGGGGTGGCCACCGCGGCCGACCCGCTGGTCGCGCGCTGCGGCCGCACCCAGATCTTCTGCGCCGCCGGCATGCCGAGCGGGATCTCCTCCCCGTCGCGGCGCAAGATCAGCAGGCTGTTCCAGGGCTGCACCCCAGCGACCTCGAACTCGGCGCCGGGCACGAGCCCGTGCCGTTGCAAGTACTCCAGCAGATCGGGCTCGCTCTCCGCATCCTCGGAGATACGCACCATGGTGACGCGCGCGCCCTCGCCGAGCGTGCTGAGGCGCACCGAGCCCACGAGCTGGTCCTCGCCGCGGCCCGGAATGGGGTTGCCGTGCGGGCAGGTCGTGGGGCTATTCAGCAGCTTCATCAGCTGCGCCTCGACCCGCGGCGAGATCACGTGCTCGAAAGCATGCGCTTCCTCATGCGCCTCGTGCCAGGGCAGCTGCAGGACATCCACCAACAGCCGTTCGGCCAGAGCGTGCCGCCGCACGACCGCCTCCGCCATCTCGCGCCCGCGCGGCGTGAGCTGGATCTCCTTCTGCTTGTTCACCTGGACGAGCCCAGCGCGCTGCATGCGCTGGACCGTGGCGAACGTCGTTGCCACCGCCACCGACATGCGGGCGGCCAAGTGGCTCCCATGCACGGGTTTGCCCTCTCGCGTCATCTGATGGATCAGCTGGAGGTAGTCTTCGATGGTTGGAGAGGGCCCTTCCGGATTCTTCCCCTTGCGTGGCACCGCTGGTCTCCTAGGGCGCGGGCAACCTGGGCGCCGGCCCCCGCTCACGGATAGGCATCGTTCAGTCAGAATCATTCTAACTCAGCCCTCCAGGCCCCACAACGGCGCCGCTACGCAGGGCGCTCGCGGGCATGCCACAAAGTCGTGACGCCCCGGGCAACGCCGGCCCGCCGGGCGGCGGCCGGTCAGCGCATCGCGGCCGCGGCAGCCGCGAGCGGCAGGGCCAGCAGCGCCACGGCCAGGGCCGCCTCGGGCGGCGCCACCAGCTCGGGCAGGTAGACGCTCCCCACCAGGGCCAGCAGCGCGGCGCCCCAGGCCCCCAGCGCCCACGGCGCGACCAGCAGCAGCCACGCGCGTTTCCAGCGGCGGCGCGAGGGTAGGGGCACCAAGCCCCACAGTACCAGCGGCCACCCCGCCGCCAGCAGGGCGAAGAACGGGCCGCGCAGCGCAGCGAACCCCAAGTAGCTCGCGCCGGCGGCGGCCAGCACCCCCGCGCGCGGGGGCAGGCTAGAGATGGCCCCGAGGCGCGGGCGGCGCAGCCAGCGGGGGGCAAGCACGACCACCGCCCACCAGAGAGACCACAGCAGCAGCTCCCCCGACGTGGGAGCCAGCGTGGCGGGACGGAGCAGCACCGGCAGCCCTGCGGCCCCGGCGGCCAGCACCACACGGGCTACCGCGCCTAGCCATTGCCGCTCCCGACGCAGCGCGAGCCCGCCCGCCAGCAGCACCTGCGCGCCCGCCCCCAGTACCAGCACGACCCCGGCGGCCGCCACCTGCGCCGGCGGGATATAGCGGCCATCGGGGTACAGCAGGTACGACGCGGGGCTGGCCAGCAGCCGTGGGTCGGCATCGAGCGCCCGCACCCATTGCTCCGCCAGCGTGCCGACGCGGGCCAGGCTGTCGGCCGCCAGCCGCTCCACCGTGTCGGCGGGCGTGTGCACGGGGTACGGCGGGGTGGCCCAACTCAGCCCGACAGCGGGATAGCCGCGAGCGGCGAACGATAACGAGTCGGTCGCGCCATCTAGCGGCAGGGGCAGCCCCACCAGCGCGAGCGGGGGCCGCGCCGGGGGCTCGGGCAGCAGGTCCAGCACACGCGCCCGGGCCACCAGGTCCCAGGCGGCCGGCTGCGGCAGCGCGGCGAAGTCGCTCAGCGCCAGCCGTGCCCCTTCCGCCCGCCCGACGGTGTCGAGGGAGAGCATGGCCGCGGTCGGCCGCGGGGCGGTTGCCAGGTAGTGGCGCGACCCGCCCAGCCCCGTCTCCTCCGCGCCGAAGGAGACGAACACGTAGGTCAGGCGGTGGGGCGTGGCGTGCAGCACGCGCGCCAGCTCCAGCAGCGCGCCGCTGCCCGAGGCGTTGTCCTCCGCGCCCTGGACGGTAGACGGCACCACGTCGCGGTGCGCGCCGAGCACGATGGCTGTGCCCTCCTGGCCAGGGCTCACCGCGACCACGTTGCGGCCCGTGTGGAGAGTCGGCGGCTCGCGGCCCCAGGTACCCCAGGTAGTGAACGGTTGCTGCTCGACCGCCAGGCCCAGCGCAGCGAACTGGGCCGCCATCCACTCGGCGGCAGCGGCATCGGCGGCCGAGCCGGTGGTGCGATGCGGGAAGCCTTCGGCCAGCGCGCGCGCCAGCGCGTAGGCGCGCTGCCCATCGAACGCGGTGGCCTGCGGGGCGGCGGACAGCGGCGGGGCGGGCTGCACGGGTACGCTCAGCAGCAACGCTACCGCCGCCCACACGGCGCCCCACAGCAGCACGAGGCCGCCGCCGAGCCACCAGGGGGCCTGCGCGGCGGTCAGGCGGGGAGCGGCGGCGGGGCGACGCATCGCGGACCGGGCCGCACCCACCGGCCGGGCGCTGCACCACGCCGCCCGGCGCGACGGGGCGCGCGGTGGGCGCTATCATACGGCAGGCGGAGAGCAGGTATGAGCAACACGCTAGTCGGCCGCACGCTGTATGTCCACAAGCTGCGCTACGATCGCAGCCCGGTGTTTCGTTGGCAGGCCCGCGTGCTGGAACAGACGCCCGAGCACCTGCTGCTCGCCGGGCGGTTCGGCGCGCCGCGCCGCGACCTCGGCTACGTGGTGCTGGAGCGCGGCGACCTGTTCCTCGAATGGTACTACTTCGATCGCTGGTACAACATCTTTCAAGTGTATAGCGCCCAGGGCGCCCCCAAGGGCTGGTACTGCAACATCGGCCTGCCGCCGGAGCAGGCCGACGGCGACCTGTACTACGTCGATCTCGCGCTCGACGTGTTCGTCCACCCCAACGGCCGCTACCTGGTGCTCGACGAAGACGAGTTCGCCACGCTGAAAGCCCACGCCCTGCGGCCGGAGGACGCCGCGCGCGCCGAGGCGGCCCTCGCGGAACTGTGCGCGCTGGTGGAGAGCGGGCGGCTGCCCACTCGCCCGTTCGACCCCGCCGAGGCGGCCAGCGCTCCGCTGCCCCCACCGCCAGCGAGCCAGCCCGCGGGAGGGTGATTGCGTGTCCCTGCCATCGTGGCGCTCGCGAGCGCCGTGGTCGCCATCTCCTGCGCGGCGATCCTGATCCGCTGGAGCGAGACCGCGCCGCTGACGCTGGCCGGCTGGCGGCTGGCGGTCGCGGCCCTGGTCCAGGCCCCAGTGGCGCTCGTGCTCCAGCGAGCGGCGCCCGGGCGTGGGCTACGCGCGTCCCCCGGTGTGCTCGTCGGGGCCGGGCTGCTGCTGGGCGCCCACTTCGGGCTGTGGACCGTCTCCCTGGGGCTGACGAGCGTGGCCAGCTCGGTGGTGTTCGTCAGCGCGCACCCGCTGCTGGTAGCGGTGGGCGAGCGCTGGTGGCTAGGCACGCCGCTGGGCGGCCACCTGTGGCTCGCTGTAGGCTGCTCGCTGGTCGGGGTGCTCGTGCTGGGCTGGCACGACCTGCAGCTCGGCGCCGCGGCGCTGGGCGGCGACGCCCTGGCGTTCGGCGGCGCGGTGGCGCTGGCCGGCTACCTCCTGCTGGTGCGCCGTGCTCGGGAGCGGGTCAGCGCACTGGCGCTGAGCACCGCCCTGTACGCTGTGGCCGCCGGGGCGCTGCTCGCAGCGGCCGGGGTCGCGGGCGAGCGCGGACTGCCGGCCGCGCCGCGCGAGTGGCTGCTGGTGCTGGCGCTGGCGCTGATCTCGACCCTCGGCGGGCACACGGTGTTTACCTGGGCCCTACGCGACCTGCCAGCGACCGCGGTGGCCGTCGCTTTCGTCGGCGAGCCGGCGGTCGCCTCGCTGCTCGCCTGGGCGCTGTTGGGCGAGGCGCTGGCGGGCGAGACAGCGCTGGGCGGCGCGCTGACGCTGGCCGGCATCTATCTCGCCGCTGGCGCACGCGGTCCCACCGACCGGCGGCCGTCCGTATAATGGGCCGGCTGGCCGCCCGGCGGCCGTGGTGGAAGGGAGCGAGCGCGGCATGGAGTTCGAGGAGATTCGCTGGCAGATCCTGGCCAACCCGCGCCGGCCGTCGGAGCGTACCATCGGCCTGGTCACGCTCAACCGCCCCGAGCAGCTCAATGCCCTGACCCCCACCATGCGGCTGGAGCTCGACGCCCTGTTCGGCGAGCTGCGCCACCACGGCGGCGTGCGCGTGGTGGTGCTTACCGGCGCCGGCCGGGCCTTCTCCACCGGTGGCGATCTCAAGAGCGAGGCGCAGGTGCTGCTCGACGCTGGCGAGGGCCTGGGGCTGGAAGGACCGTACCGCAAGATGGCCGCCTACTGGCTCAACGACGTGCGGCACATGCTGCTGCAGCGCATGGTGCGCCGCCTGGAGGATCTGCCCCAGGTGACGATCGCCGCCATCAACGGCTGGGCCGTGGGCGCGGGGCTGGAGCTGTGCGCCGCGTGCGACATCCGTGTCGCCGCCGAGCACGCCATGTTCGCCGAGGTGGCCGTCTCGGCCGGCTTCGAGACGGAGGCCGGCGGCGCGCGCAACCTGACCAAGCTGCTGGGCAAAGGCCGCGCGCTCGACCTACTGCTCACCGGCCGCCACGTGACGGCCCAGGAGGCCGAGCGGCTGGGGCTCGTCGACCGGTTGCTGCCCAGCGCGGGTTTCCTGGACGCCGTGCTCGACTACGCCGGCGAGATCGCTGCCAAACCCTACCTCTCGCTGCGCTATGCCAAAGACCTGGTGCGCTACTACTGGCTGCACGACCGGTCGGAGGAGGGCTGGCAGCGCGAGCTGGACGCGATCCTCGAGATCACCCGCACGCGCGACGTGCAGGAGGGCTCGCGGGCGTTCCTGGAGCGCCGGCCACCGCGCTTTCGCGGTCCTGACTATGCTGCTCTCGACGATCCGATGGAGGCCTGATCCCGTGCTCGCCGTGCCCCCAGGCTACCGCTGCGTGCCCCCGCAGCTCAACATGGGCGCCGAGGTGGTCGATCGTCCGCTGGCCCTGGGCTGGGGCACGCGGCCGGCGCTGTGGTGGGACGGCGGGATGCTCACCCGCGACGAGCTGCGGGCGCGGGTCGACGCCTGCGCCCGGGGCTTGCGGCGGCTCGGCCTCGAGCGCGGCACGCCGTACCTGCTGCGCGGGCCCAACAGCCCCGAACTGGTCGTCGCCTTCCTGGCCGGCCTCAAGCTGGGCGCGCTGCCCGCACTGGTCAACTCCCAACTCGGGCCGCGCGAGCTCGCGCACATCGTGGCCAACGCCGAGGCGGAGCTCGCGCTGGTCGCCGGGGGCGCCGCCGAGCCGTTGCGGCAGCTCCAGCACGAACGGGGCGTCCCGCGCCAACTCGTGCTGCTCGACGGAGCGCCCGCCCCCGGCGAGCTTGCCTTCGCCAGCGTGCAGGACCACGACACGCGACCGCTGGCCGCCGCCGCCACGCGCGCTGATGAGCCGGCCTTGCTGGTGTACAGCTCGGGTACCACGGGGCTGCCCAAGGGCATCGTGCACGGCCACCGCTGGGTCGTGGCCGTAGGCGATCTCGGCGTGCTGCGCGCCGCCTACACGCCCGACGACCGGGTGCTGGCCACCGGCGAGTTCAGCTTCATCAGCGCGCTGGGCCACGGCCTGCTGTGGCCGCTCCGCGCCGGCGCCAGCGCGGCGCTGCTGGCCGGGCGTGCCACGCCCGAGGCGGTGCTCGCCACCTGCGAGCGCCTGGGCGTCACGGTGCTGTTCTCGGTGCCCACCTTCTACCGCAAGGTGCTCGCGCTGCCCGACATCGAGCGGCAGTACCCGCGGCTGCGGCTGCGCTACGGCAACTCCACCGGCGAGCCGCTGGGCGTGGCCACGTACCGCGAGTGGCGCGCGCGGTTTGGCTGGGATATCTACGAATACTACGGGGTCTCGGAGTTCCAGGTACTCACCTGCCACGGGCCGGTGGTGCCACTGCGGCCGGGCTCGCTCGGCGTGCCGTTTCCGGGCGTGGAGCTGCGCGTGCTCGACGCCGGCCTACGGCCGGTGCCGCCCGACACCGCGGGCTACCTGAGCCTGCGCGCCGACGACCCCGGGCTGTTCCTGGGCTACCGGCACGATGTGGAGCGCTGGCGGCGCCTGTTCCGCGGCGGCTGGTTCCAGCCCGGCGACCTGGTGCGCGCCGACGCCGAGGGCTATCTCTGGTACGTGGGGCGGGAGGACGACTTCTTCAAGAGCCGGGGCATGGCGGTGGCCCCGGCCGAGATCGAGGCGGCGCTGATGGAGCTGGCGCCGGTGCTCGAGGCCGCCGTGGTGCCCGTGCCCGACGCGGCGATCGGCAATGCCATCGAGGCCTACGTGGTCCTGCGCGACGGCTACTCCCCCACGCCCGCATTGGCCCAAGAGCTGCGAGCAACGCTGCGGGCGCGGATCGCGCCGTACAAAGTGCCCCGCGCGCTCTATTTCGCGGATACGCTCCCGCACAGTGCCCAGGGCAAAGTGCTGCGCCGCGCGCTCGCCAACCCCGCGCGCGGGCCGGGCGCGTGAGCCGGCGGCTCCTAGCCCATGCCCCTGCCAAATGTTGGCAGCATGGCCCAAGTTGGATGACAATTTCCCTTATCGATATTGACCGTGCCGTCAGCCGCCAGAGACGACGCGGTACGGGCCGCGGCAGCGCGACGCGGGGAGGCCGGCGATGAGCGTGCTCGTCGTGGTTCGCCGGCGAGCGCGCCCGGGGAGCGAGGAGGCGCTCATCGAGGCGATGATGCGGCGTGTGGCCGACCGCGCGCGCGGCGATCGTCGCAGCCGGCTCGTCTGGCTGTTCCAGGCCGTCGACGCCCCCGGCGACCTGCTATACGCGGCGCTGTGGCCCAGCGCGAGCGATTACTGGCGCCGCCACCAGACCAGCCCGCCCACGAGCCTCGACGAGCTGTGCACTGGCCCTCCCGAGCGCTACTTCTTCGAGCGCCGGCGCACGATCGAGGTGGTCTCGCAGCGCGCCCAGGCCGTGGACTGCCTCTTCGTACGCGTGGGCCAGGCCGAGCCGGCCGCGGTCGAGCAGTACCTGCTGGAAGACGCCCTCCATGTCGCTGAGCGCCGGCCGGGCTTCGTGCTGCACGCGGTGTACCGCGGGCGCGAGGAGGCCAGCCTGCTGTTCGCCATGCACGGCTGGGAGACCCCAGAGGCACTGGGGGGCTTTCGCGCCGAGGCGCTGCCGGGGCTGGTGCAGGAGCTGACCGCTCTGGGCGCCGCGGTGACGCTCTTCGCCGGACGCATGCGCGCGGGCGCCGCCGGGCTGCCCCACGGCCTGTACACCTGGCGCAGCTGAGCGCCCCCTACTCCTGATACGGGCCGAGGCGGTCCACTGCGTAGCGCACGAACTGCTCGTCGATCACGCGGTCGATCGGCACCGGCTCCTTCACCAGGCCGATCTGATGGTAGTACTCCTGCTCGGCGGCCAGCGAGGCGGGCACCACCCGGCCGTTGGGCTCGAACGCCGCCCACACCATCTCGTCGTAGATGCCGCGGTCTTTGACCGTGGTGTACTTCATCATGATATCGATGATCGCCTCGCGGTCGATCCCCTTGCGCCGCGCGTCCTCGTAGGCGCGGATGCCGCGCAGGTAGGCGACCATCCAGTCGCGCGCCAGCTGCGCATCGCGCTCGGGGAAGCGCTGCGAGTAAACGATGACGCCTGACTGATACTCGGGCAGCACGTCGGTGGAGTTCACCACCATCGCCGCTAGCCCACGGCGCCGGGCGATGGTCTGGAACGGCTCGATGAACATCGCGGCATCGAGCCGCTTGGTGCCCAGCGCGGCCAGAATATCGGGTAGTGCCAGCTCGACCAGCTCCACGTCGTCGAGGCTCAGGCCGCCGCTGCGCAGGATGTGGACGAGCTGGTACTCCAGGGCGGCGCCGCGCGTGTTCAGGCCCACCGCGCGGCCGCGCAGGTCGGCCACCGTGCGGACGGCGCCACTGTCGAGCAGGTCCTGGCGTACTACCAGCCCCACCGTGCCGGCGCCTGGCACCTGAACCGCCTTATCGGCGACCACGCGCATCGGCAAGCCCTGGTTCACGGCGTTGTAGAACCCCGCCGTGGTGCTGGCCGCCAGCGCGTCGAGTTCGCCCGTAGCCAACAGCGGGATGGCGCGTGCCGCCCCATCGATGGAGACCAGCTCGGTCTCGATGCCCAGCTCGCGGAAGTACCCCTTCTCGATCGCCACGTACAGCGCCGCCGTGGTGAGGATCCCCAGGTCGCCCACCTTCACGGGGCGCAGCGCGCCCGGCGGCGCGGGCCCTGTCGTCGGCGCGGTCACGCTGGCGGGGGGGCTGCTGGCAGCCGGCGGGCTAGTCGGCGCCGGCTGAGGGGCGGGGGCCGCAGGCGCCGCACAGGCGCTCAGCGCGGCCAGGACCAGTAGGCCTCCGACCAGCGTGGCGATCCCCCTGCACCCCATGGACCTCTCCCCGTTCGCTGACCTCGTACGCGGTGCCCCATGCCGTGTCCACTTACACCGCCCTGGTAGACGACGGGCGCGCCCTTCAGGGGGCCCCGCGCGGCGGCGCTCGGGTAGCACGACAGGGAGCCCTATCTGCCCGTGGCTCCCTGGGCCAGTATACGCGCCGCACCGGCTGCCGCCCCAGGGTTCCAACCGCCGCGCTACAATACCCCACATGATCGCCCGAGAGGCTGAGGCCGATGGGAACCACCGAGGGCGCGACCACCGAGGAGCTGCTCCAGCTCGCCAACGACCTGGCTGGCCTGCCCGAGACACCCCGCGACTCCGGAGTGCACGTGCCGGGGAAGCACATCCGCCGGCTGATCTTCGCCCTCGACGCCAACGTCGGCCTGCTGGTGCTGGCCAAGCAGCTCGGCTACGACGCCGTGATCGCCCACCACCCGTGCGGCACCTTGCTCGACCAGGGCACTGTCTACCGCGAGCACTACCGCCTGGTCACGCGCTTCGGGCTGTCGGAGGCGGCGGCGCGCGCCGAGTTCGGCCCCGCCCTGGAGCTCACGGTGCGGCGCCTGCGCAACCGCCGGCTACGCTCGCTGTACTACGAGAGTCCCAACCAGACGTTCCTGGAGGTGGACGCCGCGCGGGCGCTCGGGCTCGCCTTCCTGAACATCCACAACGCCTGCGACGAGCTGGGCCGGCGCGTGGGCCAGGCGCAACTCGACGCCGTGCTGGCACGCAACCCCGCGGCCACCCTGGGTGACCTAGTGGCGGCCCTGTACGAGCTGCCCGAGACGCGCTTGGCCCGCGACCACTACGACATGCCGCTCGAACTCGCCATCGGCGACCCGGCCGCGCCCGCCGGCCGCGCGGCGTTCGTGCACGGCTGCCTGTCGGCGCCCGAGGAGGCGATCGTGCGCTTCTACTGGCGCCACGGCATCTCCACCGTCATGGCGCTGCACGCCGCGTTCGACGACCTGGAGCGCCTCCAGGCGCGGCCCGAGGGCGCGCTGATCCTCACCGGCCACTACGCCGGCGACTCCTACGGCTTCACGCCGTTCGTGCGGGCGCTGCGCGCGCGGGGGCTGGAGGTGCTCTGCATGGGCGGCGCGATCGACGTGGACTCGTGGGCTACGGCCGCGCCGTGAGCGTGTGGCATCAGCGAAACGCCAGCCGCGCCACCACCGGCAGGTGGTCCGAGCCGCCGTCGGGGCCCACCGCCGCGTGCAGCGCCACCAGCTCGGCCGAGTGGAACACGTAATCGATGCGCAGCAGCGGCACGCTCGCCTCCCAGCTGCCCCACACCACGTGGCTAGGATACGTGTGCCCGAAGCCCCAGCCGGCCGCGGCGAAGCTGTCGTGCAGCTCCCGTGCGAGCAGCGCGTGCGTGTAGCTCCACTCGCTGGCGTTGAAGTCGCCCACCACTAGCCGCGGCTGGGCCAGCGTGCCCAAATAGCCCACCAGTTCGGCCACCTGCGCGTCGCGCTGTCGGGGGTCGAAAGCGCGCACGGTGGGCACCAGCCCGCCGCGCCACCGCAGGCGATAGCCGGGCCGCGCCAGATGCAGGTTCACCAGCTGCACCGGCCGCCCCGCGATGTCGATCCGGACCTGGAAGCCGTCGAACGCGCCCTGCCGCAGAGGTAGCGCCTCGCCCGCGCCGAGTGGGAAGCGACTGAGGACGAGCAGATCGGGGGCATCGGCGACGGTCGCCACGTAGGGATAGCGCGCCGCCAGCTCCGCGCGGACGATCGGTCGCGTGTCCGGCGGGACCTCCTGCAGCGCCACGAGGTCAGCCGCGACGGCCTGGACGGCGCGCAGCAGCGGCGCGGGGCGGCCCCCGCCCGCGTTGCCGCCCGCGTTGAACGTCAGGACCGTGAAGCCGTCGGCCCCTGCGCTGGCACCCCGCACGACCGGCGGCAGCAGGCGGCCGCCATACAGGGTCAGGAACAGCGCCGCCACGGGGGCCAGGCAGACGATGGCGAACACCGCGCGCAGCGCCAGCGCCGCCAGCAGCAGGGGCACCAAGGGCACAAACAGATAGAGGGTCAGCTCGCGCACCAGGCTCGGCCAGCCCGTCTGCGTCAGCCCCAGCGCGAGCAACCCGCCGTAGCCGATCCAGCCGCCCAGATACGCTAGCGCGAGCAGGCCGAGCAGCCCTCTGGCGCCACCCAGCACCCAATTGGTGCTCGTGTGCGCGGCCCCCTGACGCCGTGCCACGGCGCCCGCCAGCGTTCGCTGCCCCCGCCGGGCCACCGTCCCTCCGCTTGCCCCCGCGCGCTCCCGCAGATGATAGCGGGTGGGACGGCTACGGAGCGGTAATGCGGAAGGCGCGCACGTTGATCTGCGCCTCGTGCGCGATCAGCCCCACCTGCCGGCCGGTGAGGAAGCGGTTGTCGGCGCTCTCCATGAACACCACGCCATCGACGATCACACGCAGGTAGTTGCCGCGTGCCTCGAAGCGGTACAGGTGCCAGTTCTGGCCCGGATCGAACTGGCGCGAGGCGAGGGTACTGCTGCTGGCACTACTGCCGCTGCCCCCGCTGCTCCCGCTGGTGCTACCGGCGGTATTGGTGATGTCCACCTTCAGCTCGGCGGTCTGCCCCAGCATCAAGCGGTAGCCGTTGCCATCGCTGCGCCGCAGGAAGATACCGAACTTGCCGCCGCGCAGCCACTGGATCTCGGCCTCCACGGCGTAGTCATTGGCGGGCGCCGGCACCGGCGCCACCAGGTAGCTGTCCTTGCGCGTGCCGTCATTGACGAGCATCCCGCCGAGCACCCGCCAGTCGGTCCCGCCGCTCCAGCCCGCTAGCCCCAGGCCCCAGTCGCTCTGGTAGAACACCGGCGCGATCCCGAGCATGGGCGGCGGGAGCGAGAAGGGCAGTGGGGTGGCCGGGGCTAGGGTGGGCAGCGGGGTCGGGGTGGGAGGCGGCGGCGGCGCAGCGAGCTGGATGCCCGGTGGGCCGGGTGGGGCGGGCGGCGGTGCGGGCGCCTGGGCAGCCGGTGGGGCTGGCGGCGCGGCCGCGGCAGGCGCGGGCGCGCTGGACACCACATTCGCCAGCGGCACCAGCGGCGCGGGCGCGTTGGCCGCGGCGTTGGCGGCGGCTAAGCTGAGCCGCTCGGCTCCACTCGCGGCCGTGGGCGCCGCGCTGGCCGGCCCAGGCGGCACGGTCGAGGGGACCGTGGGTGCGTCCTCAGCGCCCGGGACCGCCGCCGTCGTGGCCGCGGGCCCCGCGCCGGCCGGCAGCGCTTGGTCCACGCGTTCGATAGCCCCGCCCACTGGAATGTTGGCGAGTTCCTCGTCGGAGACGAACACGGGCCGCATCAGGTAGCGTGCCCCATCGCGGTACAGCCAGAGGGTGCCGTCGGCCGCCCGGAGCAGGCGTCCTTGCAGCGTGGGATCGATGGTCGTCTGCGCGCCGGCCAGGCCGCCGCCGACCAACGCCAGTGCGAGCGCGGCCGCCAGCCAGCCGGTCCGTCCGAACGATCGCCGCATGCGCGTCCACCTCAGGTAGGTACTTGCCACCCCGTTCGGGGCGAGGCATCAGCGGCCCTCCGCGCTGGGCACCGCGAGAGCTGGCCGCGGATTCCCCGGATAGACAATCGGCCGGTGCCGCCGGGGCGTGCAGGCGCGGGCGGGCCGCGCCGGCCGTATAATCGCGCGCGGAGGGCGAGCAGGCCCTGACCGCCGCCCCGCGACATCGCGACCGGGAGGTGCTGGAGTGGCCCTGATCCTGCGCGAGGCCGACGTGCGCCGCATCCTGACGATGGCCGACTGCCTGACCTGGCTGGAGGAGGCGTTCCGCGCCTACGCCGCCGGCCGCGCGCGCAACCTGCCGCGCCGCCGCGTGCGCTGGCCCGAGGGCATGCTGCACACCCTGCCGGCCGCCGACCTGACGGTGGACGCCGTGGGTCTGAAGACCTACGCCTCGGTGCGCGGGACCACGCGCTTCCTGGTGGTGCTGTTCAGCGCCTCCAGCGGCGAGCTGCTGGCGCTGATCGAGGCCGACTACCTCGGCGCGGTGCGCACCGGCGCGGCCAGCGGCGTGGCTACCCGCTACCTGGCGCGCGAGGACGCTCGCCGCGTGGGCATGATCGGCACGGGCAACCAGGCCCGCACGCAGCTCGCCGCCGTGGCCGCCGTGCGCCCCATCGAGCGCGCGGTGGTCTGGAGCCGCGACCCGGCCCGGCGCGAGCGCTTCTGTCGCGAGATGGCCGCCGACCTCGGCCTGCCTGTCGAGCCTGCCGCCTCGGCCGAGGCCGCGGTACGCGAGCAGGACATCGTGATCACCATCACCACCGCGCGCCAGCCGGTACTCCACGGCGAGTGGCTGAGCCCCGGCACCCACATCAACGCCGCCGGCTCCAACTCGCTGCTGCGCCAGGAGATCGACGACGCCACCATCCGCCGCGTCGATCGCCTGGTGGTCGACTCGCGCGCCCAGGCGCCGCTGGAGGCCGGCGACCTGCAGGGCGCGGTCGAGCGCGGCCTGCTGGACTGGGACCAGCTGCCGGAGCTGGCCGACCTGGTCGCGGGACGCCTGCCGGGGCGCCAGAGCCCCACCGAGATCACGCTGTTCGAGTCGCTGGGCCTTGGGCTGGAGGACATCACGGTGGCCAAGCGCGTGTACGAGCGCGCGCGCGCCGCGGGGATCGGCGAGGAGGTCGCGCTGTTCACCGAGGTGCAGCCGCGGCAGCCGCGCTGAGGGCCCGTGCGGCCACGCCGCGCCCCGCAGAGCCTCTGGTATAGTAAGGCGTCGAGCGCGCTGGCCCCGCCCAGCGCGCGGTACCCAGGCGCACCGCGCGGCGCTCGCGGCGCCGAGGGGGCGTCGCCCGCGTTGGCGTGCGGCGCGGTACGCGACGCTGACCCGACTCGGAGCACCGCATGCACCCAACCGGCGACTGGCTCGGCCCGCTGCCCACCTGGTTGCTGCTCTGGCTGCTCACCCTCGCCGCCGTCGCCGCGTTCCTCGGGCGCGCCGGCCGCCTCGTCCGCCTCCTGCGGGCGGGCGCGCCCGACGCGCGCTTCGACCACCCACGCGAGCGCCTGGCCGGAGTGGTCGCCGAGGCGCTCGGGCACCGGCGGCTGCTGGCCACGCGTCGCTATAGCGGCCTGCTGCACTTGTTCATCTTCTGGGGCTTCGTGCTCCTCACCGTCGGCACGATCGAGCACTTCCTGCACGGCCTGTTTCCCGGCGCGCGGCTACCGCTGCTCGACGCCTGGGGACCGTACCGCTTCTCGCAGGACCTGTTCAACGTGCTGGTGCTGGTCGGCGTGGGCATGGCGCTGTACCAGCGCCTGGTGCTGCGGCCCGCGCGGCTCACCTACAACGCCGATGCGCTGCTGATCCTGAGCCTCATCGGCGCGCTGATGGTCACCAACCTACTAGCCTCCGGCGCGCGCGTGGCCCTGCACCCGCTGGCAGTCGATAGCTGGCTGCCCGCGAGCCAGGCGATCGCGGGGCTGCTGCGCGGCACGCCGCCCGCCTGGCAGGAGGCGCTCTATCGCGTGGGCTGGTGGGGCCACGTGCTGCTGGTACTCGGCTTCCTGGTCTACATCCCCTACTCCAAGCACCTGCACATCGTCACCGCGGCGCCGAACATCTATCTCCGCTCGCTGCGCCCCAAGGGCGACCTGCGGCCCATCGACATCGAGGGCGCGCTGGAGCGCGACGAGCCGGTAGGCGTCTCGCGCATCGAGCAGCTCTCCTGGAAGGACCTGCTCGACACGTACAGCTGCACCGAGTGCGGGCGCTGCCAGGCGGAGTGCCCCGCCAGCCTCAGCGGCAAGGAGCTGTCGCCCAAGCAGCTGATCCTCGACCTCAAGGAGCACCTGCTGCACGACGAGACCGCCCGCCTGCTGGCGCGGCGCCCGGCGGCCGACGCCACGCGCCCGTCCGCCGATGGCCACAGCGCGCCGGGGGAGCCGCGGCGGGCGCTGGTCGGCGCAGTGATCCACGACCAGGTGCTGTGGGACTGCGTGACCTGCCGCGCCTGTATGGACGCCTGCCCGGTGTTCATCGAGCACGTGCCGAAGATCGTGGACATGCGCCGCCACCTGGTGATGGAAGCCAGCCGCATCCCACCCGAGTGGCAGAAGCTGTTCGACAACGTGGAAGCCAGCGGCAACCCCTGGCGCTTCCCGCGCCATGCCCGCGCCGACTGGGCCAAGGGGCAAGGCATCCCCACCCTGGCCGAGCGGCCCGACGCCGAGTACATCTTCTGGGTCGGCTGCGCCGGCTCCTACGACGAGCGCAACATCAAGGTCAGCCGTGCGCTGGCCCGCCTGCTCGACCGCGCGGGGGTGTCCTACGCCATCCTGGGCCGCGAGGAGAGCTGCACGGGCGACCCGGTGCGCCGCGTGGGCAACGAGTACCTGTTCCAGCTCCAGGCCCAGCAGAACATCGCCACTCTCCAGCCGTACATGCCCAGGAAGATCGTCACCGCTTGCCCGCACTGCTTCAACACGCTCGGCGTCGAGTACCGCGCGTTCGGTGGCGCGTTCGAGGTGGTCCACCACGCGCAGCTGCTCGACCGGCTGGTGGCCGAGGGACGGCTGCGCCCGCAAGAGCGGCTGGAGGCCACGCTCACCTACCACGACCCGTGCTATCTGGGCCGCTACCACGACATCTACGACCCGCCGCGGCGCGCGCTGGCGGCGATCCCGGGCGTGCGGCTGACCGAGATGGAGCGGCACCGCGAGCGCGGCTTCTGCTGCGGCGCGGGCGGCGGCCACGCCTTCTGCGAGGAGCGCACTGGGCGGCGCATCAACCACCTGCGCGTGGAGCAGGCGCTCGCCGCGCGGCCGCAGCGGGTGGCCACCGCCTGCCCCTACTGCCTCATGATGTTCGAGGACGGCACGCGCGCCAAGGACGTGTACGAGGCGCTGCCGGTGGCCGACGTGGCGGAGCTGCTCGAGCAGGCGACCCGGCCGGCCGAGCCGGCCGCTAGCGGCGAGGCGGCCCCACGCGACGCCGCGACGCAGGAGAGCGAACGGTGAACATCGTCGTCTGCATCAAGCAGGTGCCCGATCCCGACATCCCGCCGGCCGAGTTCAAGGTGGACGAGGCGGCCAAGCAGGTCGTGCCGCCCCCGGGCGTGGCGCCCGTGATCAGCACGTTCGACCTGCACGCCGTCGAGGCCGCCCTCCAGCTCAAGGAGCAGCACGGCGGGAGGGTGACCGTCTTGAGCCTCGGCGGCGACAGCGTGCGCGACGCCCTCAAGCGCGCGCTGGCCATGGGCTGCGACGCGGCAGTGCACCTGCAGGACCCCGCCTTCGAGGGCGGCGACAGCTACGCCACCGCCGTCGCCCTAGCCGCGGCCATCCGCAAGCTGGGCGCCTGGGACCTGGTGCTCACCGGCCGCCAGGCGAGCGATTGGGACAGCGGCCAGGTGCCGATGGCGCTGGCCGAGCTACTGGATGTGCCGGGCGCCACGCCCGTGCAGAAGATCGAGGTGCGCGACGGCGGCCTCGTGGTGGAGCGGGTGACCGAGGACGGCTACCAGCCGCTGGAGATGCCGCTGCCGGCCGTGCTGGGCATCAGCAACGAGATCAATCAGCCGCGTTACCCCACCCTCAAGGGCATCATGGCCGCCGGCCGGGTGCCGATCCCCGTGTGGGGCGTGGCCGACCTCGGCCTGACGCCCGAGCAGGTGGGCGTGCGCGGCAGCCGGCTGGTGCTGGAGCGCCTGTACGTGCCGGTGCGCGAGTCGCGCTGCGAGTTCATCGAGGCCGAGACGGGCGCGGAGGCCGGCGAGAAGCTGGCCCTGCGCCTGCGCGAGGCGCGGTTGATCTAGCGCGGTTTTCGAAACCGCTCGGCCGCTCGCCACCGTGCACGGCGGGCCGGATCGGGCGGCGGCTGAACCAGCGGGCAGATGGCTGTAGGCGGAGGCAGGGATGGCAAGCGGAAGCGTGCTGGTGATCGGCGAGCCGGCAGAAGGCGCCGTCGCGCCGGTCACCCTGGAGGTGCTCGGCGTCGCGCGCCCATTAGCCCAGCAGCTCGGGGTGCCGGTCGCGGTCGCGGTGCTGGGCCAGGACATCGAGGGCCAGGCGGCCGAGCTGATCGCGCGGGGAGCCGACCGCGTCTACCTGCTCGCGGATCCCCGCCTAGCGCCCTACCAGGCCGACGCCTGGGTGCCCGTGCTGGCAGAGCTGGTGCGCGACACGGGCGCGCCGATCGTGTTGCTGTCGCACACGCAGACAGGGCGCGAGTTCGGCCCGCGGCTGGCGTTCCGCCTGGGCACCGGCATCATCACCGACTGCGCCGACTTCCAGCTCGACGCGCGCGGCCGCTTGCGGGCCATCAAGCCCGTCTATGGCGGCAACGCGGTAGCCGAGTACACCCTGGCCGGCGATGGCGTACAGGTCGCCAGCCTGCGGCCCAAGCTGCACGACCCCGCGCCGGCCGTGCCGGACCACCAGGGCGAGGTCGTGCGGCCGCCCGTGCGGCTCGACGACCGCCAGATCCGCACCCGCGCCGGCCAGCGGGTGCGCTCGGCGCTGGCCGGGCCCGACCTGGAGAACGCCCAGCGCGTGGTAGCCGGGGGCCGCGGGGTCGGCGGGCCGGAGAACTGGCGGCTGCTCGAAGAGCTGGCCGAGGCAATCGGCGCCGCGGTGGGCGCCAGCCGGGCGGCGGTCGACGCCGGCTGGGTGCCCGGCCCGCTCCAGATCGGGCTCACCGGCGCCAAGATCTCGCCGCAGCTGTACATCGCCGTCGGCATCTCGGGCGCGGTGCAGCACATGGCCGGCTGCCAGGGCGCGCGCACCGTGGTGGCCATCAACCGCGACCCCGAGGCGAACATCTTCAAGCACGCGCACATCGGCGTGGTCGGCAACGCCAAGGAGGTGCTGCCGGCGCTGACGCGCAAGTGCCGCGAGCTAACGGGACGGTAGGTCCACGCGGTCAGCGGCCCTGGTAGCGCGGCGGCCGGCGCTCGGCGAAGGCGCGCAGCGCCTCGGCGCGGTCCTCCGTCGGGATCGTCGCCTGGTACGCCTCCTGCTCGTAGAGGAAGCCCGCCGTCAGGCCCACTTCCCGCGCCATGTTCAGCGCGCGCTTGGCCTGCCGCACGGCGATCGGGCCGTTGCGGGCGATCTTGGCGGCGATCTCGCGGGCGGTGGGCAGGAGGGCCTCCGGCGCCACCACGCGGGTGACGAGGCCCAGGCGCAGCGCCTCCGCCGCGTCGATCGTGTCGCCGGTGAAGATCAGCTCGCGCGCCTTGGCCTGACCCACCACGCGCGGCAGTAGCTGGGTGCCGCCATCACCGGGGATGATCGCCAGCGTCGTCTCGGGGAACCCGAAGCGCGCCCCCTCGGCGGCGATGGCGAAGTCGCAGGCTAGCGCCAGCTCCAGCCCGCCGCCCAGCGCCACCCCGTTGATCGCGGCGATCAGCGGCTTCTCGAAGCGCAGCACGGCGTTGGTCGCCGCCACGAGTCGGCCGCGCTGGGCCACCACCTCCTCGGGCGTCAGCGTGGCGCGCTCTTTGAGATCGGCGCCCGCGCAGAACGCCCGCGGCCCGGCGCCGGTCAGGATCGCCACCCGCACGGACGGGTCGCTGTCCAGCAGGGGAAACACGCGCGCGAGGGCCTCGGCCAGCGCGCGGTCGAGGGCGTTGAGCACCTGGGGGCGGTTGAGCGTGAGCAGCGCGATGTCGTCGGCGATCTCGACCTGCAAGACCTCGGAGGAGTACGTCATGCGGCTCGCTCCACTCTGGCAGAACTGCGCGGCTCGTGCAGCGACGGCCGGCTGGCCTATCATACCGGGGGAGACCTACGGCGAGGGCCGAGCCGAGCGTGATCGAGGATCGCGAGCTGGCCGAGCGACAGACGGCGCGCAATCTGGCCGGGCTGGAGCACGAGCAGCGCGGCGAGATCGACGCGGCCATCGCGCTGTACGAGCAGAACCTGGCCGAGGGCTTCGCCGGCGACTGGCCCTACAGCCGGCTGGTGGTGCTGTACGGCCAGCGTGGGCAGCCTGAACACGTCGTGCGCGTGCTCGAGCGCGCGGTGGCGGTGTTCGAGGCGCTGCCCCGCCGCCACCCGCTGCGCGCGGCGCGCCTGCGCGTGTTCCGCCTGCGTCTGCGCGAGGCCCGCCGCGCGCTGGGACTACCAGCCGCCCCGCGGCGCCCGCGCTAGCCCGGCGGCTGCAACGGCGCGCGCTCGAGGTACCAACCGTCCGCCGTGCGCCGGGCCCAGAGCGTGGTCGTCGTGCGCCAGGTCTCGCCGGTGACCAGCGTAATGGCCAGCTGGACGGTGAGGCGCGCGCGGTCGCGGTCGCCGGCGCGGCCGAGCAGCCGGTCGAGCAGCGACGGCCGCCGCACGCCCAGCCCGAGGATCTGGTACTGGTTGCCGAGCTGCTCGGCCACGAACGCGGCGGCGGCGGGGCGCGCCTCGGGCAGGAGCTCCGCCAGGGCGGCGTCGAGGGCCTCGGCGGTCACCGCGGCGAAGTACGTGCGCAGGGGGGCCTCGGGGCCGCTCGCCCGCGTGCGATAGTCGGCGACCGCCCCCACCACGACGCACAGCGCGCCCAGCGCCCAGAGGACCACCACCAGGCCGCCGGCCGCGCGCGCCGGCCGCCACGGGCGCGAGCAATGAGCGAGAAGGGCGTGCCAGCGAGCGAGCATCGCGACTCCGATCCGGCCCGTGTGGCCGTCACGCTCGATGTCGCGGCGGCCGTGCAGGGCCGCGGCGGCATCGGCCGCTACAGCGCGCGGCTCGCCGAGGCGCTGGCGCGGCGCGGCGACGTGGCGCTGACGCTGCTGTACCACGGGCGCCCCACGATCGCCCTGCCGCCCGCGCTCCGCACGCTGCCCGCGCGCGCCGTCCCGCTGGGCAGCAAGCCGTGGCGCGCGGGCGCGGCGCTGGCCACCGTGCTGGGCGTGCCGCTGGACCGCTGGCTCGGCGCGCGCGGGGTGTTCCACGCCACCGACCACCTGCTGCCGCCGCTGCGCCGCGCCCCGACGGTGTTCACCGTCCACGACCTCGCGTTCCTCACGCGGCCCGAGACGCACCGGCGGGCCAACCAGGCGTTCCTCGCGCGCATGCTGCCGCGGTTCTGCGCGGCCGCCACGCTGGTTATCGCCGACTCGGAGGCGACGCGCCAGGACCTGCTACGCTACTACGCGCTGCCCCCCGCGAAAGTCCGCGCGGTGCCCCTGGGGGTCGAGCCGGACTTCCGGCCGCAGGAGCCCCGCGCCGCCCGCGCGCTGGTGGCCGAGCACTACGGCCTCACGGGGCCGTACCTGCTGTTCGTGGGCACCCTGGAGCCGCGCAAGAACCTGCGCCGCCTGCTGCTCGCCTACCGCCGGCTGCTCCAGGCGCGCGGGCCGGCGCAGTGCCCCCCGCTGGCGATCGCCGGCGCCCGCGGCTGGTGGGTCGACGGGCTGCTGCGCGCGGCGCGCGAGTGGGGGCTCGCGCCGCATGTACGGTGGCTCGGCCGCGTGCCCGACGCGCATCTCCCGGCGCTGTACTCCGCGTGCACCGCGTTCGTGTATCCCTCGCTGTACGAGGGGTTCGGCCTGCCGGCGCTGGAGGCGCTGGCCTGCGGCGCGCCGACGGTCACCTCCGCCTGCTCCGCGCTGCCGGAGGTAGTGGGCGACGCGGCGCTGCGAGTGGATCCCTACGACGTGGGGGCGCTAGCCAGCGCGCTCGACCGCCTGCTGACGGATGAGGCGCTGCGCCGCGCGCTGGCGCAGCGGGGCCCGCGGCGGGCAGCCCAGTTCACCTGGGAGCGCACGGCGGCCGCCACGGTGGCCGTCTACCGCGACGCGCTCCGGCTCTGGCGGCCCGCCCGCTAGCGCTGAAACTCGCCGCCGAGCCGGCGCACCGCTTCTGCCGCCACCCCTGCGTCGACCATGCGCTCGACCGGGATCAGCTCCTGGTACTGCAAGAAGCCGTTGTCGAGGAAGTAGCGCTGCTGCGCCTCCAGGCTGGCGAGGTTGATCCGCCCGTTCGGATCGATGTACGGCTTGACGCTGCGGCGGATGATGTCGGCCGGCAGGCGTGTGTACTTCTCCAGGATCTGCACCACGTCGTCGCGGTTCCAGCCCGCGCCCTGCAGCTCGCGCACCGCGCGCAGGTACGCGGTCATGAACCGCACGTCCACCTCCGGGTGCGCGCGCACGAAGCCGGTGTTGATCAGCAGCACGGTGATCTGCTCGCCGGCGGGCTTGGTGGGCACCAGGCGCCGGGCCACCCCGCTCGCCTCGACCTGGCTGATGTACGGCTCGGTGCTGAACGCCACCTCGATCACGCCGTTGGCCAGCGCGGCCGGCATGTCGGGGAACGGGATGGCGACAAACTGTACGTCGGCGGCGGAGAGGCCCTCCTCGCGTAGGAGGCGGTCGACGATGAACTCGCTGGCCACGCCGCGCGCGTTCACGGCGATCTGGCGCCCCCGCAGGTCGCGCACGTCGCGAATGGTGCCGCTGTCCAACAGGTCGCTGCGGACCACGACCGTGTTGGCCGCCTCGCCGTGGGGGTCGTTCTGCTGGGTCGAGCCGATGATCTTGATGTCCAGCCCGCGATGGAAGCCGTTGAACAGCGAGGCGCCCGAGCCCGTGCCGGCGTGCAGGTTGCCCGCCCCGACCTGGGTCATGATATCCGAGCCGGCGGTCAGCTCTTCAAGCGACAGCTCGATGCCCTGCTCGCGGAAGTAGCCCTTGTCCAGCGCCACGAACACACCCGCGATGCTGATGGTGCGCTGGAGCCCGAACGCCAGCTGCACCGGGGCAGGGGGCGCGCTGGTCGGTGCGGGTGCAGTGCGGCGGGCGCTCTCGCCGGTCGCCGCGGCGCCCGCCGGGGCCGCCGGCCGCGATGCACCGCCGCTCGCCCCGCACCCCACCACCACCAGGCTCAGCAGCACGCCCAACGCACGCCCCCATCGCATGCGGCTACCTCCCGTGGCGCCTCACGGCGCGGGCGAGTTCGACGCGACCTGCCCGGCGAGTGTGCCAGCCCGGGCCGCGCGCCGCAAGAGAAACCAGAGGAAGCCGAGCAGGCCCAGCCCGAGCCCGACGAACACCCACGGCGTGCCGACCAGGTCAGCGAGGCTACCAACCCCCAGCAACGGGATCACCGAGGCGAGGCTGCCTAGCATCAGCTGCACGGCGAAGATGCGCCCGCGGCTGTCGGCCGGCGCGCGCTCCTGCAGGATCGTCTGGGCGGGCACGATCACGCAGGCGAAGCCCAACCCCGCCACCAGCGTGAGCGCCCCCACCGCCAGCAGCAGCGAGCTTTGCTCGGGAGGATACAGGCGAATCACTATCCCCAACGCCCCCTGGGTCAGCGGCAGGGCCAGCTCGATGACCCGCAGCGGCTCGCTGCCGGCGCGGGTGAATGGCAGCAGCTGCCATAGCACGGGCACGGTGCCGATCAGCACGAGGGTCGCCCCCAGTACGCCAAGGCCAAAGCGGATCAGCGCCTCCTTGGAGACCCAGCGAGCGACCCGCTGCAGTGAGAGGGCAGCCACGATCATGCCCAGCCCGGCGGGCGCCAGCACGAACACCACGTCCTCGGCGGCGATATCGAGCACGCTGGTCACGTAGCCCGGGGCGAGCATGGCCACCAGCAGCGCCAGCGTGCTGCCCAGGGTGAGGTGCGCCATCGACCAGGCCGAGCCACGGTCGCGTCGCAGGAAGACCCACAGCTCGTGGATGTCGCCGCGCAGCCGCCGCACGACGCGCTGGGTCTCGACCAGCGGGGAGAAGCGCTCGTGGTGCGTGCGCGGCAGCGGCCACACCAGCGCGGCGGACACGGCGAAGCCAATCGCCAGCAGCAAGAAGAACACGGTCATGCCGAACAACTTCAGGATCAGCGGGCCGATCAGCACCAGCCCGGCCAGCTGCGAGGCCAGGAACGTGAGGTGGAAGCCCGAGTTGGCTTGCAGCAGCCGGCGCGGATGGACCAGCGCGGGGATCAGCGCGGTCTCGGCCGGGGCGAAGAACTGGGTGACCGTGGAGAACACGAAGCTCAGGGCGAATAGCGCCAGCAGCCAGCCGCGGCTGCCGTCGCCGTGCGGCACGTGCGTGAGGGCCAGAAATCCCAGCATCAGGGCAGCGCGCAGCACATTGGTGACGATCAAGACGGTGCGCTTCTCCCAGTGGTCGACGAACACGCCGGCCACCACGCCGAACAGCACGGACGGCAGCACCACGGTGAGGATCGTCACGCCGAGATGGGTCGTGGAGTGGCTCACTTGCTCCACGAGCACCATCAGGGCGTACCACAAGGCGTTGTGGGCCGTCTGGGTGATCGCCTGGGCGGTCCAGAGGGCGAGGAACGGCCGGTTGCGCCAGAGCGGCACGTCGGGCGGTTCCGGAGCCGGGCGGACCGCCACCACGGCGGCCGGCACCAGCGCGGCCGTTCCCGCGGGAACCGCCCCGTTGGCCGGCGGGGCTGGCGCCGGCGCCACTGACGGCGGGGCCGGACGGTCGGACGTCACGGGCGCCTCACGCGCTGCCCCGCGGCCGCGGCTGCTCTAGCCCGAGGTCGATATCGATCTCGGGCTCCGGGGGCACGGCGCGCTTGATAAAGCGCGCGAAGCGCTGCTCGAACCGCCCGCGCGGGAGCAACACGCGGTGGCGGCAGCGCAGGCAGCGCAGCCCGATGTCGGCGCCGAGCCGCACGACTACCCACTCCGACCCGCCGCACGCGTGCGGCTTGTCCAGCGCCACGACGTCGTCGAGGTAGACCTGCAGCACCATCGCTTAGGCCTCCCGCAGCGTGTTGATGGTGTCGCGCAGAGCCTGGGCCGCCAGGCGCGCCGCCTCTTGCCAGTCCGTTCCCGAGGAAGCGTACAGGATCGCGCGGCTGACCGCGACCAGTAGCCCCGCACCGTGGCGATCGCGGCCCGCGCGCACCGCGGTCTCCAGCTCGCCGCGCTGCGCGCCGACGCCGGGCACTAGCAGCGGTACGTCGGGCGCGATCGCCCGCACCACGCGGAACGCCGCTGGCTGGGTGGCGCCCACGACCAGGCCCAGGTTGCCGTGGCGGTTCCACCCCAGCGCCGTCTCGGCCACGTGCGCGAAGAGCGGGCGCGTGGTCTCGCCCCAGGCTACCGGCAGGTCCTGGAAGTCCGCGGCGCCGGGATTGGACGTCTTCACTAGGACAAACACGCCGCGGTCGCGATACGCCAGAAACGGCTCGACCGCGTCGTAACCCATGTACGGGCAGACAGTCGCCGCGTCACATCCCAGCTCGTCGAACAGCGCTGCCGCGTAGCGCGCCGCCGAGGACCCGATGTCGCCGCGCTTGGCATCGAGCAGCACGGGAATGTCGGGCGGGATCAGGGCCAGCGTCGCACGCAGCGCCGTCCATCCCTCGGCCCCCAGCGCCTCGTAGAACGCCAGGTTCGGCTTGTAGGCGCACACGAGGTCGGCCGTGGCCTCGATGATGCCCGCGTGGAAGCGGGTCACCCAGTCACGGCGGGTGCGCAGCGGCGCGGGCACCCGCGCGGGGTCGGGGTCGAGGCCCACGCACAGCAACGAGCGGTTGCGCGCGGTGGCGCCGGCCAGTTTGTCCACGAACCCCACCGCTTGCCCTCCCGTCGTCCACCACGCGCGCTTTGACGCAGCCTGCCATCCGAGTTGAGAATACCCTGAAAGTCGCGTTCCCGCCCAGCGTGCGGCCGGCACCCGGGGCGGCGAGCAGTGGGGGAACGGGAGCGATGGGCAGCCGCGCGCACATGGCCGCCTGCTGGGCCCTGGCAGTCCTCCTGGCCGGTCCAGCGGGAGTCGCCCACGCGCAGGCCCTCCCGGGCCAGCCGGTCCCGCTGGAGGGAGCGGCACATGTCCCCGAGGGTACCCCTATCGCATACCAGCACTACCCGCCCACCTCAGGCCCCCATTACCCGCGCCCGGCGCGCTGGGCGTTCTACGAGGCCGAGGTCCCCGAGGGCTACTGGGTCCACAACCTGGAGCATGGCGGCATCGTGTTCCTGTACCGCTGCGACGACGACTGCGCGGCGCGCGTCGCCGCCCTGCGCGCCGTGTACGAGCAGCTCCCGCCCAGCCGCTGGGGCCACGTGAAAGCACTGGCCACCCCGTACAGCCGCCTGGCCCCCCCGCTGGCCGCCGTGGCCTGGGGCCGCATCGAATACTACGAGACGGTGGACCCCGAGCGCCTCATCGCCTTCTATCGCGCCTTCGTCGACCAGGGGCCGGAGGACGTGCCCTAGCCGGCCGAGCCCTGGCCGCCCCCGGCCCGGGCTAGGGCCAACCCCCGCTCGCTCCCCGGGGCCGCCCCGCCGCGCGCCTGCCCGCTAGTACAGCTGTCGGCTGGCCGTTCCGGCCCCCCGCAAACTGGCCGCTCGCGCGGCGCGCGCGCCGCTGGCAGCGCGCATACTCTCCCCTGGACAGCCGCGGTGCCCCACGAGGGCCCGTGAGACTTCGGAGGACGAAGATGCGACTGCGCGCCGACGTCCACTGCTACCACTGCGGGCAGGTGTCGGGCACCTGGGAGTGGCTGGCGGCGACCAAGCCCGAGCAAGGCGTGTTCCGGGCACTGGACCCCGCCGCGTCAGGTGGCCCAGTGAGCCTCCGCCAGCTGCGCTGCCTGCGCTGTGGAGGGCCGGTGTTCCTGGATGAAATCGAGCCCGTGGTGGAGCTCCCCAAGCTCACTATCGAGCGCCCGCGCCGGGGCCGACCGCCGAAAGCGCTCAGCAAGCTCGCCAGCTAGCCGCCCCCCGGCGAGCCACCCGGCCCCGTGGGGCCGGGTGCCTGCCCGGCCCCCTCTCGCCCGATCGCCATTCCCTTCCCAAGCGCCGCGACGCCGGTGGCGCGCCGCGCGTAGGCTCGGACGAGCGAGCGATGCGCCCAAGCGCCTCCCCGGCCGCAGTCTGCCCCGGCGATTGCACTCGCGCAGCCCCCGGCTGTCGCGCAATCCGCTCGGCGAACGCGCGGAGGCCGCTCGCCCCCCACGGCCACGCCCGGCTCAGAAGCGCGCGAGGCGCAGCGCGGCCTGATAGACCCGATCGGGGTTGGGGATGATAGCGTCCTCCTCGGCGGCGTTGTACGGCAGGTGGCAGTCCGCTGCGGCCACGCGGACGATCGGGCCGTCGAGATCGAGGAACAGCTCCTCGGCGATGAAGGCCGCGATCTCGGCGCCGATGCCCATCGTTTTGTTCGCCTCGTGCAGGATGAGCACCTTGCTCGTCTTGCGCACGGTACGGGCGATCGCCTCGTGGTCGAGCGGCGCTAGCGTGCGCAGGTCGAGGATCTCCACCAAGAGGCCTTCGGCGGCCAGCGCGTCGGCCGCCTGGCGCGCGTGGTGGACGCCAACCCCGTAGGTGATGATCGACAGATCGCGGCCCGGGCGGTCGAGCCGCGCCTGGCCGATCGGGATCAGTTCGTCGGGGCCGCCGACCGGCTCCCGATAGCGGCGGTAGCTCCACTTGTGCTCGAAGAACAGCACCGGGTCGTCGTCGCGGATGGCGCTCTTCAGCAGCCCCTTCGCATCGCGCGGGGTGGCGGGCACGACCACCTTCAGGCCGGGGATGTGGCAGTACAGCGCCTCGACGCTCTGCGAGTGGTACACACCGCCGCGTACCCCGGCGCCGAACGGGGCGCGGAACACCACAGGCACGCCCCAGCCGCCCACGCTGCGCCAGCGGATGGTGGCGGCGTGGTTGACGATCTGGTCGTAGGCGGGATGGATATAGTCGGCGAACTGGAACTCGGCCACCGGCCGCAGGCCCATCATCGCCGCCCCGATGGCCGCCCCCGCGATCGCCGCCTCGGAGATCGGGGTGTCCAGTACGCGCCAGGGGCCGTACTCGGCCAGCAGGCCCTGGGTCGCCTTGAACACCCCACCCTTACGGCCGACATCCTGGCCGAGCACGATGACCCGCGGGTCGCGCGCCATCTCCTCCCACAGCGCCGCGCGCACCGCCTCGACCAGCGTCAGCACCGCGCCCGCCTCGGCCGGCGCGGCGGGCGGCTGGGCGATGTGCTCAACCATGGCGGTCGCCCTCCGCGCGGCCCGCGCGTTCGAGCTGGGCGAGGTAGGGATGCGGAGGGTCGCCCGCGAATAGCCAGCGCCGCGCGCGCTCGGGGGGAGGCGGCGGCTGGGCGAGCGCCCGGTCGGCTGCCGCCGCGACCGCCGCGCGCGTCTCGGCTACCAGCCGCTCGTCGGCCTCCTCGCTCCATCCCCCCCGCGCCAGCAGCTCGCGCCGCAGCCGGGGCAGCGGATCGGCCGCGGCGGCGGCGGCACGCTCGGCCTCGCTGCGGTAGCTATCGTCATCCTGCGAGGAGTGGGGCGTGATGCGCGGCACCCGCAGCTCGACGAGCGAGGGCCCCTCGCCGCGCCGCGCGCGGGCCATCGCCGCTTGGCAAGCGCGGTACACGGCCAGCGCGTCCGTACCGTCCACCGAGGTGCCCGGCATACCGTAGGCAGCGGCGCGCGCGGCTACGGAGGCGATCGGCATCTGGAGCGCCAGCGGCACGCTGATCGCCAACCCATTGTTCTCGCAGATGAACACGACGGGCAGGCGATGGATGCCGGCCAGGTTCATGGCCTCATGGGTGACCCCTTCGGACGTGGCGCCGTCGCCGAACCAACACACCGCCACGCTGTCCTGGCCAAGCACCCGCGCGGCGTAGGCCGCCCCCACGGCCTGCGGCAGGTGGGCGGCGATCTCGCTGGACACAGTGGCGATGCGTAGGCGCGGGCTGGACAGGTGCATGCTGAGCTGCCGCCCGCCGGAGTGGGGGTCGTCGGCGCGGCCGAGCGCGCCCAGGAACAGCTCGTAGGGCGTCACGCCCAGCGTCAGCCCGACGGCCATATCGCGGTAGTAGGGCCAGGCCGAATCGTGGCCGACCCGCAAGGTCAGCGCGCTAGCGATTTGGGCGACCTCGTGGCCGCGGGGGGTGAGCACGAAGCCGGCAAGCCCTTGCCGCGAGAAGATCCACAGCCGCTCGTCGACCGCGCGGGTCAACACGGCGAGCCGGTAGATACGCAGCAGCAAGGCGCCTTCGTCCAGCGGCGTGGCCTCGCTAGCGCTCTCGACCACGAGCTCCGTCGTGGGGCTACTCGCTCGGCTCTGCTCCTCGCTCGCCATCATTTGCTCGCCTCAGCGGTGGGATCTCCCCTACTGGCAGCGCGTGCAGCCCCGCGCGACTGTGGCGCTGAGCGCCCGCGCTACCGCAGGAGGTGTCGCGCGATGATCAGGCGCTGGATCTCGCTAGTGCCCTCGTAGATCTCGGTGATCTTGGCATCGCGGAACAGCTTCTCCACCGGGTATTCCCGCACGTAGCCGTACCCGCCAAACATCTGCACGGCCGCCCAGGCGGCGAAGTTGGCCGTCTCCGAGGCGTACAGCTTGGCCATGCTCGCCTCTTTGCTGAACGGTTGGCCAGCATCCTTCAACCGCGCGGCGCGGTAGGTCAGCAGACGGGCGGCCTCCAGGCGCGTGGCCATGTCGGCCAAGCGCCACTGCAAGCCCTGGAAGTCGGCGAGCGGGCGCCCGAAGGCGTGGCGCTGTTTGGCGTAGGCGAGCGCCTCGTCGAGCGCCCGCTGCGCGATGCCCAGCGCTTGCGCGGCGATGCCGATGCGGCCGCCGTCGAGGGTGGCCATGGCGACCTTGAACCCCTCGTTCACCGCGCCGAGCACCGCGTCGGCGGGCACGTGGCACTCCTCCAGGAACACCTGCGTGGTGGCCGAGGCGCGGATCCCCAGCTTCTTTTCTTTCTTGCCCGGCCGCAACCCAGGCGTGTCGGCGGGGATCAGGAAAGCCGTGATGCCCTTGGCGCGGGGGACGGTCGGGTCGCTCACCGCGTACACCAGATAGAGCGTGGCCTCGCCGCCGTTGGTGACCCAGCTCTTGGTACCGGTGAGCACCCAGCCATCGGCCGTGCGCCGCGCCATGGTGCTTAGGTTCGCCGCATCGGACCCGGCGTCGGGCTCGCTCAGGCAGTAGGCGCCCAGCGCCTCGCCACGGGCCAGCGCGGGCAGGTAGCGCTGCCGCTGCGCTTCGGTCCCGAACCGCAGGATCGGCTCGCAGACGAGCGAGTTGTTCACCGACATGATCACGGCGTGCGCGGCGCAGGCCCAGGCGATCGCTTCGAGCGCCAACACGTAGTCGAGCGTGCCGGCGCCGGCCCCGCCGTACGCCTCGGGAACCAGCATGCCCATCAGGTCGAGCGCCGCCATCTTGGCCACGTTGGCGCGAGGAAACTCCTCGCGTTCGTCGTAGTCGTGGACGGTGGGCAGAATCTCGCGGGCGGCGAACTCGCGGACCGAGCGCTGGAGTAGCTCCTGCTGCTCGGTCAAGCCGTAGGGGCCGCGCAGCGGCTCGGCGGTGGGGGGCGCGTCAGCGGGCGCTTGGTTCGTGGCGGGTTGCATAAAGCCTCATCGCTCGCTCGCGGCCAGCTCGCGCTGGCCCGTCAGTTCGGCGCGCACGAGGTTGGTACCGTCGACGAGTGCCTTCAGTTTGTAATAGGCGTTGGTGCGCGGCAAGGTAGTGCCCAGGCCGCAGAAGGTCGTCACGTACAGCCGCTCGGGCGAGATATACTTCAGGGCTTGCCGGATGCGCTCGGCTACCTCCTGCGGCGTCTCGACCTGCAGCACGCGGTGGTTGATGATCCCAATAGCCACGGCGCGATCGCTCGGGACTTGCGCCAGCAGCTCCATCTCTGGCCCTTGGCAGTCGCCGCACTCGATGTTCAGGACATGGAAGTCGGCGTCGAACACGCGCGGGGCCATGGCCCGGAAGTCGATATCGCCCCAACTGCACTGCCCGAAGGCGCGGCCGCGGCAGAAGTGCATCCAGATCTGCAGACGATCGGTGACCCCGGCCACCATCTGGTTGAACGCACGGGTGGCGACCTCCCAGGAGACCGGCCCGCCGGTCATCGCGATCTGCGAGTACAGGGGCAGGTCGGTCTGGTAGATGCGGCAGCCGGCGTCGGCCAGCTCGCGCAGCTCGGCGTTGTACACCGCTGCCAGGTCGTACAGCAGGTCCGGATGCGGGGCCGCGAACGCGCCGCCGTAGTGCCGGTCGTGCAGGCGATTGGCAACGTAGCCGGGGTCCACGAACGAGGCCTTCACCGGCCGGGTCGTCAGCCGGCTGGCGAGCTCGTACAGGTAAGCGAAGCGCAGCGGCCCGCGGCCAACTCGGTCGACGACCGTGGGGCTGGCCCAGATATCCAGGAAGAAGTGGTTCACGATCGGGGAGGGGTCCCGAGTGCCCGGCAAGCGCCCCGGCAGCCGCGGGCCGAGCCCGGTCAGGCGCTGGATGACGTACTCGGGCCAGCCGGCGCCGCCGCCCAGATCGTCCTCGAACAGCTCGCCGTCGGTCACGATGTCCAGCCCGGCGCGCTCCTGGTCGCCGATGATCGCGTGGACAGCATCCAGGTACTCTTCCCGCCAGGTCTGCTCCATCAGTGCTTCGCGGAAGTCCTGGCCGCCCGCCCGCCGCGTGTACCAACGCGGGCGCGGATAGCTACCCACCATCGTCGTAGGAATGAGCACGTCCACCGGTCTCATCGAGGCGCTCCTCTCGACACGCGATCACTGGGGAGGGGCCCGGCGGCGCCCGCCCCGCCGGGAGGGCCCGGACCGCTCGGCCGGCGGCGCCGGCTCGGCGGTGGTCTGAGCCATCGCCAGCCGCAGCTTGTTGAGGCCATGGATGACACAGAGCTTCTCGTCCTCGCTGAAGCCCGCGAAGTAGCGGTCGACTAGGCCGTAGAACACCGGCAGCACGGCCGCGAGCCGCGCCTCGCCCTCGGGGGTCAGGCCGACCAGCGTCACCCGGCGGTCGGTCTCGCTCGGGTAGCGACGCACCAGACCAGCCGCCTCCAGACTGTCGATCAGCGCGGTCATGTTGCGGGGCGAGGTGAGCAGCAGCTCCGCGATCTCGCCCATGCTCAGCCGGCCGGTTGGGCTGTCCCGCAGGATCATCAGGATATTGAACTTGGCCGGGACTAGGTGGAAGCGCGCCAGGCAGTCCTCCACGCGAGCCACAAGGCTCTCGTAGGCGGCGAAGAACGTCAAGCGCAGCTCGCTGGCCAGCGCGTCGAACCGCTCGTAGTAGCGCGCCTCGCCCGCCGCCTGGGCCATGAGCCCACGGTCGCGCAGGCGCCCCGCCACCTCAGCGATCGGCGGGACTCGCCGGTCCACCCGCCGTCGCGGGCGCGGCGGCCGGGGCACGAAGGTGGTGATATTATCGCTTGGTGACTTTACCATGTTGTAAGTATATGCTAGACTGTCCTCGCTTGCCAAGCCAGTCGGGGGCGGCGGCCAGCGCGCGCTGTGGGGCAGATGCTCCACGCCGGGCGGGCCGCCTAGCACGCCCATGGGGTGGTGCCGCCAGCAGGAGGATAGCATGGCGTCATTCGTCGAGCCCGCTGCGCTGACGGTCGATCCGGTCAGTTTCGAGGTGATCCGCCATCGCCTGCTCGCCATCACCGCCGAGCAGGCGGCCACCCTGGCCGCGATCTCCGGGTCCAAACACGTTACCGAGATCTCGGACTACAACGTGGGGCTGTACCTAGCTGATGGGGCAGTCGCCACGATGGGACGTACGATCCTGTACCATGCCTCCGCCATGGCGGCGATCGTGCGCCATGTGATCGCCGACTGCGCCGAGAACCCTGGTATCGGGCCGGACGACATGTTCGTGGTGAACAACCCGTGGAAGGGCGCGGTGCACGCGCAGGATATGGCGATCGTGGCACCGATCTTCCACGAGGGCCAGCTGCTGGCGTGGTCCGGCGCCATGATGCACATGCTGGACATCGGCGGCCTGCGGCCGGGCAGCTTCTGCTACGACGCCACGGAATGTTACCAGGAGGGGCTCAACCTCCCTCCGGTGAAACTCGTCGAGGGCGGCAAGCTGCGTCAGGACATCTTGAACATCATCTTGTCCCATAGCCGTATGGCGCCGACCGTGAATCTGGACCTGAAGGGGCTGATCGCGTCCAACTACGCGGCGGCACGGGGCTTCCGCGCCCTGGCCGACCGCTATGGCGTGCAGACCGTGCTCGCGGTTATGGCCCGGCTGATCCAGCTATCGGACGAGCGGCTGCGGCGTCGCATCCGCGAGCTGCCCGACGCCACCATCGAGGCCGTGGGGTACATCGATACCGATGGCACGCTCGATCAGCTCTACGAGGTGGTACTGGAACTGACCAAGCGGGGCGACCGGCTGATTTTCGACTACTCGCGCTCAGCGCCGCAGGCCCCGATCGCGATCAACTGTACGCGCGCGGGGCTGATGGCGGCGATCGCCGCGGCCCTCATGCCAACGCTGGCGTACGACATCCCCTGGAACGAAGGCATCTTCCAGCCGATCGAGGTCGTGTGCCCCGAGGGGCGGATCTGCACCGCGCAGAAGCCGGCGCCCGCCAGCGGCGGTACGCTCGAAGCTGCCTGGGAGGTCGAGATGACGGCTACTCAGGCGCTGTCGAAGCTGGTCGCGTGCTCGGACCAGTATCTGTGCGAGGCGCAGGCATCCCCACACGGCGGGCCCGACGGGCTCACGTTCTCCGGCATCAACAACCACGGCGAGCGCTTCACGCAGGGCACGCTCGACGTCCTCGCGTCGGGTGGCGGGGCCTATTGCCACCGGGACGGCGTGTGGACACAGGGCCATCGCAACATCGAGCGGCTGAATATCTCCAACGCCGAGGCCTTGGAGTTCGACCTGCCGATCCTGTACCTCTGGCGCGGGCTCGCGCGCGATGGCGGCGGCGCCGGACGCCATCGCGGCGGGCTCAGCCTCGGCTGCCTGTACGCCCTGCACAAGACCGAGGGATTGGATGCACGCTGTAGCTGCCATGGGTGGGAGGTCCCGAACGCCCTGGGCATCTTCGGGGGGCTACCAGGGGCCGAGAACGACCGGCTCTGGCTCCGCGAGTCGAACGTACGCGAGCTGCTGGCCGCCGGCCGCATCCCGACCCTCGCCGAGCTGACCGGGGAGGTCGTCCCCACCCGCGGTCGCCAGGGGCTCATCCACCTCGGCCCTCGCGACGTCATCTACAAGACCCACCAGGCCGGCGGCGGCTGGGGCGACCCGCTCGACCGGCGGCCCGAGGACGTGCAGGCCGATCTCGAGTTTGGCGCCGTCTCCCCCGAGATGGCTCAGGCGCTCTACGGCGTGGTGCTCGATGCGGCGGGACGCGTGGATCCCGTCGCTACCGCGGCGCACCGCGCCGAGCGGCGGGCGGCCCGCCGCCGCTGGCCCACCCGCCGCAAGCTGACGGCCGCGCCCGCAAGCGGCGCCCTGGAGCGGGTGCTGCCCATGGGGGATCAGCTCACGATCGTTCGCGACCGTGCGGGCGCCTACTGGACGCGCTGTGCCTGCGGCCATGTGCTGGCGCCCGCACAGGAGAACTGGCGCGAGTACGCCGGCTGCAAGCTCGCAACGCCGGCCGAGCTCGGGCTGTGCCCGCGGTTGAGCAAGGAGATCGAGGTGCGGATGTACGCCTGCCCCGGCTGTGGGCGCCAGCACACGGTGGATGTGCGTCGAAAGGGGATGCCCGATCTCCACGATATCCGGCTGGTGTTGGAAGACGAGCACCAGCCGGCGCGCGCGTGACGCGGTCGACAAAGGAGAGCGCCATGATAGGTGGGCAGTTCGCGGTAGGCACCGATATCGGCGGCACGTTCACCGATATGGTAGTCGTCGATCAGGCCGGCGACGTGCGCGTGTTCAAGACCCCCACCACGCCGCAGGATCGCAGCCGCGGGGTACTCGACGGCTTCCAGCTGGCCGCGGCCGAGTATGGGCTCTCGCTGGAGGAGTTCTGCCGCCGCGTGGTCTACTTCGCGCACGGTACCACCGCTGCGACCAACGCTCTTATCGAGCGCAAGGGCGTGCGTACCGGCCTGTTGACCACCCGCGGGTTCGGCGACACGCTGCTCATCCAGCGCGCCATGGGGTCGTGGACGGGGATCGGCGATGCCTCGGGACATTACAGCCAGCGCCGAAACCCGGTGCCGATCGTCGAGAAGCGTAACATTATCGAGATCGACGAGCGCATCGATTTCGCCGGCGACGAGATCGTGCCGCTCAACGGCGAGCAGGTGCGGGAGGCGGTGCGGCTGCTGCGGGCGCGCGGCTGCGAGGCGATCGCTATCTGTTTCCTGTGGTCCTTTGTCCGCCCCGACCACGAGCAGCAAGCGGCCGCGATCGTTCGCGACGAGTGGCCCGAGGTCTTTCTGACGCTGTCCAGCGAGATCGCCCCAGTGATCGGGGAATACGAGCGCACGGCGACCGCCGTGATCAACGCGTACCTCGGGCCGGTGATCCACCGCTACGTGCAGCTGCTGGCCGATCGCCTGCGTGAGGCGGGCTTCGCCGGTGACTTCGCCGTGATGGACTCCGGCGGGGGCGTGATGCAGGCGCACGAGGCCGCCCAGCGCGCGGTCAACATGCTGACCTCGGGGCCCGCCGGTGGGGTGCTCGCCTCGGTGGCGCTGGCCCGCCGGCTCGGCTATCGGAACGTGCTGACCAGCGATATGGGCGGGACCAGCTTCGACGTGGGCCTCATCGTGGAGGGCGCGCCGCTGGTCGAGACGTTCAGCCAAGCCGGCCACTACCACCTGGCCTGCCCGCGCATCCGCGTCACGGCGATCGGCTCGGGCGGCGGTAGCATCGCGCGCGTGGAGGACGGCAGCCTGCGGGTGGGCCCCGAGAGCGCGGGGGCAGAGCCCGGCCCGGCCTGTTACGGGCGCGGCGGCACTCTGCCCACGGTGACCGATGCCGATGTCGTGCTGGGAATCATCGATCCGGACTACTTCCTGGGCGGGCGTATTCCCCTGCGGCGCGAGCTGGCCGAGGAGGCCATCCGCCGCGCGATCGTCGAGCCACTGGGCATGACGGTCGCCCAGGCGGCGGCGGGGATCCGCAGCGTCGCCGACAACCAGATGGCCGACTTGCTGCGCAAGGTGACGGTCGAGCAAGGGTACGACCCACGCGACTTCGTGCTGTTCGCCTATGGCGGCGCAGGCCCGACCCACGCTTACGCGTTCGCCCGCGAGGCGGGCATCAGTACGATCGTGGTCCCCGCCACGGCCACTGCGCACTCGGCCTACGGGGCCGTGTCATCTGACCAGTACCGGGCGTTCCAGCTCAGTGACCCGCAGCGCACGCCGCCTCACGCGCGGCGGGCCTCTGAGCATCTCGATGTGGCCCGGATCAACGCTAAGTTCGCGGAACTCGAAGCGCGCTGTCGGGCCGCGATGGGCCACGATCCCCGGCTGCGCCTGAGCAGGATA
>DATGKN010000101.1:0-12270 GCA_035294645.1 Chloroflexota bacterium
GCCGCCGACCCCAGCTACGGCGGGCACCCCAGCTTCTCGTTCCGCCGCGTGGAGCAGCTGCGCCAGGTGATGGAGCGCAACGGCGACGGGGGCAAGCAGATCTGGCTGCTGGAGTTCGGGTGGACGTCGGATGAGGTGCACCCGGCGTATGCCTGGCATCGGGTGAGCGAGGAGCAGAAGGCGGAGTACATCGTGCGGGCGTACCAGTGGGCGGCGCAGCACTGGGCGCCGTGGATCGGCGTGATGACGCTGTGGAACATGGCGGCGCCGGGGTGGACGCGCCAGGATGAGGAGTACTGGTGGTCGATCACCAACCCCGACGGCTCGCCGCGGCCCGCCTACAATGCGCTGCGCGCGGCACGCCAGAGCGGCGAGCTGCCCTAGCCGCTAGCAGCCGAAGTTCGAGGGCGCGAGGAGGTCTCCCCCTGGGGAGGCCTCTTCGCTCGCTGTGCTGGAAATGGGGCGCCGCCGCGGGGCCAGGCGGCTATCATTACCGGAGCTAGTGCGCTGGCACGCGGCACCAGGTGAGCGAAGGGCCAACGAGCATGCTGCGCCCGGAGTGGTCACCCCCCCAGGCGAGCGCCTCCGCGGCCGCGTGGGAGTACAGCCCCGACGCGGCACCCGGCGAGCAGGCGAGCCACGCGGTCGAGCACGCGTACCAACGTTATGTACTCCCGATATACCGGTTCTTGTATAGTCGGCTGGGCAACCAGGAGGAGGCCGAGGACCTCACCTCCGAGGTGTTCTTGAAAGCCGTGCGGCAGCTGGAACCCGAGCGCGACCCCGCTAGCGTGCAGGCGTGGCTGTTCCAGGTGGCACGCACCACGCTGGCGGACTACTGGCGCCAGCGTAGCCGGCTGCCTACCGACCCGCTCGGGGGCGAGGACATACCTCCCGGTCCGCCAGAGACGCCCGCGGGCGATGGCGCCGCGGCACGGCTGGCACGCTGGCTGCTCGATCAGTTGCCGCCGCGCGATCGGGAGATACTCACTTTGCGGTTCCTGCACGGTTATTCGATCAAGGAGGCCGCCGCCGCGCTCGGGATCACCGTCAATCACGCCAAGGTGCTGCAGCACCGTGCGCTGCAGCGCGCTATGGCGCTAGGGCAGCGCTACCGTGACCGAACCGAATGACCGGCCCTCGGCCGAGGCCGAGCGGCTCAACGCCGCCATCGACCGCTTGCTCGCCGAGCAGCGGCCCGCCCCCCCGGTCACCCCGGAGGAGGCCGCGTTGCTGCGCGTGGCTGCCCTGCTGAAAAGCGCGCGGCCCGGGTGTGCCGAGCCGCGGCCGGCGTTTCTGGCCGCGCTAGACCAGCGCTTGCAGCGCGCCCAGCGGCCGGCGCGGCCGCGGCTGTCCCGCCGCGCGGCCCTGGCGGGCGGGGCCGCCATGGCTGCTAGTGCGGCGGGCGTCGCCCTGGGCCGGCTGGCCCAGCCGCAGCCTCCCACCCAGTCGCCAGCGCCGGCCCGCGAGCTCCAGGTCAACGCCGGGCGCTGGTTCGCGGTAGCGCGCGTGGGCGAGGTGCCGCCAGGGGCGGCTGTTCCCTTCATCGCCGGCGCCGTCGTGGGCCACCTGATCAACCTCGACGGTGAGCTGCTCGCGCTGTCGGGGGTGTGTACCCACATGGGCTGCCTGCTGCGCTGGCAGGCGGCCGAGCGCCAGTTCCTGTGCCCGTGCCACGGCGCGATCTTCGATGCGCGGGGCGAGTTCCAGCCGCGCCGGCCGGGCACCTATCAGCCGCCGCTGCCGCGGCTCCAGCTGCGCGTGGAGGCCGACCAGGTGTACGTGTGGAGCGCGGCGGCCGAGCCCGAGGCGCCTGCCCCCGCGCCCCCCGGCAGCACCGGCTAGCGCGGCCGGGCAGTCCGGGCGGGCGTCGCGGCCACGCTTGCGCTATACCCTAGCGAGCCCTTCGGCCGCGAAACCGGAGTGAGGAGGGAGCGACATGGCTGTGCAGACGGCGCTAGCACCGCGCGAGTTCGTCGAGCGGTTCAAAGCGGAGATCGCCGCCCATCCCAAGCTGCGGGTGAACCATCCCTTCGTGCGCGGCATCCAGGCGGGCACGATCTCGCGCGAGCACCTGCTGGAGTGGGTCCGGCAGGACTACAAGTTCCGCAACGCCGTGCCGCGACTGGCCATGCTCCGCTACCTGGCGTGCACCGATCCCGAGATCGCCCGCCGGCTATACGAGGTCGTCGAGGAGGAGACCGCCGGACTGGCGACCGGCAGCGCCGGCCATATCGACCTGTTCGTGCGCTTCGCGGCCGCGCTGGGGCTTAGCCGCGAGGAGCTGGACGCCGCACCGCTGCTCCCGGCGACCGCGGCGCACCTGTACTACGCCGAGCTGATCATCCACACGCGGCCCTGGTTCGTGGTCATGGCCGCGCAGATGGCCGCCGAGGGGACGGCACCCGCGGCGATGGCGGCGCTGGCCGAGGGGTTCGTCAAGCACTACGGCCTGTCGCCCGATGATGTGGCGTTCTTCACCGTGCACGTGGACGCCGACGAAGACCACGGCTCGTTGGCCGAGGAGATCGCCGAGCGCTACCTCCAGTCGCCCGCGCTGCAGGCCGAGACGCGCGAGGTGGGGCTGCGCCGGCTGGAGCTGCTGTACGACACCTGGACGATTCCGGGCTACTGAAGCGCGGCGTTCGCACTACCGCCTTGGGAGGAGGACCATGGCTGCCGTGGAGCCGTCCGGCCCGCCCCAGGTGCCGCCCGGGGTGCGCAGCCGCTACGTGCAGTTGGGCGACGTGCGCACCCACTACCTCGAGGCGGGCGAGGGCGAGCCGCTGATCTTGCTGCACAGCGGGGAGTTCGGCGGGCGCGCCGAGTTCAGCTGGCGGTACAACATCGCCGCGCTGGCCGAGCGCTACCATGTCTACGCCCCGGATTTCGTGGGCTTCGGGCGCTCCACCAAGCTGTACGACTGGTCCGATCCCCTGGGCTTCCGCGTGCGGCAGATCCAGCGCTTCATCGAGACCCTGTGCATCGGCCCGGCCCACTTCATCGGCAACTCGTACGGCGGCTCGCTGGCGCTGACGGTGGCCGGCATGGACCCCATGCCCTGGCCAATCCGCTCGATCATCGCTGTCAGCGGTGGCGGCCACGCGCCGGACAACGACGCGCGCAAGGTGCTCACGCACTACGACGGCACGCGCGAGGGGATGCGCGCCATCCTGCAGGTGCTGTTCTACGACGAGCGCTGGTGGGCCGAGGAGATCGTCGAGGAGCGCTGGCGCGCCAGCATCGAGCCGGGGGCTTGGGAGGCGGTGGCCGCCCCGCGCTTCGCCCCCGCCGGCCAGACCCGCGGCTTCCGTTCCGAGCGCACCGATCCCGCGCGCATCCGTGTGCCGGTGCTGGTGGTCGCCGGCGCGCAGGACCTGCTGCGCGAGCCCGGCTACTGGCGCGAGCTGCGCGATCGCATCCCGCGCGCCGAGGCGTACGTGTTCGACCGCGCGCGCCACTGCAGCCACATCGAGCACGCGGAGACGTTCAACGAGCTCGCGCTGGACTTCCTGCGGCGCGTCGGCTAGCGTGCGGCAGAGGGAGAGACTAGCTCGCCTGGGGCGCGACGCCGTGGCGCAGGGCGGTCTCGATCTGGCGCGCGGCCTCTAACAGCGCCGGGGCGCTGCGCACCGCCCGCGCCGGGGTGAAGCGCACGCTGGGCCCGCTCAGCGCCAGCGCGCCCACCACCCAGCCGCGCGCGTCGCGCAGGGGCACGGCGATGGCCGAGCTGCCCGGCACGCGCTCGGCGTAGCTGTAAGCGTAGCCCAACCCGCGGATGTCCTCGCGCTCCTCGGCACTGAGCACCGCGTGGGGTAGCGGGGGGATTCCGAGCACCGCCTGCTGGGCCGCCGGCAAGAACGCGAGGATGGCCTTGGCGGTGGCCCCCTTCTGCAGGGGAATGCGCTGGCCGAGCGGCAGGATCAGCCGCATGGCGTGCCGGCACTCGGCCTGCGCTACCACCACGTGTGCCGCACCATCCAACACGTGCAGCGATGCCGTCTCGCCCACCGCGTCGCGCAGCGCCACCAAGTGTGGCTCCGCTAGCGCGCGCAGATCGACGGCTGGGGCCTCCTGACGCAGCGCGCGCAGCCGGCGGCCCAGGCGGTACTGGCGCAGGGCCGGGTCGCGCTCGACCACCTCCAGCCGCTCCAGGGTGGCCAGCAGCCGATGGACCGTGCTCTTGCTGCACCCGACCTCGTCGGCCAGCTGCCGCAGGCTGGCGCCCTCGGGGCGTTCCGCTACACGGAACAATAGCGCGACCGCCCGCTCGACGGCGCGCACCCCGGCGGATCCCTCGCCGTGCCCGGCCACCATTGGCGCCCTCCTCGCCGTGCGCTTGGTTGCCTTATCATACTATGGACGTGGGCTGTCTCGCACCACCTGGGTGGCCGCCGCGCCTTGACAGCTGCCGCCCGAGGGGCTATCGTCTGGGCGAAACGCGTGGGCGCTTGGCCGGGCGCGCGTTTCGCTAGGTGGTACAGGGGAATACCGCGCGGGGGGTGTGGGATGGCGGCGGCCACGGGCGCGGCGACGACCGTCGAGCTAGACGGCGTCTCGCTGGAGCTGTTCACGGGGGGCAGCGGCCCGCCGCTGCTCGTTCTCCACGATTACGAGTACCTCAACGCCTGGCAGCCGTTCCTCGCGGCGCTCGCGGCTGACTACCGTGTGCTGGTTCCCTCCCATCCGGGCTTCGGCCGCTCGTCGCTGCCCCCGACCTTCGATGCCATCGACGACCTCGCCTACTTCTACCTCGATCTGCTGCGGGCGCAGGCCGACCCGCCGGTGCGGGTGCTGGGCCTGGGCTTCGGGGGGTGGATCGCGGCCGAGATGGCGACTCGCTGCACGCACCACATCGCGCGCCTGGTGCTGGTCGATGCCGTGGGGATCAAGGTGTCCGATCCCACGACGCGCGACATCGTGGACCACTTCGTGATCGGGCCGGAGGAGTACCTGCGGCTGAGCTGGCACGACCCGGCGCTGGGCACCGCACGGCACAAGCTGGCGGGGCTGGGGGAGCTGACCGACGAGGAGCTCGTGACGCTGCTGCGCAACCGGCAGTCCACGGCGCTGTACGGCTGGAAGCCGTTCCTGCACAACCCCAAGCTGCGGTCGTGGTTGCGGCGCATCGATGTACCCACGCTGGTGCTGTGGGGCGAGTCCGACCGCATCGTCACCCCCGCCTACGGTCGAGTGTGGGCCGACGCGATCCCAGGGGCGCGGTTTGTCACGCTGCCCGCGGCGGGGCATTATCCGTATCTCGAGCAGCCGGAAGCGTTCGTTGCGGCGGTGGCCGCGTTCCTCGCCGCGGGCGCGCCCACGGCGCCGTCGGCGGCGCACTAGGAGGTGCCATGGACGCGTACTACTTCACCGAGATGCCCTACCCCTACGTGCCCGAGGCGGTCGAGGACGCTTACGGCACCTCGCGCGTGCTGCTGCCCAACCGCTACTGCGACCCCCGCCTGGTAGCGGACCTGTACAACCGCTACCTCGATGAGTACGAGTACGCCGACGAGCTGGGCCTCGACCTGATGCTCAACGAGCACCACCAGACGCTGACCTGCCTCGATGCGGTGGTGCCGATCTCGGCCGCGGCGTTGGTGCGGCGCACCCGCCGCGCGCGCATCGCCATCTTGGGCAGCCCGCTGCCGCACCGCGACAACCCGGTGCGCGTGGCGGAAGAGATCGCCATGCTCGACTGCATCTCGCGGGGCCGCATCATCTCGGGCTTCGTGCGCGGCGTGCCCACCGAGGTGCAGCCGTCCAACGCCCACCCGGTGTTCACGCGCGAGCGGTTCGAGGAGGCCCACGACCTGATCGTGAAGGCCTGGACCACCCCGGAGCCGTTCAACTGGGAGGGCCGCTTCTGGCACCTGCGCTACGTGAACGTCTGGCCGCGGCCCTACCAGCAGCCGCACCCGCCGATTTGGATCACCGGCTCCAGCCTGGAGAGTGTCACCTGGGTGGCCCAGCACCAGTACACCTACGCCTGCTTCCTGACGCCGTACGAGTGGACCGAGTCGCTGGTCAACGCCTACCGGCGTGTCTGCCAGGAGCACGGGTACCCGGAACCGCCCCCCGACAAGTTCGCCTACCTGGCGCTGGTGTACGTGGGCGAGACCGACGCGCAGGCGCAGGAGGACGGCAAGGGACTGCTGTGGTACCTGCAGCGGCGGCGCCACAAGTGGCTGAACCTGCCGCCGGGCTACGTGCCGCCCGACCAGATGGCCAAGGCGTACCGCGGGGTGGGCGGCAAGCCGTATGCCGAGAGCTGGGAGGGCCTGCAGGCGAAGGGCATCGTGATCGCCGGCAATCCCGACACCGTGATCGAGCGGGTGCGCTACCTGCACGAGCGCTGCCACATCGGCCACCTGCTGATGATGATGCAGGCCGGGCCCATGCCCACCGAGAAGGTGCGCCGCAGCATGGAGCTGTTCGCTCGCGAGGTGTACCCCGCTATCCGCGAGCTGGGCGTGCGGCAGGAGGCGCGCGTCTCCTAGCCGGGCGCGGCTATGGCGCCCGAGTGGCTGGCGCGCGCCTGGGGGGCCGCGGCGGCGCTGCTGTGGCCGGCGCGCTGCCTGGGCTGTGGGCGCCGCGACGCCCCGTTCTGTCCTGCCTGCTGGGCGGCGCTGCCGCGCCTGCGCCCGCCGCTGTGTCCGCGCTGCAGCAAGCCCGAGCGCGGCGGAATGCTCTGCGCCGCCTGCCGGCGTCGCGACCCAGCGTTGAGCGCAGTGCGGGCGGCGTGTGCCTACCAGGGGGCTGTCGTCCCGGCGGTGCAGCGGCTGAAGTACCGCCACGAGCGCCACCTGGTCGCGGCGCTGGGGCGGCTGCTGTTGGAGTGCCTGGCCGCTCGACCGTTGGCGATCGACGCGCTGCTGCCCGTGCCGCTCGATGCGCGGCGTGCCCGCTGGCGGGGCTTCAATCAATCGGCGCTGCTCGCGGCTGAGGTGGCTGGTGCTCTCGGCTGCCCGCTGTTGGCCGACGGGCTGCGGCGCACGCGGCTCACGCGGCCCCAGGTGGGGCTTTCGGCCCGCGAGCGCCGCGCCAATGTGCGCGCGGCCTTTGCCTGCCCCAGCCGTGGCGCGGTGGCGGGGCGCCGGCTGCTGCTGGTGGACGACGTGATGACCACCGGCGCCACTCTCGAGGCGTGTGCCGGGGCGCTGCGCGCGGCCGGCGCGGCGGCGGTGTACGGGCTCGTGGTCGCGCGCGACGTGCTAGAGTAAGACCACTCCGCGGGCGACGGAGCACACAGCGGCGGGCTGACGGAGGTGGGACATGCCGGTGCGAGTGGATCGCCGTCGGTTTCTGGCGCTGGCGGGGCTCGGGGGCGCGCTGGCCCTGAGTGCCTGCTCGGGAGCGCGTGGAACGCCCGCGGCCGAGCCGGCCAGCCAGGGCGGCGCCGGCGCGACCGCTCCGAGCGGCCAGCCGACCAAGGTGACGCTGGCCACTATCCGCGGGATCTTCGATCAGGCGTACCTCCTGGCGGCTATCGACGCCGGGATCTACGCGCGCGATGGCATCGACCTGGAGCTAGTCGGCTTCCAGGACGACGTAGCGGCCACCCGCGCGCTGATCGCCGGCGAGGTGCTGGTGTATGACATCGCGCCCGCCCGGCCGCTGTCGGCGATCGAGCAGGGGACGGCGCTGAAGGCGCTCGGGGTGACCTACGCGCGTCTGCCCTTCGTGATCCTGGGGCGGAAGGAAGTGGCTTCGCTGAGCGCTCTGCCGGGCAAGTCGGTGGCCATCGGCGCGCCCGGCGACCTCAACGACCAGATCGTGCGCGCTCTGTTTCGGAAGTACCAGGTCGATGCCAATGCGGTCAGCTTCGTGCCCATCGGGCCGACGCCTCAGATCATCCAAGCGCTGATCGCTGGCAAGGTCGAGGCGGGCCCCGCGCTGTTCGTCAACGAGTTCCAGGTGCGGGATAACCCGGACCTGCACCGCTTGGCCGACGTCAGCCAGGAGTTCCCCGACTGGGTGCGGTTCGTGCTGTTCGTGAAGCAGGAGACGATCGAGCGCCAGGACGCACTGCTCCGCCGCTTCGTGCTGGCGCACTCGAAGGCGTGGCGCTGGGCGCTGGAGAATCGCGACGCTGTAATCGCCGCCGCGACGAAGTACCTCAGCATCCCCGAGGGGCTGGCCGCCGCGGCGTACGATGCCCCGTTCACCCGCCCGGGGATGATCACGCCCGACTTCACGATCACCGCCGAGCAGATGCAGACCGTGCAAGAGCTGAACATCGCTGCCGGCACGCAGACCCGTCTGATCCCGTTCGACCAGCTGGTGGATCTGCGCTACGTGCAGGCGGTGCAGCAGGAGCTGGGCCCGTACCGGGTCCCGGTGCGTGGGGGGTGACGGCCTGGCAGCGCGTCGCCGTAGCAGGCCATGAGCGAGCACGTGGTGGATGACCAGGACGCCGGGCCCCATGCGCAGCGGCCCGGCGTCCTGGTACACCTGGCGCGATGCCTCAGGGGATGCGCCCCTCGCCCTGCTGGTGGGCGCCGCGCTCCGCCATCTCCTGGTAGTGCTCGGCGGTTCCGGCGGGCAGCTCCTGCTGCTCGGCGAGCCGCTCCTCCTCGGGGGTGGGCATGCGGTCAGGCCCCGCCGGCCGCCGGTAGTCGCGCTCGTTGGCGCGCTGGGCCTCGCTGCGCGCGCCTGGGTCACGGAAGTCCTGGCTCGGCGTCTCCTCCGGCGGCTGTGGGCGGATGGGCTCCTCGCGCATTGTTGCTCCTCCTGTGCGCTGTCGACGGTGACCGTCGTTCGCCCAGCGTGATGCACGCCGCGTGCCATCTGGCGCCCGAGCGCGCTGCTCGCGCGCTGTGAAACCGGTTCCCGGCCGCCGGTCGCGCTGGTACGATTTGAGCAGGTAGACGATGGGGTCTACCGTGGGCAGCGCCGCCGCTCGGTGGGACGGAGCGGTCCGCCGGTGGGCGCACGGCGCTGCGAGCGGGCTCTGTCGGTGCGGCGCGAACGCGGTCACACCGCGGCTGTGACCCGGTTCGCCGCGCGGCGCGGGGGCGTCGCGCTACGCTGCGGGCAGAGCCGGCGACGACCGTGACGGTCGGAGGGAACGATGGCGCACCAGCAGACCCACACGCCCGCGCGCGCCGAGGCCGTGCCCCACGGCCTGACCGATATCCAGCTACTCGACCTCTACCGCCTCATGGCGCTCAGCCGCGCGATCGACGAGCGCATGTGGGTGCTCCAGCGGCAGGGCAAGCTCCCGTTCGCCGTGACCGGCCAGGGCCACGAGGCCGCCCAGGTGGGCAGTGCCTACGCCCTGCGCCCGGGCGAGGATTGGGTCCTGCCGTACTACCGCGACCTGGGCGTGGTGCTCACCCTGGGCATGACCGCCCGCGACGTGTTCCTCGACGCGTTCGCCCGCGCCGACGGCCCATCGAGCGGCGGGCGCCAGATGCCCGCGCATTATGCCTGCCGCCGGCTGAACATCGTCAGCGTGTCCAGCCCGGTGGCGACCCAGCTGCCACAGGCGGCGGGCGTGGCGCTAGCCTCCAAGCTCAAGGGCGAGCGCGTGGTGACCGCCTGCTACTTTGGCGATGGCGCCACCAGCAAGGGCGACTTCCACGAGGCGCTGAACTTCGCCGCCATCCACCGCCTGCCGGTGATCTTCTTCTGCGAGAACAACGGGTGGGCGATCTCGGTGCCCCTGAGCAAGCAGATGCCCGTGGCGCACGTGGCGGAGCGCGCGCGGGCGTACAACCTGCCTGGCGAGTGGGTCGACGGCACCGACGTGCTGGCCGTGTACACCTGCATGCGCGCCGCCGTCGAGCGGGCGCGGGCAGGCGAGGGCCCGACGCTCATCGAGGCGCGGGTGTACCGCCTGACGCCGCACACCAGCGACGACGACGAGCGTCGCTATCGCTCGGATGCGGAGCGCGCCGAGGCGCGGCAGCACGACCCGCTCCCGCGCTTCGAGCGCCTGCTGCGGGCCCGCGGCCTACTGGATGACGCGCTGCTAGCCACGTTGCAGGAGCGGATCGCCCGCGAGGTGAGCGAGGCGGTGGCCTGCGCCGAGGCCGCGCCCCCGCCCGCGCCCAGCGAGGCGCTGCGCCACGTGTACGCGGCCTGAGCGTGGGATGGGGAGGCCGACGATGGCTGAGCGCACGGTGGTCGAGGCGATCCGCGACGCGCTGGCCGAGGAGCTGCGCCGCGACTGGCGCGTGATCGTGCTGGGCGAGGACGTGGGCGTTCACGGGGGCGTGTTCCGCGCCACCGACGGTCTGCTGGCCGAGTTCGGACCGCAGCGGGTGATCGACACGCCGCTGGCCGAGCTCGGGATCGTGGGCACGGCGATCGGCAGCGCGCTCAACGGCCTGCGGCCGGTGGCGGAGATCCAGTTTGCCGACTACATCTACCCCGCCATGGATCAGATCATGAACGAGGCAGCCAAGCTGCGCTACCGTAGCAACGGCGCGTTCGGCTGCCCGCTGGTGATCCGCGCGCCGTACGGGCCGGGCGTCCACGGCGGACTGTACCACTCGCAGAGCGTCGAGGCGTTCTTCTGCCATGTGCCGGGCCTGAAGGTCGTGACGCCCAGCACCCCGTACGACGCCAAGGGCCTGCTCAAAGCGGCCATCCGCGACGACGACCCGGTGCTGTTCTTCGAGCACAAGCGGACCTACCGCCGCGTGCGGGGCGAGGTGCCGGAGGGCGACTACGTGGTGCCTATCGGGCGGGCCGCCGTGCGTCGCCGGGGGCGCCATGTGAGCGTGATCACGTACGGGGCGATGGTGCACCAGGCGCTGGAGGCCGCCGCCCTGCTAGCGCCGGAGGGCATCGAGGTCGAGGTCGTGGACTTGCGCACCCTGCTACCATGGGACCGCGAGACGGTGGCCGCCTCGGTGGCGCGCACCAACAAGGTGGTAGTGGCCCACGAGGACCACAAGACCCTGGGGGTAGGCGCGGAGATCGCGGCCTTCCTCGCCGAGGAGCTGTTCGACCAGCTGGACGGGCCGATCGTCCGGGTGGCCGCGGCCGACACGCCCGTGCCGTTCGCGCCAACCCTGGAAGAGGCCGTCGTGCCCGGCACCCGCCAGCTCGTGGACGCGATCCGGCGGCTGGCCGCCTACTGAGCAGGGCAGCACAGCGCAGGGAGAGCAGCATGGCAACCCCGATTCGGATGCCTCAGCTCGGCGAGTCGGTGGCCGAGGGTACCCTAGGCCGCTGGCTCAAGCGCGTCGGCGATTGGGTGGCCAAGGACGAGCCGCTGGCGGAGATCATCACCGACAAGGTGAACGCCGAGCTCCCCTCGCCGGTGGCGGGGCGCGTCGAGGCGCTGCTGGTGCAGGAGGGCGAGACGGTGCCGGCCGGCACGGAGATCGCGCGGGTAGCCGAGGAGAGCGCTAGCCCCGCTGCCGCCGCGGCCCCCCGTGAGGCGACCGGGACGGGTGCGCAGGCCCTGCCGGCGGCCGGCGCGCCGCTCCCGGCCGAGCCGTGGGTTAGCGCCACGGCGCCGGTCGCGCCCGCCGAGGCGCCGCGCCGGCCGCGCTCGTCGCCGCTGGTGCGGCGCCTGGCCGAGGAGCACGGCGTCGACCTGCGCCAGCTACAGGGCACGGGCCTGGGCGGGCGGATCACCAAGGACGACCTACTCGCCTACCTGGAGCGCCGCGGCCAAGTCGCTACCGCCGCGCCGGCCGCCCCGCCGGAAGAGCCCGTCGCTGCGGTGCCCGCGCCCGCGGCGCCCGAGGAGGAGAGCATTCCCTTGTCGCCCATGCGGCGCGCCATCGCCGAGCACCTGACGCGCGTGATCCAGACCGTGCCGCAGGCCTGGACGATGGTCGAGGTGGATATGACGAACCTCGTGCGCTGGCGCCAGCGCGAGCGCGAGGCGTTCCGCCAGCGCGAGGGGGTGGACCTCACCTACTTGGCGCCGTTGGTCGCGGCGGTGGTGGAGGCGCTGAAGGCGCATCCGCGCCTGACTGCCCGCTGGGCCGGCGATCGGCTGGTGCGCGCGCGCCACCTGCACCTGGGTATCGCGGTGGCTCTCGACGACGGCCTGATCGTGCCCGTGCTGCATGACGCCGATGGGCTGAACCTGGTGGGGCTAGCGCGGGCGCTGGCCGATCTCGTCGCGCGGGCCCGCGCCGGCGCCCTGGGCTTGGCCGACGTGCAGGGCGCGGTGTTCACCGTGAACAACACGGGCGCGTTCGGCTCCGTCGTCTCCGTGCCTATCGTGCCCGAGGGGCAGACGGGGATCATCACCCTGGAGGCGATCACGCGGCGGCCGGTGGTGGTGGGGGAGGGGATCGC
>DATGKN010000102.1:0-20569 GCA_035294645.1 Chloroflexota bacterium
CCGCTCGTCGGCCAGCTCGTAGCCCAGCGCCGTGTGGTGCAGCGCCACGCCGTAGAGCCGCTGCGCCGCCGCGGGGGTGACGTAGCCGTCGAGCACGTCGTCGAGCACGGCGCGCGGGTCGCGGCGCCGCGGGTCGCCGTAGCCGCCGCCCCCAGGTGTCTCTAGCCGCACGCGCGCGCCCGGCGGCAGCGGGAGGTCGCTGCAGCGCGTGGGCAGCTCGCGCTCCTCGGGCGTGCCGGGCTGGAGCAGGCAGCGGCCGCCACGCCCGTCCGCGCCGCCGTCCATGCCGCGCGGCGGGATGCGGTGCTTGGTCGAGCGCACCGAGAAGCGCGCCTCGCCGCCCAGGTTGACGTACTCGCGCACGAAGCCCAGCCCGCCACGCCACTGGCCGGCGCCGCCCGAGTCGGGGATCAGCTCGAACCGCTCCACGCGCACCGGATACTCGCTCTCGATGATCTCGATGGGCGCGATCTTGCCGTTGGAGTGGTTCACGGTCGTGCCGTTCACCCCGTCCAGGCCCAGCCGCCCGCCCGAGCCGCCGCCGAATAGCTCGTACTGCACCCGCGCCCGCGCGCCGTCGCCGCCCGGCGCGTGGCCGATGATGATCGAGCGCGTGCCGCAGCCGTCCGCTGTCTTGCGGTCGGGCACCAGGCGGCTGAGCGCGTCGAACAGCGCGTCGGTCAGCGCGTGCATGGTGGGGTTGTAGGTATTCACCGGCGCGGGGAAGCGCGGGTCGCAGATCGAGCCGGGGCGGAACTCGGCTTCCACCACGCGCAGCAACCCGTCGTTCACCGGCAGCTCGGGGTCGATCAGCGTCAGCAGGCAGAAGGCGCAAGCGGCGCGCACCAGCGGCGGGCGCACGTTGGCCGGCCCGAGCGTCTGGTCGGCGGCCTCGCGGAAGTCGAACTGGATGCGGTCGCCGCGCTTGCGGACGCGCACGTGCAGCCGCACTGGCTGGCCCAGTCGCACGCCGTCGTCATCAAGGAACCGCTCCGCCGCCGCCTCGCCGTCGGGCCAGCGCGCCAGTGCCGCTCGCACCCGCGCCTCGGTCAGCCGCGGGATGTGCTCGAACGCCGCGAGCAGCGTGGAGAGCCCGTACTTGGCGATCAAGGCCAACAGGCGGCGCTCGCCGACGCGACAGGCGCCGAGCTGGCCGCGCAGGTCACCGAGCACCAGCTCCGGGGTGCGCGAATTGGCGGCGATGATGCGCTCGATATCGGCCACGATGCCCGCGGCGGTGGCGTAGCGCACCGGCGGCAGGTGCAGGCCCTCGGCGTAGATCTCGCGCGCCGAGCCGAGACACGAGCCCGGCACAGGGCCACCGATGTCCGGCTTGTGGGCCATCGCGGCGCTGAAGGCGATCAGCTCATCCCCATGGAAGATCGGCGCCACCACCGCCATGTCGGGCGCGTGGGGCGAGCCGCCGCGGTAGGGGTGGTTCACCACGAAGGCGTCGCCCGGCCGCAGGCTGGCGGCCGGGTGCTCCTGGAGCAGGCCCGCGATGCAGGCCGGGAAGGCGCCCATATGCAGGGCGAGCACCACGTGCTGCGCCACCACGCGTCCCTGGGCGTCCAGCAGCGCGCAGGAGGCATCCTGCGACTCGCGAATGACCGTGGAGAAGCCGGTGCGGAACAGTGACTCCTGCTGCTCCTGCACGATGCCGGCCAGCGCCGCCGCCAGTACCTCCGCGGTGATGGGGTCCAGCGTCGAGGCCACCGCCATGCTCGCTCCTCCCGCCCTTCAGGCATCCACGTCGGTCAGGATCAGGTTGCCGTAGTCGTCCACGCGCGCCACCTGGCCCGGCAGCACGAGGGTCGTCGAGTCGAGCTGCTCGACGATGCACGGCCCGCGCAGCACGGCGCTCGGCTCCAGCCGCTCGCGGTCGTACAGGGCGCACGCCACCGCGCGGCCGAGCTCCGGGAAGTACGCCACGCGCGCGCCCATCGGCGCTGCTGCCGCCCCCGTCGCGGCCGGCGCCCGCCGCGGCAGCTCCAGGCGCGGCACGAGCCCCCGTCCAACCACCCGGTAGCTCACGATCTCCACCGGCTCGCCGGGCGCGGCGTGCCCGAACTGCTGCTCGTGCAGCCGGTCGAACACCCCACGGGTAGCCGCCAGGGTCTCGGGGGTCAGCGGCCCGTGCGGCGCCGGCACGGTGACGTCGTAGCCCTGGCCAGCGTAGCGGAGGTCCAGGTAGCGTTCCAGGCGGATGGCCGCTGGGGCGAAGCCCTCCCGCTCCAGGTCGGCGCGCGCCTCGGCCTCCAGCGCGGCGAACAGCGCGTTGGCCCCCTCGCAGTCGAGGCGCTCCAGCGGGTCGAGGCGGCTGCGCACATAGTCGTGGCGCACGTCGGCCAGCAGCAGCCCCAGGGCCGAGGTGCAGCCCGGGTAGGGAGGTACCAGCACGCGCGCTAGGCCCAGCTCGCGCGCCACGCGGGCGGCGTGCACCGGCCCCGCCCCGCCGAACGCCACCAGCGTGAAGGCGCGCAGGTCGTGGCCCCGGCGGGTGGAGATGGCCTTGACCGCCTCCTGCATCTTCACGTCGATCACCTGCACGATGCCCGCCGCCGCCCGCGGCACATCCAGCCCCAGCGGCGCCGCGATGCGCTCGCGGATCGCCGCCTCGGCCGCTGCCCGGTCGAGCCGCAGCCCGCCGGCAAACCGCTCGGGGTTCAGGTAGCCGAGCACAAGGTCGGCGTCGGTGACGGTCGGCTCGGTGCCCCCCTGCTGATAACTGACCGGCCCGGGGCTGGCCCCCGCGCTGTCCGGTCCGACGCGCAGCTGGCGCAGCGCGCCCAGCTCCACCACGCGCGCGATGGTCCCGCCGCCCGCGCTCACGGTATGGATGTCGAGCATGGGCACCGCCACGTGGCGCCCGCCGATGGCCGACAGCGCCGTCACACCCGGCTGCCCCCCCACGATCAGCGCCACGTCGCAGCTCGTGCCGCCCATGTCGAAGGTCACCAGGTCGCGGTAGCCCGCGGCGGCGCCGATCGCCGCGCCGGCCATCACGCCCCCCGCTGGGCCCGACAGGATGGTGGTCACCGCGCGGGCCGCCCCCGCGGCGAACGCGGTCACCCCGCCGTTGGACTGCATGAGGTACCGCTGCGGCGTGTGCACGCCTAGCGCGTCGAGCCGCTCCGCGAGCCGCTCCAGGTAGCGCCCGAGCACGGGGCGCAGGTAGGCGTTGATCACCGTCGTCGAGAGGCGATAGTACTCGCGGATCTGCGGCAGCACCTCGGAGCTGAGCGACACGGGCACGTCCGGCAGCTCGGCGCGCAGCACCGCCGCCGCCTGCTGCTCGTGCGTCGGGTTACGGAAGGCGTGCAGGAAGCAGACGGCGACCGACTGCACGCCCTGCGCCCGCAGGCGCCGCGCGGCCGCGCGCACCTCGTCCAGCGCGATCGGCTGCAGCACCTGGCCCGCGGCGTCCAGGCGCTCGGTGATCTCGTAGGTCTCGCGCGGGCGCGCCAGCAGCGGTGGCTTGCGGAAGTAGAAGTCGAACAGCGCGGGGCCGTAACCGCGCATCTGCTCCTGCACCTCGTAGATACCGCGGAAGCCGCGCGTGATGAGCAGCCCCGTGCGCGCGCCCTTCTCTTCGAGCAGGGCGTTGGTGCCCACCGTCGTGCCGTGCAGGAAGCCGACGATCTCCGCCGCCCCGGCCGCCTCGGCCAGCAGGCGCGTGATGCCCGCGACGATCGCGTCGGCGGGGTTGTGCGGCGTCGAGGGCAGCTTGGCGATGGTCAGCGTCCGCCGCTCCTCGTCATAGCAGACGAAGTCCGAGAACGTGCCGCCCGTATCGACAGCGACCCGCCAGCGCGCGGCGTGCGGCATGGGGCAGCCCTCCTAGCGGTACAGCGCGTCGATGAAGCCCGAGCGCTCCAGCTCGGCGACGAGACTGTTGTCGTAGAACCGCTCCGGGGGAAGGTCGGTGGATACACTCGGGTCGCGCTCGGCGATCCCCTGGAGCACCAGCGCGATGCCCTCGGGCACCACGTACGGCACGCGCTTGGGCAGGAAGGCGCGGTACACCTCCTCCACGATCTCAGGGTCATCGGTCTGGAGGTATTTGCGGATCACCGCATCGGCGAACGCGCGGTCTTGCCGCAGCCGTGCGATACCCTCGACGCACGCCCGGAGGTAACGCAGCAGCAGCTCGCGGCCGGCGGGATCGTCGAGCATCTCGCGACGCACGACCACGCCGTAGCTGTTGTAGGGGATATCGTTCAGGTCCTTCAGCTCCACCATCCCCGCGCGGCGCGCCAGTACCGTGCCCGGCACCGAGAACACGGCTGCCTGGGTCTGCCCCTGCTGGAGCGAGGCGAGCTGGGCCTGCTGGTTGCCCACCGAGAGCACCTGATAGTCGCGGCCGACCTGCAAGCCATGCTCGCGCAGCGCATAGGTCACCGCGAAGTAGGTCGACGAGCCCGGCTGGTTGGCGCCGATCAGTTTGCCGCGCAGGTCCTCCACGCTGGCGACGCCCGGCGCCGCGTACAACCAGAAGCCGGTGCCCGGCGGCGGGGTGGCGATGGTGACCAGCGGCGGCGCGCCCTTCGCCGTCGCCTCGATCGCGGCGTTGGGCGCGATGCTGATGATGTCCAGGTCGCGCGATAGCAAGCTCTGCACCGCCGTGGTGCTGGAAGCGATGTCCGGTAGCTCGTCGATCTGCAGGCCGTACTTGGCGAACAACCCGGCCTCGAACGGCGCCCAGGGGATCAGCGAGTTGCCCGTGATGCCGCTGGTGGACACCCGCAGCACGCGCGGGGCGGGTGAGGTTGCCGCCGGCGCACGCGCTCCCCCCGCAGCAGCCGGCGCCGGACGCTCGGCGGAGGCAACGCAGCCCACCAGCAGCAGGGCCAGCAGCCCCGCGACAAGGCCAGGCCCCCGGCCCCTCATGGTCCACCTCCGCACGCGCTGCCTGCCGCGCGGGCCCCTACCACCCGCGAGCACCTCATCCCCGCGCAGCGTTGGGGAACACCAGCGACTTCACCGTCACGGGCAGCGACTCCGAGGCACCAAGCGGCCGCCCGATGTCGATATAGTCCAGGTCGCCCACCTCGATCCCGTCCACCGCGATCACGGCGTTGGGCAGGCGCAGCTCCTCCTTCAGAATGCCACCGAGCGCGTGGGCAATGTCGACGTCGACCACCAGGAACAGCGGCGCATCGGGCGGCTCCCCTCGGCGGACCAGCGCCGCCACATCCTCGGCCACCGCCCGCAGCAGCGGGTAGCTCGGCGGGGCCTCCAGCGCCAGGGCGATCGCCAGCCCCGGGCCGAAGCGCGCCAGATCGAACTTGGCCAGCGCGGCGGCGAGCTGCGCGCCGACCGGCCGCCCCGGCTGCACCACGGCCTTCACGACCTTCAGCCCGAACACCGGCAGCACCGCCAGGTCGGACAGGTAGCTGGTCACGCCGCTGGCCTGCACCGTGTACTCGCCGGCGCCGATCACAGTGGCTCGGATGCCCTCGCCCGGGCCGCGCGCCAGCACCCGCACGCCCACATGGTGCAGCCGATGGCGGATCGCCCGGCCGAGCAGCAGGCCGAGGTCGCCGTGGTCGCGCGTCTCGTGGCCGTACAGGTACTCCGACACGCCACCCGAGAACACCACGAGGTCGACGCCCCTTAGCCCGGGGTAGTCGTCCAGTGGCTCGGTCACCATCAGGTCGCGGGCCAGGGCCGAGCGCGGCGGGCCCTCCAGCACCTCGAACAGGCAGTCCACCAGCAGCTGCGCCACGGCCTCGCGCTCGCCTGGCGGGAGCACCGCGCCCAGCGCGCCCTCGCGGCCCAGCGCGCGCAGCAGCCGGCGCGCCGGCGCCTCGATGCGCGTCACGCGCCCCGCGGCGTCGAAGGCGAGCAGCCGCGCCCCGACGCTGATCGCCGCGGTGGCGACCACCGTGCCGCGGCGCACCAGCGCCAGCTTAGTGGTGCCGCCGCCGATATCCACGTTGAGCACCGTGGCCTGCTGGAGCCGCGAGGCCGCCACCGCCCCACAGCCGTGCGCCGCCAGGAGCGCCTCGTGGTGCGGCCCCGCCGAGGCGCAGATGAAGCGGCCCGACTGCCGGGCGAACAGCTCGGCGATCGGCCGCGCGTTCTCCTTGTTCAGCGCCTCGCCGGTGATTACCACCACGCCGGTGTCCACCTGCTCGGGCGTCAGGCCCGCGGCGCCGTACTGCTCCGCGACGAACGCCGCGAGCCGGTCCACGTCGATGCGGGTGGGCGAGCTGTAGGGCGTGAGCAGGATCGGCGAGCGGTAGCGCACCTGGCGCTCGGTCACCTCGAACCGGGCCGACAGGTCGGCGCCGCGGCGCCGCAGCACCAGCCGCGAGAACATCAGATGCGAGGTCGACGACCCGATGTCGATCCCCACGGAGGTGAGCGCCAGCCGCTCCAGCCCCTCGAGGTCGTCGGCCAGGGCGGCGTCGGCCGCCAGGTCGAGGTGGAGGTGCTCCGGGAACTCGTCCAGCTCGTGCAAGGGCCCCTCGCCCGCCGTCAGGCGCCGGTGGTCAACGACGGCTTCCACTCGAAGTCGCGGTCCTGGTACGCGCGCTCGGGCATCAGCGAGGTGAGCCCGCGCTTGGCCAGCTCGCTCTCGAAGTACTGGCGCACCCACGGGTCCTCGTCGGGGTACTCGATCTGGTCGCGGGCCCGGTCCTCGACTTTCTCGGCGTAGCCGTGGAACTGCAGCGGCGGGTGGAACGCCAGATACCGCGCGGGAGCGGCGCCGAGATTGAAGTGCTGGTGGAACCAGCGATTCGGCGGCACCAGCAGGCTGCCCTCGTGCCAGGGGATGATGATCTTCTCCTGGCCCTCTTGCCACATCACCGAGTAGCCCTCGCCGCCGGGGATCACGATCACGCGGCCCGGGCCGTGGCGATGCGCCTTCTTGTAGGTGCGGGCCGGGAACACCGACATGTGGCACGACATCTCCGAGTTCGGGAACTTGATCATGATCGTGCCACCGCCCGCCCCACGGCCGGTGTTGGCCTCCACCTTGTCCCAGGCGCCCATGTCGGGGAAGAAGTTGCCCGACCACAGCGCCAGCCGGTAGCCCCAGAAGTTGCTGCCCTCCTGGCGCTGGATGCGCGCCTGCGAGTAGAACTCGGCGTCGCGCAGGAAGTGCTCGGCGGCCTGGTCGTACGGGTTGTTGAAGAAGAAGTCCGGGTCATTGACCACCGACATGCCCAGCGGCAGGTAGTTGTAGTGCAGCAACCGCACCGGCTGGTCGCCCTGCAGGTTGTGGAACTCGCGGTAGGTGTGCCGCGGCAGCACGAACAGGCTGCGCGGGTGCCACTCGAACACGCGCCGCTGGCCGTCGCGGCCCCACACCGCTGTCAGCCCGCGGCCCTTGAGCACGTACACGACCTCGTCGGTGGCCAGCTTCAGCGGCGGCGTGCTCGCACCCGGGGCGATCTCCGTGACCAGCGCCTCGCTCACCCCCTCCTGGCCGGCGAGCTGGATGAACGCCGCCGGGCAGCCGCGCAGCGGCCAGTACGCCAGCTCGATCTCGCGCGTGTCGGCGATGTAGAAGCCCGTATACACGGGGATGCCGACCGAGCGCATCCAGGCGTCGTAGGTGTACTGGCGCTCGACCGGCGCGGGCGCGCGCCCGTTCCCCTGGCCCTGCTCGCTCGTCATCGGACTCTCCCTTCCGGCCGCCGCGACCGGCTCGCCGCGGCAGCCCGCCCCTGCTCGTTGCCGCCACCGCCCCTCAGCCCGCCGAGTGTCCGCCGCGCAGCGCCGCTGCTCGCGCGTGAGCCTGCGCCAGCCCCCGCCGCGCCAGCACGCCCACCAGGTGGCGCCGGTACTCCGCCGAGGCGTGCAGGTCGCTGTCGGGCTCGGCCGCCGCCTGTGCCAGCTCGCCCGCGCGGGCGAACAGCGCCGGGCTGGCCACCTCGCCCACCAGCGCCTCTTCGGCGGCGTGCGCGCGCAGTGGCGTACCGCCCACGCCCGTGAACACCAGCCGCGCGGCGGCGATGTGCCGGCCGTCGGCCTCCAGCGCCAGCAGGCAGGCGAGCCCCGCCAACGCGAAGTCGCCGTGGCGGCGCGCCACCTCCACGAAGGCGTGGCCGCTGTACGGCGGGGGCGGCGGCAGCCGCACCTCGACCAGCAGCTCGGTTGGCTCCAGCACGGTGGTGAGATAGGTCACGAAGAACTCGGCCGCTGGCACGACCCGCTCGCCCGCGGCGCTGGCCAGGCGCAGCATGCCATCTAGCGCCACCACCACGGCCGGCAGCTCGGCCGCAGGGTCGGCGTGAGCCAGCGAGCCGCAGATGGTGCCGCGCGCGCGGATAGCGGCGTGCCCTACCCAGCGCAGCGCCTCCACCAGCAGCGGCCAGCCGGTGCGCACGGCCGGGTCGCGTTCCACCGCCCGCTGGCGCACCGTGGCGCCGATGCACAGCGCACCGTCCGCCACGCGCAGCGCGTCCAGCCCCGCCACGCGGTTGATATCGATCAGGTACGGCGGGGTGGCCAGCCGCAAGTACAGTAGGGGCAGAAGGCTCTGGCCGCCCGCGAGCACCTTGCCCTCCGCACCGTAGGTGGCCAAGAGGTCGAGCGCTTCCGGCAGCGCGCGCGGGTCGACGTACTCGAAGGGGGCCGGCTTCACACGCACCCCGCGGGCATAGGTTCAGCCGATTCTATGCGTCTACTGCGCCCGTCGCAAGGGCGACCATTTCCGTGTCGGCCAGGTGGCTCCAGCCCCCCAGGGCTCAGCACTCCACGCGCAGCTCCTCTACCCCACGGTGCAGGTAGCGGACGGTGAGCAGGCCACTGGCGGCGTCGTACTGCCAGCCCTCGACGCCCACGGGCAGCTCGGGCAGGGCGCGGCCGTCGAGGTACACGGCGCTCGGGGCTGGCGTGTAGGCATGCAGCAGTCCGGGCACCGCCGCTGGCCCCTCCACGTGCACGCGCAGGCAGCCAGGTCTGGCGGCGGGCTCTACGTTGCTGGTCGTCCACAGCACGCCCGGCTCGCGCCGCAGGACGAACAGCCGGAAACTCTCCGGCTCCAGGCGCGCCACGAAGCCGCCATGGGCGGAGAACGCCTTGTCCCGCTCGACATCGTAGACGTGGTACTCCGCGGTCGCGTCCAGGCCTAGCTCGCCCAGATCGACCGGGATCTCGCGAGGCGTCCGCTCGCGGTTGAGCACGCCCAGGAAGGTAGTCCCAGCACGCGTGGTGGCGAACGTCTCGGGGTGCAGCCCCTCGCCAAGCCGTGTCTCGCCCGCGAACGGGCGCAGCTGGGTCAGGTACGCGCGGTACTCGCCCAGGTCCGCCGGGGCGATACTCGTCAGCGGCAGGCTGAGCACCACCTGGCCGCCCAAGGCGAGCCCGGCGCCGAGCCACCAGAGGTTCACGCGGTTATCCGGCGAGCCGGCGACCGCGCCCATGTGCGGCCGCTGGGCCAACAGCAGGTACTGGAGCACGGCGTAGTCGATGTGCTCGACCAGGCCGCCGAATGGGTAAGAGCTGCGGAACGCGGGCGCGTCGTCGGCGAAGCGCCAGGTGTGCGCATAGGAGCGGGCCAGCAGCGGCGTGTCCCAGGCGCCCTCCACCCAGGCGTCAGGGCGCAGGCGCTGCGTCTCTTCCCACAAGAAGCGGTAAATCTCCAGCGTCTGACCGAGCACGGGCGCCACGACGCCGAACCGATCGGGGCGGGCCACGTCGAGCGCCGCGCCTTCGGTGTGGCCGAGCATATCGATGAGCAAGCCGTCGGCGTTCCACTCCACGTAGTAGCGCCGTAGCAGGTCGCGCATGTACTGGCGCAAGCCCGGGTGCGCGAAGTTGTAGGCGTAGCTCGCCTGGTCGTCCACCGCGCCCAGCGGGATCAGCCAGTCCGGGTGCCGCGCGATGAACCCCGGCAAGGCCAGCCACTCGGATACGGTCGGCTTGGTGTCCACGTACGGCGCCGAGTAGTACAAGATCATCCGCAGCCCGCGGGCATGCGCGTAGTCGACCAGGGCGCGGATCCCCGAGGGGAACTTCTCGGGGTCCACGCGGCCCAGCTCGGCCTCCGGCCGCCCCTCGGCGATGAACCAGCCGGCATCGAGCAGGATGTGCCAGGGGCCGACGTCGCCGAGGTAGTCGGCGATGTAGTCGATCTGCTCGCGGATCTTCGCCTCATCGATCGCCGTGCCGTAGACGTACCAACTCCCCCACTGCTGGCGCACCCACGCGGGCAGCGGAGGCGGGGGGTGCTGCGCCAGGCTGAGCGCGCGGAACGCCGCCAGCGCGCGGCGCGGGTCGGCGGTGTCAGTTGGCTCGATGTACAGGCGCGGCGAGCGAGTACTGGTCGCGCCCGTCGCCTGGAGCGGCTCGGTGGCGAGGGTGAGCTGCACGCGGACATCGCCGGGCGCGCGGCGCAGGTCGTAGCGCGGCGGCAGACGGGTCGGGTCGAGCACGGCCAGCACCAGCCCGGAGTCGGCGCGCTCGCTCCACAGGAACAGTGGTGCGCCCAGCGCCACGAGCTCGCTGCGCACCACACCGTCGTCGCGCACGGCCCCCTCGCGCGGCCGGCTGAAATCGGTCACGTAGCGCGGTTCGTCACCGACGAACAGGCCCTCCCCCGTTCCGTCGAGCAGCAGGAAGTGTTCGACCGGGCGGTCCGCCGCGAGCTGGATCAGCGCGGCCCCGCCATCGGTGAACAGCGTTACCTCGAGGGTCACCGTCAGGTCGCTCGCGGCGAACGGCACGCGCAGCGTGGTGCCCGGGCCCAACGCGGCGTCCTGCGCCGGGGCCTGCACCGGCGCGCCGGCACGCAGCTCGGCCAATGGGCGGGTGGTCCCATCGGTCAGCACGACGGCCGGCCGCACGCGGTCCGCCACGAGACGCCCATGGCCGAGGTCCACCACGCGCACGGTGCCCCGCGCCGCGCCGTCGGGCTCCAGCAGTACGGCCAGCCGCGGGTTGCTCAGCACCAGCGCGCCCGACGCCAGCCGGCCGGCGAGCACGGCCTCGGCGGGCCCGGCGCCCGCGCGCCAGCGGCGCACCTGGCGCGCCAGCTCCGCCCCTTCCTGTCGCAGTCGGCCCTCGACCGCGTGCCGTTGGTGCTGCTGGCGCAGCGCCAAGAGTCGCCCAGCGTTCCCCACCCGCTGGGCACCGCCCGCGGCCGCCCAGACGCGCAGCACCTGCGGGTCGCTCAGGTAGAGCAGCCCAGGCTCCGCCCCCTCGACAGCCGTGACGACCAGCCGCAGCTCGTGCACCCCGTCGAGGCCCAGCTGGAGCGGTCGCGGCGCCTGGCGGCTGTCCAGGGAGCCGCTGTCGTACAGCGGCGCGCCATCGCCATAGACCAACAGCCGCGCGACGCCCTGCTCGTACCACGGGCGCGGCTGCACCTGGACCATTGCGCTCAGCTGCCGCACGGTCCCATCCAGGGCGTAGGTCACCTCGGCGGGTGGATACAGACCGAGACGGACCGCCGCGGGATAGGCGGCCACGAAGTCGGGGTCGGTGTCCTCCTCCTCCACGAGCGGTAGGTCGCTCTGCCCCGGGGCACGGAACCCGCTGGTCGCCTCTGTCCAGCCGCGCACGTCCAGCGGCTGCCACTGCCCCACGACCAGGTGGTCCTGGGCGAGCTCGAGCTGCAGCTGCACCCGCCAGCCGACCACGCCCGCCACGAGGACCAAGCCCATCAGCAGGGCCAGCCCGACCAGCAGGCGCCGTGGCCGGCGGCGCGCGGAGGGCGACAGCGCGGAGCCCACGACGACCGGCATCAGGGCGGCTGGGGACCGCTACCTACCCGGCCGGGGGGCGCCCCAACCTCCTGGGCCAGCCCGCCCCCAGCGGCACCCAGGCGAGCCGCGGCCGGTGCCAGCGGCGCCCGAGCCAGCCCCGAGCGGCGCGCCCCAACGCCCCCGTCGTCAACAAGACCAGCGTGGCCAGGCTCAGCACGGCGCCGATCCGGAACGGCAGCGGCTCGTAGGTGAAGCGCACCACCCGCTCGCCCGCCGGCACGAACACGCCGCGGAACAGGTAGTCCGTCCGGTAGATGCTGGTGGCCAGCCCATCGACCGTGGCGCGCCAGCCGGGGAAGTAGGGATCGGTCAACACCAGGAAGCCATCGGTGGCGCTGCGGGTCCGCACGACGATCTCGGTGGGCGCGTAGCGCTCGATCCAGGCCTCGCCGGGTGGCACATCCTGCTGCAGCGCCCAGCCCGGCCAGGGCGCCTCCTGCGAGGCTACCGGCTCCACGAGCGCGACGCGCCGGGGGTCGAACGGCCCGTCGGTCATCCAGACCAGCACATCCTGGTCGTGGCGCGCCATCCGCGCCGAGGAGACCAGGAACGCGCGCGGCAGCGCGGCGGTGTTCTCCGCGACCAGCCATTCGCTATCCCTGTACAGCTCGCGCCACTTCGCCAGCGGCGGGGTCGGCTCGATAGCACCGTCCGGCCGTAGCGGCGCCAGCCCGAACACTTCCAGAATACCGGATGGCCAGGTGTACTGCACTTCCAGCCGCACGATCACCACCCGCCGCGGCAGGCGCAGCAGGCCATAGTAGCGCTGCTGCGGGTAGGGGCGCCCATCGTCCGTGGCAGCCGGAATCGCCTCGGCGACCTCGGCCGCGCGGTGGCGGGGCGGCTGATCCGGCGGGGCGGCGGCCAGGTCGCGATCGGCCGTCTCGCGCCCGGCCCGCAGCGGGAGCGTGAAGGTGGCGCCGTCGGCCGCCGCGACGGTTACCTGGCCCACCTCGGCGTCCTGCGGCGCGTCGCGGGCGCCGACCAGCCAGGAGATGATCCCCAGCTCCTGGGCCTGCACGCGGTCGACGCGGAGCACCACGTGCCCCCCGGGATTGGCCGCGCCGCCATGCAGCACCGGCCGCGCGGGGTGGAACGGTACCCCGCGGTACACTGGCAGCGCGGGTGGCTTGCCCCGATCGAGAAAATAGCGGGCGCCCAGCAGATCGAGCAGGTGATTGGGGGTCTGCTCCACCTGTGCCACGTAGCGCGCGTGGCGGTCCGACTCCAGCGACGAGAAGCCGGTGAACTCCTCCCAGCCAGTGGGCAGCAGCACGTTCGGCGCGCCGGCGAACTGGCGCGTGGGATCCGAGCGGGTGAACGTGCGCAGCTGGCCCAGCGGCGGTGGCTGCTGTAGCGGCGGCGGCAGCTTCGGCCGCAGCGCGCCCACCTCGATCCGCGGATGGTAGGCGCGGCCGAACGGGAGTAGGTCCGCGGCCAGCGCCAACACGACCAGCGCCTGCGTGCCCCGCAGCACGTGCTCGGCGACCCGATGGCGCTCCCCCCAACGGACCACCCGGCCCACGCGCCCGGCGCCCGCGCAGGGTGCGCTGGCGGCCGCGCGGGCGGCCCCACGGCACGCTAGCCCCCACGCCACTAGCGCTGCCAGCCCCCCCACCAACAGCCGCGCCTGGCCGGCCACCGCGGGGTTGCTCCAGTCCACCGCAGCACGGAGCTGCGCGTGGATCCACTCGGCCGGCAGCGGCTGGCCGTCCAGGCCTCGTGGTGCGCCCGGCTGGCTCACATACCACTGCAGCCACGCGCCGATGTCGCGCTCGTGAGCGTCGACCCACGCGCCGAGCGAGCGCAGCGCGAGCCAGGCCGCCCCCACCGGCAGCGCGACGGCCACTAGGCCGGTCAGCAGCCAGCGCCAGCGCGGCCGCATGGCCCAAGCGGCGAGCGCGGCGGCGCCGTGGGCTGCTAGCACCGCCACGGCCAGCGTGCTGAACAAGCCGAAGCGGCCCGGCGACTGGAGCGTGTTGAACAGCGGCAGCGCGCGCAGCCGCTCCCACAGCGGCCAGGGGCCGAGATCACCGAACGCCACCAGCAGCGCGCCGACCGCCACGGCCCACCACAGCCCGACGTAGAACCCCGGCCGCAACCAGGCCACCAGCGCCAGCAGCAGCGGCAGCAGCCCCACGTAGATCGCCGTCTCCCACGGCACCCACAGCCCCCAGCCCGGGCGGGTCACCGTGCCACCCAGCGCGTCGGGCAACAGCAGCGTCAGCAGGTTCACCGGCGCGATGCTGTTGACCGCTGCAAAGCCCGGCGGCAGCCCGCGGCTGCGAAACGAGGCAGTGCCCAGCTCGTACAGTGGCAGCAGCTGCACCGCACTGAGCCCGAAGCCGATCGCCCCGATAGCGGCCAGCGCCACTCCCCCCGCTAGCAGCCGGCGCGCCACCCGCCCCGGCAGCCACGCGCGCCAACGGTTTACCGCCTCCTGCGGCCCCGGCAGGGCGAATACCAGCGGCGTGTACAGCGCCACCAGCAGGCCGCTCATCAGGGTGATGTTGATGTGCACCGCCAGCCCCTGCACCCCCAACGCCAGCCCCGCGAGCGCTATCCCCCACCAGTAGCGCCCGCGGCGCGCCCATTCCACGCCGCACAGCGCCAGCGGCAGCCATACCGCCGCCTCGGCCAAGTTGGCGTGGACCGTCTGGGCAGCGAAGAACCCAGCATAGGCGTAACTGAGCCCGCTCAGCACGGCAGGAAAGCGCGGCAGGCCGAGCATGCGCACGTAGTGGTAGGTGAACGCCGCGGCCAGGACCAGATGGACCACGCGCAGCCATACTAGCGCTTGCTCGGGCGACAGCACGCGCAGCAACAGCCAGTGCGGCGGGTATAGCGGGCCCACCCCCCCATCGGCCAACAGGGGATAGCCGCCGAACAGCGCGGGGCTCCACAGCGGCAGCGTGTTCTGGCGCAGCGCCGCGCCCACGGCGGCCATCACGGGGTAGTAGAACAGCCGCGTGTCATCCTGCCAGGCGACTAGGCCTTCCCGCCACTCCGGTGCGGCATAGAACAGGGCCAGTGCGGTGAACAGGCCGTACACGCCCAGAGTCGCCAGCACCCCGCGAGCCGCGAGCGCCCCTCTCAGTACCATCGCCGCCGCCCGCGCCCACCGGCCCAGGACCAGCAGCCCCATCCAGGCGAGCACGGCGGCCACCTGCAGCGCGCGCCCGGCTGAGGCAGCCCATGGCCCGCCGGGACAGTGCCGCCGGCGCGGGGCGCGCGCGGGCGGCGCGGCCAGCGGCGCCTCCGGCACGGTGGCAGAGGGGGGAGCCACTGGAACGTCCGGCCGCTGGCGCCGCGAGGGCACTACCTACCCGCTCCCACCGCGGTGGGCGGCGCGGCCGCGGCCACCGACTGGGGCGCCGCGGTCACCCCGGGCCGCTCGGGGGCTACCCACCGCGCGACGCCCATCGGCTTCCGCGCCAGCGCCATCAGCGATAGCCCGACCGGCAGCTCCCAGCGACGGATCAGCGCAGCCTCGCTGCACAGCACCCACCGGAACACCGTGTCGAGGGGCCGTGGCAGCGGCTGGAGGTCCGAAGCGGTAGGGTTGCTCGGCCGGCGGACGCGCTCGGCCAGGCGTTTGGCCGCGGCGAGCGGGAACAGCCACATGTTGGCATGCGTGCACTTCTCGACCACGAAGCCCGCGCGCTCCAGCACGGCCCGCAGCTGGCCACGGTAGTAGCGCTCGCGCGTCTCGCCTACCCGATCGTGCTGCGCGTACAGGAACGGGTACGCCGGCACGCGCAGCAGCACCCGCCCGCCCGGCCGCAGCACGCGGTAGCACTCCTCCAGCACCGCTAGATCGGAGCGCACGCCCCGCTGACAGATCACCCCAAAGGCGGTCACCAGATCGAACGAGGCGTCGGCGAACGGTAGCGCGTCGGCCGACGCCTGGAGCACCTCGCCCGGCCAGCGGCGGCGCGCCCGCACCACGGCGTCGCGCGCGAAGTCGATACCCACTGGCGCGCCATACTCCGCCAGCAGCAGCTGCAGGTTGGCTCCCGTGCCGCAGCCCACATCCAGGATGTCGAGCCGGCCCCCACGCGGGTACAGCGGCGCGAGGAACGCGTGGCCGATCGCCCGCATCCCCACGAACCACCAGAAGTGCTCCTCCAGCGCGTAGGTGTCCGCGTACATCGACTTGTGCAAGGCGTCTCCCCCTCCAACACGGGGCGCGCCCACAGCCCGCGCGTCGCTCCTCGCTCCCCCGCCTAGGTTGCGCCGCGCCCGTGCTGCGCCTATCTTAAGAAGTGTCTTAAACTATTGCAAGCGACGGGGCCGTGCGGGCTGGACAGGGCGTACGCGGGAGGAGGCGCATCCGGCGCTGGGGGATCAGCGGCCTCCTGTTGGCCGCGGCGGTGTGGGGCGCGGGCGCGGTCACCCCGCTCGCCTCGCCCGCCCGCCCTTGGGTGCATGGCGACGGAGCGGCCGCGCCTGCGCCCTGGGCCCGTCGTCCCCCGCTCCAAGTCGTGGATGCCGCGGCCGCCGCGGAGGCGCAAGCCCTGGCCGCCGCCCCGCCGCCGGCCGGCCGCTGGATGCCACTGGGCGAGCTGCCCTGGCGCCGCGCCACGAGTGGGCTACTGGCCCTCGCCGACCAGAGCGAGCCGCGCCGCGATGCCGCGTTTCCCCGCCGCACGCCGCTGCTGGTCAACGGCCAACAGTACGAGCACGGCCTCGGCACGCTGCCGTTTTCCGAGATCGAATACGATCTGCCGGCCGACACCGCGGGCTTCCGGGCGCTGATCGGCCTGAACGACGTGCCGGCCGTCGAGGACGGCAGCGTAGTGTTCCACGTGCTGGGCGACGATGTCGAGCTGTACCGCAGCGAGGTGGTGCGCCGCGGCGAGGCCCCGCGCCCGATCGAGCTGGCCGTGGCGGGGGTGCGCCACCTCCGGCTCGTGGTAGACGATGCGGGTGACGGCAACACGGGCGACTACGCCGACTGGCTCGCCCCGGCGATCTTGCGCACCGGCCAGCCGCTGGAAGACAGTCCGCTGGCTGACGCCATCGCGCGCGCACGCGCCGCGCGGCGGGCCGCCGTGACGAGCGAGAGCGGCGCGCTGCAGGAGCTAGCCACCGCCGAGGGGCAGGCCGCCAGTGCCGTGCTGGCCGCCGCCCCAGACGCGGTGAGCGCGGGCGACGCGCGGGCGGTGTGGGATGCCGAGCAGGCCCAAATCCTGCTGAGCAACGACGCGCTGCTGCTGGCCCTGGGCGCCAGGGGCGAGGCGAACGGCACGCTCGCCGCACTCGACCGCCGCAACGGGCGTCTGCTGTTCTACGGCGTCGCGCCCGGCGTGCAGCTCTCCGATGGCACCGTCTGGCGGCTACCGGCGCTGACGCCCGAGCCGCCCCAGCTGGCCGTCGTCGCGGATCCGGTGCTCGGCCGCGGCGTCGAGCTGGCAGCGCGCTTCCACCCCCACGCGGGGCCGGGGACACTCACGCTGCGCCTCGCCCTGTGGGCCGGCGGGGCGGCTTTCACGCTCACGCTGGCGGCCACCGAGCTGCCAGCGGGGACCACGGTCGCCACCTACCACTACGTCCAGGCGCCGGACGGCGGGTTCGTGGTAGGCGACGACGGCGCTTTTCTGGCCGACCGGTCGCACCTATGGGATGGGGCCCTCCTCGACGACGGGTTCACCCGCTCCGCCAGCCTCGAGGCGACCAAGCCGCTGCTCCTCTGGAACGCGCCCGACGCCGCCCTACTGCTGACCATGCTCGACTGCGTGGACGCCCCCGCGTATCTGGCCGTGCGCCGCGATCCCGGGCGCGCCACCGCCGCGCTCGACCTACGCTACCCCGACGTCCTGCAGCAGCGGCCGACGGAGGCGCCGCGGCTGTACGTCGAGGCGCTGCCCCAGACGGATCTCCGCACAGCCACCCGCCACTACCGCCAGCTCATGGCCGCGCTGTACCCGCCGGCGCCACTACCGGCCTGGGTGCGCCACCAACTCGGCACCTGGTATATCTACGCTTCCGGGGTCGACGACGCGCGCCTGCGCCAGCAGATCGACTACCTCGCCACCTACCTGAACGACCTCGGGCCCTGGCACGTGGTCCTCGACGCCGGGTGGCACGTCTCCTACGGCGACGAGGATAGCGAGTTCCACGCGGTGGACTACGATCGCTTCCCCCAGGGGATCCGCGCGCTGGTCGACTACGCGCACGAGCGTGGCATCCGTGTGGTGCTGTACCTCTCCACGGGCTACATCCACGATGGGCGCGGCGACGGGGAGTGGCTGGCCCGCCCCGTCTTGATCCAGCGACGGCCGGAATGGCTGATCCCGCTGTACACCCAGGACCCGGTTGGCCGCTATCTGATCGACTACCGGCGGCCCGATGTGCAGCGCCATATCGGCCGGTTGCTCCAGGAAGTGTTGGGCGACTTCGCGGCTGACGGGATCTCGCTCGACGGGTTGGCCGACGCCGAGGGCCAGCTCATCCCGCTGCCCGTGCGGCAGACCTGGCAGGGACCGGCGCCCATCCAGCGGGCCAGCGAGATCTACCGGCTGTTCGCGCGCGAGGTGTTCGCCCGCCAGCCCGACGCCTACATCGAGAGCGGCTGGATGACCCCGCTGTGCGCGGCTCCCTATGCCACGACCTTCCGCTACGGCGACGAGGTGGAGCAGTTTGTCCACCCGTATCCGTTCGGGGGGTTCCAGACCCACTTCGACTACGCCATCTGGCAGACGCTGCTGTTCGGCCAGCGAGCGAACATGGGCGCCAACATCGGCGATCCGAATCGCCCGGATGCCCTGACCTGGCTGCGCGGGGCGCTGGCGCTGGGCGTCCAGGCGACGCTGAGCTTCGACCTCCAGCAGCTCACGCCCGAGCGCCTGGCCGAGTACCGCGCCCATCTGACACACCTGCGCCCCTTCGCGGGCGAGACCCGCTTCGACACCGCCATCCCGCCCGTCACCATGGCCCACCGGCAGGGGCCCCTGGTGTACGCCGGCGTCATCAACCGCGACGACACCGCGCGCACCGTGCGGCTGGACCTAGTGACACTGGGGCTGGCGACCGACACGCCGTACACGTACTATGACGTCGAGCAGCGCCAGTTCGGGCAGCTGACCGAGGGCCTCGATGTGACCCTACCGGCGCGCAGCTTCCGACTGTATGTACTGCGTCGGGAGCCGGGCGTGCTGTGGACGACCAGCAGCTTCGAGGAGACGCCCGCCCCCGAGGGGCTGACAGTCACCCTCGACGGCCCGCCCGGGGTACCCGGGGTGGCCTGGCTGAGCAGCCCGCCCCCGGCCGCGGTGTTGCTCGACGGGCAGCCGCTGGCCCGCGGCGACAGCGAACCCGGCTGGCGCTATGACGCGGCCACCGGCGTGCTGCAGGTGCGCTACGCGCACGGCAATCCGCGGCACCTCGCGGTGCACTGGGGGGAATGAGCCCCGCCAAGCCGCCTAGGGCTTGAGGGCTTTCTGCAGCGCTTCGTACGCCGGCCGCGGTTCGCCCGCAGGGGTGGTGATCGCCCAATAGTACTGCTCTTGGGCGGGCGTCCAGGTCGGGTCGGCGAACGTCCAGATGATCATCGGGCCGAGCCAGGACTGCCAGTGCTGGCGCGCATAGGTCACCGCGCGCGCCAGGTAGTCGGCCTTCTCCTGCTCGGTCACGCTATGCCAGTGGTAGGGAGAGTCCGGGCGCGGGTCGCTCGTCCAGCCCATTTCCAGGATAGCGACGCGCTTGGCGGCATCGCCGTTCTGCTCCATGATGCGGCGCAAGTCCTCGACGTGGCGGAACGCGTACGCGCGCTTGAGCGCCTCGGGGCTCGGGTCGTGGTTGGTAAGGTCGGGCTGGCCGGCCACCGCGGCCGGATCCAGCTCGGGCGGGGCCTTGAAGCCGGCGGCGTTCACCCCCAGCAGATCGAACCACGCCTTGGCGCCCGCATCGTACATCTCCTGGAGGTACAGCACGTCGGCGCGCGCGCGCGTGCTGGTGTCGGTGGTGGGCGACAGCCCCGCGGTGACCACCAGCGCGTCGGGATCACCGAGCTTGATCGCCTGGTAGGCGACCTTCAGCAGCTGCACGTACTCGGCGGCATTGGGCGGCTGGTTGCCCCACTCGCGGGCGAGATTCGGCTCGTTCCAGATCTGGTAGGCTTGGATGCGCCCCTTGTACCGTTGGCTCAGCGCGTACAGGAAGTCGCCCCAGTCGGCCAGCCGGTCCGGCGGCCCGACGATGGGGAACACACGATCGACCCGCGCCCAGGCGGGCTGCATATCCACCCGCGCGAGCAGCTTGAGCCCGGCACGGTGGACGGCCTCGACGATGCGGTCGGGCTCGCCCCAGTCGAACACGCCGCGGCGCTCCCCCTCGATGAAGGCCCAGGGAAACTGCACCTTCACCCAGGTGAAGCCGGCCTCGCGCGCCAGCTTGAGGTCGCGCTCCGTCGTGTCGGGATACCCCCAGAGATGCACCATGACCCCGACGCCGGTGGGCGGGCCGGCGTCGCGCTTGAACGGATTGAGGCTGCAGGCTGTGGTGGCGATGAGCAGCGCGGCCGCGAGGGCGAGCCGCAGTCGAGCCTGATAGGCGTGCAAGATCGGTTGCTCCAGCGCAATGTCCGCTGGACAGTGTACGCCGCGGGGCCCGGCGCCGGCCGTGTTTTTCGGCAGGCGGGGCGCCGGGCCTCGCGGCGCGCTAGGGCAGCAGGCCCGAGCGGCGCGCCTCCAAGAGGCGCTGGTAGCCGGGCCGCGGCGAGCCGTCGGGGTTGGTGATCGACCACCAGTACTCCTCATCCTGGCGCGTCCACCCCGGCGCCGCCATGTTCCACAGCGTCATCACGCCGATCCACGGCGCCCAGTGCTGCGCCGCCCACTGGTACG
>DATGKN010000103.1:0-20759 GCA_035294645.1 Chloroflexota bacterium
CAACGCGCCTCGAGGCTGGTGGTCATCGAGGCGCCGGCGTAGCCCAGCTTGCGCACGCTGGCCAGGTCCGCCGTCTCGGCCGCCGGGTCGGCCAGCAGAGCGTGGTAGGCGGTGGGCACCAGGTACAGGCTGGTAATCCGCTCGCGGGCGATCAGCGCCAACGCCGCGGCCGGCTCGAAGTCGCGCAGCGCCACATACTTGCCGTTGAGCAGCAGCATGGTCAGCAGCGAGCGCATGCCCATGGTGTGGTACAGCGGCATGGCGCCCAGGGTGGATTCCCCGCGCACATAGCGGTTCTGGAGCGCGTGGGCCACGGCGGCGGCGTACTCGGCGCGCTGGCTGCGCGGCACCCCCTTGGGGCGGCCGGTGGTGCCCGAGGTGTACAGGATCAGGCCGATCAGCCGGTCGTCGGCGTCGGCCGGGGTGGGCGGCAGCGGCGGGGCGCTCGCGCCGCGGGCAAGCAGGGCGTCGAAGGTGATGCCGCCCGGGGGCGCGGGGCTATCGAGCGCCACGACCACGGGCTGGCAGCCCCACTGCTCGCGCCCGCTCAGCACCGCCTTGGCCGTGGAGTCCTCGTACACTACCAGGCGCGGGGCTGCATCGGCGATGCAGTAGGCGATCTCGCCGCTGGCCAGGCGGAAGTTGAGCGGGGTCGTGATCGCCTCGACGCGCTGGCAGGCCAGGTGGAGCGCGGCCGTCTCCTCGCGGTTGCGCAGGCAGAGCACCACGCGGTCACCGGGCTCGACGCCGAAGGCCCGCAGCGCCCGGGCCAGCTGTTCGACACGCGCCTGCCAGTCCGCATAGCTCCAGCGCCGGTCGCCGTCGACGATCGCAGTGGCCCGTGGGTCGCGCTCGACAGCCAGCTCGAGCATCGTGCTCAGCCGCATACGCTCCTCCCGCTGTCTCGTCCTCCATCGCCTGGTCGGGGAAGTGCCTTTCATAGTACCACTGTTCCCGGCGGGAAGCACTGGTACGCACGGTTCGGTCTGCGGCGCGGGAAGCGCCCGGCCAGGCGCCCCACACAGCTTGCCTGGCCCAGCCGCGGGGCGGCCGAGCCGGCTGCACTCGCGGTCGGTACAAGAGCGACGACGCCGTGGGGAGCGGCACGCGCCCCCGGGGTGTCGCGGCTGGCGCACACGGGCGTGTGAGGCTACGGCTGTGCGGGCCTCGCCACCCCGGCGAGCTGGGCGCGGAACTGCGTCTCGTACAGGCGCGCGTACAGGCCGCCGCGTGCCAGCAACTCGGCGTGGGTGCCCTGTTCCACGAGCCGGCCCTGGTCTAGGACCAGGATGAGATCGGCCGCCAGGATAGTACTCAGGCGGTGGGCGATCACCAGGCTGGTGCGCCCGCGCATCGCCTCGCTGAGCGCGGCCTGGATCAGTGCCTCGGACTCCGAGTCCAGGTGCGCCGTGGCCTCGTCGAGCACCAGGATGCGCGGGTCCTTGAGCAGCACGCGGGCGATGGCGATCCGCTGCTTCTCGCCGCCCGACAGGCGGTAGCCGCGCTCGCCCACCACGGTGTCGTAGCCGTCGGGCAGGCCCACGATGAAGTCGTGGATGTGGGCCGCCTGGCAGGCGGCCTCTAGCTCGGCTTGCGTAGCGTTGGGGCGCGCGTACAGCAGGTTGGCGCGGATGGTGTCGTGGAACAGGTACGGCTCTTGGGTCACCATGCCGATCTGCGCGGCCAGCGACGCGAGCGTCACGTCGCGCAGGTCGTGGCCATCGATGGTGATTCGCCCGCTGGTCGGGTCGTACAGCCGTGGCAGGAGGTAGGTCACGGTCGTCTTGCCGGCGCCGCTAGGGCCGACCAGCGCGGCGAGTTGGCCGGCGCGCACCGTGAAGCTGACGTCCGCCAGCGCCCAGCGCACCGGCGCTGGCGCCTGCCGCTCGCGCACGTACATCTCGGGCGCCACCTCTCGCGCCGGCCCGTTCGTCTGTGGGGGCACGGATAGCGGTGGCAGGTCGCGCTGGCGCCAGCGCTGCACCTCCGTGAGCTTCGCCGCCGCCTGCTCGGCCAACTGGTAGCTGAACGAGACGTGCTCGAAGCGCACCTCGCCGGCCGCACGGGGCAGCGGCCGGGCGCCGGGCCGCTCGCGGATATCGGGCGGCAGGTCGAGCACCTCGAACACGCGCTCGAAGCTCACGAGCGAGGTGGCGAACTCGACGCGCGCGTTGGTCAGCGCCGACAGCGGGCCGTACAGCTGCACGAGGTAGGCGCCGAAGGCGACGATGGTGCCCACGGTGAACGTTCCCTGCAGCACCAGCCAGCCGCCGATCCAGAACACCAGCGCCGTGCCGATAGCGCTGACCAGGCTGAGGCCGAGGAAGAACCAGCGCCCCACTAGCGCCTGGCGCACCCCGACGTCGCGCACGCGGCGGGCGCGCTCGGCGAAGCGCGCGCCCTCGTAGTCCGCCCGGCCGAACAGCTTGACTAGCAGCGCGCCGCTGACGCTGAGCGTTTCGGTGAGCAGGGCGTTCATCTGACCGTTGAGCGTCATCTGCTCGCGGGCGATGCGGCGCAGCAGGTCGCCGACCCGCCGCGCGGGCAGGATGAACAGCGGCAATAGCCCGATGGCCAGCAGCGTCAGTCGCCACTCCAAGGCCACCATGATGGTCAGCGTGGCTGCCAGGGTAAGGACGTTCGAGAACAAGCTGACCACTGTGCTGGTCACGGCCTGCTGCGCGCCCACCACGTCGTTGTTCAGCCGCGCGATCAGCTCGCCACTGCGGGTGCTGGTGAAGAACCGCAGCGACATGCGTTGCAGGTGGGCGAACAGCGCCGTGCGGAGGTCGCAGATGATCCCCTCGCCGACGCTGGCCGCGAGGTAGCGCTGCAGCACGCCCAGCAGGCCCGTGAGGAGCGGTACCGCGATCATGCCCAGGGCGAGCAGGTTGAGCAAGCCCAGGTCCCCGCGGGGCAGCGCCTGGTCGATGAGCGCCCGCTGGAGTAGCGGGGGGATGACGCCGAGCGTGGCGCTGGCCAGGATGACGACGAACATCAGGGCGATGCGCCAGCGGTACGGCCAGGCGTAGCCCAGCACGCGGCGCAGCAGCGGCCAGCTGATCCGGGGGCGGTCGCGCTCCGCGTCGTAGCGCAGATACGACCACCAGCCGCCGTCCATGCCCATGCTGCTCCCCCCGCCGAGACGCGACATCCCGGCCTTGCTCCTGCGTGCTCGTAGCGCTCTGAGCCACTGTCGCACCTGTGGCTCGTTAGGATGATACGGCGCTCGGCCCCGGCCAGCGGACCAGGGGCAGCCTGGCCGATCGGCTAGGCGGACCCGGCGCCGGTGCCCCCGAGGCAAGGTACGGCGTGCGCACGGGGTCCCCGCCATGGGACGAGCCGCCCGCTCGCCCTAGGTCCAGGGTAGTGCTGGCGCGGGAGAACAGGGGCGTTGCGCGAAGTATCGTCGGCAGCACACAATGGTGGCACTCGTCGTGCTGGGCGCCTGCTGCAGGGAAGTAAGCTCCAAGGTAGGAGGGCATCGGCATCTATGGATGAGGAAACGCTCATCGCAGAGTACATCGAGGAGCATCCAGGCTTCCCGGGCCCTGCCGATGCCTGGCTGCGCGAGTCAGGCGTGCCGGTCTGGGCGCTGGTGGCCTACTATCACGGCGCAGCCGCATACGACGCCGGGCGTGTGGCGGAGGACTACGAGGTGCCGCTGGCGGCTGTGGAGGCGGCCCTCGCATACTATCGCCGGCATCGCTCCCTCATCGACAATCGGATAGCGGCCAACGCTGCGTGATTCGCCCGTGGCCGCCTTCTATATCGACAACTGTCTCTCGCCGAAGATCGCGGACGAACTCCAGCACCGGCAGCACCAGGCGGCGGCTACCCGCCACCGCCAATTGGGTCGCGCTGGCGACCACGAGCAGCTCCTCACTGCGTACCAGAACCGAGAAATCCTGGTCACGGGAAACCTGCGCGACTTCTTGCTGCTCCATGATGCGTGGTGTCTCTGGTTAAGCGCGTTCGTGACACCATCACCACCATCACACCTCGGTATTCTGGTGGTTCCACAGCAATACTGGGACCCAGCCACCGCGGCCCATGAGCTGGCTCTATTCGTCACGTCGGGGCGGGTGCTCACGAACCGCGTCTACCGCTATCGCCGCGGGCACGGCTGGGAGCAGCTACGCTGAGCATGGTTCCCCGATCCCACGCGTCGGCGGGGGAGCGCCGCGGTCAGGCCGAGCTGGAAGTTAGGGCGGGCCGGGTGACGACCGGCGCGGGCGGCAGCCGGTCGAGCCGGTAGAACCGCGTCGGGTTGTCGTAGAAGATCTGGCGCTTCACCGCGGCGCTGACATCGTCGCGGGCCAGCAGCGCGGGGATGTCGCCGCTGAAATCGCGCTGGTCGCGCTCGTGCGGGTAGTCCGACGCCCAGAGGATCACGTCCGGGCGCACGTGCTCGATGGCCAGCGGCAGCGCCGTCTCCTCCACCTCGCAGGAGAAGAAGATGTTGCCCGAGCGCACGTACTCGCTGGGCTTGCGCTTGCAGTGCGGCGAGTAGCGGCCCTTGCGCTCCAGCTCCTCGTCCATGCGGTCCATGAAGTACGGCACCCAGCCGATGCCGCACTCGAGGCAGCCGTAGCGCAGCCGCGGGAAGCGCTCGAACACGCCCTCGAAGATCATGGCGCCGAGCTGTTTCATTTGGGCGAAGGGGTGCTCCAGCAGGTGGCCGACGGTGAAGTTGCCACCGATACCGTCCAGGCCCAGCTCCAGCGAGGTGCCACCATGGGTGGAGATCGGCACGTCGAGCTCCTCGGCCGCGGCCCACAGCGGGTCGAACTCGCGCCCGGCCACCGTGCGGCCCCCGGCGATCACCGCCGGCAGCACCGCGCCCGGCATGCCCAGCTCGGTCACGCAGCGGCGCAGCTCCTTGACCGCCTCGCCGATGTCCTGTACCGGCAGCAGTGCCACCCCCACCAGCCGCGGGCTCACGCGCATGAAGCGGTCGTACAGCCAGTCGTTGTAGGCGCGTGCCAGCGCCACCGCCCACTCCGGCTCGCGGATCAAGCCATGCGTGAGGCCCTGGGTGGGGTACAGGATCGTGCGCTCGATGCCGTTGAGGTCCAGGAAGCGCAGCCAGTCGTGGGCGTCGGGACCGGTGCCGCCGCCGGCCCAGCCGCCCGGCGCGCGCAGCGAGCGCAGGAAGCCGTCGGAGGTCAGGCCGGGCCAGAAGCTGTAGCTGCGGTGCCACTCCAACTGGTTGAACGGCGGCCCGATGTACTCGCGGAGCTGCTCGTCCAGCTCCATCACGTGGCCATCGGCGTCGATGATACGGTACTCGGCGCCCATCGTATGCCTCCTACCCCCCTGCGGCACCCGCGCCCGCCGGATAGGATGGCGCGGGATTCTTGGCGGCATGGTAGGCAGCGGATACCATCAGGCGCAAGAGGGAGACGTCCGTCCGAGAGGGCCAGCAAGAGGAGCGCGAGGCGTGCGCCAGTTCCACGGCGAGATCCGCATCGACACGGTAATCGGCACCGCGCTGCGGGACAACCCCCACGGCGACCCCGTGGAGCGGCCGCTGGTGATCTGTTTGCCGCCCGGCTACGCCGCCGAGCCCACGCGCCGCTACCCGGTGATCTACTGGCTGCCCGGCTACACCGGCACCGCGCTGGGCGCGCTCAACCACGACCCCTGGCTGCCGTCGGTCCCCGAGGCGCTCCAGCGCGCCTGGGACGCGGGGGCGCCGCCCGTGATCCTCGTGGTGGTCGACGGGTTCACCCGTTTCGGCGGCGCGCAGTACCTCAACTCACCGGCCAACGGCAACTACGAGGACTACGTGGTGCGCGATGTCGTCGGCCACGTCGATACCCGCTACCGCACGCTGGCCGCTGCGGCGCACCGCGGGCTGGCTGGCAAGTCGAGCGGCGGCTATGGCGCCCTGGTGCTGGCCATGCGCCACCCCGACGTATTCGGCGCCGTCAGCGCGCACAGCCCGGACTGCTATTTCGAGCTGTGCTACAAGCTCGACTTCCCCAAGCTCCTGCACGCCATCGCGCGCTACGGCAGCGTGGAGGCGGTGCTGGCGCGCTTCCTGGAGCTGGAGAAGAAGCCGGGCGACCTGGTGGCAGCGGTTAGCGTGGCGGCGATGGCCATGGCCTACTCGCCGAACCCGGCGCGGCCGCCCTACTTTTTCGACCTGCCGTTTGACCCCTACACCGGCGAGCTGGACGCCGCGGTGTGGGCGCGCTGGCTCGCCTGGGACCCGGTGAACCTCGTGGCGGGGCACGCCGCGGCACTGCGCCGCCTACGGCTGCTGCATTTCGAGTGCGGCACGCGCGACGAGTACTACCTGCACTATGGCGCGCGCATCTTGGCGCGGCGCCTGACGCAGCACCAGGTGCCGTACCTGCACGAGGAGTTCGACGACAGCCACTCGCGCACGGCGTACCGCTACCCGGCAGCGTTCGCGCGGCTGGCGGCGGCGCTGGCGCCCGCCTGAGCGGCGCGGCTTGTAACACCATTGCGAGTTTCCGCGCGCTCGCGCTGACCGTTCTGGAACACCGGACGCCGTAGGATGGCCCACGGCAGCGAGAGGCCATCCGAACCGAGAGCCCCGCGCCTCTGCTGCCGCTCACAACCTGGGAGGAGCCACACGGTGGTGATGTGGTTGAAGGGATGTCCACGCTGCCACGGGGATCTATTCGAGGAGGCAGCCGTGACCGCCGAGGCGTACGGCCGCCGCTTCGTGAGCTGCCTGCAGTGCGGACACACACTGAGCGAGGAGCAGGAGCGGCGGCTCACCAGCCGCCCTCAGGCTCCCGCGGCCTCGGCGTTGCGGCGCCTGACAGCCCGCCTGTCCGCCTAAACGACGGCGTTTACCGCCCGCGCGAGCGTCTCTCCAGCTGGGGGCGCTCGCGCGGCGCTTTTGGGGGCTTTTCCCTGGGCACGCGCGGCATGGCGGCGTAAGATATCGGGCAGCTACCACTGGCCGCGGACCACCTGCCGCACAGAGGAGGATGCGATGACTGCCGAGCGTGTGCCGCGCAGCGCCCTGGATGTTCTCAAGCAGCACGCTCCCGAGGCCGCCGACGCCTTCAGCGCACTGCGGCGCAGCCTGACCGGCGCGGGCAGCCTGCCGCCCGCCACCCAGGAACTGATCGTCAGTGCCACGTTCGTCGTCACGGGACAGGAAGGCGCCTTTCGCACGCACGCGCGTCGCGCGCTCCAGCATGGCGCGTCGCTGGCCGACCTGCAGCAAGCCGTGCTGCTCACTCTCGGCGCCACCGCCACGCTGGCGCAAGTAGCTAGCGCGCTGCGCTGGCTGGAGGCGCTAGAGGCCAGCTAGCTGCCGTGCAAGGCGCTTGCCAGGAGGAAGCGTATGCTTCGCAGCATGCCTACCCTGGTTAGCGGGGTTGTCGCCAGCGCGCTGCTCGGTGCGCTGGCCTGCGGCAGCCCCGCGCCCGCGACCGCCCCGGGGGCCAGTGCGCCAGCGGCGGCCAGTGGCCCGGCGAGCGCGCCGGCGGCACCCGCCGCACCGCTGACCGTCACCGCAGGGATCGTGGCCCGCAACGCCTACTTCTGGCCTGTCTGGATCGCCGAGGCCGAGGGCTTCTTCACGCAGAACGGGGTGCAGAACGAGGTCGTGCTCACGCGCTCGCCCGCGGCGGGCCACCAGATGCTCACCAACGGCGGTGCCGACGTGGCGCTCTCCACGCCGGAGACGGCGATCCTGGCCGCGGTGAAGGGCGCCCCACTCGTGCTGGTCGCGGGCGGGCAGGAAGACCCCGCCTACAGCCTGATCGTCGGCCCGGACATCCACGAAGTCACCGACCTGCGCAAGAAGCCGCTGGCCATCGCCGGACTGCGCGATGGCGTGACGCTGATCATGCAGCGCATGCTCACGAGCCGCGGGCTGCGCGAGGACGACCTGGAGTGGATCGTCGTCGGCGGCACTACCGAGCGCTACGTGGCGGTGAAGAGCGGCGCGGCGGCCGGGGCACTGGTGGGCCAGCCGCTCGATTTCCAAGGCGAGGCCGAGGGCCTGCGCCGGCTGCTCAGCTCGTCGGAAGTGACGCGCGAGTGGCAGTTCATCAACGTGGCTACCAACCGCGAGTGGGCGCGGGCCAATAGCGAGCGGCTGGTGCGGTGGTTGCGCGCCTATATCCAGGGCGCGCGCTACCTGAACGACCCGGCGACCAAGGAGCGGAGCATCCAGATTCTCGCCGAGGCGACCAACACCGAGGAGCGCTTCGCGCGGCAGACCTACGAGCTGTACTTCGAGCAGCGCCAGGGCGGCGGGGTGGTGTCGCCCGACGCGCGCATCAACCTGGCCGGGCTGCGCAACGTGATCGCCCTGATGGCCGAGACCGGCGCCTTCGAGGACCAGCCGCCACCCGCGCCCGAGCAGGTGGTAGACCTCACGTACTGGGAGCGCGCGCGCCAGTAGCCCGCGCCAAACCTGCTACACTACGGGTGACTTGACCACCGGCTGCACGGAGGTGCCGCATGGCCGTCGCCCTCGACCGCGCCACGATCGAGCAGTTGGCGGACGAACTCCTGGAGGCCGAGCGCACGCGCGTGGCCATCGCGCCGCTCACCGAGCGCTACCCGGGCCTGGATGTGCGCGACGCGTACGCGATCCAGCTCGCCATCGTGGCACGGAAGACCGCGGCCGGGGCGCGCGTGGTGGGCAAGAAGATCGGCCTGACGAGTCGCGCCATGCAGCGCCAGCTGGCGGTCGACCAGCCGGACTACGGCCACCTGTTCGACACCATGATGGTGATCGAGGGCGGGGATGTTCCCGTGGCGACGCTGCTCCAGCCGCGCGTCGAACCCGAAATCGCCTTTGTACTGAAGGCGGATCTCCCCGGCCCGGGGGTGACCCGCGAGCAGGTGCTAGCCGCGACGGCCTACGTCACCCCGGCGATCGAGATCATCGACAGTCGTGTGCGCAACTGGCAGATCAAGTTGGGCGACACCGTGGCCGACAACGGGTCGTCGGCACGGGTCGTGCTGGGCTCGGTGATCACGCCGGTGGACGCGGTGGACCTGCGGCTGGTGGGCTGTGTGCTGGAGAAGAACGGCGAGGTGATCAGCACGGGCGCCGGGGCGGCGGTGCTGGGCGATCCGGCCCTCTCGGTGGCCTGGTTGGCCAACACGCTGGCCAGCTTCGGTATCCCGCTGCAGGCGGGCGAGATCATCCTGCCGGGCTCGCTCACCCGCTCCGAGCCGGTGCGCGCGGGTGATGTTGTCCGGGCGACCTATGACCGGCTCGGCTCGGTGAGCGTGCGGTTCGTATAACGGTTCGCCTCGCGCGCGGCGATTCAGTCGAGATGTCTCGGGAGAGCAACGATGCCGAAAGTCAAGTGCGCCATCATCGGCTCGGGCAATATCGGCACCGACCTCATGGCGAAGCTGCTGCGCAGCCAATGGCTCGAGCTAGTGTACATGGTCGGGATCGACCCGAACTCCGAAGGGCTCGCCCGCGCGCGCGAGCTGGGGATCGCCACCACGGACCAGGGGATTGACGCATTCCTCCGCGATCCCAAGGGGGCCGAGATCGTCTTCGACGCCACCTCGGCCAAGGCGCACCGGCAGCACGCGCCGCGGCTGGAGCAGGCGGGCATGATCGCTATCGACCTGACCCCGGCCAAGATCGGGAAGTTCGTGGTGCCGCCGGTGAACCTGGGCCAACACCTCGAGGCCAAGAACGTCAACCTGGTGAGCTGCGGGGGCCAGGCGACGGTCCCGATCGTGGCGGCTATCAACCGCGTGCAGCCGGTGAAGTACGCGGAGATCGTGGCCACCATCGCCAGCAAGAGCGCCGGGCCGGGCACACGGCAGAACATCGACGAGTTCACGCAGACGACGGCGGCTGGGCTGGTGGAAATGGGCGGCGCGCAGAAGGGCAAGGCGATCATCGTGCTCAACCCGGCCGAGCCGCCCATCCTCATGCGCAACACGGTGTACGCCATGGTCGACGACCCGGACCAGGCGGCGATCACCCGCTCCATCGAGGAGATGGTCCAGCGCGTGCAGGAGTACGTGCCCGGCTACCGGCTGCGTACCGAGCCGCTGTTCGACGGCAACAAGATCACGGTGTTCGTCGAGGTCACCGGGGCGGGCGACTACCTGCCGACCTACGCGGGCAACCTGGACATCATGACCGCCGCGGCGGTGAAGGTCGGCGAGGAGTTCGCCAAGCACCTGCTCAGCAAGCGGGGCGAGCTGGTGGCCGCGCGCTAGGCGGCGCGGGCGGCGAGTACGGGTAGCCCGCAGCGGCCGGCTCGACTGGCGCGCGAGTCGCGGGCGAGTTTGGGCGGAAGGGTAACGAGCTATGGCGAGCAAGGATCCGATCGTCGCGCCGCGCGTATGCGACACCACGCTGCGCGACGGCAGCCACGCGATGGCGCACCAGTTCACGCCAGAACAGGTGCGCGCGATCGTCAGCGGGCTGGTCGACGCCGGCGTGCCGGTGATCGAGGTGTCGCACGGCGACGGGCTGGGCGGCTCATCGTTCCAATACGGCTTCTCCAAAGTGCCCGAGGAGCAGCTGTTGGCTGCGGCCGCCGACTGTATCAAGGACAAGAAGCTCGCCGTCCTGCACATCCCGGGCATCGGCACCAAGGACGAGCTGCGCATGGCCGCCTCCTACGGCGCGAAGGTGGCGCGCATCTGCACGCACGTGACCGAGGCCGACATCTGCGAGCAGCACATCGGCCTGGCCAAGCAGCTCGGCATGGAGGTCGTCGGCTTCCTGATGCTGGCGCACATGGTGCCACCCGAGAAGCTCGTCGAGCAGGGCAAGCTCATGGAGAGCTACGGCGCCGACTGCGTGTACGTTACCGACTCGGCCGGCGCCATGACCATGCACGACATGCGCGAGCGCGTGCAGGCACTGCGCGAGGCGCTCCGCATCGAGGTCGGGGTGCACGCGCACCACAACCTGGCGCTGGGCGTGGCCAACACGCTGGAGGCGATCGCCAGCGGCGCCACGCAGGTCGATGGCACGCTGTGCGGGCTGGGCGCTGGCGCCGGCAACACGCCCACCGAGGTGCTGGTCGCCGTCCTGGACAAGATGGGCATCCAGACCGGCATCGACGTCGAGAAGACGATGGACGTGGCCGAGGACATCGTGCGGCCGATCATGCCGCGGCCGCAGATCATCGACCGCGCCGGGCTGTCGCTCGGCTACTACGGGGTGTACTCCAGCTTCCTGCTGCACACCTTCCGCGCGTCCGAGAAGTACGGCGTGGCCGTGCGCGACATCCTCAAGGAGCTCGGCCGACTGCGCGTGGTGGGCGGGCAGGAGGACATGATCGTGGATGTGGCGGTCGAGCTGGCCAAGAAGCAAGGCAAGTGGCCACCGCGCGGCCAGCACTACGTCCAGCTCTAGGAGAACGGCATGGAACTGACGGCCGAGCGGGTAGAGGCGCTGGCGCGGCGGCTGCTCGACGCCTACGATCGTCGCACCGAGATCCCGGCGCTGACCGACGAGCAGCCCGAGCTCAGCGAGGCCGATGGGTACCGTATCCAGCGGGCGCTGTTGGAGCTGTTCCGGCAGCGCGGCGCGCGGGTGGTCGGCAAGAAGACGGGGCTCACCAGCCGCGCCAAACAGCAGGCGATGGGCGTGCCGGAGGCGATCTACGGCTACTTGCTGGACACCTATCTACTGCACGAGCCCGGCCCGGTGCGCCTGGCCGAGCTGATCCACCCGCGGCTGGAGCCCGAGCTAGCGTTCATCCTCGGCGAGCGCCTGCAGGGGCCCGGCGTTACCACGGCGCAGGCGCTCGCCGCTACCCGCGCCGTGGTGCCCGCCCTCGAGGTGATCGACAGCCGCTACCGCGACTTCAAGTTCCGGCTAGCGGACGTGGTAGCCGACAACTGCTCGGCCAGTCGCGTGGTCCTGGGGCGCGAGGTGGTGCCCCTCGCTGGCCTCGACCTGCGCCTGCAGGGCATGGTCCTGGAGAAGAATGGCGAGGTGGTGGACACCGGCGCGGGCGCAGCAGTGCTGGGCCACCCCGCCAGCGCCGTGGCCTGGCTGGCGAACAAGCTGGCGGCGGTGGGTGAGGCACTGGAGCCTGGCGACATCGTGCTGCCCGGCGCCCCTTGCGAGGCGGTGTTCGTCCAAGCCGGCGACGAGATCCGGGTGACGTTCGACCGCGTGGGCAGCGTTACCGCGCGCGTCGTGTGAGCCCAGCGGGCGGCTTCGTGGTTCTGGGCGCCTCGCGGGGACCGCGCGTGGTGGTGCTGGGGCTCGTGGCCCTCGCTGCAACTGTCTTCGCCGCCGCAGCTACTCGCGGCTGGGCCCAAACCGGCGGCCGGCTGAGCGAGGAGCAGTACCTGGCCTGGCGCGCCGAGCACGCGGCCGCGCTCGACGCGGCCGCCGCCGCGGTGGCTGAGGCCTCGCTGGAGGAGCGAGCGCCCCGCTTGGCTTCCGTGATGGCCCTCGCGGATGCCGCGGCGCGGGTGCGGCCGCCGGAGACGCTGCTAGGTGCCCACGCGCAGTACTTGATCGCCGTGGAGCGCCTGCGCTTGGCGGCGCAGGCGGCTACCGGAGCGGACGCCACGCCCGAGGCGGCCACGGCTCTGGCGGCCGCGCGTGCGGGCTTGCAGGCGCTCCTGGCCACAGGAACCCTCCCCCCCTCGGAGCCGGGCCCGCCGCCGGTGCTGTCTCCGTTGCCACCGGCCGAGGGGCTGGCGCAGGCGCGCAACGACCACGTGGCCCTCTGGCTGCTCGCGCTCCAGCAGCCAGCTGCGCCCGCGGAGGGCGAGCCGCCCGCCCATGGCGAGTACCTCGCGCTCCGCGTGCGGCTCCAGAACGTGGGCACAGACGTGCTCGCCTACTATCCGCTGGCCGACTTTACCCTGTTGACAGCGGACGGCGTCGTCCTGCGGCCCGTGGGGCTGGGCATTGCTGAGCGGCTGGAGGCGGGGGAGTTGCGCCCCGGTGACTCGCTGATCACTACGGTCACCTTCCTGCTGGTCCCCGGGGCGCAGCCGGCAGTCTTGCGGTTCGCACCCGCCGCCGGGCCGGCACTCGAGTTGCCGCTGCCCGCGCCGGACGGCGCATCCCAGAGCCATCACGACCGCCCCAGGACGCGCGCCGTTTCTTGACACTCGAGGGCGCATGGGGCAAGCTACCGGGGCGCCGCGCCGTGCGGATGGAGCGGCGGCATGAGCAACCGGCACGAGGGACAGGTGGAGGTCGGGTGGTCGCGGCGGCCTGGAATAGGCTGAGGCTTGGGCAAGTTCCGGCGTGGGTCTGGGGGGGCGTGGCGCTGGCGGTCGTATTGGCAGCCGTGCTGGTCGGCGCCTTGCGGATCGCGCACCCCTCGGTCGCCCCGGTTCAGGCCGTGGGGGGCTTCTGGCTGGTGGAGCAGTCCACCCTCGTGCAGCTCAGTGGGTCAGTCGAACTCCAACGGCCGGGCAGCGCGGGCTGGGAGCAGGTGCGTGGTGCGGCGCCGCTCGACGTGGGCGACCGCGTGCGCACGGGCCCTGATGGGTACGCGGCGTTGACCTTCTTCGACGGGTCGAGCACCACACTCCAGCCGCTGTCGGAGCTGGTGGTACAGCGCTTCGAGCGCGATCCGGCCAGCGGCGCCACGGCGGTGATCCTCCAGCAAGTCCGCGGCAACAGCTGGACCCAAGCCCATGATAATGGCCACCCGTTCTCGGGGGTACTGATCGCCACCCCGGGGGGGGCGCGGTTCTTCGCCCGCGGCAGCCAGTTCGAAACGATCGTGGACGCCGAGGGGACCTACGTCACCAGCGCCGAGGGCGTCGTCTACGGGCGCGCGCAGAACAGCGACGTGGAGATCCCCCCGGGGTTCAGCTCGCGGGTGCTGCTCGGCCAGGCGCCCGAGGCGCCGGTGCCCGACTCGCCGCGCGGGCCGACGCTGCAGGTGCGCGTGCAGGGGCCCGCGCGCGTGCTGCTTACCGATGCCCGTGGCCGCAGCGTCGGCCAGCACCCGGGCAGCGAGCTCCCCGTGCGCCAGATCCCCTTCGCGCGAGTGACCCAGGCGGCCGATGGCGCGCAGGTGTTCAGCGTGCCCGCGCCCTTGGAAGCGTACGATCTCACGCTCCGCGGCACGGCCGCGGGGGCGGTGCAGGTGGCCGTAGGAGTGTTGCGAGTGGGGCAGACTGCCGTGCCCGCCGCGGCGGTGGTCGAGCGAGGGATCCAGGACGGCGAGGTGCTCACGGGCAGCTTCCGCTGGCAGGACGAACAGGTGCGCGGCCTGCAGGAGTTGGTCGCCTGGCCAGGCGCGGCGCCCGCGAGCGCGGTGGCCGTGCTGCGCTATCCGCCCCCGACCGTCGCCGCCTCCCCCACCACCGTCGCCACTCCCACCGCCGAGGCCACCGAGGTGGTGGTCGTCGAGCCGGAGCCGAGCGATGTGTTCGCGAACCTCGACAGCGGGGGCAGTCTTCACCCCCTAGTGGTGGCGCCCGCGGCGCCCGAGCGCCCGGTGGTGGTCACCGAGCGCCCGCCGCTGCGCGCCCCCAGCACCCCGCCGCCCGTGGTGCGTGCGCCCGAGCGGCCGCCCGCCGCCACCCCGGAGCCGACCGAGCCGCCCACGGTGTCGCCCGTGACGATTCTGCCGACGGCCACGCCGGTCGTTGTGGTGGTGACGGCCACGCCGGTGCCGCCCACGCCGGTGCCGCCCACGCCGGTGCCGCCCACGCCGGTGCCGCCCACGCCCGTACCGCCGACCCCCGAGCCCACGGTGCCGCCGCCATTGCCCACCCCGGTGCCTACCGCGCCGCCCACGCGCGCCGCGCCCCCCGTGCGGCCCACCATGCCCAGCGGGCAGAGCGCGCGCTCGGTGGCGCCCACGGCGACTCCTGTGGTGGTGCCGTATCCTGGCGCGGGCGGCCTACCGCCGAGCGGGGCCCCCACCAGCGGCGTTCGCTGAAGCCGCGTGGCGGTCCCCGCCAGCGGGCCGGTACAATGCCCGGCGGCGGCCGGGGACCCGCGCCCAGCTCCTACGGCCGAACCGCGAGGGCAGGATGAGAGTGCTGGTGACGGGCGGGGCCGGGTTCGTCGGCTCGCACCTCTGCGAGCGCCTGCTGGCGCGCGGCGACCACGTGGTATGCGTGGACAACTTCAGCACCGGTACCCGGCGCAACATCGCCGGCGTGCTGGGGCACCCGCGCTTCGAGCTGCTCGAGCACGACGTGACCGAGCCGCTGGCGGTCGTGGTGGACGCGGTGTTCCACCTGGCCAGCCCCGCTAGCCCGGTGGCCTACCAGCAGGCGCCCGAGGCGACAGCCCTGGCCAACTCGCTGGGTTCGCTCCACCTGCTGCGCCTGGCGCGGCGCTGCGGGGCCCGGTATCTGTTCGCCTCGACCTCCGAGGTCTATGGCGACCCGACCGAGCATCCGCAGCGCGAGTCGTACTGGGGGCACGTCAACCCTATCGGGCCCCGCGCCTGCTACGACGAGAGCAAGCGGTTCGGCGAGGCGCTCACCATGGTGTACCTGCGCGAGTACGGGCTCGATGCCCGCATCGTGCGCATCTTCAACACCTACGGCCCGCGCAGCGACCCCCGCGACGGGCGGCTGGTGCCCAACTTCGTGACGCAGGCGCTGCGTGGCGAGCCGCTGACGGTGTACGGGGATGGGTCGCAGACGCGCAGCCTCTGCTACGTGGACGACCTCGTGCGCGGGCTGGAGCTGGCCATGTTCGCCGAGGGGACGCGCGGCGAGGTGTTCAACCTGGGCAACCCCGACGAGCACACGGTGCTGGAGTACGCCGAGCTGGTGCGCGCTCTCGTGAACCCCCACGTGCCCATCGTGTTCCGCCCGCTGCCCGCTGACGACCCGACGCGCCGTCGGCCCGACATCACCCGCGCGCGGGAGCGGCTCGGCTGGCAGCCCGAGGTCCCCCTGCGCGAGGGCCTGCTGCGTACGGTGGAGTGGTTCCGCGCGCTCCTGGCGGAGCCGGCACGGTGAGTACCCGCCTGGCGACCGTCCGCCCGGGCGTCCCGCTTCAGGAGCGGCCACCGCTGTTGGCGCTGTTGGCCGTGGCGATCGGTGCGGCGAGCGCCCTGCTGTCGCCGTTCCAGGCCGCGGCGCTGCTCGCCGCTCTCGGCATCGTGCCGCTGGTGCTGCGCCGCCCGATCGTGGGGTTGTGTCTCGCGGTCGCCGCCGTCCCGCTGTCATCGGAGTGGAGCGCGGGGCTCGGCGGGCTCAACCTCACATTGATGGAGCCGGCCGTGGCGCTGGCGTTGGGGGCCTGGCTGCGCCGGGGCCTCGCCCAAGGGCGCCTGCGGATCTGGCCATCGGCGCTGCTGGCGGCGCAGGGCCTGATGCTCGCCGTGCTCCTCGCGGCCACGCTGGGCGCGGAGTCGCCCAGCGCGAGCGTGAAAGAGACGCTCAAGTGGGTCGAGCTGATGGTCGCCTTCGTGCTCACCGTCGACCTGGCGCGCGACATCCGCGCGGTGCGCTGGCTGCTGCTGGCGCTGGTCGGGGCGGCCTCGCTGGAGGCGCTGGTCGGCGTAGCCCAGTTCGCCCTGGGACGCGGGCCCGAGTTCTTCGCTATCGGGCCGTTCATGCGGGCCTACGGGCACTTCAATCAGCCCAACCCGTTCGCGGGCTATCTGGGAACGGCGCTGCCCCTGGCGCTGGCCCTCGCCTGGCTGGCTCCGGGCGCCGCGCTCCGCTGGGCGCGGCCGGCGTTCGGCGTGCTGGCGGCTGGGGTGCTGCTCAGCCTCTCGCGTGGCGCCTGGCTCGGGCAGGCGGCGGCCTGCAGCGTGCTGCTGGCGCTAGGGAGCCCGCGCTCGCGCCGCTACCTGCTGGCGGGGACCGTAGCCTTGCTGCTGCTGGCGCTGCTCGGTGGCCTGGGGCTGCTGCCGCCCGCGCTCGCCGACCGCCTGGGCGTCGTGGCCGAGTACTTCGGCCCATTCGACGTGCGCACGGTCGAGCTCACCAGCGAGAACTGGTCGGTAGTGGAGCGGATGGCCCACTGGCAGGCCGCGTGGTACATGTTCCTCGACCGCCCATGGCTGGGCATTGGGCCTGGCAACTACGCCGCGCTGTACGAGAAGTACTATCTCGGCGACTGGCTGGACCCCTTGGGGCACGCGCACAACTACTACCTCAACCTGGCCGCGGAGACCGGCCTGGCTGGCCTGCTGGCGTTCTTGCTGGTGCTCGGGCTAGCGGTCCGCGCCGCGCTGCACGGGCTAGCGTGTGAAGACGCGTTCTGGCGCGCGGTGGGCCTGGGCACGCTGGGCGTCCTGCTGGCGGTGGCTGTGCACAGTAGCTTCGACAACTTGTTCGTCCACGGGGTGAGTGTGCAGATCGGGGTGATCTGCGGGCTCGCTCAACTGGCCAGCGACCGCCGGACGGCGGAGGCCAGCAGCACCGCTGCCGCGCCCCTGGCGGGGGGCTGAGCGCGTCTCTGCCGTGCGGGTGCGGCGCCGCGCTATCGCGCTCCCCGAGCGCGGCGCGCCTGCGGACGAGCGATATTGCATCAGGACAAGGGAAACGGGTAAGGTTGGGAGCATGGAGCGGCGGCACGGGGAGGCGCCTCGTGGCGGACAGGCCGGCAGCCAAGCAGTTCGAGGACTTGCAGATCTGGCGCGGGGCGTACGACCTCGCGCTGCGCGTCTATGCCGTCACGGCCGCGTTCCCTATGCACGCGGACGAGGAGCTCGGCGTGCAGCTGCGACGCGCCGCCGCGGCGATCGGCGCGCACATCGCCGACGGGTTCGCGCGCTTCTCTCGCCAGGAGTATGTTCGCGCGCTGCATGATGCCCGCGGCGCCCTGATGCAGACGCGCCACTTCCTCCACCTGGCCGCCGGGCTCGCGTACCTCCCGCCCGGCGAGGCCGAGCAGCTGAGCGCGGCGATCAGCCGCCTGAACACGCAGCTGTACCGCACCGTCACGGTGCTCCACGAGCGCGCGCCGCTGGCCGCGCGCGAGGCGGGGCACGAGCCGTCCGCTCTGGACAACTGATCGCGCTGTGCGCGTGGGCATCGAGTACACGGCGGCGCTGAACCAGCGCGCGGGGATCGGCCGCTTCGTGCGCAACCTGGTGGGCAGCCTGCTGGCGGCAGACCCCCAGGTGCACTGGGTGCTGCTGCACGCCGCGCTCAACGGCGCCGATCCCGGGGTGTTGCCGCGAGCACCGAATGTCACGCTCGCGGAGGTACGGTTGCCCGAGCGTTGGCTGACAATCCTCTGGCACCGCCTACGCGTGCCGCTGCCGGTGGAGTCGTTCACTGGGCCGCTGGACATCTTTCACGCCCCCGACTTCGTGCTGCCGCCGGTCCGGCACGCTCGGCGCATCGTGACGGTGCACGATCTGGCGTTCCTGCTGTACCCGGAGTGCGCCGACGCGCGCCTGCGCAGCTACCTGATGTCGGTGGTGCCGCGCTCGGTGCAGCGCGCTGACTTCGTGGTGGCCGACTCGGCCAACACGCAGAACGACGTCATCTGCTTGCTCGGCGCCGACCCGGCGCGCACCGCAGTGGTGCCCGGGGGGGTGGAGGCGCGCTTCCGGCCGGCCTCGCCGGAGGCGATCGCCGAGCTCCGCGGGCGGTTGGGGCTGCACGCCCCGTTCGTGCTGTCGATCGGCATGATCGAGCCGCGCAAGAACTGGCAGGGGCTGATCCGCGCCTACGGCCAGGCCCGGGCACGCCACCGCCTGCCGCACCAGCTGGTACTCGCCGGGCCGCGCGGCTGGCTGTGGGAGAGCATCTTCGAGGAGCGCGAGCGGTCGCCGTTCCGCAATGACATCATCTTCCTGGGCTTCGTGGCGGACGCGGACCTGCCCACCCTGTACTCGGCCGCGGCGGTGTTCGCGTTCCCCTCGTTCTACGAGGGGTTCGGGCTGCCACCGCTGGAAGCGATGGCCTGCGGCACGCCCGTGGTGGTGTCCGACGCCGCGTCGCTGCCCGAGGTGGTGGGCGACGCGGGGCTCACGGTGGCCGCGGAGGACACCGACGGGCTGGCTGAAGCGCTGGCGCGCGTGCTGCTGGACGAGGCGCTGCACGCGCGGCTCGCGGCGGCGGGGCGGGCACGGGCCGCCCAGTTCACCTGGCAGGCCGCGGCGACCCGGCAGCTCGCCGTGTACCGGCATGTGCTAACACTGTAAGTGAAGTCCCAGCGCCACCCACACCGCGAGGGCGCCCTGTGCGGATCGGCATCAACGCGCTGTTCCTGATGCAGCCGGCCACCGGGACCGGCCAGCACCTGTTCCATCTGCTGCAGGGGCTCGACCAGCACGACCAGGAGAACACCTACGTGCTGCTCAGCCCGCGCTTCCGCCGCGCGACGGTCTCGCGCTTCCCCGAGCTGGGGCCGCGGTTCCGCAACGTGCAGGCCGTCAGCGCGCTGGCGCGGCTGGGCGACAGCTTCGAGAAGCTGTGGTGGGAGCAGGTGGGCCTGCTGCAGGCCTGTCGCCGCGAACGGCTCGATCTGCTGCACTGCCCCTACTTCGCCTCGCCCGTGCTGTGCCCGATCCCCACGGTGACCACCATCCACGATGTGATCCCCCTGCTGATCCCCGAGTACCGCGCGCGCCTGGCCGGCCGGCTGTATACCGAGCTATCGGTGCTGGCGGCGCGCCGGGCGCGGGCGATCATCGCCGTGTCCGAGTGCTCGAAGCGCGATATCGAGCGCACCCTGCGCCTGCCCCCCGAGCGGATCCACGTGATCGGCAACGCGGTGGACGAGAGCTACCAGCCCATTACCGACCCGCGGCTACTGGCCGGCGTGCGCGAGCGCTATGGCATCGGCGAGCGGTTCATCCTGTATTTCGGCGGCTTCGACGTGCGCAAGAACGTCCTGCGGCTGGTGCGCGCTTACGCCCAGATCCGCCGTCGGTTCGACGAGCCGTATCAGCTGGTGCTCGCCGGGCGCCTGCGCCACATCGGCCACCCGCTGTACCCGGACCCACGGCCGCTGGTGCGCGAGCTGGGCCTGGAGAACGAAGTCATCTTCACGGGCCAGATCCGCGAGCAGGACAAGGCGCCCCTATACAGCGCGGCGACGCTGTTCGTGTTCCCCTCCCTGTACGAGGGCTTCGGCCTACCGGTGCTGGAGGCGATGGCCTGCGGCGCCGCGGTGGTCACGTCCAACCGCTCGGCGCTGCCCGAGGTGACCGGCGATGCGGCGGTGCTGATCGATCCGACGCGCACCGAGGAGATCGGCGAGGCGATCCTCGGGCTACTGCGCGATCCGGCGCGCCGCCGGCAGCTCGGCGAGGCGGCCCGGCGGCGCGCGCGACTGTTCTCGTGGCACACGGTGGCGCAGGAGACCCTACGCGTGTACCGGCTGGCCGCGGCGTGAGGGTGCTGATGCTGTCCAAGGCCCTCGTGGTGGGGGCCTACCAGCGCAAGCTAGAGGAGCTGGCGCGCTGCGGCGACATCGAGCTCACCTGCGTGGTGCCGCCGAGCTGGCGCGGCCCGGGCGGCGAGCAGCGCCTGGAACGCGCGCACACGACCGGCTACCGCCTGCTGGTGCGCCCGATCCGCCTCAACGGCCAGTTCCACCTGTTCCACTGGGTCGAGCTGGAGGAGGTGTTCGCCGCCGCGCGGCCGGAGATCGTCCACGTGGACGAGGAGCCGTACAACCTGGCCACCGCGCTGGCGCTGCGCCTCGCCGAGCGGTGGGCAGCGCGCGCCCTGTTCTTCACGTGGCAGAACCTCTACCGCCGCTATCCGCCGCCGTTCAGTCTCTGGGAGCGGGCCGCCTATCGGCGCGCGGCGTGGGCGCTGGCCGGCAACCGCGAGGCGGTGGCGGTCCTGCGCCGCAAGGGGTATCGTGGGCCGATCAGCGTGATCCCGCAGTTCGGGGT
>DATGKN010000104.1:0-2189 GCA_035294645.1 Chloroflexota bacterium
GGCACCGCGCACGGCACGCGCATGGCACGGGCGCCCAGCGGCATGCTAGAATCGGTCTAAATACAGCGATGGGGCCACCCACGGGGCAGGAATGTACGAGAAGACCACGCTGGCCAACGGCCTCCGCATCGTGACGGCCACCCTGCCGCACACGCGCTCGGTGAGCATCAACCTCTTCGTGGGGGCCGGGTCGCGCTACGAACGCGACGAGGAGGCGGGGATCTCGCATTTCGTCGAGCACATGCTGTTCAAGGGCACGGCGCGCCGGCCCACCCCGCGCGAGATCGCGGAGGCTATCGAGGAGGTAGGCGGCGTGATGAACGCCGCGACCGACAAGGAGCTGACCGTCTACTGGTGCAAGGTGCCCAGTGCGCATTTCGCGCGTGCCCTGGACGTGCTGGCCGACAACTTGCGCCACTCGCTATTCCAGCCGGAGGAGATCGAGAAGGAGCGCGCCGTCATCATCGAGGAGCTGCACATGGTGCAGGACACGCCGAGCGACCTGGTCGGCGTGTTGATCGACGAGGTCATGTGGCCCGCGCAGCCGCTGGGCCGCGACGTCGCCGGCTCGGCCGAGACGGTGCGTGCTCTCACGCGCGACGACTTGCGTGCCTATGTGGCGCGCCAGTATGTGCCGGCCAACACGGTACTGGCGGTCGCGGGCCAGGTCACGCATGCGCAGGTCGTCGCCGTCGCCGAGCGCCTGCTGGGCGACTGGCCCGCGGCCCGCTTCGGGGCCTGGTTCCCGGCGCGCGATGGGCAGTGCGCGCCGCGCGTGGGCCTGCGGACCAAGCGGACCGAGCAGGTCCACCTCTGCCTGGGGCTGCCGGGGCTATCGGCGGTGCACCCCGACCGCTACGCGCTCGATGTGCTCAACTCGATCCTGGGCGAAGGCATGAGCTCGCGGCTGTTCCTGGAGGTGCGCGAGCGGCGCGGGCTCGCCTACGATGTCCACTCCTACGTGGCTCACTTCCAGGACACCGGCGCGGTGGTGATCTCGGCGGGCGTGGAGCCCCGCAAGCTGGCTCCCACCATCGGCGCGGTGCTCGAGGAGATCGAGCGGCTCAAGACGGAGATTCCCGAGGCGGAGCTGCACAAGGCGCGCGAGTTCATCAAGGGGCGGCTGCACCTGCGCATGGAGGACACGCGCGCGGTGGCCTCGTGGCTCGGCGGCCAGGAGCTGTTGCGTCAGGAGATCCTCACGGTCGACGAGGTCACGCGCCTGCTCGACCAGATCACGGTCGACGACCTGCGCCGCGTGGCCGAAGCGGTGTTCCGCCGCGAGCGGCTCAACCTGGCCGTGGTCGGCCCGCAGCGCAGCCCCGAGCGGTTGGAGGCGCTGCTGCGCTGACGGGCCGCCGCGCGTCTGTCGGCATCGTTCCAGCGCGCCCTCCCCCGGGCCCTAGCGCCCCCGGCCCCTGTAACGTTCCCGCTCCCTGTTCGTTTGATAGGGTAGCTGCCGGCCGGCCGCGGCAAAGTGTGCCCGGGGCCGCCGGGGGCGGACGAGCAGCTCGCGAATACCGCTGCGGATCGGGAGAAGGCCACATGGGTGACAGAATGGGCCGGCTCGCGCGCTGGGCACTGGTCCTGGGTTTGCTGGTGGCTGGGGGGCTGCCCGGCATCGGGTGGGGGACGGCTAGCGCGGCGGCTGCAGAGGGGCCGGCGCTGACGGCCGGCCAAGCGGTGCGGCTGGTGGTCGATCTGCCCGCTGCACCCGACCGCCTGGCCGCCGAGCCGCACTTCGGCTTCGGTAACGTGCTTGCCCAGGCGGTCACGCCGGTGGGCACCACTTGCTTCGGCGTGGGCACCGCGTGTCACGCCAACCTGACGACGGTCGGGCTGCCAGCCGCGGGGGGGCCCATTGTAGAGATCGGCAACGTGGTGCTGGGGCCGTGCCCAACGACGAGCACCGACAACTGCGTGCAGTTCACCCTCAGCAGCGGCACGGGCGGCTTCACGGTGCAGGGGGTGGTCGGCCCGGCGCAGCCGTTCCTGCTCCCGGGCGATCTGCCCACCTTGAGCATCCCGGTGGTGGACCAGTTCGGCAACATCAGCACGCGCACGGTGCAGTGTGCCGCCGCGGATGCCTCAGGCCGCTCGACGTGTAACGCGGTAGTGTCCGATCCCGTGTTTCCCCAGACGGGCGGGCAGGTGCAGGTCACGGTGGCGCGCAACCAGGCCGTGATCCT
>DATGKN010000105.1:0-14313 GCA_035294645.1 Chloroflexota bacterium
GCGACCTCGGCGGCCTCGGCCAGCACGCGCAGCTCGTCGAGCTGGGACGCGGTCAGCCCGGAGGTGCCGATGATGGTGGGTACCCGCGCCGCGAGCGCCGCGCGGGCGATGGGTAGCGCAGCGTCGGCCCGGGTGAAGTCGACCAGCACGTCGGGGCGCGTCTCGGCCAGCAGCGCCGCGATGTCGGTGTGCAGCACGAGGGGCGGGCCGGCGGCGCGCGGCAGGGTTGCGCCGGGCGTGCGCGCCAGGCCGCCAACCAGCTCGAGGTCCGGCGCGGCGTCGACCGCCCGGGCGATCTCGCGCCCCACACGCCCGCGCGCGCCGGCGATGGCTACCCGCAGGCGGGTCGTGGACTCCGCCATGGCCACTCCTCAGGCGATCGCCATGCGTGGCTCAGGTGCGCGCGGCGCTAGATGCGCCCGCCCGGGCCGCGGCGCGGGCCACTGTCGCGCCCGCCGCCGAAGCTGCCGCGCCCGCCAGAGGGCCCACCGCGCCCGCGGTCACTGCCCCCCAGGCCACCCGGGCCGCGCGACGGGCCGCTGGGCCCGCGCCCACCGCCGAAGCTGCCGCGCCCGCCGGCAGGCGCGCCTCGCTCGCCCCGCGCGGGCGGGCCGTTGACCGAGCGCCCGCCGGGCCGCCCGCCGCCCACTGGGGCCGGGGCCGTGTCCTCCTCGGGCTCCAGCAGCGCGCGGCGCGACAGGTTGATGCGCCCCTGGCGGTCGATCTCCGTGACCAGCACCGTCACCTCGTCGCCCACGTTCACCACGTCCTCGACGCGGTTGACGCGGTGGTTGGCCAGCTCGGAGATGTGAATCAGCCCTTCTTTGCCCGGCAGGATCTCGACGAACGCGCCGAAGGCCATCACGCGGGTCACCCGACCGGTATAGATGCCACCGACCTCGACATCGCGCGTTAGGCCACGGATGATGTCCACCGCCTTCTGGGCGCGCTCGGCGCTGGTCGAGCCGATCAGCACCGTGCCATCGTCCTCGACGTCGATCGTGCACTTCGTCTCTTCGACGATCTTGCGGATGATCTTGCCGCCGGGGCCGATCACGTCGCGGATGCGCTCGGGCGGGATCTGGATCTTGGTGATGCGCGGCGCGTAGGGCGACAGCTCGGGCCGCGAGCTGCCGATAGCACTCAGCATCCGCTCCAGAATATGCAGCCGCCCCTCGCGCGCCTGGGCGAGCGCTTGCTGCAGGATCTCGGGCGTGATGCCGCGTACCTTGATGTCCATCTGCAGCGCGGTGACGCCCTTCTCGGTGCCGGCAACCTTGAAATCCATGTCGCCCAGCGCATCCTCGATGCCCTGGATATCGCTGAGGATCGCGTAGCGGCCCTGCTCGTCGGTTACCAGCCCCATGGCCACCCCGGCTACCGGGGCGCGGATCGGGACGCCGGCGTCCATCAGCGCCAGCGTGCTGCCGCAGGTGCTGGCCATCGAGGTCGAGCCGTTAGAGGAGAGCACCTCCGAGACGAGGCGGATGGTATAGGGGAACGCCTCCTCGTCGGGAATCATCGGGCGCAGCGCGCGCTCGGCCAGCGCGCCATGGCCGATGTCGCGGCGCGACGGCGCGCGCAGCGGCCGCGCCTCGCCGACGCTGTACGGCGGGAAGTTGTAGTGATGGATATAGCGCTTGTACTCGTCGGGGGCGATGGTGTCGATGATCTGCTTGTCGGCCAGCGTGCCCAGCGTGCACACCGTCAGTACCTGGGTCTGGCCGCGGGTGAACAGCCCGGAGCCATGGGCGCGCGGCAGGAGCCCGACCTCGCAGGTCACGGGACGGATCTCGGCCAGCCCGCGGCGGTCGGGGCGCAGCCCCTTGTCCAGGATGTTGCGCCGCACGAGCTCCTTCTCCAAGCCGCTGAACAACGCCACCACCTCGCGCGGGTCGGCGCCGCGGCGCACGAACTCCTCGACCGTCTGCGCGCGCAGCTCGCGTGTGGCGTCCTCGCGCCCGGCCTTATCGGGGTTGTAGATCGCCTCTTCGAGGCGGCTGCCGAGCCACTCGACGATTTGGGCGCGCAGCGCCTCGTTCACGCTCGCGCGCGGATAGTCGCGCTTCGGCTTGCCCACCAGGTCGCGCAGCTCGTTCTGCAGCGCGATGCTCGCCTGCAGCGCGCGATGGCCGAACTCGATGGCCTGGACGACGATGTCCTCGGGCAGCTCGTCGATGCCGGCTTCGACCATCAGCACGGCGTCGGCGGTCCCGGCCACGGTGAGGTCGAGCTTGCTGTAGGCCATCTCGCCCAGCGTGGGGTTGATGACGAACTCGTTCTCGATGTAGCCGACCTTGACCGCGCCGACCGGCCCGTAGAAGGGGATATCGGAGATGTGTAGCGCGGCCGAGGCGGCGTTGATGGAGAGGATAGCGGGATCGTTCATCTGGTCCGCGGACAGGACCGTGACGATCACCTGGATATCGTTGCGGTACTCCTTGGGAAACAGCGGGCGCAGGGGGCGGTCGGTGAGCCGCGAGGCGAGGATGCTGCCCTCGCTGGGCCGCCCCTCGCGCTTGATAAAGCCGCCGGGGATCTTCCCGGCGGCGTACATACGCTCTTCGAAATCGACGGTCAGAGGCAGGAAATCGATCCCCTCGCGGGGAGTGTCGGGGCTCACCGCGGTGGCGAGCACGATCGTGTCGCCGTAGCGCGCCAGCACCGCGCCATCGGCGAGCTGGGCGACCCGCCCGACCTCCATACTCAGCTCGCGGCCGCCCACTTCCTTGCTACGTACCACTACCATGCGTACTCCTCGCGCGCAGACACGGGACAAGGGCGGGGGCTCTCCGGGGGCGCGAGCAGCGGCCACCTGCGGCGGCACCTGGACGACTCAGAGCAACAATCCCTAGCAGGCGCCCCGCGGCGGGGAGGACGCCGCGCGCGTCAGAGGGGGCGGCGTCGCGTGCGGCCTGCCGCAAGGCTGCTGCGCAGCGAGGGCCACGCACCGATCTCCCGGGGGTTCTTCCGTGTCCCGCGGCTGAAAGACGAACCCACTCACTCGCTCGTACTGGCCGCGATTATACACTATCCGGCCTGTCGCTACCACCATCCCGCGACGCGCGGCCAGCCAGCCGCGCTATAATGCGGCGTCATGCGCGCCAAGTGCGTTCATCTCGACGAGGCCGCGGCTCGCGCCGCCGCCGTGCGCCAGGCGGGCGGCCGCGTGGTGGTCACCAACGGGTGTTTCGACCTGCTGCACGTCGGCCACGTGCGCTATCTCCAGGCGGCTCGCGCCTTGGGCGACCTGCTCATCGTGGGGGTCAACAGCGACGCCTCGGTGCGCGCGCTCAAGGGCCCGACGCGCCCCCTGGTGCCAGCCGCCGAGCGCGCCGAGATCGTGGCGGCCCTCGCCGCCGTGGATCTGGTGGTGGTGTTCGACACGCTCACCGCCGAGCCGCTGGTCGTCCGGCTGCAACCTGCCGTGTACGTCAAAGGCGACGACTACTCCGAGACGATGCTGCCAGAAGCGCGGCTCGTGCGGGCGGCGGGCGGCGAGGTCGTCCTGCTACCTACCCAGCCAGGCCACTCCACCTCGGCGCTGGTGGCGCGTGTGCTAGCCCTTCACGCGCGCTGAGGCGGCCCCCCACGCGGCGCCCGCCCACTCGCCCTGGGGCCCGTGCTCCCACAAGATCGGCTCAGCGACCGTCGTACAGCCGCCCCACCAGGCCACTGTCGATCGCCGCCTGCACGAAGCGGCGCTGGATGAACGTCGTGGCCGGCGGCGACGCGGGCACGCTGCCCTGATCGAGCAGCTTCGCCCAGCCCTGGCGCAGCGCCCGCTCGGCGGGGAACGGCGTGCGGGCCAGCAAGCGGTCGCCGAACAGCGCGTAGGTGGCCTCCAGTGCGGCAGCGTCGTCGGTGTACAAGTAGTAGCGCAGTACTCGCTTGGCGAGCGCCGGCTCGCGCTTGACCAGGGCGATCGCCTCCAGCAGCGCGTCCACGAAATGTTGGACCCGCTCGGGCTCCTCACGCACCAGGTGTCCGGCCACGACCACTTGGGTGTTCGGGCTCTCGGCCCCACGGGCCAACAGATCGATCAGCGTGACGAACCCCAGGCGTTCCAGCAGCACCGTGTCGGGCGGGACTACCGCAGCCCCCTGGACCACCCCCGCCTCCAGGGCAGCGAAGCGCTCGGCGGCGCTACCGATCGGGAGCAGCGGCACCTCCTCGCCGGGCAGGAGGTGGAGCAGGTCGAGCGCGGCCCGTGTGGCCACTTCCTGCGCCGAGTTCGGCCGCCCGACGCCCAGCCGCAGCCCGCGCAGGGCGTTCGCCCCCTCGATCCCCGGCGCCACCATTAGCCGGTACGGGGACACGTTGACCAGGCCCGCTACCACCGTGAGATCAGTGCCCTCGGCGAGCGCGACCAACGCTGCGGTCCCGCTGCCCACCACCGCCTCGATCTCGCCGGCCGCCAGCGCGGCGTAGGCCTCGCGCTCGCTGCGCTGCTCCAGGGTGACCGCCAGGCCATGCGCGCGGGCCAGATCGGCGGCATACAGCATCCAGAGAGCGAGGTTCGCGCCGGTCAGCTCGGTGTAGGCCACGCGCCAAGCAGGCAAGGGCGTTGGCGTGATGGGGACCGTCCCGGTCGCCGAGGCCTCGGGCCCCGGCGGCCCGGACGCCACCGCGGCCAGGCACCCGCCAAGCACCGTGCAGCCGGCCACTAGGAGGACCAGAACGAGGCCGGGGCGCACCACGCGGTACCTCCCAGGCGCCAAGGGGGTCGCGGCATTGTAGCACGCGCCGTCGCCCCGGAGCGCCGCAGCAGGCAGCCGGCGGGATCAGACGCCGGCCACGAAGCGCTCGTACAGCGCCTGCAGCTCCTCGTCGGAGTAGTAGTGGATGACGATGCGGCCGCCGCGCCGCGAGCGCAACAGTTGCACCTTCGTGCCGAGGGCTTGGCGCAGCGCCTGCTCGACCGCCACCAGCTCCGGGGGCGGCGCTGGGACCAGGCGGGTGCGGCGTGGGCCACCGCGGCGCACCAGCTCTTCGGTAGCGCGCACGCTCAGGTCACTCGCTAGCACCTGCGCCAGTAACGTCTCCTGCTGGGCTGGATCGGCACAGCCCAGCAGCGCGCGCGCGTGGCCGGCGGTGATCTGGCCGGCCAGCAGGGCCGTGCGCACCGCCGGGGCGAGCTGGAGCAGCCGCAGCGTATTAGCCACGGCCGCGCGGCTCTTGCCTACCCGCTCGGCCACCTGCTCTTGGGTCAGCCCGTGCTCGGTGATCAACTGCTGATAAGCCGCGGCCTCCTCCAGGGGCGTGAGGTCCTGCCGCTGGAGGTTCTCCACCAGCGCTAGTTCGAGCCGCTGCCGCGGCGTGACCTCCTTGATGAGCGCGGGGATCGTGGTCAGCCCCGCCTGCTGTGCCGCGCGCCACCGCCGCTCGCCGGCCACCAACACGTAGCCGGCACCCGCGCGGGCCACGATCACGGGCTGGAGCACGCCGTGCGCGCGAATCGACGCCGCCAGCTCCGCCAGCTCCGCCTCAGCGATCCCCTGCCGCGGCTGCTCGGGGTTGGGGACGATGAGATCGACGGGCAGCTCGACCACCCCGCCAGGCACGGCCCCGGTCGGGGCCGCCGGCAGCAGGGCGTCGAGGCCACGGCCCAGGCCACCCCCGCGCCGCTTCACGTGCGCCCTCCAGCGGGCACCCCGTAGCCGCGCCGCACCAGCTCGTCGGCCAGCTGCGCGTAGGCGAGGGCTCCCCGTGAAGTGGCGTCGTAGCGCAGCAGCGACTGGCCATGGCTGGGCGCCTCGCTCAGCCGCACCGCCCGCGGGATCACCGTCTCGAAGGTCAGCGTGGGGAAGTGGCGGCGCACCTCCTCCTGCACCTGGGCGCTGAGATTGGTGCGCGCGTCGGCCATGGTCAGCAGCAGGCCGAGCACCGCCAGCCGCGGGTTGAGGCGCTGGCGCACCAGCTCGATGCTCTCCAGGAGCTGGCCGAGCCCCTCCAGCGCCAGGTACTCGCACTGGACCGGCACGAGCACGGCGTCGGCGGCCGCCAAGGCGTTGACGGTGAGCAGGCCAAGCGAGGGTGGACAATCGAGCAGCACCAGAGCATAGTCGGCGCGCAGCGGGGCCAGGGCGTGGCGCAGCCGGAGCTCGCGCTCGGGCAGCGCCACCAGCTCGACCTGCGCGCCCGCCAGCGCCCGGTTGGCCGGCACCAGACTGACCCCCTGCTCCTCGGTCGGCCGCACGGTACTACGCAGGGGGGTGGTGTCTACCAGCACGTCGTACAGCGAAGGGGCCACGGTCCGCGGATCGTGGCCCAGCCAGCGCGTGGCGTTGCCCTGCGGGTCGCAGTCCACCAATAGCACCGGCCCGAGCAGGCCGAGGTACGCCGCGATGTGCACCGCGGTAGTGGTCTTGCCCACCCCGCCTTTCTGGTTGGCGATGGCGATCACCGCGCCCACGCTCGCAGCCGCTCCTCGATCTCCGCGGGGGTCGGCACCCCGGCCAGGCCAGCCCGCTCTACTGTACACGCTGCAGCGGCCGCCGCGTAGCGCGCCGCGGCCAGCGGCGGCTCGCCCGCCGCCAACCGCACGAACCACACGGCGGCGAACACGTCCCCCGCGCCAGTGGGATCGCACGCTACTGCGGGGCAAGCCGGTACCACCTGGTGGCAGCCGGGCGCGTAGACCGCCACGCCCGCCGCGCCCAGCGTGAGCGCCACGCGTGGGCTGACGGCGCCCAGCGGCGCGGTGCCCCATGGCTCGCCCGCCAGGTCCTCGCGGCTGACGACCAGGGCATCGAGGCGGCCGAGCAGGAACGGCAAGTCGCCACAGGGCAGCGGGTACACCTGCCCATCGGCGTCCCAGCCACGCAGCCACCCCTGGACCGTGGCGGCCCGGAAGGCGGCGGGCAGCGCGCGGGCCAGCTCGGGCTCGACCTCGGCCGCGATCGGCGCCAGGTGCACGATGCGGGGCGCGCGCCAGGCAGCCGGCACGGCGTCCAGCGTGAGCGGCGCCGCGCGGGCGCGCAGAGTCAACTGCCGGGTGCCGGCCTGCCGGGTGTGGCGGTAGCGAGTCGTCGCCGCGGCCGGCACGCACTGGACGGCCACCCCGGGCAGGGCAGCGGCAAGGTCGAGGTCGGGAGCCGCGCTGGTCACCACCCCGACGCGCCACCCCAGCCGCTGGGCCGCGAGCGCGGCGTACGCTGCCGTGCCCCCGAGTTGCTCCTCGCCCGCGGGCAGCTCGTCGACGCAGACGTGGCCCACGACCAGGTAGTCGATGGGAGCGGTAGCGGTGCGCGGGGGGGCGCCAGGCATCGGGGCCGCTCAGCGCCGCAGTGTCACCGGCGCCGCCGTGCGTGGGGAGACCACGACCCGGCGCTCGTCGCCCAGCCCGATGCTGTAGGTGGTTACCGTGGGGTGATCGGACAAGGCGAGATGAACGATGCGCCGCTCGTTGGGGCGCATCGGCTCCATCGCGATGGGGGTTTGAGCACGCTGCACCCGCTCGGCCGTGCGCAGCGCCTTCGCCCGGAGCACCGCCTCCTGGCGGTCGCGGTAGCCCGCGACATCCACCGTCACGCGCACCCAGCGCCGCAGCTTGCGCTGCACGAGCTGCATGGTGACGTACTGGAGCGCCTGGAGCGTCTCCCCCCGGCGGCCGATGAGCACGCCGAGGTCGCGGCCCTCGACATCGAGCACCACGGTGGGCGCGTCGCTGGCCAGATCGACGCTGCGAACCGAGATCTCTGCCTCCAAGCCGATCAGCTCCACCAGGTCGGTGAGGATGTTTAGCGCCGTCTCGCCGAGGCGCTCCAGCGGCACCGGCGTGGTGGCCGTCGGGGCGGCCGCCACCGGCTCGGGCTCGCGCACCGTTACCCGGACGCGCGCCTGCTCGGCGCCGATGCCGAACACGCCGCGGCTCCCCTCGCTAAGCACCGTGATCTCGACTTCGTCTCGTGTGCGGCCCAGGCGTTGCAACGCCTGAGCAATGGCCTCTTCCACGGTCTTGCCGTGGGCCTCAACGCTTCGCACCGCGTCTCTTCTCCTTCCCCCCCCGCCGGGCGGCGCGTCCGCCGGGGCGGAGCTGGCCATCCGCTGGCGACGCGGGCGTCCCGTTCGGCGTAGCCCCGGCCACTTCGCTGGCCGGGGCCGGCGCGCGGCGAATAGGCCGCGGCTCCCACGAGCCGGCGAATGGCGTGTTCGGCCGGCGGCCCCCGGGGAACAGCTCGCCCCAGCCGGTGAGGAAATACTGCTGCACCATGCTCACCACGTTCGAGGTCACCCAGTACAGCACGAGCCCCGCCGGAAAGTTCAGCGACATGAACAGAAAGATGAACGGCATGAACTGCATCGTGCGGTTCATCTGCTGCATCTGGGGATCCTGCGCGGGAGCCGTCATCATCCGCTGGATCATCCACTGGGTGATAGCGGTCACGAGCGGCAACAATGGGTTGGGCACCGGCTCATCGAAGAACGGCAGCACGAGATGGTCCGGCTGGTCGAGGCGCTCGATCCACAGAAAGCCCTGTTGGAAGATCGGATGGTGCGCGCCCAGGTTGCGCAGCGCCTGGTACAGGGCGAACCAGATCGGCAACTGGATCAGCAGGGGCAAGCAGCCGGAGGCCGGATTGACGTTGTTCTCGCGGTAGATCCGCATCAGCTCTTCATTGAGCCGCACGCGGTCGCCCCCGTAGCGCCGCTGGGCCTCGCGGATCTGCGGTTGGATGACCATCATCGCCTTCTGGCTCTGGCTCTGCTTCCAGGTGAGCGGAAACAGCACGCACTTGACGACGATGGTGAACAGAATGATGGCCCAGCCGCCCGAGCCCGTCCACTCGCCTAGGGCGATGAGCGCGAGTTCGAGGGGGTGGACCAGGAACGTGTCCCAGATCGCGCCGATATCCAAACCGGGCCTCCCGACTTGGGCGGGGCGGTAGCCGGGCCTAGGGCACCGGGTCGTAGCCGCCGGGCCTCAACGGATGACAACGCAGCAACCGGCGCAGGCCGAGCCAGCCCCCGCGCAGCAGCCCGTGGCGAGCCACGGCCTCGTAGCAGTACGCGGAGCAGCTCGGTACATAGCGACAGGCCGGCGGCAGGTAGGGCGAGAGCCCCCGCTGATAGAGCCGGATCGCTTGCAACGCCAGCGTCTCGATCGCCGTCACGTCCTTCACGCCGTCCGCCGCTGCGCGGCCCCCCAGCTTTCAGGCTGGCGGCGCCGGGGGCGCGGCAGCGACGGGTGCGGTAGTGGCCGGTCCGCGCGGCAGCAAGCGGGCGGCCCGGAGCAGCTGCTCGACCGCCGCGTCGAGCGCCCAGAAGTCGGCCGCCCCGCTCCCCGGCCGCGCCACCCATACTAAGTCTACCGGTCGCACCAACGCAGCGTACCGGGCCCGCATCGCCTCGCGCAGGCGCCGTTTGACCCGGTTGCGCACGACCGCCTTGCCCACGCGGCGACCGACGATGAACCCCGCCCGGCTCACACCGACTGGGCTGTCGTCCACGTACAACACCAGAAGCGGGTGCGCCCACGACCGTCGCCGCGCGCGCACCCGCTGGAAGTCCGCTGCCGAACGAAGGCGCTGCGCTCGCTGCATTGCCCGCGACCACGGGCCGGGCGGCCGCGCGCCCTCGGCCTTCCCCTACACGACCGTGAGCCGCTTGCGGCCCCGCAACCGGCGGCGGCGCAGCACATTGCGGCCGCCCGGCGTGCTCATCCGCTTCAGGAAGCCGTGCTCGCGCTTGCGAGGAATGCGCTTGGGCTGCCAGGTCCGCTTGGGCACCGCTAGTTCCCCTTACCGCATATCCCAGGTGCTGGGATTATACTGGCCGCCGCGCGCCCCTGTCAAAAACGCGCGCGATCCCCTGGGGAGCCCGGCCCCACGCGGCCCGTCCCACACTACTCGACGGACGTCTGCGTGCGGCGCCGCGCCACCGCCTCGCGCATCAGCACCGCCAGCTCATCGGCCTCGAAGGTCCGCTGGTAGCCCTCGGCGCCCTCCACGATCACCCGCGAGCGGCTGACGGTCAACCCGAAGCGCGACTGCGGGATCTTGTCGAGTTCGGCCCCGACCACCCGCAGCACCCACTCGAAGCGCGGCGGCCCCTCGGGCGTCGTGGTCGCCGCCGTGCCGCGCAGCGCCTGGCGCGCCCGCGATACCTGATGGATTTCCGACACCGCCATCTCGTGCCGGCCGCTGCGCCCCACGCTCTGGAACATCACGCCGTGCGGCCAGACATCCAGCACCGCCAGGTCATCGCCCGTCTGGTCGAGCACTGCTCCGACCGTCCGCAGCATCTCCTCGTACTTGAGGGACTTGGGTTCTTCTGGCAACGCGGCCCCCCTTGTGGCACCGCGCGCCCCGAGCGGCGCCGCGCAGGGCTCTGGCCTCTGCCGCGGCAGGCTCGCCGACACGCGCGTCTGCGCTTCTCCCTACGGTCAATTGCCGGCCCGCGGGTTCTTCCATTGTAGCCGGCCTACAGCGCACGCTGGGGCTCTTTCCCAACTCTCAACCTGCCGGCTCCCTGTCGCACCTCGCTAGACGCGCGAGGGATCCTGGTACACCAGGTGACTCTCGATCAACCCCACCATGTGCCGTGCCAACGGGTCGCGCACCTCGTCGGCCAGATGGGCCAGCGCGCCCAGCGTGCGCCCGATCAGCGCGAAGCCTTTGGCCACCTGCCACGGCACCCCCAGCTCGCACGCGATAGCCCCCATCGCGCCGGTCACATTTACGGGCAGCAGCCGGCCGCGGCGCTCGCTCGCCCGCGCGGCGATGCGCTCCAGCAGCGCGCAGTAGCGGCCATACACCTCGGTCTCGCGCGCGATGGCGAACAGCCGTTCCGCGCGCGGGTCGCCGGCCGTGTGCTGCGCGTGGCCCAGCCCGGGGATGATCCGCCGCGCGCCGAGGTAGTCGTCTACCACTTGGGTGGCCAGCGCGTCGAGGTCGGCGTCGGCCGGAGCGGCGGCCAGCGTCTCGTGCAGCAGCCGCGCGCAGTCGGTAGCCGTGCCGAGGTGGACCGAGCCGGCGCTGAGTAGCGCCGCGGCGACCGCGCCCTGGAGCGCCTCGGGGGCGGAGGCATAGGTCAGCCGCGCGGCGATGGCGCTGCCGGTCATCCCGTGCTCGACCAGCACGGTGAGCAGCGCATCGACCATGCGTGCCTGGCCCTCGGTCGGCATGCGGCCCATGAGCATCAAGTACGTCAGGTGGGCGAACGAGACGTGGCCGACCAGCTCCTTGGTCAAATCGTAGCCGCGCAGGATCACCCGGTCGCGCTCAGCCTTCCCAACGGTTGTCACCAGGCGGGGGGAATGATCGTCCATGGGGCAGCGCCTCCCTCCGAATTGCGAGATCAGCCGCCCTCGCCGCGCGCGGTCGGCTGGGCCAGCACCGCGCAGGCGGCGCGCTCCACCGCGGCGTGCAGGGCGTCTACCGTGGTCAGGTGCTCCGGCTTCATCAGCACGCTGCGCAGCACGGTCAGCCGCGGCTGGTCCCAGATGATGGCTGGCTCGCGCGCCGCGAGCAACTCGCGATCGACGCCCAGCTTGGCTAAGTATACGGGCTGGGCCGGGTCGGCCATCAGCGCGCGGAACAGCGCCTCGGTGGCGGCGCTGATCGCCGACGCGCGCGGGGGCTCCACCCAGGGGTAGAACGTTACGATGTCCAGCTCGGGCCAGACGACGAGGCGGAACCGCGCGCTCGCCCGCAGCCGCTCGGCCCACGCCACGGCCGCCGCGCGGGTACGCGCCAGGATGGGCCCCAAGCCCGTGTCGGGCCGCAGCGGGAAGCAGCGCAGCGTGGCCCACAGCGCCGCGGCCGCCGCGCCCGCGCGCGAGCACTCCAGGCTGATCTCGCCCAGGTGCCGGTCGGCGGCGGTGAAGTAGGTCGCCGGCGAGTCGTGGCGGTACACCCGCGCCACGGCCGGGTCGCGGAACAGCACCGCACCGCAGCCGTAGGGCTGGAGCCCATGCTTGTGCGGGTCCACCACGAGGCTGTCGCACTCGGCCAGCGCGCGCAGCGGCGCCGCCGGCACCGGGCTCGGCTCCCGCTGGGCCAGCAGCGCGAAGAAGCCCCCGTAGGCGGCGTCGGCGTGGACCCACGCGCCGTGGCGCCGTGCCAGGGCCAGGAGCTCGGGCAGGGGGTCGAGCGCGCCGAGCCCGGTCGTGCCGATCGTCGCCACCACGATCCCGACGTCGTCCTCGACCAGGTGGCGCTCCAGGGCGGCCAGATCGAGCCGCCCCGCGCCGTCGCAGCGGACCTTGACGCCGCGCACGCCGAGGAGGTCGCAGGCGCGGGCATGGACATAGTGCGCCTGGCTGCTGTAGGCGATCGCCCGGCCCGGGCGCATCGCGCGCGCCACCCACAGCGCCTCGAGGTTGGCGATGGTGCCGCTGCTGGTGAGGTGCCCGAGAAAGGTCGGAGGATAGCCAAACATGCGCGCCAGCTCGGCCACCGCCTCGCGCTCCAGCGCGGCCGTGGCGGGCCCGCCGTCGAGCGCGTGGTTGTTGGGGTTGATGCGCATGGCGAGCAGATAGGCGAGCTGGGCGATGGGATGGGGCGGCTTGAGCATCTGGCCGGCGTATTGGGGATGGAAGAACGGGTAGTTGTCGCTCAGGCGCTCGGCCAGCTCGGCCAGCACCGCGCGCACCCGTTCGGGCGGCACCTGGATGGTCGGGTCGGGGGCGAAGGCCGGCCACTGCGCCTCCCAGCGCTCGAGCGCTGCCAGCCCCTCGTCGGCCGCCGCCAAGAACGCCTCGCGCTCCATGCCCGCCGCCTCCCGCTACACGGAACCCACCGCACGCGTGGGTGAGGCCAGTGTACCGCCCCGCCCGCTTGGCAGGCCACTCGGTGGCAGCGCGACTGCCCGCAGAGCCGCGCCGTCGCGCCCAACGCGCGCACGAAGCGGGGGCGAGCGGAGGCACCCCTTCTCGCTCGCCCCCAACGCTCGGCCGCTTCCCGCCCGGCGCGGCCCCTGTGCCCGCGCGCCTCCCGCCACGGCGCGCGGCTGGCTCAGCCCCGCGGCGCCACGTTCACCGTGCCCAGCATGAGCATCGGCGCGTGTAGGATGCAGATGTACGGCCACTGACCCGGCGCGGTGAACGTCACCGCGTACGTCTCCCCCGCCGGCCACGCCGGCCCGAAGTAGCCCGAGTTCAGCGGCGTGGTTCCATCGAACGCCCGCGGGTCGCCCCACACCTGCTCCGGCGGCCCCTGCAGCGGCCCGAAAGTGACCGTGTGGGGCGTCTCGCTGTCGAGGTTGTCCCGGATCACGGTGTCCCCGACCTGGATGTCCACCGTCTGCGGCTGGAAACGCATCACCGCCACGATGCCGTCGCCCATGCCCCCGTTGATCACGTATTCGTGCGTTCCATCGGCGCGCTCGCGCACGGTTGGCTGGTAGGCGGCCAGCCGCTGCTGCCACATGGCGATCAGCGGCTCGGCCTCGGCCCGCTCCGCGGCGTACTCCGCCGCCGTGCGCGGATAGGGGGTGCCCGCGGGGTTCACCACCACCGTGCCGAGCTGCTTCTCGTGCACCAGGCAGATGTACTGGTACGTCCCGGGCCGGGCGGCGGTGACCGTCCAGCTCTGCTGCTGCCCGGCCTGCAGGATGCCGGAGTTCAAGTAGTGGCTCCCATCCAGCCGCCCGTCGCCCTGCGGCTCCGCCTGCTGCGGGTCATTGAGATCGAACCGCGGCCGCGACTGCCCGGGCGCTAGGAAGGTCACGGTGTGGATCTCGGAAGTGGGGTTCGTCCAGGTGATGGTGTCGCCGACGTTCACGGTGATCGTCGCGGGGTAGAACTTCAACACCTGCACCGCCTTATCGGCGCTCTCCACCCCGGTCACCACCTCCCACTGCTGGCCGCCCTGCGGCACCGGTCGCGCCAGGCGCTGGCCGTAGGCAGGTGCGCTCCCCCAGGCCACGAGGGCGACGCTCACCAGCGCGATGATCCAACGGCTCTGCGGCTTCCACATCGGCTCACCTCCAGATCCTCCAACCTCCAGTTCCCCCAAGCTGGGCGGTGAGTATCCCGGCGATCGGCCGCGCGGGAGCGGGACCGGGTGGGGCACCCGGGCGTTATGCTTCCTGCCGAGCCAGAGCCAGTATACACACCTACCCGCTGAGTGCAAGGGGTCCGCGACCTAAACACGCGGAGTTGTTCGATGCCAGCAGGCAGTTGCCAGATATTGGCACAGCCGTGTGCCTTACGGCACGCTATTAGGTACGCCAAACCTTCACACCGGTCGGAATCAAGCCACCCCGGGATGCCGCGTGGGAACGCGCTCTCGTCTGCCGTGATGCCGAAACTGCGCACTACCGGCACGAGGCGGCGCGCCCAGGCGCCCGATCGGCCGGATATGCGCC
>DATGKN010000106.1:0-7539 GCA_035294645.1 Chloroflexota bacterium
ATGGCCGAAGCGATGGCGTTAGAGGGCGGCCTGGGGGTCGTCCACAGGTTTATGTCGATCCCACAGCAGGTGGCGGAGATCGACCGCGTCAAGCGGCCGCAGTACGACCTCATGCAGGACGTGCAGACGCTAGGCCCCCACCGGCCGCTGCGCGATGCTTGGGCGCTGATGGCCCGCTCGGGTGCCACCAGCGTGCTAGTAGTCGAGCCCGACAACCGCCTGGTGGGGATCTTGACCCTGCGCGACCTGCTGTTCGAGGACGCACCCGACAAGCCGGTGCGCGAGGTGATGACCCGGGGCGACCAGCTGGTCACCGCGCCGGTGGGCACCACCTACGAGGAAGCGAAGCGGCTGCTGCACGAACACCGCATCGAGAAGCTGCCGCTTGTCGATGCCGAGGGGCGGCTGCGGGGGTTGATCACCGCGCGCGACCTGGTGCGCATCTACCAGCACCCGCGCGCCAGCCGCGATGCGGCGGGCCGGCTGCGCGTGGGCGCGGCGGTGGGGGTGGTAGGCGATTATCTCGAGCGTGCCGAGGCGCTGGTCGCCGCCGGGGTCGATCTCTTGGTCGTGGACATCGCCCACGGGCACAGCGAGCAGGCGCTGCGCGCGGTACGCGAGCTCAAGCGCCGTTTTCCCGACGTGGACCTGGTGGCGGGCAACGTGGCGACCGCCGAGGGCACCGTCGACCTGATCGAGGCGGGGGCGGACGCCGTCAAGGTCGGCGTGGGTCCTGGCGCGGCGTGCACCACGCGCATCGTGACGGGGGTGGGGGTGCCCCAGCTCACGGCCGTGCTCAACTGCGCGCGCGCGGCGCGGCGGTACGGCGTGTCGATCATCGCCGACGGCGGCATCCGTACCCCGGGCGACATGGCCAAGGCGCTCGCCGCGGGCGCCGCCGCGGTGATGGTGGGGAGCCTGCTAGCCGGCACCGATGAGAGCCCGGGCGAGGCCGTGTTGCGCGACGGGCAGCGCTACAAGGTGTACCGCGGTATGGCCTCGGAGGGGGCCACCATCGACCGCTACCGCCGGCTAGGGCTGGGCATCGACGCGGCCAGCTTCGACGCCCGCGTGCCCGAAGGGGTGGAGACGCTCGTACCGTATCGCGGGGCGGTGAGCGACGTGCTGTTCGAGCTGGTGGGCGGGCTGCGCTCCTGCCTGAGCTACCTGGGCGCGCACAACCTCGCGGAGTTGGTCGAGCGCGCGGAGTTCGTGCGGATCACTCCCGCCGGGCAGCGCGAAAGCAGGCCTCATGCCCTCGACACCTACTAGGGCCACCGCGCCGGCCGCGGCGGCCGCGAGTGCGCCGCCACGCCTAAGTGTGCTGGCCGCGGTGTTCGGGAAGATCGGGCTGCTGTCGTTCGGCCCTGGGACGACGACGCTACTGTTGATGGAGCAGGAGCTGGTGCGGCGGCGCGGCTGGCTCACCGCCCGGCAGTTCGCCTTCGCCCTGGCGCTTAGCCGCTCGTACCCCGGGGTCCATCTGCTCGCCCAGGCGGTGGTGATGGGCTATCTACTGCGCGGCCTCTCGGGCGCGCTGGTCAGCCTCGCCGGCCTGCTGCTGCCCGCCAGCGCCGTGACGCTCGCCCTGACCATCGGGTTCGTGGGGCTACGCACCCACCCTCTCGCCGGCGCAGCGATCGACGGGCTGCTGCCCGCCACGGCGGGGATGACTCTCGCACTGGGTGGTCAGCTCTTGCGCACCGAGTTGGCGACCGCGCGCGGCGGCGCGCGCTGGCTGGACCTGGCGCTGGCGCTCCTCGCCTTCGGGCTGGTCGCCTGGTTCGGGGTGTCGTCGGCGCTAGTCGTGCTCGGCGCGGGCCTGGCCGGAGCGGTGCTGTACCGGCTGGTGGGCCGGCAGGGGCCCACGGACGAGCCGTCGGGCCGGGAGCGGTGAGGCGTGGACCTCTGGACGTTGTTCCTGATCTGCTTGAAGGTGTCCCTGCTATCGTTCGGCGGCACGGCACCGCTGCCGCTACTTCAAGACGAGCTGGGGCGGCAGCGCGGCCTGCTCACCGACGATGACTTCGCCCTGGCGCTGGCTATCGGGCGCGTCTCGCCCGGCCCGGCCGGCCTGTTCGTCCTGCCGGTGGGCTACTTCACCGCCGGGCTCGGGGGAGCGGTGGTGGCCGGGCTAGCGCAGGCGGTGGTGGCGCTGGGGGTGTTGGGCCTGTTGCGGGCGCACACCTGGCTGGCGCACGTGGCAGCCGTGCGCGACGCCACCCGGGCGATCCAGGTGGCGACGGCTGGCTTGCTGCTCGCGGTAGGCTACCTCATTCTGTGGGGCACCGTGCGCTCCCCCTTGGACGCCGCCGTGGCGGCGATCGCCTGCGGCTTGCTGCTGGGCACGCGCCTCGACGTGCTGCTGGTGCTGGCCGCGGCGGCGGGCCTGGGGTTGGCGGGGGCGCTGCTCGGGTGGCGCTGATGCGCGGGGGGGACGCGCGGCTGGCGCCCACGCTGGCCATGCTGGTGGCCATCTTCGTCGGCGCCATGGACATCAGCATCATGGCCACGGTAATGCCCACGATCGTCGGCCAGCTCGGGGGGCTGCCGCTGTACAGCTGGAGCTTCAGCGCCTATCTGCTCACCTCGACTACCACGGTACCGATCTACGGGCGGCTGGCCGACCTGTACGGCCGCAAGCGGATCTTTCTAGTGGGCATGAGCATCTTCGCGCTGGGCTCGCTGTTGTGCGGCCTGGCGCGCAGCATGGAGCAGCTGATCGCCTTTCGCGCCCTGCAGGGGCTGGGGGCGGGCGGGCTGCTGCCGATCGCCATCACCGTCGCGGGCGACCTCTACCAGGGCGAGGAGCGTGCCAAGATCCAGGGGTACATCTCCGCCGTGTGGGGGCTGGCGGCGATCCTGGGGCCGTTGATTGGCAGCGTCATCGTGGCGCAAGTCTCGTGGTCGTGGGTGTTCTGGATCAACCTGCCGATCGGGGCTACTACCGCGACGATCCTGGCGCTCACCCTCCGCGAGCGGTTGCAGCCGCGCACCGTCCAGGTCGATTACCTCGGCGCCGTGCTGCTGACCGGCGGCATCGCGGCCCTGCTGTTCGGGCTGGTGGACAGCGGGCCGGCCGGGCTGCTGGCGCCGCACGTGCTGGGGCTGTTCGGCGCGGCGGGCGGCTTGCTGGCAGCGTTCGTGGCCGTCGAGCAGCGCGTGGCCCAACCGATCGTGCCGCTTGCCCTGTTGCGCGAGCGGCTGCTGGCGGTGACGAGCCTCGGGGCCCTCGTGTTAGGCGGCTGTATCTACAGCTCCACGGCCTACTTGCCGCTGTTCGTGCAGGGCGCGCAAGGAGGCAGTCAGTTCCAGGTGGCGCTAGTTAGCGCGTCGGTCTCGGTGGCTTGGACCACCGGCAGTATCATCGGTGGCCGGTTGCTGTTGCGGGTGGGCGTGCGCACCGCCGCTCTGGCCGGACTCGCGCTGGTCAGCGGGGGGGCGGGGGGCCTGGTGCTGCTCGGTGTCAGCACCCCGCTGGCCCTGGTGATGCTCGCGGGCGCGCTGCTGGGGCTGGGGCTAGGCATCACCTCGACGACCTTCATCGTGGTGGTGCAGACCGCCGTGGGGTGGGAGCAGCGCGGGGTGGCGACTGCGCTCCAGCAGTTCTGCCGGGCGATCGGCGGCACGCTGTGGGTAAGCGTGCAGGGCGCGGCGCTGGGCGCCGCTGTGGCCGGCGCCCACGGCGACCTGGCCGGGGGCGGGCACCTGCCGTCGGTCAATGATGTTCTCGATCCTGGGCTGCGTGCCCTGTTGCCGCCCGAGGAGCTGCGGGCGCTGGCCGGCGTGCTGCAGGACGGGCTGCACCAGGTGTTCGTGTTGTACCTGCTGTTGGCCCTTGCGGGGCTGGCGATCGTCGCTTTCCTGCCGGGGCGGCCGCTCAAGAGCCCCCGGGGCTACCCCGCCGCGCGCCCGGACGTCCCAGGAGGGCCCGGCGAGGGGACGGGCGCCCTAGTGGGCGGCGAGTAGGGCCCGCGGGCCCTTCATAGATTTTTAATACTCATCGCACAGGGGCTTAGCAGCGCTGCCGGATAGTGGGTAGCGGAGAGGTGGTGCCCCGGCAAGGGGGGCGCGGTCAGGGAGGCAGCGTGGGAGTCGTCTCGCTCGGACAAGTCGGGGCCTGGCGGCGACAAGTGCCGTTGGACTGGCGGATGCTGGCGCTGCTGGGCGCGTTGTTGGTATTGGGCAGCGTGCTCGGCTACTTGGTGCTCGTACGGATCACCACCCCGGCGCCCCAACCGGTGCAGGCGGTCACTGTCCAGCGCGGGACGATCATCGCCGGCGTGAACGGCACCGGCACGGTCGTGCCTGATCAAGCCAGCAAGGTGGGGTTCCGCGGTGCCGGCCGCGTGGCCCAGGTGTTCGTCAATGTGGGGGATCACGTCGAGGCGGGCCAGCCGCTAGCGATCCTCGACCAGACCGACCTCCAGGCCCAGCTCGACGCGGCGCGCGCTGGGCAGGCGCAGGCCGAGGCCAAGCTGCAGGCGCTGCTCAACGGCGCGCGCCCCGAGGACGTGGCCGCCGCCCAGGCACAGCTAGCCGCGGCCCAGGCGCATCTCGCCGACATGCTCCAACCGCGCGCCGAGGATATCGCTGCCGCCCGCGCTGCGGTGGCACAGGCCCAGGCCAAGCTCGATGGCTTGCTGCGCGGGCGCGACGAGGACATTGCCGCCGCGCAGGCCCAGCTCGCCGCCGAGCAGGCCAAGCTGCGCAGCATGGAGGCGCAGGGGCGCCCCGAGGATATCGGCGCCGCCCAGGCCGCCCTCGACAGCGCGCGGGCCAAGCTGCAGCAAGTGCTCAACGGCCCCCTGCCCGGCGACATCGCGGCCGCGGAGAGCGCGGTGGAGACCGCCCGCGCCAGCCTCGACAGCGCCCAGGCGAAGCTCGAGCAGGTGCAGCAGGGCGCCACCGACGCCGACATTCAGGCGGCGGTGGCCGCCCTCGCCTCGGCCCTGGCGCAGCAGCAGGACGCGCAGAACAAGCTCGACACGCTCCTGCACCCCACCGACGCCGATCTGATCGCCGCCCAGGTCGCAGTCGATAACGCCCGAGCCGATCTGGATAGCGCGCAGGCGAAGCTCGAACAGCTGCGCAATCCACCGGCGGCCGATCTGGCCGCCGCCCAGGCCGCCGTGCAGCAAGCGCAGGCAGGCCTCCGGCAGGCCCAGAGCCAGTTGGCCGCCGCACGGCCGGCGCCCAATAGCCCCGAGGCGATCGCCGCTGCTGAGGAGGTGGTCGCCGCCGCACGGACCTTGCAGGTCGCGCAGGCGCGCTTGAACAACATCAGCATGGGCCTGCCGGCCAACGGAGCGACGGCTGCGGCGGGCGGCTCGTCGACGGGCACGAGCGCCTCCAGCGGCACCACGAGCAGTACGAGCGGGACTGGGAGCGCGACCACCACGAGCGGGATCGGTACGACTACCACGGGCACCGGCGCCGCTTCGAGCAATGGGGTGTCTTCTCAGGATTTGCTCAGTGCGCAGGCGAACGTCAGCAGTGCCAACGCCACGCTCCAGCGGGCCATCGCCGCGCTGCAGGGGGCCCAAGTCGGCAGCGCTAGCAACGGCAGCGCTACCGCGCAGGCCAACGTCACCGCCGCGCTGGCGCAGCTGGCTAGCGCCGAGGCGAAGCTCACCCAGCTCCTCAACCCGAACCCGGCCGACCTGGCCGCCGCGCAGGCGGCGGTCGATCAGGCGCGCAACAACTATCAGAGCGCCCAGGCCAAGCTGGAGCAGCTGCGCAACCCGCGACCGGAGGACGTGATGGCTGCCCAGGCCGCGGTCGAAGCAGCGCGCGTCAGCGTGGTGAGCGCGCAGGCGAAGCTCGACGACCTGCGCGCCCAGCCGAAGCCGGCCGACCTGGCCGCGGCCCAAGCCGATGTCGATACCGCCCGCGCCAACCTGCAGAGCGCGCAGGCGAAGCTCGACGACCTACGCGCCCAGCCGCGGCCTGAGGACGTGGCCCAGGCCGAGGCCGCGGTGCGCCAGGCCGAGGAGCAGCTCGCCAAGGCCCGCCAGCCGTATACCGCCGAGGACATCGAGGCCCAGCGGCAGGCGGTGGAGCAAGCGCGCGCGCAGCTGGAGATGAAGCAGCGCCCGGGCGCCCCCGCCGACATCGAAGCGGCGCGGCAGGCACTGCTCCAGGCGCAGGCGCAGCTCGCCCTCAAGGAGCAGCCGTACAGCGCCCAGCAGATCGAGGAGCAAAAGCAAGTCGTCGCCCAGATGCAAGCCCAAGCCCAGAAGGCCGCCGCGCCGTACACCGACGAGGACATCGCGCAGGCCGTGGCCGCCGTCGAGCAGGCGCGCGCCCAGGTGGCGTTGGCACAGTTCAACCTGGACAACTCGGTGCTCATCGCCCCGTTCGCGGGTATCGTCAACCAGGTCGGGCTCAACCCCGGCGAGTTGGCCACCGGCGCGCAGACGGTCGGCGGGGGCCTGATCACGATCGTGAACCCGAACCAGCTGCGGGTGGATGTCAGCGTGGACGAGACGGACATCAACCGCGTGCAGCTCGGGCAACCGGTGATCCTCACCCTCGATGCCCTCCAGGGCCGGCCCGTCCGCGGCCGCGTGACGGCCATCGCTCCCCAGGCGACGACCACCCAGGGCGTGACCAGCTACCAGGTGTCGATCGGCATCGACAACAACAACGGCGATGTGCAGCCCGGCATGACGGCGACTGCCACCATCGTGTACGACCGCCGGGACAACGTGCTCGTCGTGCCTAATCGCGCTATTCGCCGCCAAGGGCGCGATCAGGTGGTCGACGTGCTCGCTCCTGACGGCAAGATCGAGACACGGACTATCCAGCGCGGCCTGAGCAACGACCAGCAGAGCGAGGTAGTCGACGGCCTGGCCGAGGGTGAGCAGGTCGTGCTGCCGACCACTCAGACCCGCACGCCGCAGATGGCTGGCGGCATGCCGGGCTTCGGTGGCGGTTTCGGCGGCCCGTTTATCCGTCGCTAGAGGAGCCGCACAGCATGGACGGGCAGGCCGCCATCCCCGTTATTCGGATCCGCGACGTGACGAAGGTGTACACGATGGGGGACATCGCGGTGCACGCGCTGCGGGGGGTGTCGCTGGACGTGCACCGCGGCGAGTTCGTGGCCATCATGGGGCCGTCGGGGTCGGGCAAGTCTACCCTGATGAACCTGATCGGCTGCCTCGACCAGCCTACCAGCGGCAGCTACCAGCTGGACGGGGTGGAGGTCGCGGACCTCAGCGACGACGAGCTGGCGGGGATTCGCAACCGCAAGCTGGGGTTCGTGTTCCAGAGCTTCAACCTGCTGCCGCGGGTGCCGGCGGTGGAGCAGGTGGAGCTGCCGCTGATCTACGGGGGCGTGCGGGAGCGGCGGGCGCGGGCGCTGGCGGCGCTGCGAGCGGTGGGGTTGAGCGACCGCGCACACCACAAGCCGACGGAGCTGTCGGGGGGCCAGCAGCAGCGGGTGGCGATCGCGCGGGCGCTGGTGACGGAGCCGAGCCTGATACTGGCGGACGAGCCGACCGGGGCGCTGGACACGCGGACCAGCGAGGAGATCAT
>DATGKN010000107.1:0-21505 GCA_035294645.1 Chloroflexota bacterium
CTGGCCGAGCACCACTTCTCGCCGTACGGGCTGCTGCCGTCGCCCAACCTCGTCCTGGCCCACCTGGCGGCCCGCACGCGGCGGGTGCGCCTCGGCAACATGATCAACACGTTGCCGTTCTACCAGCCGCTGCGCCTGGCCGAAGAGTTCGCCATGCTCGACCACCTCACCCACGGCCGGCTGAACATCGGCATCGGCAGTGGCGTGGCGCGCGAGTATGGCCGTTACGGCGTGCCGCTGGAGGAGGCCAAGCCGCGCTTCTACGAGACCGCCGAGATCCTGCTGAAGGCGCTGGGCCAGGAGCGGTTCGACCACGCGGGGCCGTTCTTCCGCTACGCCGACATCCCGCTCCGGCCGCGCCCGCTGCAGCAGCCCCACCCGCCCATGTACGTGGCCGCGACCTCTGAGGATACCGTGCGCTGGGCGGCGGCGCACGGCCTGGGCATCGCCCAGATGTGGAGCCCGCTGGCCGACACGCAGCGCGGGGTGCAGCTGTACCGGCACCTCCTGGCCGGCAACGGTGCCGCCGGCGGGCGTGGCAGCGTGCGGCTGTTCCGCGCCGTCTATGTGGCCGAGACGACCGAGCAGGCGTTCGCCGAGGCCGAGCCAGCGTACTACCGCTTCTTCCAGTACTTCTCGGGCGACACCGCCTACCCCACGCCGTCGCCCGAGGGCTGGCGGCACCACACCAGCAAGGCGCTGCGGCGCATCGGCGCGCTGGACTTCGCGGCCCTCGATGCCGGTGATTTCACGCTGTTCGGCGACCCGGCGCGGGTGCGGGCCAAGCTGGCACGGCTGCACGAGCTGCTCGGCCTGGACGGCTTCGTGGGCATCTTCGCCTTCGGGCACCTGCCGCACGACCGGGTGGTGCGCTCGCTGCAACTGTTCGCCCGCGAGGTGCTGCCCGCCTTCCGGCCGCGCGCTGCCGTGACCGCGCCCTAGCATCCATGCCGCGGTTGCGGGCGCGCCGAGCACCTCGCTAGAATGCCGCTCGGGCCGCGCGGGGCCCGGCGAGGGGATCGTGGCCGACCTGGCATCCGCCCGCGATACCGTTTCCGACCCGCTGGAGGCGATCGAGTACTGCTTCCAGCAGGGCTGGACGGACGGGCTGCCCGTCGTGCCGCCCACTCCCGAGCGCGTCGCGGCGTTGCTCGACGCGCTGGGGCTGCCGCCCGAAACGGTGGTCGGCGCCCTGCCCGAGCTGGGCCTGGCCATCACGGCCGAGAAACTGGCCGTCAATGCCGTCCTGGCCGGCTGCCGGCCCGAGTACCTGCCGCTGCTGGCCGCCGCCGTGCGCGCCGTCACCGCGCCCGCCTTCGGGCTATCCGCCGCGCTCGGGCGCGGGGGCGGCGGGGCCCCCCTGCTGATCGTCAGCGGCCCGCCGCGCCAGGCGCTCGGCCTCAACGCCCGTGCCGGCCTGTTCGGGCCCGGGGCGCGGGCGAACGCCACCATCGGCCGCGCGCTCAACCTGCTGCTGCACAACCTCTGCAGCGCCCGGCCCGCCCCCCTGGCGCCCGCCTTCGGCCATCCCGGGGGCTTCACCTACTGCATCGCCGAGGACGAGGAGGGCACGCGCTGGGCGCCGCTGCACGTCGAGCGCGGCCTGCCGGCGGACACGGGCGCGGTCACGGCCGTGCTGGCCGGGGCGCCGCAGCTGGTGCGCACCGCGTCGGTGGCTAGCCCCGAGGCGGTCCTGCTCCCCATCGCCGACGCGCTCGCCGCCACTGCCCACTGGGAGAGCGCCCACGTGGTCGTGATCGGCCCGCAGCACCGCGCCGTACTGGAGCGCGCGGGCTGGAGCAAGGCCGACGTGCGCGCGTTTCTCGCCGAGCACGCCCGGCGCTCGCTGGCCGCGCTCAAACAGGCTGGCCTGCGGGCCGGACCGGTACAGCCGGGCGACGCGCACCGCTTTCCCGCGCTGCTGCACGAGACGGACTTAGTCGTGGTGGCCGCCGGCGGGCCGGACAGCGCCGATTCGGTAGTCGTGCCCCCCGGGCTAGCCGGCCGCACCTCGCAGCCCGTGCTGTGCCCCCTGGCTGCCCCGGCGGCCGTGATCCCTTCCGCGCCGGCGCCGTCCCCCTCCGCCCCGCCCCCGGTGGCGGCGGAGGGCTGACGGTCGCCATGGAGCGCGCGCGCCGCGTGCCGCCACGGTGGCGCCGGTGCATCCGTCTCGGAGCCGTCCTCGTGGGGGCGGCGCTGCTGTTCGGCTGCGGGCCGGCGAGCAGCGAGGTGACTGGCGTACGGCCGTCGGGTGAGGTGGCGCCGCTAGTGCGGGTCGGCAGCGGCAGCACGCTGTTCGACGCGGCGCTGTACCTGGCTCTCCAGCGCGGCTACTTCGTGGAGCAAGGCCTCACCGTCGAGGTCGTGCCCTTCCCGCGTATCACCCAGGTGCTTGCCCCCCTGGTCGCTGGGCAGATCGACCTGGGGGTGGTGCTGCCCGGCCTGGACCTCTTCGAGAGCCTGCGCAGCGAGGCGACCGCGCCGCGTCTGATAGCCTCGGCCGGCCGCGCGCTGCCGGACCAGAGCGCGGCGGTGCTGCTGCTAGCCCGCAAGGCGGCCCCGCCCGCCCCCCAGCAGCTGCGTGGCGCGCCGTTCGCGGCCGACCTGGCCGGCGCCGGGGGGCGCAACGCCTTGCTGGCCCTGGCCACGCTCGGCCTGGGCAGCGAGGACGTCGCCTGGCGCCACCTCTTGCCTGCCGAGGCCGCCGCTGCACTGGCCGGTGGCGAGGTGGCCGCTGCCTACGTGCTGGAGCCCGATGCCATGCGGCTCGTGGCCGAGGGGCGCGCACGTCGCTGGCTCGGGGTGGACGTGCTCGATCCCGACCAGGACCTGGCGCTGCTCGCCGTGTCGCCCAACGCGCTGGCGCAGCGCGCCCACCTCGCCGCGCGCTGGCTGCCCGCCTATCTCCAGGGCCAGCGCGTACTCGCGGCGGCGCGCCGCGACCCCGCCGAGCGCCGCTTGGTCGAGGCCGAACTCGCGCAGTCGCTGCACCTCGACGACCAGTACCGCGCGCGCGCCCTGTGGACCATCGGCTACCCGGCCGACCCCGCGCCACACCTGCCAAGCCTGCTGGCGCTGCAAGCCTACCTGCTCGACAACGGCCTGCTGGCCGCGCCGGTGGACCTCGCGCGCGCCGTCCAGCCCCTATCCCCGCCGGCGCCCGAGCCGGGTGCCGATCGCTAAGTGCACTACGCCATCCCCTACCGCGCGTCGCCCAGCCCTCGTGCCGCCAACGCCCCGCGAGCCGCGCCCCAGCAGCCTACCGCCCGGATCACCCGGCCGCGCGCCACCCCGTGCCTGCAGCAGAGTATCAGCACACGCAGCTCCCAGATCCGTGCCAACAGCGTGATTATCGGCAAAAGACGCCTCCCCACGGACTGGACCGTCCGTGGTTATCATGATACTATGTCTCAGCACGGCCCCGTCGGGGGCGCTAGCTCGTGTTTGTCGGGAGGGCTCATGTACGCTCGGCTCGTCCGCCTGGCCATCGCTCTCGCTCTGCTGGGCAGCGCGCCGCTCATCGGCGGGCTCGTCACCGCGCGCCCGACCAGCGCGCAGCCCGCATTTACCGCGACCGCCACCATCGGGGTGTTCGCCGACTTCGCGCGTCAAGTCGGCGGCGCGCGGGTGGAGGTGTTCCAGCTGCTCGGCGACGGGGTCGACCCGCACGAGTACCAGATGACCCCGAGCGACCTGGTGAACGTTAGTCGCTCGCAGGTGTTCCTGTACAACGGCCTGGGCTTCGAGCCGTTCCTGAACCAGGTGTTCCAGGCGATGCCGCCCGGGATCACGCGCGTGGCACTGGCCGAGGGCCTGCCGACCCTCACCGTCGACGGGGCGCCGGACCCCCACCTGTGGCTCGACCCCCAGCTGGCCCAGCGCTACGTGGAGCGGATCCGCGATGCGTTCAGCGCCCAAGACCCGGCGGGGGCCGCCGAGTATCAGGCCAACGCCGCACGGTACCTGGCCGAGCTCGAGGCGCTCGACCGCGAGCTCGAGGCGCAGCTGGCGGACATCCCGCCGGCCCACCGCCAGCTGGTGACCACCCACAACGCCTTCGCCTACTTCGCGCGCCGCTATGGGTTCGCGGTGATCGGGGCGGTCCTGTCCAGCGAGGCGCGCGAGCCGTCGCCCGGCGAGCTGATCGCGCTGCTCCAGCAGATCCGCAGCGCGGGCGCGCGGGCGCTGTTCGTGGAGCCGCAGTTCGACTCCCGCCAGGTGGCCCAGCTCGTCGAGCAGACCCAGCTGCGGGTGATGCCGCTGTACAGCGACGCGCTGCCGCCCGATGGCTCGATCCGGAGCTACATCGACATGATGCGCGCCAACGCCCGCAACATCGCCGCCGCGCTGCGCTGAGTCTCAATACCGCAGCACTTATTGATCCTGCTAGCCTGTATACTCCCGGGGAGCGCCGCGGCTCGCCGGGCCGCAGGCCAGAACGCGGAGGTACGGGGTGAGCAGGCTGGAGATAGTGTCGGTCGCGGGCGGGCGGGTGCGCCTGCGCTGGCGACGCCGGAGCGCGGGCGAGGCGGCGCGGGCCGCGGCGGACCGGCTGGAAGGGGTCCGGCGCGCCGAACTGCGGCCCGCCGCGCGCTCGCTGGTGGTGTGGTTCGACCCCGCCCGAGTACCGATGGCGACGGTGGTCGCCGCCTTGGAGCGGGCGGCGGCTCTCGCCCCCAGCGCCCCGCCCTCGCCCGATGGCCGCGCCAGCATACCCGAGCCGCAGGCGCAGGCGCCTGCCCCGCCGGGGGGTGGTGGCCACGACCACACCCACGCGCCCGAGTCGCTGCGCGGGCCGGTCGTACGGTTGGCGCTGGGCGGCGCCGCCTTGGGTGCGCTCGGGCTGCGGCGGCTGCTGCTGGGCGCGGCGCCGCTGCCGGCCCCGCTCGCGTTGGTCGTCGGCGGGGTTAGCGTGGTCGTCGGGCTCCCGTTCTTCCGTGGCATGCTGCGCACGGTACGGCGGCGCCAGCGGTTGGACACCGACACGTTGGTCGGGGTGGCCACGGGCGTCAGCATCGTCATGAGCGAGAGCGTGGTGGCGCTGGTGGTGCTGTGGCTGCTCACCCTGGGCGAGCTACTCCAGGGGCTGGTGCTGCGTCGCACGCGCCGCGCCATCCGCGCGCTGCTGACCGACCGGGGCGCCGCCTGGGTGGTGGTCGACGGAACGGAGGTGCGTGTGCCAGTCGACCAGCTCCGCCCGGGCGACATCGTGGCCGTGTACAAGGGCGACCGCCTGCCGGCCGACGGCGTGGTGCTCCAGGGCGAGGGCGCCGTCAACGAGGCGCCGATCACCGGCGAGTCGATCCCCGTGTTCAAGCAGGTCGGGGCCACCGTGTGGGCGGGCACACTGGTCGAGTCGGGGGCACTGCGCTTCCGGGCCGAGCGGGTGGGCACCGAGACGGCGGTTGGGCGCTTGATCGCCCGCGTGGAGGAGGCCGAGGAGCTGCGCGCGCCGATCCAGACGCTCGGCGAGGCGTTCGCCCGGCGGTTCGTGCCCGTGTCGTTCGCCCTGGCGGCCGGGGTGTTCCTGCTCACCCGCGACGCGCGCCGCGCGATGACCATGCTGCTGGTCGCTTGCCCCTGCGCCGCCGGGCTGAGCACGCCCACGGCGGTCAGCGCGGCCATCGCCAACGGAGCCCGCCGCGGGGTCCTCATCAAGGGCGGCACGCACCTGGAAGCGGCCGGGCAGATCGACACGGTGGTGTTTGACAAGACCGGCACGCTCACGCTCGGCCAGCCGCGAGTGTCCACCGTGTACAGCCTGGCCGACGATCTGCCGCCAGAGGAGGTGTTGGCGCTGGCAGCCAGTGGCGAGTTCCACTCCAAGCACCCCCTCGCCCTGGCCGTGGTGCGGCACGCCGAGGAGCGCGCGCTGGAGATCCCCCCGCACGAGGAGTGCGAGATCATCGTCGGCCAGGGCGTACACGCCGACTTACAAGGCGACTGCATCTTCGTCGGCTCGGCGCGGTTGCTGGAGCAGTTCCAAGTGCCAGTACCGCGCGAGGCCCAGGAGCTGGCCGCGCGCCTGGCCACCGCGGGCGAGACCCCCCTGTACGTGGGCTACCGCGACCGCGTGGTGGGCGTGTTGGGCATTGCCGATCAGATCCGTCCCGAGGCGCCCGAGGCACTGCGGCTGCTGCGCGCGCTCGGCGTGCACCGCATCTGGATGCTGACGGGCGACGACCCGGCGGTCGCTGCCGCCGTGGGACGCCAGCTCGGCATCCCAGAAGCGGACATTCGGGCCCGCGCCCTGCCGGAGACCAAATACGCGCTGGTGCAGGAGCTGAAAGCCGCGGGCTGCCGCGTGGCGATGGTAGGCGACGGCATCAACGACGCGCCAGCGCTCGCACTGGCCGACGTGGGCATCGCCATGGGGACCGCCGGCAGCGACGTGGCGATCGAGGCGGCCGACGTGGCCTTGGCCAGCAACGACGTGCGCCAGGTGGCGAGCGTCATCCGGCTGGGCCGCCAGACGCTGGCGGTGATCCGGCAGAACTACGCGCTATCCATCGGGGTGAACAGCCTGGGCATCATCGCCGGCGCGCTGGGCACGCTCAACCCGTTCGTGGCCGCCGTGCTGCACAACGCGTCCAGCCTCGCGGTGGTGCTCAACTCCGCGCGCCTCATGCGCTACCGCGACCTCCTTGGCTCCCCACCGCCCGCCGCGGCCCCTGCGGCGACAGGCACACGGGCCGCCTCGACGGTAGACGAGAGGGCCACCACGCGCCCTGCCTGAAGGCCAGCCGTTGGCGGCGGCCCAACTCGACCGCCAAGGGCTTCAGGCCGCGGGCTGGTACGCCGGGCCGAGGGAGGCCTCGATCAGCGGCGCGGCGGCGGGCGCGTGGGCGGCGTAGGCACGCAGCAGCCCGTAGCAGCCGGCCAGCATCATGGCGCCGTGGGGCACGGCCAGGTACGGCGCCAGCCGCGAGCCGGCCAGCAGCGCTCGCCGCGGCCCGATGACCACCACGCGGGTCGGCGGCGGGGCGGCCGGGTCGGCGATCAGCGCGCCGTGGCCCATATCGGCGAACACCTCGTCGTGGGTCAGCGTGCCCGCGCCGAGCCGGTCGAGGTACTGCTCCAGCTCAGCCTGGGTCAGTTCGCCCGTATGGTGCTCGAACAGCCCGGCCACGCGCCCTGCGACCAGGTGGAACGCCAGGGTGTGGAAGTTGCCCACATTCACGATCAGCGCGGAGGAGAGCTCACGCACCGCCGGGTCTTCCAACGCGCCCAGCACGGCCGCCGGCCCGGTGTCCATCACCAGCAGCGGCAGCGCGGGGTCGAGCGAGGCGGCCACGGCGGCCATGCGCGTGAGCTGCGGCGGGATAGCGTCGCGGAAGAAGGCGAACGCGGCAAGCCCCTGGGGCGCGTGGACCGTGCGCGCGATGTAGGCGAACCGGAAGGCGCGGTCGCTGACCCCGGGCGGAGCGTGGCCGTGGTCGAACACCGCCACGGCCACCGCGTCGAGCGCGGTGGGGGCGCCGAACGCCGCCAGCGTGTCGAGCAGGCGATCGAAGTACAGGTCGCGCAGGACGATGCGCCGCACGCCGCGTAGGGCCGCCGCCTCGTCGTCGCTGACCAGGCGCACGCCCAGCTGCTCGACCTTGGCCAATTCGTCGTCGAAAGTGCGCGCTGCCTCGGGCGTGGCGTACACCGGCAGGCCGGCGCGCAGGTGCGCCTCGGCCGCCCACATACACGGCCCGCCCCCCTGGATGACGCCGGTGAGCAGGACGGGCTCACGTGCCGCGGTGGCCGCGCGGATGGCCTTGGCCACGATCACGGTAGGCGAGGGGAGCACGAGCTGCGGGCAGTTCTCCAACGTCTCCGCGCTGTCCCAAAGCAACACGTCCTGCGTGCCCGTGCCGACGTCGACGCAGAGGATCCGCATGGTCTGCCAGGCCACCTAGCGCCGGCGATGGCGCTGCTCGTACTCGCGCAGCCCGTCGAGCTGGCGGGCGTTCGGCACCGACTGCCAGCGGCGCGCGCGGATCAGCCGCATGGCATCGACAGCGCGATAGCCGCAGGCGACGAGCACCGCGGCGCCGAAGGTGGGGGCACGGCCCGCGCCGTGCATGCAGTGCACGAACACCTTGCGGCCGCGCGCCTGCTGGTCGAGCACCCAGGCCACGCCGCGATCGAGGTCGGCCTGGCTAGGCGGGTAGAGGTCGGGGGTCGGCAGGTGCAGCAGCTCGATGCCGTAGCGGGCCAGCAGGGCGCGGTCGTCGCACGCCTCCGCACGCAGGTCCACCACTGCAGTGATCCCCATGGCGCGCAACCGCCGCACGTCCTGGGGGCGGTACGCGCCGCCGATGGCCAGCGAGTCGGTCACCCAGTCGAGATTCAGGCCCCGCGGGCGCAGCTCGCGCAGCCGGGCGATGCCCTTAACTAGCGTGTAGCGGAGATTGAGCCAGAGCTCGGCCAGCCAGTAGCGGTGGCCGCGCAGCACCTCGCGCTCCGCCATGGCGGGCAGCGCTTCGGGGGCCTGGAGCGGCCATGGGGCGGTGGGCTGGCGCAGCGACGCGGGCTGAGGGGCACGCTCCGGCGGCTCGGCCCACGTGCGCTCGCCCCGCTCGGCCTCGGTTGCCACCTACTCCTCCCCCCGGCCGCCGGGCGCGCCTCGGCGGTCTGCTACCATGTACCAGAAGTATACGGTCTGGGCGGCGCCCGGCTGGCCGGTTTTTGCCGGGGCGGCCGCACGCCGCCTCGTGTGGAGGCACGCCGTGCTCTCCCCGTGCTCCGAGCGGCCCCCCGCCGCCTATACCTCCGATGCCCGCGGGCTACCCTGCCCGCTGCCCCTGCTGCACCTGGCCCGCGACTTGCGCCGGCTGCGGCCGGGGCAGATTGTCGAGCTGCTCGCCGATGATCCGGCGGCACGCGACGATGTGCCCGCCTGGACGCACCGCAGCGGCCACCGCCTGCTCTGCTGGCAGCCCGCCGCTGGCTACGACGCCTACTACGTGCAGAAGCGGCAGGGGTAGTCCGATGCCCACCGGCCCCACGCTCTTCCTCGACCACTCGACCACCACGCCGCTGCTGCCGGCCGTGTTCGCCGCCATGCGCCCCTACTACGAGGAGCGCTTCGCCGTAGCCTCGGGGCAGTACGCCGCCGCCCGCCAGGCCCGCAAGGACATCGAGACGGCACGCGAGCGGCTGGCCGGCCTGCTCGGCTGCCGGCCCGCCGAGCTGATCTTCACCAGCGGCGGCACGGAGGCCGCGAACCTGGCCGTCCGCGGCGTCGCCGAGGCCAGCCGGCACCGCGGTGACCATATCATCACCACCCAGATCGAGCACCGCTGCGTGCTGGACACCTGCCAGGCGCTGGAGCGCCAGGGCTACCGCGTCACCTACCTACCCGTGGACGCTGCCGGCCGGGTCGACCTCGCCGCGCTGGACGCCGCGCTCGACGAGCGCACCATTCTGGTGGCCGTCATGCTGGCCAACAACGAGGTCGGCACCCTTCAGCCGCTCGCCGAGGTGGTGCGACGCGTCAAGGCCCGCAGCCGCGCGATCCCCGTGTACACCGACGCGGCCATCGCCGGCGGCGTGCTCGACCTGCGGGTCGACCAGCTGGGCGTCGACCTGCTGTCGCTGTCGGCGCACAAGGTCTACGGCCCGCGCGGCGTGGGGCTGCTGTACGTGCGCCGCACGGTGCCGCTCACCCCGCAGATCGTCGGCGGCAACCAGGAGCGCGGCCGCCGCGCCGGCACCGAGTATGTGGCGGGCATCGTGGGGATGGCCCGCGCCTTCGAGCTGGCCTACGAGGAGCTAGACGCCCGGCGCGCGCACCTCCAGCGCCTCATGCAGCGGCTGCTCGCCGGCCTGCTCGCGCGCGTGCCGGACACCGTGTTGGTGGGGCCGCAAGCGCCCGAGCAGCGGCTGCCGCATGTGGCCACGCTTTGCTTCCGCTACCTCGACGGTGAGGCGATGGTGCTCAATCTCGACGCGCAGGGCATCGCGGCAGCGTCCGGCTCCGCCTGCGCCTCGGCCACGTTCGATCCGTCGCACGTGTTGCGCGCCATGGGCGTGCCCAAGGAGCTAGCGCACGGCAACCTGCGCCTGGGCCTCGGTATCCACAACACCGACGAGGAGATCGACCGCGCGCTGGAGATCATCCCGCGCGTGGTGCAACGCCTGCGCGAGATCTCGCCGCTCGGGAGGCCCTGACATGGCGCCCTCCGCTGCCCAGCGCCTGCGCGCCCTGCTAGCCGAGCCGGGCCTGTTGGTCGTGCCCGGCGCTTTCGACGCGCTAGCCGCGCGGCTGATCGAGGCGGCGGGCTTCCGCGCCGTCTATGCCACCGGCGCCGGCATCGCCAACGCCTACCTCGGCTGGGCCGATGTCGGCCTCACGACCATGACCGAGGTGCGCGACGCGGTCTGGCGCATCGTGGACGCCACGGCGCTGCCCGTGCTCGCCGATATCGACACGGGGTTCGGCAACGCGGTGAACGTGGCGCGCACCGTGCGCGAGTTCGAGCGCATCGGCGTGGCGGCCGTGCAGCTCGAAGACCAGGTGTTCCCCAAGCGCTGCGGCCACTTCGCCGGCAAGGCGGTGATCTCGCAGGCCGAGATGGTCGGCAAGCTGCGCGCGGCGTGCGAGGCGCGGCAGGATGGGCTGGTAATCATCGCGCGCACCGACGCCCGCGCCGTCGAAGGGCTAGAGGCAGCCATCGCGCGCGCTCGCGCCTACCGCGCGGCCGGCGCCGACGTGCTGTTCGTCGAGGCGCCGCGCTCGCGCGCCGAGCTGGCGACGATCGCCGCCGCACTCGGCGACGCGCCCCTGCTGGTGAACCTGGTGGAGGGCGGCCAGACGCCGATCCTGCCGGCGGCCGAGCTGGCCGCCCTGGGCTACAAGCTGGCGCTGTACGCCAACACGGCGCTTCGGGCGGCCGCCCGGGGGATGCAGCGCGCCCTCGCCTACCTGGCCGCCCACGGCAGCACCCTCGGCGCCGAGGACCTGCTGATCGACTGGGAAACCCGCCAGCGCCTCGTGCGCCTACCCGAGATCGAGGCACTGGAGCGCCGCTACGCGTCCCCCGGCTGATCCCCCGCAGGCGCCCACCGCCTGCGACGCCATGCCTAAAAGCGGGCCTCATGGCCGCGGCGCCGCCCGCGACGTTCTCGTGCAGCCTGTACGAAGGAGCACGCGGGGCTTTGGTCGCTTTCACCGATGACGTTCGGCCTGGACGCGCGCGAGAGTGTAGGTGACTGCGAAGGCGCGTCGGGCAACGAGTCCGGCGCGCCACAATCTGGTGGCAGGGCGCGTGCGGGCTGGCGCGCCGGTGGGGTTGCGTGGTGGTCACCCTGGAGGAGCTGCTCGCACTGCCAAGCCTGCGTGGCGCACGCCTGGAGAGCGCCGAGGGCCCCCCGAACCGCGAGGTCGTCTGGGTCGCGACCGTGTCCCTGCGTCCCGCGCGCCCGCCCCAGTTGCGGCCCGGCGAGCTGCTGCTGCTGCCACCAGAGGCGGTGATCCGCGCCGGCTCGGGCGGCGCCTTCGCCGCCGCCCTGCGCCAGCTGTTGGCGGCCGAGCCGGCCGCGTTCGTGCTCTGGGATCCCGTGCCCGCCGAGGCGCAGGGCGTATTGCGGACCTGCGGGGTGCCCTGGCTGGTGCTGCCGCCCACTGCGGCGCCCGCGGCAGTGGAGCGCGAGATCACCCGGCTGATCGCCGAGCGGCAGGCCGAGTGGCAGCGGCTAGAAACCACGGCCTACCGCGAGCTGCTGGAGCTGGTGATCCACGGGCGCGGCGTCGCCGCCGTGCTCGGCGCGCTCGCCCGGCTGACGGAGAAAGCCGTCGCGTTGGAGGACCCCGCGCACCAGCTGCTCCGCCTGGAGTGGCCGCCGCAAGAGGCGTTGCGGGCCGCGCGATTGGCCACCTTGCCCAACACCCACGACCTGCTCAACGGCGCCAATGCCGCGGCGGTGCGCGCCTGGCTGCAGAGCGTCACCGTCCGTGCTACCGACCCGCCCACCGCGCTGTTCGACCTGGACGGACGCGGCTGGGCGCGGCTGGTGGCGCCAGTCCAGGGGGCTACCGGCCTCGCGGGGCTGGTGTCGCTGATCGCCCCGCCGGGCCAGTTCACCGCCCGCGACCGCCTGCTGCTCAAGCGCGCCACCGCCGCCTGCGCGCTGGAGTTCGCCAAGCAGACGGCGGTGCTCGACGCCCAGGAGCAGCCGCGCGGCGAGTTCGTGGCCAGCCTGCTGGCGGGCGACCTGCCGGAGCCGCAGCTCGCCGAGCACCGTGCCAACGCGCTGGGCTTGCGGCTGGGAAAGGCGCACAACGTGCTGGTGCTGCGGCCGGTCGAGCCGCCGCTGGCCCCGCGCGGCGAGCGCCGGCTGGAGGAGGTGGTCGCCTGGAGCCTGGGGGCCGATGCCCAGGCGCTGCCGTATCGGGCGCTGGGCGGGGTGGCAGCGCTAGTGCTGCCTGTCGAACGGTTCGGCGATGCGCGGGCGCTGGCGAGCTGGGCGGCCAGCTTCCACCGGCAGGTCGCGGGGCAATGGGGCGCTGGCGGGCTCTCGGCCGGCCTCGGCCGCGTGCAGCAGGGGCTGGCGGGCATCCGGGTAGCCTATCAGGGGGCGCTGTGGGCGCTCGACCTAGGCGAGCGGCTGTTCGGCCCCGGGCGGCTGACGCAACTGCAGGACTTGGGCGTCTACCAGCTCCTGCTCGCGCTCCAGCGCACCCCCGACCTGGCCGACTTCTGTCACGAGCTGCTAGGGCCGCTCCTGGAGTACGACCGCCAGAAGCGCGCCGACCTAGTGAGCACGCTCGAGGCCTACTTCGCCGCGCGCAACAGCCCCTCGGAGACCGCCGAGCGCCTCCACCTGCACCGCAACACGGTGCTGTACCGTCTGCGGCGCATCCGTGAGCTGCTGGGACGCGACCCCGACGACCCCGAGCAGCGGCTCGGCCTGCAGTTGGCCCTGCGCGCCCGGGTAGTGCTAGCCCAGTGAGCGACTAGCGCGTCACGCCCCTGCCCGGCGCAGTTCACCGCCCCCCGTACTACACGCACGGGGTGCTCGTGCGGCCCCGCGGCGCTCGCGGGCGCCATCGTGCTGGCGGTGGGCGTCGCCCACCTACAAGGGCGTGCCCGCCCCAGGGCGACAGGGAATCAGGGCCATGCGGCGCCATGGCCGACTAGCTCAGCACGCGGGTGAAGAAGTTACGCGCGAACTGCTGGCCCACGGCGACCGCCGCCTCCTCGGTGGTAGTCACGGGGATAGTCAGGCGCATGAGCGTGGCGCCCAGGCGCCACTCGCGCCGCACATCGGTCCACAGGTACCAGTGCATGTCCACGAACTGCTCGCCGCTATCCAGCCGGGCGAGGATCGTGCGCGCCGCCACGCTGCCGCCCTCGACCGGGATGTACACGGGCGGCCGGTCCTCGACGGTCCAGTTGGCGGCGATGTAGCACACGGTGGGCGCGTGGAAGCTCTGCCCCTTGGTGCCGCTGATGACGGTGAGGTACAGCACCGCGTTGTCGGCACGCCAGTACTGCCGGAACAAAAACTGATCCGCGCCCAGGGTAGGCAACGACTCCTCGTTGGCCACCGGCGCGTCGCGCCCCACCCATTCGGCCACCCGCAGCGGGAGCTGCTGGAGGGCAGGGCTGTCGCTCAAGTCGAACGCCGTTTCCACGATGTGCTCGTCGGCCGTGCGCATCCAGCCCTCGCGGTCGGTCAAGAAGCGGGGGAGCGGATCCTCGGTGTGCCAGGGCAGCCGCTGCTTCGCCGCCAGCAGGTCCTGCCGCTCCTGGCGCGCCATCGACACCCACGCGGTACCCGCTACCGCGGCGAGCAGCAGCGCGACAATCGCTAGCGGCCGAACTGCAGCCGCCACAGCGGACATCGCAACCCTCCACTCGCGAGCACCAGCAGCAGCAGCGCCAGGGCGAAGAACACGTAGCTGGAATAGTCGTGGTAGTAGCTCATCGCCGCCGTCTGGCCCCAGATGTTGGCCACGCCCAGCAGCACCGCGATGCGCGCCACGTTCGCCACCAGGGCCAGGGGGATCACCAGCGCCAGCAGCACCAGCTTGTTGCGCAGCCCCCCGGGGGTGCCGACCATCACCACGAACAGGGCGAGCGTGAACAGGGCGATCGACGAGCGCAGCCCGGCGCAGATGCCGCCCACGGCGAACTGGGCGTTGGGCAAGGTGATCAGCGAGCCCTCGTTGTACGCGGGCACCCCGACCAGCCGCACCAGCGCCGTCGAGAGGGTGGCCGTCGGCGCCTCCAGCCACTGCGCCACCCACACGTCGAACGGCAGCGGCACCATCAGCAGCAGGAACAGCAGCGGGAACAGCCAGCGGCGGAATACCGCCCGGCCGAACAGCGCCAGCACGATCCCCGCGATCACCACGGGCAGCGAGAACCCGGCAACCCAATAGGCCGAATACCACAGCCCGGCCACCAGCAGGGCCAGGCCCAGGGCGATCACGGGATAGCCGAGCAGGCTGGGTGCGCGCAGGGCCAGCGCATCGCGGGCGCGCCACACCAGGAACAGCGACAGCAGCGGCACGAGCACCCCGTGCGTGTAGTACGGGTTGTCGCGCCACTCGCTGAGCAGCCAGGGCCACACGTCGCGATAGGCGACGCCCACCGCCAGCACGATGGCGCCCGCGAGCGCCGCGGGGCCGAGTGAGCTGAACGAGGCCGTGGGGCCGGCGTGTCCTCGATCGAGCAGATTGCGCATGAGTACCCTCGCCTCGCCGGACAATCGCCAGGTAATGCTACCGCGGCCTCGCAGAGACCGCAACGATTTTGCACGCCGCGGGCAGCGCTCCCCTGTAGTTTACCGGAAACCGCGGGGCACGCCTAGAAAGCCGATGGAGCCACGGAAGGTAGCGAACAAGGGCTCGGAGAGCGTGCCCTCCGAGCCCTTGCAGTGCGTTGCGGCTAGGGATTAGGCGTCGTCACGCCGGCGCAGCGTGCGCGCGACCACCAGCCCACCGAGGATCGCCAGGCCACCCGCGAGGAGGAACAGGCTGTCCGCCTCGGGGATCACCGGGACCTCCATGGGGCCACGGCCCTGCATCGGCGAAGGCGGCGGCGGCGGCAGCAGCGGCGGCGGCGGCGGCGGCACCACCTGCAGCGGCGGCACCGGCGGCACCGGCGGCGCAGGCGGCGGCACCGGCTGGCACTGGATGGTGCTGGTCAGCACCACGCCACCCACCGTCACCGTGATCGTGCCACCCTGGATCGGCGAGCCGGTCGTGCTACCCAGGAAGTTCTGCCCCGGCTGCACCGGGAAGAACGGGAACACCGTCGGCTGGAAGATCGACAGCGGGTTCAGCGCGCTCGCCAGCGTCAGCGACGGCGTCTCGGTGCCCGACGTCGTCTGGATCGACAGCGTCGGCGTCGCCGTCGAGCCCACGATCGTCAGCACGAACTGGTTCGAGCTCACGGGCAGGAACGGCGTGACCACGCCCACGCCACTCGGCGGTACCTGCGCGAACGTGGCGGTGATCCCACCGCTGGTCAGCGTGGCGAACGCCACCGTGCCGATCGGGCAGGCCGTGCCGCTCACCGTCTGGTTCACCGTCACCGAGCCCAGCGCCGGCGCCGTCGGCGCCACCACCAGCGGGTCGCTAGGACTGGCCGGCGCGGCGGCCGCGTTGGTCAGCTGCGCGCTCGTGAAGGTCCCCGACTTCAGCGTCGCCGTGATCGTCAGCGTCAGCGACGTGGTATTCGCCGGCACGTTGCTGATGCTGCACAGCAGCTGCTGCGCCGCCGGGTCCGCCCCCGCCGGCACCGAGCCACCGGACGACGCGGCGCAGCTCACCGTCGCCCCGGCGGGCGAGGTGACCGTCGCGCTCACGAAGTTGAACGCCGAGCCGAGGAAGTCGCGCACGTTGAACGACGGCGGCAGGACGTTGCTCGGCGGGCTGAGCGGCGGCGCCGTGACGGTGATGGTGTAGGTCACCGTCTGGCCGGCGGACAGGCTGGTCGGCGAGGCCGCCTTGGTCACCGTCGTCGTGCCGATCTGGTTGAGCACGCTGAAGGCGAAGTGGCCCGCATCATCGGCGACCGCCACCGAATCGACCGTCACCGCGGGCCCCGCGCTCGCCGCGGGCTCGGGCGCCGCCTGCGCCGTGGTGCTGAGCACGCCCAGCAGCACGGGCAGCACGAGCATCGCGGCGAGTAGCGCGCGCAATGGGATCCTTAGTTTCATTCAGTCGCCCCCCTTTCCATCGTGGGTCTCTGGTTGCGTGGCTGGATCCCTAGCCGCTGAGATCGCCACTGCGAGGCGCTGCGGTCGCCCGGTGCGCCTCGCCGATGGCCGACGAACCACTGTTCTGTCGCCCGTCACCGACCTGGCAGCGCCACGGCTCCGGCCGCGCTGCGCCCGCCAAGCCGGGGGTAGCGGCGCTCCTCCAGCAGCCCCCGAGGCTCGCCGGCCGCGGTAGGAGCTGGTCGGCTATGGCGTTGGGGTTGTTTGCGGTTCACACCTCCTTCCCCTGCGCGCCAGCCACAGCTCCACCGAACTGCGAGCGCCCTCGGCGGGCCGCTCGTGGAAGCCCCCATTGGCCCCCAAGGCGACAGAGCACACCTGCGCGGGCAGGGCGCCTCTGCGCGTCTCTCCCTAGATAAAACGTCTGGGCGCGCGAAACGTTACACGGCCGTTGTTCGCGCCCGCGGCGCGCAAAGCCGGACCCATCTTACTGGAGCGGCCCGCCGCCTGACAACAGGGAGACCTCGCGCTCCCGGGCGCCACGGCTCACACCCGCGCGAGGCGGCGCGGCACGCTGCGCACCGGTCGCCGAGCCCTCGCTCGCCTCTCGCAGTCCGTGGTCCCGCGCTAGCCGGCACCTCCTCGCTCAAGATCGGGATCCGGCCGCGCCCGCGCCGCGGGGAGCGGTCACCCGCGCCCCCACCGGCGCTGGCCGGCCTGCCTATTACATCAAACGGCCAGGACTCCCGAAACGTTTCAGCTCCCGCCCCCCGGCCCCGACCATTCCGCCCCCACCACGCCGCGGCTTCCAGTGTGGCTCACCGGGGTTTGCTCATGCGCACGCGATGCCTTACAATGTGGACACACGCCCCCTTAGCTCAGCGGATAGAGCACTGGCCTCCGGAGCCAGGGGCGGGGGTTCGACTCCCTCAGGGGGTACCACGCACAGGCGCCTCAGGGCGCCGCACACCGCGTTGGCCGGCTGCGGCCGCGCGGTTGTTGTTTTTCCCGGCGGCTCGGGCAGCCGCCAGGAGGAGGGTAACGTCCGCGTGCGCGCCGGCCCACGGTCGTCGGCCCCGCGGCCCGCTGCCCCGGGGCGCTGGCTGCCGCGGGCGTGGTTCGCGGCGGCCGGGCCGGGCTGGCGCGGCTGCCTGCCCGCGCGCCTGCTCCAACGCTACCTCGACGCCAACCTGCCCACCTGGGCGGCCGCGGTAGCGTTCCATGCCTTCTTCGCCTTGTTCCCGCTGCTGCTCTCGCTGCTCACGCTCGCGGGGCTGGCCCTGCGCGATCCAGCGCGGCTGGAGGTGCTGGCGCGCGTGCTCGCGGGCTTGTTCCCGCCCGACGCTGCCACGCCCCTGCTCGACGTGCTGCGCAGCAGCAGCGAGCACCCCGGCCTGCTGGGAGCGCTCAGCGCTCTAGGGCTGCTGTACAGCGGCGCCGCGCTGTTCGGCACCTTGGAGAACGCGTTCAACCAGGTGTATGGGCTGCGCAACCGGGGGCTCGTGCACGGCAAGCTGCTCGCCCTGGCCATGCTCGTGCTGCTGACGCTGCTGGTGCTGCTAGCGCTGCTGGTGACCAGCGCCGCGGCCCTGCTCCAGGCACTGGCCGGCCAGCTGGCGCACCAGCTCGTCTGGCCACCAGCCGTGGCGCTGCTGGCGACACTGCGCCGGCTGAGTGGCCTGGCCGCCCTGGCGCTGGTCGCCGCCGGCCTAGCGCTGCTGTACCTGCTCTGGTACGCGCTGCTGCCCAACCGGCCGCCCGATTTCTGGCACACGTGGCCCGGGGCGCTGCTGGCCACCGCGCTGACCCTGGCCACCAGCCAGTTGTTCCCCCTGTATCTGGACTGGATCGGACGCTACAGTCGCTACGGCGCCGCGTTCGGGCTGCCGTTGCTGCTGCTGACTTGGCTATATTTCCTCGCCCATATCGTCCTGCTGGGCGCCACGCTCAACGCGCTCGTGGAGGAGGCCGCGCCCCCCCGCCGGCTCGCGCCAGCAGCGGTCGGGGTGTAGCGCGGCAGGCGCCCGCGCCGGTAGCCTGGAGCGAGCACATCGCGGCGCCCGGCCCGTGCGCTCGCGGGGAAAGGGCGCAGGTGCGGAGGCCGACATGGCGACGTGGCTCCCCAAGGCGCGCCCGTGGGCCCGCCCACTCGCCTGGGCACGCGGCGGGCTGCTAGCTGCGCTGGCCGGCGGGCTGCTGCTGGCGCTGCTCGCCGGCGGCTACTACACCGACTGGCTGTGGTTCGACAGCCTCGGCTACACCGCGGTGTATCGCACGACGCTCGTCACGCAGGCGGCGCTGTTCGCCGCGGGTAGCGGGCTGTTCCTCGCGCTGTTCGCGGGCAACGTGGCACTCGCGCGGCGGTGGGCGCGGCGCGCGGCGTGGCGGGCCGCCCCGGCCGACGAGGGGCTATGGGCCTACCTGCACCGCCTCACCGCCCAGCTCGACGCCCACCGGGGGTCGCCGCGCGCGGCCAACGCGGTGATCCTGGCGGTGGGCGCGCTGTGCGCGCTGCTGCTCGGGCTGAACGCCGCCAGCGCCTGGCTGGTGGTGCTGCGCTGGCTGCACGGCCGGCCGTTCGGGGTCAGCGACCCGTTGTTCGGCCAGGATGTTGCGTTCTACGTGTTCACCTTGCCGCTGCTGCGCCTCGTCCACGGCTGGCTGACCAGCGCCCTGCTGCTGACCATCGGGGGCACGCTCGCCGCCTACGCGGTGGCGCTGGTGTACGAGCTGCGCGTCGACCTGGAGCAGGTATGGCGGCGAGTCGATGGCGCCGCGCGCGCCCACTGGCTGGTGCTGGCGGCGGCGCTGTTGGTGCTGCTCGCCACCGACGCGCTGCTGGACCTTTGTGAGCTGGTCCACCACCAGCGTGGCCTGGTGGCCGGGGCCACCTATGCCGACGTGCACGCGCAGGTACCGGCGCAGTGGGCGCTGTGCGGGCTGGCGCTGCTGGCCGCGCTGCTGGCCCTGGCCACGATCTTCCAGCGGAGCTACCGCCTGCTGCTGCTCGGCATCGGGGGCTGGGCGGTGGCGGCGGTCCTGCTCGGCAACCTCTACCCCTACGTGGTGCAGCAACTCGCGGTGCGCCCTAACGAACTGGCCAAGGAGCTGCCGTACCTCGACGCCAACATCCAGGCTACCCTACGCGCCTATGGCCTCACGGACCTGCGCGAGGTGCCGTTCCCAGCGGCCGACGAGGTGACCCCTGCGGCGGTCCGGGCCAACCCGCAGACGCTCCAGAACATCCGCCTGTGGGACCCGCGCCCGCTGCTGGCCACCTACAACCAGGTGCAGAGCATCCGCCCCTACTACACGTTCCGCGACATCGACGTGGATCGCTATGTGATCGACGGGCAATACCAGCAAGTGATGCTCAGTGTGCGCGAGCTGGCGCCGCAGAACCTGCCGCCGCAGGCGCAGACCTGGGTGAACCAGCGGCTGGTGTACACCCACGGCTACGGGGTGGCGATGAGCCCGGTGGCCGTGGTGGGCCCAGAGGGGCTACCCGCGTTCTACCTCAAAGACGTGCCGCCGACCGGCGTGCTGCCCCTCACGCGGCCAGAGGTGTACTATGGCGAGAGTGACCCTCGCGCCCCCAGCGGCTACGTCGTTGTGGGCACGGCCACGCCGGAGTTCGACTACCCGCTGGGCGACGACAACGCGCAGACGATCTACCAGGAGCGCAGTGGGGTGCGGCTCGACTCGCCCCTGCGGCGGTTGGCCTACGCCTGGCAATTCCACGATGCCAACCTGCTGTTGAACACCGACCTGCGCCCGGATTCCCAGCTGCTGTACCGCCGCGATATCCGCGAGCGGGTGGCGACGCTCGCCCCGTTCCTGCGGTTGGATAGCGACCCCTACATCGTGATCGCCGATGGGCGGCTGGTGTGGGTGCTCGACGCCTACACGTGGACGGACCGCTATCCCTACTCCCAGCCGTTCCCCGTCAACGACACCTATGCGCAGCCTTTGCCACCGGGAGACCCGCGCCGCCGCTTCAACTATATCCGCAACAGTGTCAAGATCACCGTCGATGCCTACAACGGTGCTACCACGTTCTACGTGGCCGATCCGACCGACCCACTGGTGCAGACATACCAGGCGATCTTCCCGACGTTGTTCCAGCCGCTCGACGCCATGCCCGCGAGCCTGCGCGCGCATCTACGCTACCCAGAGGACTTGTTCCGTATCCAGGCGGTGATGCTGCTCGCCTATCATATGCAGAACCCCGTGGTGTTCTACAACCGCGAGGATGTCTGGAGCATCCCGCACGAGCGGTTCGGCGACAATCGCCAGCCCATCGAGCCGTACTACACGCTGATGCGCTTGCCAGATGGGACGCACGAAGAGTTCGTGCTGATGCTACCACTGGCGCCGGCGAACCGCGAGAACCTGATCGCCTGGCTAGCCGTGCGCAACGACCCGCCGCACTACGGCAGCCTCCTCGTGTACAAATACCCCAAGGACAAGCTGATCTACGGCCCGTTCCAGGTCGAGACGCGCATCGACCAGGACCCCGCTATCGCCCCTCAGCTGACCCTCTGGAACCAGAGCGGCTCACGCGTGATCCGCGGCAACCTGCTGGTGATCCCCGTGGGCAACTCGAACCTGTATGTGGAGCCGATCTACCTGCAGGCGGCGCAGAGCCCGCTGCCGGAGCTGAAGCGGGTAGTGGTGGCCACGGGCAACCGCCTGGCCATGGAGCCCACGCTCGACGCGGCCCTCGCTCGGCTGTTCGGCACCTCTGCCGGCGGGACGCCAGCCGCGGGGAGCACGACAGGGACGGCGCCGCTCAGTCCCGCGGCGGCCGCCCTCGTCCGGCAAGCGCAGCAGCATTACCAGCGGGCGCAGGAGGCGCTGCGCGCGGGCGACTGGGCGCGCTACGGCGAGGAGCTGCGGGCCCTGGAGGGCGCCCTGCAACAGCTCGTGGACCTAACCGGGCGCTAGCCGCCCCCCGGGCCCGCCGGCGATCCGCCCACCGCCCCCGCCGACCCCCGCTGGCGTCCCGCGCTCGCGCGACGCCCTCACGGGCCGAGGCCCGCCCGGCGGCGCAGGAAGTCCAGCGCCACGGCGTTGAACAGCGCGGCGCGCTCGGTGTGGAACATGTGCGGCGCGCCCGGCGCGATGAACAGCTCGGCGCCCGGAATCTCGCGCCAGAGATCGAGCGACTGCTCCAGGGCCATCACGTCGTCGCGATCGCCGCGCGCCACGAGGGTCGGGCAGGCGATGCGGCGCAGGTCCTCGCGCGCCAGGTCGGGCTGGCGCGTCCAGGCGACCGAGAGTTGCTGGCACAGCGTGCGCCAGTAGTCGGGCCCGTACACGGTGGCGTGGTTCGCCTGCAGCG
>DATGKN010000108.1:0-4229 GCA_035294645.1 Chloroflexota bacterium
GCAGGCCGGCACCATCGGCACCACGCGCTCGCCGTCCACGAACGCCAGCACCGACACCTCCGGCCCCGCGAGGCACTCCTCGATCACCACGCGCTCGCCCGCAGCCCCGAACACCCGCTCCACCAGGCAGGCGCGCACCGCCGCCTCCGCCTCGGCGCGCGTGGCAGCCACCGTGACCCCCTTGCCCGCCGCCAGCCCGTCCGCCTTGACCACGACCGGGGTGCCGAAGGCGTCCAGCGCCCGCCGCGCCGCGTCCAGGTCGGCGACGATCTCCGCCCGCGCCGTGGGGATGCCATGACGCACCAGCAGCGCTTTGGCCCACGCCTTGCTGGCCTCGATCTGCGCGGCGGCCTGCGTGGGCCCGAACAGGGCGCGGCCCCGCGCGGCGAAGGCGTCGGCGATGCCCCGCGCCAGTGGCGCCTCCGGGCCCACAATGGTCAGATCGATCGCCTGCTCGTCCGCCCACAGCGCCAGCGCGTCGATGTCGTCGCTGGGGATCGGCACGTTCTCGGCGAGCCGCGCGGTGCCCGCGTTGCCCGGCGCGCAGTAGAGCCGTGGCCGGCGTGGGCTCTGGGCCAGCTTCCACAGCAGGGCGTGCTCGCGCGCGCCGCTGCCCACTACCAGTACGCGGACCATACGCGTCGCGATCCTCACCCCCGCTCCCTCACCCCGGCTCCCCGTTCGCACAGAGCAGCGGGGGTAGCGGGAACACCGAGGGGGCGCGGGGAGTTACTCCCACTCGATCGTCGAGGGCGGCTTCGAGCTGATATCGTAGACCACGCGGTTGATGCCCGGCACCTCGTTCACGATCCGCGTCGAGATGCGGGCCAGGAGGTCGTACGGCACGCGCGCCCAGTCGGCGGTCATGCCGTCGTCGCTCTGCACGATACGCACGGCCACCACGTGGGCGTAGGTGCGGCCGTCGCCCATCACGCCCACCGTGCGCAGCGGCGTGAGCACCGCGAAGCTCTGCCACACGCGGTGGTACAGCCCCGCGCGCTTGATCTCGTTGACCACGATCCAGTCGGCGGCGCGCAGCATCTCCAGCCGCTCGCGCGTCACCTCGCCCAGCACGCGGATGGCCAGGCCCGGGCCGGGGAACGGCTGGCGCCACAGCACCTCCTCGGGCAGCCCCAGCTCGGCGCCCACCCGCCGCACCTCGTCCTTGAACAGGTAGCGCAGCGGCTCGACCAGCTGGAACGGCATCACCGCCGGCAGCCCGCCCACGTTGTGGTGCGTCTTGATGCGCTGGGCGGCCTTGGTCTCCGCCGACGTGCTCTCGATCACGTCCGGGTACAGCGTGCCCTGGGCCAGAAAGTCGATGCGCCCCAGCTTGCGCGCCTCGTCGGCGAACACCTGGATGAACTCGTCGCCGATGATCTTGCGCTTCTCCTCGGGGTCGACCACCCCGGCCAGCCGGCTCAGGAAGCGATCGGTGGCGTCGACGTAGCGCACGTCGAGGCGCAGGTGGCGCCGGAAGGCATCGAGGCTGCGCTCGGCCTCGCCGCGGCGCAGCAGCCCGTTGTTCACGAAGATGCAAGTGAGCTGGTCGCCCACCGCGCGCGCCACCAGCGTGGCGGTCACCGCCGAGTCCACCCCGCCCGACAGCGCGCAGATCACCCGCCCGCTGCCCACCCGCGCGCGGATATCGGCGACCGCCTCGTCGATGTACGAGCTGGGGGTCCAGGTGGGCTGGCAACCGCACACCTTGTACAGGAAGTTAGCCAGCAGCTGCTTGCCGTGGGGTGTGTGCGCCACCTCGGGGTGGAACTGGAGCCCGATCCAGCCGCGGTCGTTGCCCATCGCCGCCAGCGGCGAGTTGTCGCTGTGGGCCAGGGCGCGGAAGCCCGGGGGCAGCTCGGTGATGGCGTCGCCGTGGCTCATCCACACCGGGAAGCTCTCGGGCAGCCCCTCGAAGATCGGCGCCAGCGGCGGGTCGGCCGACACCACCGCGTGGCCGTACTCGCGCTTGGCGCTCGGGGCCACCACACCGCCCAACTCATGGGCTAGCAGCTGCATCCCGTAGCAGATGCCCAGGATCGGCAGCCCCATGCGCAGCACGAACGCCGGCAGCCGCGGCGCGCCGGGCTCGTACACGCTGGCCGGCCCGCCGCTGAGGATGAAGCCGCGCGGGTTCAAGGCGCGCACCCGCGCCTCATCCACATCGAACGGCAGCAGCTCGCAGTACACGTTGCACTCGCGCACGCGGCGCGCGATGAGCTGGCTGTACTGCGAGCCGAAGTCGAGCACCGCGATGGCGTCGCGGCGCGTGGGCGGCGCGGGCGCGGATGGGCTCGGCTGCCCGTCCGGCGCTGGCCCCTGCGCCCGAGCGCCGCCGATCTCCAGGTAGGTCGACACCTCCAGATCGCCGCTGACCGCCACGCGGTGCGACTCGGCGGGGCGCGGCGCCGGCGGAGTAGACGAGTCCTGGGGCGTCAGAGGCGCCTCCCCTCTCGGTGCGTGGCGCCCGGCCCGCGCGCTAGAAGGCGCGAGCGAGCTGCCACAGCTTGCCCTCGGTCTTGATCGACGGTGCGATCACCATGTCCACGGCATGCATCTCCTCGATGTTTGCCGCGCCACACACGCCCATCGAGGTGCGCAGCGCGCCCATGAGGTTCTGCGTGCCGTCGGTGCGCGAGGTGGGCCCGAACAAGATCTGCTCCAGCGTGCCCGAGATCCCCACCTTGATGCGCGTGCCGCGCGGTAGGGCGGCGTGCGGGGTGGCCATGCCCCAGTGGTGCCCGCGGCCGGGCGCCTCCTGGGCCTGGGCGAACGGCGAGCCCAGCATCACGGCGTCGGCCCCCGCGGCGATCGCCTTGCAGATGTCGCCGCCGGTGCGCATGCCGCCGTCGGTGATGATCGGCACGTAGCGGCCCGTGCGCACCAGATAATCGCGCCGGGCCGCCGCGCAGTCCATCGTCGCCGTCACCTGCGGCACGCCCACGCCCAGCACCTCGCGGCTGGTGCAGGCCGCGCCCGGCCCCACGCCGACCAGCAGCGCGGCGATGCCCGTCTCCATCAACTCCAGCGCGGCGTTGTACGCCACGCAGTTGCCCACGATCACCGGCACCGGCAGCTGGCGGCAGAACGCGGCGAGATCCAGGTGCGCCGCCGAGCGCGTGCGGTGCTGCGCGCTGGTCACCGTCGACTGCACGACGAAGATGTCCACCCCGGCGTCCACCGCCTCGCGGGCGAACGCCTCGGCGTTGGCCGGGGTGGCGGACACGGCGGCCACCACGCCACCGTCCTTGATCTGCTGGATGCGGCGGCGGATCAGCCGCGGCTGCACCGGCGCGCGATACAGCTCCTGCATGAGCGCCGTGACCTGGTCGGCCGGCGCCTCGGCGATCGCCGCCAGCGGCTCGGCCGGCTCCTCGTAGCGCGTCTGCAAGCCCTCGAGGTTCAGCACGGCGAGCCCGCCCAGCTTGCCCAGCGCGATGGCGAACGCCGGGTCGACCACCCCGTCCATCGCCGCGGCGAGCACCGGCAGCGCGAAGCGGTACGGCCCTACCTGCCAGGAGATGTCCACTTCCTCGGGGTCGATCGTCAATGCGCCGGGCACCAGCGCGACGTCATCAAAACCGTAAGCGGGGCGCAACCGTGCGCTCCCGCTTACGCGCGTGTCGGTGATGCTGGCCCCGAGTCGTTCCATGGTCACTCACTGCCTCCTTCGGCCTTTCCAACCCCAGCACGCGGCACGATGCGCGCGGAAGCACCCGAGCAGCCTATAAAAATAGCGTCGGCACCGCGCATGGTGCGGCAAACCGCGCCATTGCGAATGCCGAGCTATCCGAAACTCTCCGCTCGCTCAGGAAACGCGTACTCCGTTTCCTGGTTAGAGGATACCAAACCCCCACGATGTGGGTCAACTACGCGCTATTGGACCAGCGCACAACACAGTCACAAAAGCGACCAAGGCCGCTGGTATGCAGGCGCGGGGCCCCAGCGGTCGCGCGGAGCCCCGGCGCCGCGCGGTTTACCCGACCGGCGCCTCGCTCGTCGTGGCCGCAGGCTCGGCCGCAGGCGCCCGCCCGCGGGGCACAGTGCGCCGGCGCCGCCGCGGGGGCGCACTCGGTTCGGAGGGTGCGCCAGGCTCGGCCGCGGGGGCACCATTCACTTCGGGTGCCGCCACCTCCACGTGTGCCAGCTCGGGCGCTCGTGCCGGCTCGGCGGCAGGTGGCGCGTCGGCCTCCGGACTACCCGAAGCGACGCGATCACGCGCCGGCTCG
>DATGKN010000109.1:0-30811 GCA_035294645.1 Chloroflexota bacterium
AGTTGTAGCGCTCGTCGTGCGGCTATCGTGCCGGCGGGGAGGCCGCGGCGAGGTAGCGGCGCCGTGCCCGCGGGTCGATGCAGTAGCGCAGCAGTACCCGCCCGAGCAGTTCGGCGTCGCCGTCGCGGGGCCACAAGACGAGATCGAAGCCGCCCAGCAGCCGCGCGGGCACTCGCCAGCGGGGCCCCACCGCGGCGTGCGCGGGTCGCAGGCGCAGCCCCACACCACGCTGCCCGCGCTGCTCGGCCAGCCCGATCTCGCCGATCCCCTCCCAGGCCACGCTGCGCTCGGTACCGCTCGCGAATGCCAGCCGCACTCCCTCGTCTGTCAGGACCACCGTACGAGGGGTTGCACAACGCTGGAGCCAGCTCGTGGTGGCCGAGGCCAGGCTGACCAGGGCCAATAGGCCAGCGGCGAGACGCCACGCGGGCGGCAGCGGGGCAAGCCCCCCCAACAGCCCCAGCAGAGCGAGCACGAGCTGCACGGCGAGCTGACGGCCGAGTTCGGCGCTCCCGCGGAGTACCACCACGCGGCCGAAGGCCCGTAGCTCGTCATTGGTAGCGCCGTAGGCCAGCCAGCAGTCGGGAAAGGGCGGCGCGGCTCCTGCCATTCCGCTAGCGATAGCTCCGCCCAGCCCCGCCCGCGCCACCGCGCACCGCTAGCGCTGGAACGGGCCGAGCTGTTGGATCGCGTAGTCCAGCCAAGTGTAGTCCACCAGGCGGTGGAGATCGATCGGCTCCCGGTAGCTGAGGTAGCCGCGCCGCATGAAGAAGCGCTGCTGCTGGTCCAGGTGCTCGACGTTCATCCGCCCGTCCGGATCAATGTACGGCGGCACCGCGCGCATGATCACATCGGCGGGCAGCGTGGTCCAGCGCTCGATGATCGCGGCATCCCCCGGGTCCTTGAAGTGGCTGCGGGCGAGGTCGCGCAGGGCGCGCAGGTAGCCGACCATGAAGCGGCGCGCGCCCTCGGGGTTGTTCTTGACGAACTGCTCGCCGTACAGCACCACCTGCGTGGTGCCGTTGGGATCGAGCCCCTCGCGCACGAGCGGCACGCCGATGCCGCGCTCCTGCGCCTGGAGCACCCAGGGCTCGGTGAGCAGCGCGGCGTCGAGCGAGCCGCCGGCCAGCCCGGCCATCAGGTCGGGGAAGCCGAGCACGACCATCTCGGCGTCGTCGAGCGTGAGCCCGCCCTTGCGCATGGCCAGGTCGGCGAGAAACTCGCCGTACACCCCGGTGCCGTTGACGCCCACGCGCCGGCCGCGCAGCTGGGCGGGGCTGGTGATACGGCCGGAGGCGACATCGTCTTGCCGCACCACCATGGCGCCCGCGGTTAGCCCATCGGGCCCGACCCCGGACATCATGGCCACCGCCAGGCCCGAGACGCCCTGGTAGACGCCGTTAAGGAAGCCAGCCCCGACCGAGCCGCCCACTACGTCGAGCTGGCCGTTGGCCAGGAAGGGCATCGCGGCGTCGCTGCCGCGGAACTCGGTCATCTCCACCTCGACGCCCGCCTCGCGCAGGTAGCCCTTGTCCACGGCCAAGAAGAACACCGAGTGCGAGAGAATCGGCTGGTAGCCGACGCGCACGACGACCGGGCCGGCCGCAGGAGCGGGGCTCTGCGCCGTGGGCGCGCTCGCCGCGGCACTAGCGCCGGCCGTGCCGGGCCCGGGGGCCGTCGCCGCCGGCGGGCTCGCCGGGGCAGCGCCGCAGCCAACGGCGAGCGCGCCGAGCAGGCAGCAGCCGAGAATGACGCCGAGAAGCTGGATAGGCAGCGACCGCATAGGCTCTGCTCCTCCCTTGGGGCGGGCCGCCCGACGGGCGCGCGGGCGGTCAGCTCGACGCCGCAGCGTGCGGTTGCCAGGATAGAGTAGCGCCGCGGCGAGGCGGCGGCAAGCGTTGGCCGCGCGGCTCAGCCGCGCAGGTACTCGCTCAGCCGCTCGCGGAGCAGCACGCGCCCGCGGTGCAGGCGCGACTTGAACGCTGCCTCGCTGATCCCGAGCGCCTCGGCCGCCTCGCGTGCGGACAGACCCTCGACATCGCGCAAGATCACGGCGGCGCGGAGGTCGGGCGCCAAGGCCCCGAGAGCGGCTTCCAGCTGCTGGCGCAGCTCGGCCACCACGGCGGGGTCGTCGCTATGGGCGGGCCAGTCGGTCAGCTCCTGGCGCTCTGCGAGCGGCTCTTCGAGATACTCGCGGGGCGCGCGCTCGCGCACGCGCTGGAGAGCGGCGTTGACCGTGATGCGGTATAGCCAGGTGCGCGGGCTGGCACCGCCGCGGAACTGGTCGCGGTGGCGGTAGGCGCTGGCAAACGCCTCCTGCACGGCGTCCTCTGCATCCGCCGCCACCCCCGTGATGCGGAGGGCGAGATTGTACAGCCGCTCGGCGTACTCCGCGACCAGTTGCTCGAACGCCGCGCGATCGAGCGGCCCTTCCTCCGACGTAGCCATCCCTTGTCCCCTGCGGCAGCCGCGCCCGGGAGCGCGGAGCAGCCCCTCTGTGGCACGGCCCATGCCACGAGCGGCCGCGCGGCGCGACGCGCCGCCGAGTGCGCGGTGCCCCGGCGCGCGGCGCCCCACCCCGCGCGCCGCAGCCGGCTAGGCGATCGGGATCACCTCGACGGCGTAGTCGGTCACCTCTGCCTCCAGCCGCGCGTGCTCCACGAAGGCGAGCACGCGCGCGAGCATCTGCTCCACATGCCGCGCGTCGTTGCTGACGCAGCTGAAGCCCAGCGTGGCCAGCCGGCGGTCGTCCAGGGTATCCACCTCCGCCGCCGCCACGTTGAACTGGTTGCGCACGCGGGCGATGACCGATTGCACCACCTGCCGCTTGTCCTTCAGCGACTCGCTGGCGGGCAGCGCGAGCGTGAGATGCAGAACGCCCACCACCATGCCTTAATTTTGCCGCCCCGTGCGGCCAGCGCCCCGTTGCGCGGGATACGAGATCATATCAGAGGACTGGCCGACTGTCTATTCGGACAGGCCGAGCAGCGTGCCCCAGCGCGCCCGCACGCGCGCCAGCAGCTCGCGACTCGCCCCGACCACCGGGGGGAACACATCGCGGAACTCCCAGGGCCGGCAGGCGTCGATAATGGCACGCGTGTTGGTCAGCCCCCCGTCCGGCAGCGTCACGAACTGCGGGTCGACCTGGCTACCCCACGCCCGCTGGATGACGTCGATGTCCCGCAGCGGGTCCGAGCGCGTGGCTACCGCCCACATCACCTGCTCTAGATCGGTGGGGTCGATATCCTCGTCCACCACGATCACGTAGCGGCCCACCTGCGCGCCGCCCCGGCACTGCGCCGCCACATGGCCGGCCTGGCGCGCGTGGCCCGGGTAGCGCTGCCGGATGCTGACCACCAGCAGCATGCGCGCGCCCCCACAAGGATGCTGCCACACCGCCTGCACGTCCGGCACGCCCGCCTCGACCAACGCGTCGAACACCACCGCCGAGCGCAGCAGCGACGCCCAGTAGCTGTAGTCGTGCGGCGGGCGGCCGGGTGGCGAGCCGAGCAAGATCGGGTCGCGGCGGTGCAGCAGCCGCTTGACGTGGATCACCGGCTGCGGTGCCTCGGCCGCCGAGTAGTAGCCGTGGAACTCGCCATAGGGCCCCTCGGGCGCTGTGTCGCCGGGGTACACGAACCCCTCGGCCACGATCTCGGCGCGCGCCGGCAGTGGCAGCCGGGTCAGCGGGCCGCGCAGCACCTCCACCGGCTCGCCGGCGATGGCGCCCGCGTAGGCCAGCTCGCTCACCCCGTACGGCACTTCGATGCCCCCGAGCAGCGCGAACAGGGGGTCGTGCCCCAGCGAGACCACCACCGGGCACGGCTCCTGGAGCGCCGCATACTTGTCCAGGTGGATGCGCGCGTGCTTGCCCGTGAGCGCGAACAGGCCGAGCCGGTTGCGCCCCAGTAGCTGCATGCGGTACGTACCGCCGTTGACCCAGCCCGTCTCGGGGTCGCGGGTGAGCAGCAGGCCACCGGTGCCGAGGTAGCGCCCGCCGTCGCCCTCGTGCCACAGCGGGGCGGGGAACCGCGTGAGATCGACGGCGTCGCCCTCGTAGACGTGCTCCAGCACGGGGCCATCGGCGACCTCGCGCGGGGCGAACTCCGCCGCGCGGGCGGCCCAACGCGTGAACTGGCCGCGCAGCGCCTGGATGAGGTCGAGCGTGGAGTGCTCGGTGCCCAGGCGCAGCGTGAGGCCCAGCCGTGCCGGCGAGGCGCAGGCGCCGGCCAGCACCCGCCAGCCGGCCGGGTGGTCGGGAATATCGTCGAACAGCAGTGCCCAGGGGGTGGGCAGGCGGTAGTCCAACTCGCACAGCGCGCCGATCTCCAGGCGCCAGTGCGCGCCGCGGATCGTCCGCAGCTCGCCGGTCGCCTCCACGGCGGCCAGCCAGTCACGCAGATCGCCCGGTCGCATCCTCAGCCCTCGCTCGCGGTTCGCTCGCCGGCGCGGCGCGCCGCCGGCCGTGGCCAACGCGGGCGCTGGCGGCCGGTATTATAGGCCCGAGAGGAGGAATGGCATGGCGTCCGACTACACGCTGCGCGAGCTGATGATCGTGGCCGCGGCGCGCGAGATTCGCGACGGCGAGACGGTGTTCACCGGCATGCGCCTGCCCCTGCTGGCGTTCTGCGTGGCCAAGAACCTGCACGCGCCCACCTGTATCGGCCTGTTCGAGGTAGGGATCATCCGCGACCGGCCGCCGCGCGAGCTGCTGTACACCATGTCGGACCCCCCGAACATCCGCGACGCCCTCTGGTGCACCAGCCTGCTCAACGTCATGGCCCTGGCGGCGCAGGGGCGCGCGGATATCGGCTTCATCGGCGCCGCCGAGGTGGACCGCTTCGGCAACGTGAACACCTCGTACATCGGCGATTTCCGCCGGCCGCGCGTCAAGTTGCCGGGCAGCGGCGGCGGCGGCGATCTCGCTTCGCTGGCCCACCGCACCATCGTGCTGCTCGACCACGATAAGCGCCGCCTGCCCGAGCGGGTGAGCTACCTCACCTCGCCCGGCTACGGCGAGGGCGGCGACTGGCGCCAGCGCGTGGGGCTGCCGCGCGGCGGGCCGGCGGCGGTGGTGACCAGCATGGCCGTGCTGCACTTCGACCCCGTCAGCCGCGAGGCGATGCTGCACAGCTACCATCCGGGCACGACCATCGAGCAGGTGCGCGCCCATACAGGCTGGGCCCTGCGCGTGGCACCCGACGTGCACGAGACGCCGCCGCCGACCGCCGAGGAGCTGGAGATCATCCGCACCTACGACCCCGAGGGCCACTGGCGCTGCTGACCGCCAGCGGCGCGATCAGGCCGGCGCGCGCGCCGGCCGCAGCGCGTAGGTGACCAGGCCCTTGGCCGCCAGGCGGCCGTCGTCGCGCGCGACGTCCACCTCGCCCACGGCGATGGTGCGCCCCTTGTGGACGATCCGGCCCTCGGCGAGCACGTAGCGGTGGGCCCGAGTCACCCCAGCCAGGAAGTTCAGCTTGCACTCGACGGTGAGCGCATGCTCGTTCGGTTCGGCCAGAGTCAGCAACGCCACGGCGATAGCGGCGTCGGCTACCGAGAAGATCGCGCCACCGTGTACGGCGTCCTGGAACTGGAATAGCTCCTCGCGCACCGGCAGCTTGAGCACGGCGCGCCCCTGAGCGGCCTCGACCACCTCGAAACCGATCAAGCGATAGTATGGGCAAGCGTTCGCATGCTCCTTGAGCTGGGCCATGCGGTCGTTGTCGGCCACGGCGGTTCTCCTTCACGGACTGCCCCATTGTAGCGCCCGCACGCCTGTGGCGGCCCGCGGCCCAGCGCACCGCGGCCGCACGGGAGAACCGGAGCACAGGGCCCTTGTAGGGGAGGCCGCGCCGGGGCTACAATGGAGGATGGAAGTGGCCAGCGGCCACGTGCGGAAGTGGCTCAGTGGTAGAGCATCTCCTTGCCAAGGAGAGGGTCGCGGGTTCGAATCCCGTCTTCCGCTCGCAACCTAGCCCTCGTCCGTAGTCCTCGAAGGGGCTCTTGCTGGAAGAGCCCCTTTTTGTCGAGACGAAGGCATGCTCGCGCCCAGCGCCCCAGCGCCCGCAGCGCGGAGCGGAAAGGCAGCAGACGAGCCGTGAAGATCAGCACGCAGGCACTAGAGAGCAGCCAGGTGCTGCTCGAGATCGAGGTCGATCCTCCGCGCGTCGAGCGGGCGCTCGACGCCGCCTACAAGCGCTACGCGCACCGCCTGAACATCCCGGGCTTCCGCCGGGGCAAAGCGCCGCGCCCGCTCGTCGAGCGCGTGGTGGGCCGGGAGTCGCTCCTCGAGGAGGCGATCGAGCAGCTGGTGCCGGTCGTGTACCGCGAGGCGGTAGCCGAGGCGGGGCTGGACCCGATCGAGGAGGCCCAGGTTCAGGTCGTGGAGGTCGAGCCCCTGCGGATCAAGGCCACGGTGCCCGTGCGCCCGCAGGTGCGCCTGGGCGACTACCACAGCCTACGCCGCGAGCTGCAGGTGCCCCCGGTCACCGACGAGCAGGTCGACCGCCTCATCGAGCGGCTGCGCGAGGCCCACGCCACCTGGGTGCCGGTCGAGCGGCCAGCGCAGCTGGGCGACCGCGTGGCGCTCGATGTGCGGGGCACGGCAGGCGAGCGCGTGCTGCTGGACCGGCGCGACGTGGAGTACGTGCTGCGCGAGGAGGACCAGCGGCCCCTGCCGGGCTTCGCCGCGGCCCTGGTCGGCCTGGCGCCCGACAGCGAGCGCACCTTCACGCTGCGCGTGCCCGAGGACTTCGCCGACACCGCCCTGGCCGGCCAGGAGGCGACGTTCACGGTCCGGCTGCACTGGGTGAAGGAGCGGCAGCTGCCGGCGGTGGACGACGCCTTCGCCTCGACGGTGGGAGCGTTCAACACGGTCGAGGAGCTGCGCGCGCAGCTGCGCGAGGAACTGGCCGCCCAGGCCGCCGCCGAGGCCCGCGAGCGGCTGGAGGAGGAGGTGGTCGAGGCCGTGGTGGGGGTGGCAACGCTGGAGCTGCCGCCGCAGGCGGTGGACAAGCACGCCGAGCGGCTCCGCCAGCGGCTCGTCGCCACGCTTGACAAGCAGGGCGCCACGATTGAACAATACCTGCAACTGACGGGGAAGCCCGCCGCGGAGTTCGAGGACGAGCTACGCACCCGAGCGCGCCGCGAACTGACCCGCGCCTTCGTCCTCCACGCGGTGGCCGAGGCGGAGCAGATCACGGTAGACCCCGTCGAGGTGGAGGCCGAGATCCGCCGGGCGGCGGCCGAGCGCGCCAGCGCGCCACGGGCGCTGCAGGGCGCGCTCAGGAACCGCCAGCTGCGTGAGCAGGTCGAGTTGGCCCTGCGCGAGCGCAAGACGATCGCACGGCTGGTGGAGCTGGCGACCCGCGACTCGGCCGGCCCGGCGGCCACGGCGGCCACCAGCCCAGCCGCAGAGGAGCGGCCGCATGCGTGACCCGCGGGCGCAGATCCTGGTCCCCCAGGTCATCGAGCAAACCAACCGCGGGGAGCGGGCCTACGACATCTACTCCCTGCTCCTCAAAGAGCGCATCGTGTTCATTGGCACGGCCATCGACGACTACCTCGCCAACCTCGTGGTCGCCGAACTCCTCTACCTCGACCGCGAGGATCCCGAGAAGGACATCCAGATGTACATCCACTCCCCCGGGGGGAGTGTGACCGCTGGCCTATCCATCTACGACACGATGCAGCTGATCCGCCCCGAGGTGAGCACCATCTGCGTGGGCATGGCCGCGAGCATGGGCGCCGTGCTGCTCATGGCGGGCGCCAAGGGCAAGCGCTTCGCCCTGCCCAACTCGACCGTGATGATCCACCAGGCCGCGGGCGGCTTCCAGGGCACCGCGGCCGATATCGAGGTGCGGGCACGCGAGATCTTGCGCTTGCAGCGGCGGCTGCGCGAGATCATGGCCCACCACACCGGCCAACCGCTCGAGCGCATCGCCCGCGACTCGGATCGCGATTTCTTCATGACCCCAGAACAAGCGAAGGACTACGGCATCATCGACGAGGTGATCGGGCATCCCGCCGGGTCGATGAAGGCCGAACCATCACGCCAGTAGCCGCGGCGCTGGACGGAGGACGAAGGCATGACGAACGCGCGGGGGACGCGGGGCCAGTACCACTGCTCCTTCTGTGGGAAGCCGCAGGACCAGGTACGCCGCTTGATCGCGGGGCCCGGTGCCGTCTATATCTGCGACGAGTGCGTCGAGCTGTGCCGCGAGATCATCGACGAGGAGACGCCACCCCCGCCGCGTGCCAAGCTGCCCCTGGCCAAGCTCCCCACGCCCAAGAAGATCTACGAGCAGCTCAACCAGTACGTCATCGGCCAGGACCGGGCCAAGAAAGTGCTCGCCGTGGCCGTGTACAACCACTACAAGCGCGTCAACGCCGGCATGCAGGTCGACGATGTCGAGCTGCAGAAGAGCAACATTCTGCTCGTCGGCCCCACCGGCTGCGGCAAGACCCTGCTCGCCCAGACCCTCGCCAAGATCCTCGATGTGCCGTTCTGCATCGCTGATGCCACCGCCCTCACCGAGGCGGGGTACGTCGGCGAGGATGTCGAGAACATCCTGCTGCGGCTGATCCAGGCCGCCGACTTCGACATCCCCCGCGCCGAGCGCGGGATCGTGTACATCGACGAGATCGACAAGATCGCCCGCAAGAGCGACAACCCCTCGATCACTCGCGACGTATCGGGCGAAGGGGTGCAGCAGGCGCTGTTGAAGATCCTGGAGGGTACTATCGCCAATGTGCCGCCCCAGGGCGGCCGCAAGCACCCCCACCAGGACTTCCTGCAGATCAACACAACGAACATCCTGTTCATCTGCGGCGGCGCCTTCGAGGGGCTGGAGAACATCGTCGCCCAGCGCGTGGGCAAGAAGCGCACCCTCGGCTTCCGCGCCGAGCCGGTGACCGAGCAGGACAACGCCGACCTGCTTCGCCAGCTCACCTCCGACGACCTGCTCAAGTACGGGCTGATCCCCGAGTTCATCGGCCGGCTGCCGGTCGTCGTCACGCTCGACCCGTTGGACAAGCAGGCGCTGATGCGCATCCTGGTCGAGCCCCGCAACGCCATCACCAAGCAGTACGGCAAGTTCCTGGCGCTGGACAAGGTCGAGCTGGTGTTCACCGAGGATGCGCTCGAGGCCGCGGCGGAGCGCGCGCTAAAGTACAAGACGGGGGCGCGAGGCTTGCGCACCCTGATCGAGGAAGTGCTCCTCGACGTGATGTACGAGATCCCCTCCCGCACCGACGTGCGCAAGTGCATCATCAGCGCCGACACGATCCTCCATGGCAAGACGCCGCTACTGCTCACCCGCAGCGACCGCGTGGTAGAGATGGACGACCCGACCGAGGCCGCTTCCTGAGCGCCCCCTCCCCCCGTTCGTTCGTGGGCAGCGGGCCGCAGCGGACGCAGCCCGTTGCCCATCGCGGCTCCCTTCCGCCATCGACGCCGGCCCGCTGCGCTTGCCGGAATTTAAGGCGCATCTTATGCTAAAGGCGGCGGTGGGGCCGGCTCACCGCACGAGCGCCCGTGGTCGGCCGGGGGGCACCTACGCGCCCGAGGATCTTTCGCCAGCACCGGCGGGCCTGGCTCGGCTTCGCGGCCGGCGCGCTGCTAGTCGGGATCGTGGCAGTCGTCGCCTGGCAGCAGCGCGCGGCGCAGGCCGGAGCCGAGCCGTACTGCGCGCAAGTCTGGGGCACCTTCGACCGCACCAGCAAGCTGGCCCGCGAGCTGGGTGCTGCCTTGGAGGCTGCGGCCAGCGAGCCATCCGAGCGGGTGGTCCCGCGGCTGGCGCTGGTGCAACAGGCCCTGGCCGAAGAGCTGGCGCGCATCGAGCGGCTGACGCCCCCGGCGGGCGTGGAGGCGGTCCAGCAGCACGCCCGGGCCGCGCTCACCGCCCTGTTGCGGGCCGCCGACCCGCGGCTGGTGGAGCACCCGCCAGAGGTGCGCGCGCAGATGGGCCCCTACCTGCGCGCGCAGCTGATCGCTGCTCGGAGCGAGGCACGCGCCGCGGCCAGTGCCCTGCGCGCCGCCGACGAGGAGTGCGCCAGCCGCTACGGGCCGGGCGCGCTGCGGCCCCTCGGCCGGCCGCGCGAGGGGCCGCCAGCCTCCTGAGAGCCGCCGCGCTCAGTGCTCGGCACTGTCCAGCCACAGCGTCACCGGCCCATCGGCTACCAGGTGGATCTCCATTAGGGCCCCGAAGCGGCCGGTGGCGACGCGCACGCCCTGCGCGGCCAGCGCCTCCACGAACACCTCGACCAGTGGCCGCGCCACCTCCGGCGGGGCCGCCTCGCCGAAGTAGGGCCGGCGGCCGCGGCGCAGGTCGGCGTAGAGGGTGAACTGCGAGACCACTAGACACTCGGCACCGACCTCCAGCGCCGAGCGGTTCATCCGGCCCGTGTCGTCGGGAAACGCACGCAGATGCGGGATGCGCACGGCGAGGGCGCGGGCGGTCGCCTCATCGTCCCCGCGCCCCACACCGAGCAGCACGAACCAGCCGGCGCCGATAGCGCCGATCACCTGCCCGTCGACGTGGACCGCCGCCGAGCGGACGCGCTGGAGAAGCGCGCGCACGCGGCCTACTTGCTGGCGCCGCTAGCTGTCGCCTCGCTCTTGCTGGTCGAGCTGCTGCTCTCCCCTTCGCTACCGCCACTCGCGCCGCCGTTCTTCCCGTTCGTCCCGTTGCGGCTGTCGGTGATGTAAAAGCCGCTGCCCTTGAAGATGATGCCGACCGGTTGCAGCACGCGGTGCAGCGGCCCCCCGCAAGCGTCACAGGTCGCTAGGGGCGCATCAAAGAAGCCCTGGCGCTTTTCGATATCCACGCCACAGGCCGCGCAGCGATACACGTAGATGGGCATAGCTCGACCTTGCCTCCAAGCGGCTGGTGATCGCTCGCCGGGATTATACCGGCCCACCCGTTAGAGGGGCATTAGAGTAGGCTAGTCCTTCGCGCCGGCCTTCGCCTGCACGCGCTCGATCAGCGCGCGCCCGTCCTCGGGCGAGACCCAGATATAAGTATATTGCTGCACGATGAGGCGCAGGTCGCGCCCGCTCGGCAGCACCTCGCCGGCGAAGTGCGGGGCCTTGAGCACCGCTGGGATGAACACGTCCGTCTGCACCGTGCAGAGCTTTTTGTCGGGGTCAGTCGGGTGCGGTTCGGGGCCCGCCGTGACGGTGCCGACCGCGAAGAGAACGAACTGCCCTAGCGCGAGGTAGATGAGCCGGTCGCCGGCGCTGATCTCCAGATCGGGGCTGGGCGGCGCGCCCACCGCCGGCGCGGCCACCGCCACGGCACCCGCCCCGCCTGCCATCGCGGTCGACCGCGGCCGTGGCGTGCCCCGGTAGTAGCCCGAGGCGCGAAACACCTCGCGCGCGGGCGGGGGCTGGAGGTAGCCCACCACGCGGATCCAGTGTTGGTCAGCCACGGCACATGCCTCCTGCCGCGCCGTCGGGCGGCGCCTGGTGCTGCCCCAGTATACCCTAGCGCCGCGCGCCCCCAGCAGCCGAGGATGCTATCATCACGCAGGAGGCGCGGAGGGGCGGATGGACCAGCAGGCACCGCATGCCGGCCACGCGCACGAGCACACCTACGTCGAGATCGAAGGCACAGAGAACATCAGCCTGTTCGAGGAGCAGACACACCACCAGATCACGTTGCACTGGCACCCGCGCGGCCTGGCCCTGCGCCTCACCTATGCCGAGGTGATGGAGCTGGCCGATGCCCTGCAGCGCGTGCTCGCCCATATCGCGCGGGGCCGCCGGCGCAACGGCGGTTGAGCGGCGCAGGAGAGCCAACGATGCTCGGCGAGCCCCCCTGGCTGCCAGAGCCGTATGTGTACTCGCCGGCGGTGATCGACCACGCTACCAACCCGCGCAATGTGGGCACCCTGCCGGATGCCCATGGCGTCGGGGCCGACGGCGAGCCCGTAGTCGGCAGTCACGTGCGTATCGCCCTGCGCCTGGAAGCCGGCCGGGTGAGCGCGGTGCGCTTCCGGGCGTTCGGCTGCAGCGCCACCATCGCCGCCGCGAGCGTGGCCACCGAGCTCGCGCTGGGCGCCGAGGTGGCCGTTGCCCGCGCTATCGACGCGGCCCGCATCGCCGCGGCGCTGGGCGGGCTGCCGTCCGAAAAGGTGCACTGCGCGCGCGTGGCGGCCGGCGCGCTCCGGCGCGCGCTCGATGCCGCGCTGGCCCGCACCACGGGCGCTAGCGACAGGTAAGATAGGGGATTCGATGGACTTGGAAGCCGAACTAGTGCGCTGGATGGATGAGCACGAGGCGGAGATGCTGGACCTGCTCCGTGAGGAAGAGGGGCGGTTCTTGGCCCTGCACCCCGGCGTCGATCCCGTCGAGAGCCGGGTGCACATCGCGGCCATGGCCAATCGCCGGTTCATCGCCCGCGCGCTGGGCGCGGTTCTGCCGCGCTATCTCCAGGCAGTCCACCAGTAGCGAGGAGGCGAGGGCGTGGAGGCGCAGCGCGCCAAGCGGATGGTGCTGGTGGTGAAGAGCGACAGCTACGAGGACTTCCTGCTCGCCCTGAGCTGGGCCGGCATCGGCGCCGAGTCCGAGATGGACGTGTGCCTGTTCTTCACCAATCGCGCCGCCCGCCGGCTGCACCGCGACGGCTTGCGCGACATCGCCATCGCCCCCCCGGGCGACGACGTAGGCGCCCACTTCATCGACCGCGCCGAGCAGCTGGGCTTCACCGACCTGCGCGAGCTGCTGCGCCAGGTGAAAGCGACGGGGCGCGTGCGCATCTACGTCTGTTCGCGGGGCGCGCGGATCTACGACCTGCGGCCGGATACCCTGCTGCCCGAGGTGGACAGCGTGCTAGGTACGGCCAGCTTCCTGCTCAACGAGGCCCAGCACGCCGACCTCCTCATGACGATCTAGCGCGCCAGGCGGCCACGGCGGCCACCGCGCGCGCCGCCCAGGCCTGGATCTCGGCGTCGGCGCCCAGCGCGGCCAGCTCGGCGAGCCGGTACCAGCCCGCCCGCGTGGCCGCGGCGTGTGCCCCCCGGGGGACCTGGCCGGGGACGGTCGGCGCCGCGAAGTAGACGAGGTCGATATGCTCGTGGTCGTGGCCGATGTTCTCCAGCTGGATCCCCGCCGGCCGCACGAGCTGGACAGGCGTGGCCAGGGGTAGCCCGCGCTCGCCCACCAGCTCCACGCGCAGGCCGGTCTCCTCTTCGACCTCGCGCACTGCCGCCTCGTCAGGCAGCTCATTCGGCTCGATATGCCCGCCGGGCGGCAGCCAGCGCCCCAGCTTGGCATGGTAGTGCAGCAGCACGCGGTCGCCGTCGACCACGAACACCGCGACCGTGAACTCGCGCCGCGGCCGCATCAGCCACCGATATGCGACATCTCGACCTTGCGCCAGCGCGGGGTCGCCGCGGTGCGCAGCTCGGAGTAGCGATCGGCCCGCGCGCCCCATACGGCGCGGATGCGCTCGGCGATCTCCTCGTCGGACGCGCCGCCGCGTAGCAGCGCCCGCAGGTCGTGCCCCTCCCCGGCGAACAGGCAGGTATACAGCTTGCCTTCCGAGGACAGGCGCAGGCGCGTGCAGTCGCCGCAGAACGGCTGCGTCACCGAGGCGATGATACCGATCTCGCCGCCGCCATCGCGATAGCGGTAGCGGCTCGCCACCTCGCCCCGGTAACTGCGGCCGATCGGCTCCAGCGGCAGCACAGCATCGATCATACGCACGATCTCGGCGCCGGGCACCACGTCGTCCATGCGCCAACCGTTGGTGTTGCCCACGTCCATGTACTCGATGAAGCGCAGGATGTAGCCCGTGCCGTGGAAGTAGCGGGCCATGTCGACCACGCAGTGGTCGTTGACCCCGCGCTTGACCACCATGTTGATCTTGATCGGCCACAGCCCGGCGCGGCGCGCGGCCTCGATGCCCTCCAGCACCCGCGCCACGGGAAAATCGACGTCGTTCATGCGGCGAAACACGGCATCGTCGAGCGCGTCGAGGCTAACCGTGACGCGCTTGAGCCCGGCGTCGGCGAGCGCCTGCGCCTTGCGCGCCAGCAGCGAGCCGTTGGTAGTCAGCGTCAGGTCGCGCAGGCCCTCGATGCGCGCCAGCATAGCCACCAGCTTCTCGAGGTCGCGGCGCACCAGCGGCTCGCCCCCCGTGAGCCGGATCTTCTCGACCCCAAGCCCGACGCAGATCCGCGCGACGCGAGCGATCTCTTCGAACGTCAGCAGCCAGCGGTTGGGCAGAAACTGAAAATCCGGGCCGAAGATCTCCTTCGGCATACAATAGATACAGCGGAAATTGCAGCGATCGGTGACCGAGATCCGGAGGTCCCGCAGCGGCCGATTCCGTGTGTCGGTCAACATCCTCGTCACCCCGGCGCGTCGCGCGCCCCCTGCGGGATCGAGACAGGTGCGGCTGCTCTCTGGCAGGACTATAGCCCAGCGCCGACGGGCGCGCCAACCGGCGGTTGTCACGGGCGGCGCTGGAGGGCCGCCGCGCGTGGCACCGCAGCGACAGCGAGGAGACGCCTATGCGATGGTGGCTGAGCGGCCTGCTGGCTCTTGGGCTAACTCTGAGCGGGGTGCCCCGCGCCCAGGCGCAGCTGCCCCCTGGGGGCTACTACGCCGACGGCGCCTACTACGCGCCGGCCGAGGCGGCCCCCCCCGTGCCCGCGCAGGAGGAGACGGCGTACTGGCGCGGTGTGTACGCCTACGCGCCGGGCTTTGGGCCGTACTTGCGGCTAGGCGGTGAGAGCGGCTGGAACCCGAACCGCGGTAGCACCTACAATGCCTACCCGTTCGGCGACTACGCCACCGACTACGGGCTACCGCCGCTGCTCCCGTACTATATCGGGCCAGCCGCAGTGATCGTGGTGCCGCTGGGCTCGTATGGGGCGGGGCCGCGCTACTGGCCATGGCGGTAATCCCCGGCTCAGCCGGGGCGCTGGATCAGGCCGTCGAGCAGCGGGCCGCCGATGGTGACGATGAACACGATCACCACCACTAGCAGCACCAGTACGATCACGGGCGCCACCGGGTTGTCGCGGTCCAGCAGGCGCTCGTACCACGGCCGGGGGTCCACGGCGTCTCCTTTCGTCGCGGGGCCGGCTCAGACGAGCGCGGGGCAGGCCAGCGGGGCCTCGCGGTAGTGCCAGCGGGCCAGCAGGTTCAGCAGCTCACGGCGAGCGACTAGGTGATCGGTGGTCGGGAACACCTCCCGCGCCACCCACGCGCGATAGGCGAGCAGCGCCTGCTCGTGGTCCCAGGCGGTGCGCACCAGGAACTGTTCCGCGGCATCCTCCACCTGGTAGATTCCGACCGCCAGCAGCCCCGGGCGCGACGGGTACTGCTCGCGCACGCGCTGGCGTAGGAGTGCGGCGTAGTAGTCGCCCAGCCCGGGCCGGGCCCGCACCAGCCCCACCCCGACCGCGGTGGCCTCGCGGGGCTGTACCCGGAGCACCTCCAGCGGACGGAACACGCGCACGCGCGCGGGCCGCAGGAACAGATGGCCGATGTCGGTGGCGGTGGCCCGCAGGCGCTCGCGCGCGGCCTCGAACGCCTCGCGGCTCTGCCACTCCACCAGATCGACGTAGAGGTTGGACTGCGCGCGGCCCTGCAACACCTGATAGGCGCGGATCCCCTCGCATGTCTGCGTCGCCACGCTGGCGTGGTGCTGGAGCGCGGCGCGCACCTCGGCCACTCGACCGGGCTGGGCCTCACGGATGAACGCGACGAGCACCGACATAGCGAGCGCCTCCTCGAGCTCGACCGGCCGCGGGCACACCCTGCGCGCGGGGGCCTGGTTCGCCGATTATAGCACCGCGGGCCTCCACGCACTTAGTCCACTGCGGTCGCGGCGCCCAGCCCTGTGGCGGCGGCCTGCAGGTATGCGAGCGCCACGTCGTGCAGCCGGCCGTTGCTGGCCAGGGCCTGGCCGCTCGTCACCGAGGGCCGCCCGGCGAAGTCGCTGAAGCGGCCACCGGCTTCCTCCACCAGCACGGGCAGCGGGGCGATGTCCCAGATGCGCACCCCGGCCTCCAGCCAGAGGTCCACCTGGCCGGTGAGCAGCAGTGCGGCCGCGTACAGATCGCCGTGGGCGCGCGCCGTCTCCACCGTCTGGAGCAGCCGCGCCACCCCCTTCCCATGGGGCGGCGCCAGCAAGTAGGGCAGTTCGCCCAGGCTGAGCGCCGCCGCCGTCAGCTCGCTGACCGCCGACACCAACAGCCGCTCGCCGTTGCGCCAGCAGCCGTGCCCGCGGCCCGCCCAGTACAGCTCGCCCAGGGCCGGCAACCCCAACGCGCCGGCTACGATGACGCCCTCCTGCTCCAGCGCTACCGCTGGCCCCCAGAACAGCCCGCCGCGCGTAAAGCCCCGCGTGCCGTCGAGCGGATCGATGATCCACCGCAGCGGCGCCTCGGGCCGCCGCGCGCCGCTCTCCTCCGAGAGCACGCCATGGTCCGGAAACGCCGCCTCGATGACCGCCAGCGCCGCCACCTCGGCGTCGCGATCCGCCACGGTCACTGGCGTGTGGTCGGCCTTGCGCTCCACACGCACCCCGGCACGCCAGTGCCGCAGCGCCGCCGCGCCCGCGGCCGCCGCCGCCTCGCGCGCCACGGCCATCGCCCGCTCGATGTCCAGGGCCATGCGCGCTCCCCGTCCCCGCTCGCGCCGCGGCTCAGGCGCGGGTCATCAGCTCGTACAGGTGCCCGTTCGGGTCGGCGAAGTATACGCCGCGCCCGCCGCGGCGGTGGTTGATCTGGCCCTTGCCGCGGCCGCCAGGCTCCGCGTAGTAGTCCAGCCCTGCAGCTCGCACGCGGCCGAAGATAGCGTCGAACTCCTCCTCGCTGACGAGGAAGGCGTAGTGGTGCGGCTCGAAGTGCTCGGCATCGTCGAAGTCGAGCGTCAGGTCGGCATTGACCCGTACCGGCGCGAAGTGCCCCTGGGTGCCGTGGAATTCTAGCCCGAAGAGCTCGGCGAAGAAGCGGGCCGCGGCCACCTTGTCCCGCGCCGGTACAATCGTATGGTTCAGCGTGATGCTCATCGCGCGCTCCTCTCGCCCCGGACACCGCCGCCCGGCGGACTGGCGTACGGTGCCTACCCCACCGTCTAGCAGCACTGTACCGCGCGCGCGGCGCCCACCGGCAATATCGCGCCGGGCTCAGGCTGGCGGCAGGTTCTCGCCCTGGTACGCGCCGGCATACGTGGTGCCCGGCGCTTCGACGCGGAAGAACACCAGCTGCAGCAGGCGCGCGCCCTGCGCCAGCCACACACCGTGCGGGTTGCTCACCGCCAGCAGCGCCTCCGAGCGGCCCGCGTAGCCGGCGTCCCACACCGCGGTGTGCAGCGCGGCCCCGCAACGCAGCAACGTCGACCGCGGGCGTCCCAGCGCCATCAAGTCGGCTGGCAGGTGCACGCTCTCCACGAATCGCACGAGATAGGCGCCCGGGGCGAGATGCACGCGCCCGTCTGGGCCGAACGGGACCGGGGCACGGCTCGGCAAACGGCGATCGGACCGCGAGCCGCCGGCGGGCGACGGATCGGCCTCGATCGCCCCCGCCTCGGTCAGCGCCCAGACGCTCTCTAGCCGCAGGTCGATGCCGTGCGGTTGCACCTGCCGCGCCGGATCGGCGAGCCCGCGCACCAGCGGTGGCTCGTCCGCCAAGCGCGTCAGCAGCGCCGCGCGGCCCAGCACCCCGCTCACGACGCCCTCCCCGCCCCGCCCGTGGCCGCGCCCTCGCCCGGTCGGGCCCGGTCGATCTCCACTGCCACGCTCCCCGCCACGGCGCCGGCGATCGGCGCCTGCGGCTTGTGTACCCGCACGACGACGCGCTCGACGCGGGGGAACTCAGCCAGCAGGGCCGTTGCCAGCCGCTCGGCCACCGCCTCGATCAGCCGCAGCGGCGGCCCTTCGATCACCGCCCGCACGCATCGGTGCACGGCCGCGTAATCGACCGTTGCTGCCAGGTCGTCGCTCGTGCCCGCCGTGCGCAGGTCGGTGTACAGCGCGACATCCACCACGAAGCGGGCACCCAGCTCCTGCTCGGCGGGCCGCACGCCGTGGCGCCCGAAGAACGTCAAGCCGGTCAACAAGAGGCGGTCGCTCATGGGCCGCACGCTTCCCCCCCGCGGATGATCGCGTAGGCGAAACGCACCGGCGGCACGGCTACCCTCACCGCCGCAGCGCGCCGTACCATATAGCCCCGCGTCTCCTCGACTCCGGTGGGCCGCCCGCGCAAGCGGTCTTGTCTTGTAAGGTAGTCCCCACGTCCCTAGTCTCCTCCGCGCCGCAGGCAGCCCACTCCGTCCGATGATATGCGATCTTGATCAAGGCACTCTAGCCCGGCCGCCACGCGCCATGCTACCGTGCCTCAACCTAGCGTGCGGGCACGACCGCACCCCGTGGGAGTCACGGCACCATGGCACGGGCGCTCTTGCTGCAGGTACCCTTGGTGGACGAGCGCACCGCGTACCTCCGCCTCTACGACACGGCGCTCGAGCTGGAGCGGCCAGCCGCGGCCCCGCGGCCCGAACAGGAGACCACGCGGCTCGACTACCGCGAGATCGCCCGCGCGCGGCTGCGCGCCGGCCCGCATCTGGCCGCGCTCGCCATCGAGGACGCCAACGGGCGCGTCATCCACACCGTGCTCGGCGCGGCCGACGCCCGCCGCGTGGTAGCAATCCTGCGCGCGCATCTGCCCGCGCTGGTCGCCACAGGACTGCCTCGTCGGGAGGCCTGACCGCACCAGGCCCCGCTGCTCCGCGACGGTGCGATGCCAGATAGCATCATGCCACCGAATCGCCTATGCAGAGCGCCTTTACGTCGTATTGTTCACACGAGGCAGTGCCTCACGACCAATAAGACCAGTCATAATGCCGCCCCCGTGCGAACGTGCCATTGCGCGTATGCAGTGTAACATTTGTGTGGCCAGGTCGTTATCTAAGACGCCAGAATCGTACACGCGTGTCGGTAACAGGGATGGACATAACCCGTTCTGCTCGGAATGCGGTCGCTGCGATACCAGAACGACATGTACGGGACCGTGGGGGCGCCGTTCCGCGCCCGGGGCCCCGGACGCCAACCGACCCGATCCCCAAACCGCTGTGTCCGCGCTGCGGTGATCACTTCAGCGTGGTGAAGGTCAGCAGCGTCTACCGCTACTACCAGCGGCTCGCGCCGCACGACGCGGGAGCGCGAGCGCGGGCCGCCCTGTTCGCCCCGCCGTGTCGCCCCTACCGAGCGGGCCGCTGGCTGGCGTTGGCGCTCCTCGGCGGTGGCGGGGCGTGGCTCGTCGCCGGCCTGGCAGCGGTGTGGCTCGTGCTCGGCCTCTGCCTAGGAGTAATGGGGGAGATCGCCCTACTGTTCGAGCACGAGCACCGCCGTGCTAGCCTGCAGCCAGCGCTCGACCGCTGGCTGGCCGCCTACTACTGCGGCACCCATGACTGCGTGCTGCTCCCCGAGCCCGACTACGTCTGCGCGCCCGAGGCCTTCGCGAGCCTACTCCACCACCCAGCCCCCGGCTATCCGTCGACGCCCCCACACTTCATCCGCACCGTGCACCTCGGTCGCTCGTGACCGCGACGCCGCCCGCGCGGGGTATACTACGGGACCGCAGACAGGCACGGGAGGAGCAGCATGCGCACGCTGATCCAAGGCGGCTGGGTGGTCGGCTTTCGCGACGGGCATCACGAGCTGCTGCGCGAGGGCGTGGTGGTCTACGAGGGTAACGAGATCCTGCACGTTGGCCACCGCTTCGACGGTCGCGTCGACCGCACCATCGATGCCCGCGGCAGGCTGGTCTCGCCCGGATTCATCAACTGCCACCTGCACGCCGGCACCAACGCCAACCATCTGTTCCTGATCGACCACACCAAGACCGACTACTTCGGCAGCAACTTCATCGCCTATGCGGCCGGCAAGCGCGGCACGCTGGATCCACGCGGTGGCGCCCGGGTGGAAGTCGAGCAGAAGTACGGCCTGTGGGCGGCCATGCGTGGCGGCGCCACCACCATCATGGATGTCGGCACGCGCAACGCCGAGGCGTTCCTGGAGATGGTCGGCCAGCTCGGCGTGCGCATCTACATGGGGCCCGGCTTCCGCAGCTACGAATATGTCTACGACGACCAGGGCCGCGTCCAGTGGGACCCCGCCCCTCCAGGTGCCGACCTGGCCGGCCTCGAGCGCGCGGTCAAGTTCGCCCGTGAGCACGACGGCGCGCACAACGGCCGCGTGCGCTGCATGCTGTTCCCTGGCCAGCTCGATACCTGTACTATCGAGCTCCTCCAGGCCACGCGCCGCGCCGCCAATGAAACCGGCTTGCGCCTGTCGCTGCACGTGGCCATGAACCTCGTCGAGTTCCACCGCATCCTGCGCGAGTACCGGCGCACACCCATCCAGTTGGTCCATGACATCGGCTTTCTCGGCCCCGATGTCATCCTAGGTCACTGCGTGTTCCACAACCGCCACTCGTGGGTCCACTACCCCTACGGCGATGATCTCCAGCTGCTGGCCGACAGTGGCGCCAGCGTCGCCCACGCCCCGTACAAGTACGCCAAGATGGGCATCCTGTTCGAGTCGCTCTGGCGCTATCGCGAGCGGGGTATCAACGTCGCCCTCGGCACCGATACCTTCCCCGAGGACCTGATCCACGAGATGCGCATCGCCGGCGCCATGTGCCGCTTCGCCGAGGGCAGCTATCTGGTGGGCCTGCCTCACGAGGTGTTCGACTGCGCTACCCTCGGCGGCGCCAAGTTCCTGGGGCGCGACGACCTCGGGCGCCTCGCGCCGGGCGCCAAGGCCGATATTCTGATCATCAACCTCACGGGCCCGCGCTTCGGCGCCGTACGCGACCCGATCAAGAGTCTCATCGACGCGGGCACCAGCGACGACATCGAGACGATCATCATCGATGGCCAGGCGGTGCTAGAGAACCGGGTGCCGCGGGTGGTCGACGAGGCCGCCCTGCTCGCCCAGATCCAGGAGAGTGGCGAGCGCATCTGGGCCAGCGTGCCCCAGTGGCACTGGCGCGGCGCCAGGGCCGACGAGGTCGTGCCCATGAGCTATCCGGTGCGCGAGCCCGCCTAGCCCCCGTTGCGGGCTAGTGCCCCCACGCCCGGGACGCGCCCGCGACGTGGGGGCACTGGGCCGCTTGGCCACGCCTCAGCTGGCGTTGGTGCCGCGGAACTCGATCTCCAGCACCACGGGCTCGAAGATACTAGCTACCCGGGCCACCTGTGGCACCGGCACGCCCCACTCGCCGAAGTAGAAATCGTAGCGCGCGACCCCGCTCACCGTCTGCCCATCTACCGTCGCGGCGACGTCCCAGACCACGGGCCGCGTCACGTCACGAATGGTCAGATCGCCGGCCACCTGGAACTGCACCTCGCCACTGGTCGGCAGTGGGGTGGGCAAGCCACGCACCTCCGTGGGGCGGAAGGTGACCGTGGGGTATTGGGCCGTGCGCAGCGTGTTCTCGCGCAGGTAGTTGTCCCGCCGCTCCTCATCGCTGCGCAACGTGCTCACGTCGACCACGACCACCGACTGCTCGCGCACCACCTGGTTGTTGCCGTCCAGCACGATGCTGCCGGTCACCGCGGTCGTCCGCCCCACGGCCTCATTGGGCGTGGGGATGTTCACGAACGTCTCCCGCGCCCGGTAGCGCGCCTCGCTGCCATCCAACCGTAGGGTGAAGCCGCTTTGCGCCGGTGCGACCGCGGCGGCCTCAGAGCCCCTGCTGGCTGGCGCGCCCGCCGTGGAAGCCCTCTCGGCCGAGGCCGCCGGGGAGGTGCCCTCGGGCGGCGCCGGCCGGACAGGCGCCCCGCTCGTGGTGCAGCCCGCCAGGACCAGCGCTCCCAGCCCCAACAGCAGTGCCAAACGCGCACGATGCATTAACGTCGACCTCTCCTTGATCTAGGGACGAACCACGCCCCCGCTCTATTGATACGGTACGCATAGCGGTTACTTGGTGAATTTCCTGGGGAGACGCTGGGCCGCGGCGCCTAGCTGGCCGCCGGGGGGGTGGAGGCAGGAGCCACGAGCTGTACCGGCGGCAGCGCGCTAGGCGGCCGCGGCAGTAGCTGGCCCGCGCGCAGCACGGCCGCCACCGGCGCCACTTCGCGGACAGCCAGGAGGGGGTCGATGCACTCCAATACCACCAGGTCGGCGCGCGCCCCGGCCGTCGGCCCGCGTGGAGGCAAGCCGAGGATACGCGCGGGCAGCGTGGTGACCATCTCCAGCAGCAGGCGCTGCTCCGCGCTGGTGCCGAGCTGACCGGCCAGGCCCGCCAGCCAGGCCATCTGCAACGGGTTGCCGTTACCCACTGGCGTGAAGGCGTTCTGGAGGTTGTTGTTGCCCAGCGCGACCAGCACCCCGGCGGCGTGTAGCTCGCGCAGGCGGGTGATCCCGCGCGGTGGAGCGTGGTCCACGCGCCGGCCACTGAGGTACAGGTCGGTGGCGGGCAGTGCGATGACCGCCACCCCCGCCTCCACGAGGGCCGCGATGCGCGGCGCTGCCTCCGCGGGGGGCATGGCGGCCAGCGAGGTCAGGTGCCCTACTGCCACGCGCCCTTGCATGCCCAGCGCCCGCGCGCGCGCGCACACATGGTCCACCCAGGCCTCGTGCGGGTCGTCGCTGAAGTCGAGGTGGAAATCGACCGGCCGCCCCCACCGCTCCGCGAGCGCGAACACCTGGTCGATGTGGGCCGCCGGGTCCGGATCGACATACGGGCAGCCTCCGACCACGTGACAGCCCAGCCGCAGCGCCTCCTCCAGCAACTCGGCCACACCAGGCAGCCGCTGGATCCCGTCCTGGGGGAACGCTACCAGCTGGAGGTCGAACACCCCGGCGTAGGCCGCCGCTAGCTCCAGATGGACCTCGACCCCCAACAGCCCGACGATCGGCTCGATCTCGACATGGACGCGCGCGGCGGTGCAGCCGTGGCGAAGCAGCGCGTGCAGCGCCCGCTCGGCTCGCGCGCGCAGGTCCGTTCGGGTGAACGTCGGCTTCAGCCGCGCGGTGCTGGCGATGGCCTCGGCCAGCGTTCCCGCGGGCAGCCCCGCCGCCTCGAGGCGATCGAGCAGGTAGGCCTTGTCCAGGTGGATGTGCGGCTCGACGAACGCTGGCAGCACCGCGCGGCCGCCCACGTCGAGCACCGGTTCCCCTGGCGGGGGAGACATCCCGGTGGGAACGACAGCGGCAACCCGCTCGCCCGCCAGCGCGATGTCCACGAGCCCCCCGGCGCCGAGTACCCGCGCGCGCTGCACCGCCTGCAGACGCGGCCCGGGCACGGGGGGATGAAGCGACGTGTCCGCGTCGGCCACCATCTCCCTCGCGACTGCTGCGTAAGGTCGCCTGGGGGGCCAGGTGCGATGAGTGTAGCGGGGGGGAGGAGGAACGTCAACGGCGGTTCCGCGCGGGTACAGCGCCAGCGGGGCGCTCGCCTGTTGGGGCAAAGGGCCGCGCCAGGCCGTGGCCAGCAGGTCACACGCGGCGAGGGGCGCGCTGTTCCGACAGCTCACCCCCCGCGATGGCCTCGGTTACCCCCATTGCGCGCCCGCCCGAGGCCGCCGGCGGGCACGCGGCGCCTAGCTGGGCGGTTGCAAGCTCCAGCGAACGTGGCGCTCACCACCGATCTCGGCGGTATCGCAGTCGAGCTGGGCGCCCTCGAGCATGGCCGCGATCCGGCCATCGACGATCAGCAGCGGCTCGCCATCGTGCTCGATCACCTCGTCGTCCGCGCCCGCGGGGCCGATGGTCATGGCGATGCGGCCGGTCTCGTCGGGCACCAGCTTCACTCCCTGCCCCTGCGGGGCCTCATTGGCTGCCAACAGCTCCTGCAGCTGCACGGCCGCCCGCTCCGTAATCGTGACCATCCGCGGTCTCCTTTCCATTCCATCCCGTAGCCGATCGGCGGAGCGAGCCGGGACCCTACTTGCTCCACCGCTGGCGCGCCAGGCCGCCCAATGGCTTCGCGCGACGGGTTAGTACGGCGTGCAGCTCAAGTAGCCCAGCGTCGAGGCCCCCCCGGACACGATCTGCTGCTGCCCTTGGCTGTTGACGCACAGGTAGTTGCCCGTACCCGAGTAGCCGTAAGGCGTACCACCGTAGCCAGCATACGGATACGCACCGTAGCCCATGCCATAGCCGTACGGGGAGGCGCCATACCCGTACGGGCTGTAGCCACCATAGCCGTAGAGGGAGCTGCCGTACCCGTACGCCCCGTAGCCGTACGGGTAGCTGCCGTAGCCGTACGCGCTGTAGCCGTACGGATAGCTGCCGTACCCGTACCCATAGGGGTAGCTACCATAGCCATAGGAGCTGTAGCCGTACGGGTAGCTACCATAGCCGTACGCGCTGTAGCCGTACGGATAGCTGCCGTACCCGTACCCGTAGGGGTAGCTACCATAGCCGTAAGGCGTCTGGCCGTACTGGGCATGAGCGGTGGGGACTGCGAGGACGGACGCGCTAGCGAGCAGCGCCGCGCCGAGGACCAGGACTCGCATGGATCACCCCTTTTCGAACGTTGTGAGGGTCCCTTGTAGCGATCAAAGCTTGAAGGGCCCTCGGCGTTCGCCAGGGGTCTACAAGTTCAATGCCCCGGGTTCCTCACTTGCGGGTACTATAGCATCTGCCCGCGGGCAACGGAAAGGGCACCCCACGGTGGCCACGCGCTAATGGCGGAGCTGCAAGGCATCTGTAACCCCACAGGCGAGCGGCTTCATTCCGCCGCCTGCGGGGCCTGGCCCGTGGCGTGGGCGGGCCGGCCCGCGCGCAGTGCCGCCCGCCAGCTTTGCAGGAAGTCCAGCGCGCGCAGTACCAGATCGATCTCCTCGCGGTAGCGCGTCCGCATCTCCCCCAACAGCTCGCGGAACTCCGTTTCGGCCTGGAGGTCGGCCAGGAAACGCGTTGGGCGGAAGGTCAGCACCAGCACACGGCCGGGCACCAGGTAGTCGTACGCCGAGGGGTCCCGCTGGAGCGAGTCGCGGGCTGTAGGGAACGGCGCCAGGTCGGACGGCTCCCCTGGCCCCCACTTCACCGGCGTGTTCGCGTCCGGCGCCAGGCGCGCATATAGCGCGGCCCACCGCGCGTTCTCGCGCAGGTGATACGGGTCACGCTTACCCAGCGCGTCGTTGGGGCCGGTCAGATACAGCACTCGTACCGTGCCGTCCCACTGGTATTCGATACGGAACGGTTGGCCCGCTGGGAGCCCGGCCAGGTCGGGCCGCGCGCCCAGGGCATCCTCCACGGCCATGAACGGCTGCCCACTGTCGGCTGAGAACACCGCCCGCCGCCAGTGCGCGCGCTCGGGCTCCTCGCTCACCGCCTCGCTGTACGCCGCCTGTGGCAGCGCCACCCGCACGGGATCGCGGTACGGCACACGGCGATCCACTTCCAACGTGGGGGCCTCGCCAGGCTGCACCGCTGCCGCGAGCTGGCGCATCGTCTCTACCTGGAGAATGTCCGGATCGGGCACACGGTACACGAGCTGCGCCAGGCGCAGCGGATCCGTGCGCCCCGTGCGCAGCAGATACGCCAGGTCCGGCGCGAAGTGCACCACCCCCCGACCAGGCGTTCCCGCGGGCTCCAGCTCATAGCGGAGCGGGAACGGAGCCGTGAGGTAGTAGCGCAACCGGTCGCCGCGCTCGCTCACGTACTCGCGCAGCCGCGCAGGATGGCCGAACTGCTCCTGGCGCTCCTCCTGCCAGCGCACTACGAACGTGTCCGGGGGCAACGCGAGCAGAAACTCGTCCCCGGGCTGGATGGAGCGCGCGGTGCGCTGCGGGTACTGCTGGAAGTAGGCGTGGCTCACGTAGCTGAGCGCGTCCTGGCCATCGACCGCGAACAGCGGGGTGAACTTGCGCAGGGCCACCAAGGCCGGGCTCCCCCCCGGCCCGATGCGCACCCGATACAGCAGCCGCCCTTCGGCATCCGTGCCGGCGGGCGTGAACTCGAAGGCCGCGCTGGTCTGCTCGGGCGGCAGCTCGCGCGGCACTGGCGGCGGCGCCAGCGGCAGCGAGATGCCCGCCCCGCCCTGCGCGCCGGGCGCGAGCAGGTGTGGCGCGATGGCGCGCAGCCGGCCCGCCTCCTCACAGCCACTGAGCGCCAGCACGCCCAGCGCCGCGACGACCACGGCCAAGCAGGCCGCGACCCGCCCCCCGTGGGTACCGCGCATCAGTCGGGCCGCCTCCAGTCCATCTCCAACAGGAACCGCTCCTCGTGGCCGTCCAGAAAGACCTCCTCGTGGTCCCGCTGCCCCGGCCGCGTGACGCCGACGTTCGGGATGCGCTTGACCACCACCCCCTCGGGTTGGGGGAATGCCACTGGCTCGTACTGGTAGTGGCGGATCAACGCCTCGATCATGTCCACCCACAGCTTGCCCGCGGTGAGCGAGCTCGACACCTTGGTCATGGGTCGGTTGTCGGTGTTGCCCATCCACACCCCGACACACACCTGCGGCAGGCAGCCCACCGTCCACGTGTCGCGGTAGTCATCGGTAGTGCCAGTCTTGACCATGTGCGGCCGCGCGAGGTTCAGGGGCGAGCGGGGGCCGAAGGTTACCAAGCGCGCGCCCGCGTCGCCCATGACATGCAGGAGCTGGTAGGCGACCCGGGGATCGACGACCTGCTCGCCCTGCGGCGCTGCGGGCGCCTCATACAGCACCTCGCCCCGCGCAGTCTCCACGCGCAGCAGCGGCTCGACGGGCAGATACACCCCCTCGCGCGCGATGGTCGCGTAGGCGTTGACGAGCTCCAGCAAGCGTACCTCGCCACCGCCCAAGGTGATCGACAGCCAGCGCGGGTCCCAGCGGTCCAGCGTGGTGATCCCCAACCGCCGCGCCATGTCCTGGAAGGCGGGCACGCCGATGTACTTCAGCACCTTCACCGCCGGCACGTTCAGGCTGTTGCCCAGCGCGTCGCGCAGCGTCACGCGCCCGTAGAAGCGGTTCTCCCAATTGGTGGGGACGTAGGGCGGCTGGCCCGGGGGCGCCGAGAAGACCGTGCGCTGGTCGAGCACCTCCACGGCGGGGTTCAGCCCGCGCTCGAACCCCGCGAGATACACCACCGGCTTGATCGACGAGCCGGGCTGCCGCCCCGCCAGGGCGAGATTGACCTGCCCGTGGATCGTGGCGTCCCAGAAGTCCTTGCTACCGACCATCGCCAGCACCTGGCTGGTGCGCGCGTCGAGCACCACTAGCGCCGTGTTATTGGCCCGCGCCAGCCGGCGCACGCCCTCGCCAGCGGCTACGACCTCCTCGGCCAGCGCTTGGACCGCTGGGTCGAGCGTGGTTTGGATGCGCAGGCCCGCCGTGAACAGTGCCTCCGGTCCGAAGCGAGCGCGGACAGTGTCGCGGATATAGGTCACCCAGTGCGGGGCGCGGAACGGCGCGGGCGTCGGGGCCACGAAGGCGAGCGGCGCGGTCTTGGCCTCCGCAGCCTCTTCCGCCGTGATGAATCCGGCCCGCACCATCAGATCCAGCACCTGCTCCTGCCGCGCTTTGGCCGCCTCGGGATCCTGCAGGGGGTCGAAGGCGGCGGGGTTCTGGGGCAGCCCGGCCAACAGCGCCGCCTCGGGCAGGGTCAGCTCCTGGGCCGATTTGCCGAAGTACGTCTGGGCCGCCGCCTCGGCCCCGTACGCCTGGTGGCCGTAGTACACGAGGTTCAGGTAGGCTTCGAGAATCTCCCACTTGGAAAACCGCCGGTCGAGCTGGAGCGCCCCGGCGGCCTCCTTCAGCTTGCGGCTGAGCGTCTGCTCCATCCGCTCGTCGGCGAGGAACAGGTTGCGGACGACCTGCATCTCCAGGGTGCTCGCGCCGGACTCGATCCCGCCGCTGCCGGCGTTTTGGCCTAGCGCACGGAGCAGGCCGAGCAGGTCGACGCCCGGGTGGTCGAAGAAACGGCGATCCTCGGTCGCCACCGTGGCCCACCACAAGGCCGGGGCGATTTGCGCCAGCGGCACCGCCCGCCGACGGCCGAAGTGGATGTCGTTCAGCTCGGCGAGCACGCTGCCGTCGCGCGCCAGCACGGACGCGGTCTGTGGCAGCGCGGCATCGAGGGGTAGGGCGACCAGCGGCGGCAGGATCACGCTGCCCGGCGTGCCCTGCACCAGCCAGGAGATGAACAGCCCCGCCAGTCCCAGCAGCAGGCGGCTGGCCAGCGCGGCGAGCACCAGCCCTAGACTGGCCACCAGGGGCACCAGCCCCCACGCCCATAGGCCAGCAGGCCAGCGGCCGCGCTCCCGGCGGGCCCGGGCCCGCAGCATTTGACGCACCACGCGCACGAGCCGCGCGCGGCGCTCCCCTCCCGGGGGCTGTTGCGGGGGAACGCCACGCTGTCGGGAGCGCCGCACCGACCCGCCGCTGTGGCACCTGCCACCGGTGGCCAGCGCCATGGTCGCGCCTGCCTAATCTGAGAAGACCCTACATGGGGATTATAGGCGGTGAAGCCGCTCGGCAGCCGCCGTGGGGACCCCGGCGGCCCTCGCCATGGACCGGGTCACGGGGCAGGTGGGCCGGCTGCGCTGGGGCGCTGCGGTGAGAGCGCCTGAAAGGGAGCCCTCTGGGGGCCCGTGGGGCGGTCCACGAGCCGTAGCCGTATTATGGGGCGCTGGCGCCAGCTCGTCGCGTGGGAGTTCGTGGCCGCGCTCGCGGTGCCACCGGGCAGGCGCTGGCGCGCTGCCGGCTGCGGCCCCAGCGCGCTTGCCGACACCATCTGCTGCGTTCTCGCCGCGCCGGCAGCGCATGCGGCCTCGACGCCACCGACTACCCGGCCCACCGCGCGATCGCCGGCGAACCCGCGCGTCTTGTGCGAGCAGGGCGATACAGCCCAGGCGCGGGGCGGACGGCGGCCGAGGTGCGCCCCATCCCGGCGCCACGCCCTTCCCAATTTCGACGACTACGGGACGCCATTTCCCGGCGGGCGAGGGCCGGCGCCAGCCACACCCGGCGCACGGCTCGACGAGCGGCGCGCGGCGCTGCGCGAGCACCTGCGCCCCCGCGCCTGGACCGTGAGGCCGCGCGCCCCGCAGCCCCGGGCGGCTACGGGAGTCACTCGGACGGCACACCGCCCGCGACCAGCTCCGCGAGCAGCTCGGCCAGCACCACCGCGTTGTTGTGGGCGGGGTCCCGGGCGCCATACACCAGCGTGACCGTGCCCGCCCGCGCCCGCTGCGCCAGCGCCTCCAGCACGGCGCGCCGCTCCGGGGCAAGCAGCTCGCGGCGGTAGCGCGCGCGGAACTCGGCCCAGCGCGCCGGGTCGTGGTCGAACCAGCGGCGCAGCGCGGGCGACACGGCCAGCTCGCGCGCCCAGGCGTCGAGACGCGCCTCCTCCTTGCGCACGCCCCGCGGCCACAGCCCGTCGATCAGCACGCGGTAGCCGTCGTCGGGCGCGGGCGGCTCATAGGCGCGCCGGATCCGCACCGCCATAGACTATCCCCCGCCTAGCGGCCCTCCAGCGCGGCCAGCCGCTCGCGCAGCGCGCGCAGCTCCTCCCAGCGGGCCGTCACATCGCGGAGGATCGCCCCGGCGCCCAGTACCGTGCCGCGCGCGTCGCGCAGCAGGGCGAGCGTGAACTCCAGCGACAGCCGCCCGCCGTCCTTACGCAGGCCCGGCACCGCCAGCAACTCGCGCCCGTAGCGTGTCGTGCCGGTGGCCATCACGCGCCGGTAGCCCTCCCAGTGGCGCGCCCGGAAGCGTTCGGGGATGATCAGGTCCAGCGACTGCCCCAGCGCCTCGGCCGCCGTGTAGCCGAACAGCTCCTCGGCGCCCCGGTTCCAGAGCCGGATGATCCCGTCGCGGTCGGCGAAGAGGACGGCGTCGTGCGTCTCCGCTACCAGCCAGCGCGCCAGCTCGGCGTCGCTCGGCAACATAGCGCGCCTCAGCGCAGCCGCGCGCGGGCGATCCGCTCGCCGGTCGGCTCGCCCGGCTCGGCTGTCAGCTCTAGCCGCGTCACCCACTTCACGCTGGTGAAGCAGCGGCCGCCCGGCACCACCAGCCGCCAGGGCGCCCCGTGCTCCAGCGGCAGCGGCGCGCCGTTCAGCCGGTCGGCGAGCAGGGCTGCGCGCGCCTCCTCCAGCGCCAGGGGCACCGCGTACTCCCCCGAGCAGACCCGCACGTAGCGCGCCTCGGGACACGGCGCCGCCAACGCCAGGACGTCGCCGAGCCGCACGCCCTCCCAGCGCAGCCCGGGCACCATCCAGCCCTCCTCGCAGGCGAACGGCTCGGTGAGCGTTGCCCGAGGGAGCGCCGCCAGAGCGTCAGGGCTCAGCGTGCGTGGCTCCGCCACCAGGCCGTCGATCGCCAAGCGCGGCACCGCGGCATGGGATCGCACCTCTTGGGGGAGCGGATGCACCGGCAGTCGCTCGCGCTGCGCCATGAACGCACCTCCGGACAGTCGAGTACCGCTGCGCGCGACCTAGTCGAGTGTAGCACCGGACACCGAGCCATGGTCCTGCGCCGGGCCAAGAAGGGACGCCTACGCTACCCCGTGTTGCCGGCGATACGCTCCCCGCATCCCCTCGTTCCACGCCCGCGATCGATCCTCGAACGCCCCGTGCGCGGTTGCGTCAGCATGCTCACAAGTTGTTACAATCAGCGCCGATGTCAAGGGCCGTGTCGGCCTAGCCCGGGCCGGTGTGTGCCCGCGTCCTGGAGCGACCGCACCATGCCACGCCCACCCACCGGTCGCACGGCCGTCCAGTTGGCGTTCGCCAGCGCCCCACCACCCGAGCCGCTGCCCGACTGCCCGCACGGGCGCGCCGGGCGGCTGCCGGCGCCGCGGCGCCGCGTGATCTCCGCCAGCAAGCGCACCGACATCCCCGCCTTCTACCTGCCG
>DATGKN010000110.1:0-3561 GCA_035294645.1 Chloroflexota bacterium
CCCAGCCGTCCGCCTGGCAGTAGATGCCGCGGCGCGGCGTGCCGCTGGCCGCCAGCGCGAAGCACTCGGGCGCCACCCGTGGGCCCGGCGCGCGCAGCAGCTGGCTGCTCAGCGTCGCCATCTCGCGCGGGTCGCTGAACAGGTAGAACTCCAGGCGCTGCTGCGGGAGCGCGAGCCCGGTCAGCCGCGGCACCTCCTGCAGCGCGATAGCCATGGCGTCGCGCATCCACCGCGCGCGCGCGTCGTCGATACTGGCGGTGAGGTACAGGGGCACCGGCGCGTCGAGCACCTGGCGCAGCGCCACGCCCTCGATGGTGATGGGTGCCGTGCCCTCTTGCGCGCGCGCGACCGGCCCTAGCAGCCCCAGCACGCCGATCAGCGCCAGTACCCACCATCGCCGCAGCCACATCCGCGCCCTCGCCTCCCGCTGCTGCCCCCCCAGCGCCGTGTGCTCTCCAGGATAGCCGCTGGCACGAGCCCCGGCAATTTGACGCGCGGGTGCGATTGACGCCACCGGGCAGCTCCGCTACAGTTCTCGACGCCCCGCGCGCGGCGCGGCACGTCACCAGGAGAGACGGGAATGTTTGGCACGCGGCGGATCGGCCCCGATCAACTGCACCTCGACCAGAACGTGGTGCTGCTGTTCTACGAGTACCTGATCGCCGCGCCCGACGAGCGCGGGGTGTGGCGCATCATGGGCAAGGAGGCCGAGCCGCTGGAAGTGTGGCTCCGTGCCGGCTGGCGCGTGATTGGCCAGTCGCAATCCTCGATCACCAACATCGGCGGGATGCAGGCGGTGCTCATCGCCTATACCCTCAGCCGCCTGATCGACTGACGGCCCCACGCCCCCGGCAGGTTGACGCCGCCGGCGCTCCCGACTACCCTAAGACCGTCCCAGCTACCAGAGCGCCGCTCGCCACGGCACAGACTGCCGCCTGGAGAGAGACGGAGGTATGCACGAGCAGCAGCACGCGGCTGCGAACCGCCCCTTCTCGCCCATCGAGCGCTTCTTCCAGATCCGCGAGCGCCAGAGCAGTATCGGCACGGAGCTGCGCGGCGGAGTCACCACCTTCGTCGTGATGTCTTACATCCTGTTCGTGAACCCCGTCATCTTATCGGTGCTCACGCAGGGGCGCGGCCCCGATGTCGTCGCCACCGCCACCATGACCGCCCTCGCCGCCGGCGTGGCGACCCTGGCGATGGGCTTGTACGCCAACTACCCCCTGGCGCTCGCGCCGGGCATGGGGCTGAACGCTTTCGTCGCCTTCGATCTGATCGTAGGCCGCGGCCTCCCTTGGCAGACCGCGATGGGAGCAGTGTTCATCGAGGGAGCCATCATCACCGTGCTCGTGCTCACCGGCTTCCGCGAGGCCGTGTTGTGGGCGATCCCTCTGAACCTCAAGCGGGCGATCGGGGTGGGCATCGGGTTCTTCATCCTCTTCATCGGGCTGGTGAACGCGGGCTTCGTCCGCGTGCCCGTGGAGACGCTGCAAGTGGTGGACGGCCGCGTGGTGGGCCAGCCATCACCGCCGATCACCCTCGGCAACCTCACGGGCTGGCCGGTGTTCGTGGCGGTGTTCGGCTTGTTCCTCACCGCGCTGCTCCTGGTGCGTCGCGTGCGGGGGGCGTTGCTGCTAGGCATCGTGCTGACCACCGGGGTGGCACTGCTGATCCACGCGCTCACCGGGGCCGACATCTCCGCCGCGCCAGGCGTGCAGGGCGCGCTGCCCACCGAGCTGCCGCCGATCTCGTTCGCGACCTTCGGCGCGGGCCTGAACGTCAGCATCTTCACCGCGCTGCCCGCGCTCAGCGCCGCGCTGATCGTGTTCTCGATCATGCTGTCCGACTTTTTCGATACCATGGGCACAGTGATCGGGATCGGCAGCGAGGCGGGGTGGCTGGACGAGCAGGGCCGCTTGCCCAATATCCAGCGCGTGTTGCTGGTGGATAGTCTGGCGGCCGCGTTCGGCGGGATCGCTGCGGCCTCGTCGGTCACGACTTATATCGAGAGCGCCGCGGGAGTCGCCGAGGGGGCACGCACGGGGCTCGCGTCGGTAGTCACGGGTGCCCTATTTCTGGTGGCCATCGTGTTTGCCCCGCTCGCGGGGCTCGTGCCGGCTGAGGCCACCGCGCCCGCACTGATCGTCGTGGGCTTTTACATGGCGGCAGTGCTGCGCGATATCGACTTCCTGAAGGTGGAAGAAGGCCTACCCGCGCTGCTCACGATCACCGTGATGCCCGCCACCTACTCCATCACCGACGGCATCGGCGCCGGATTCATCCTGTGGACGTTCCTGCGCGTGGTGCTCGGGCGCGCGCGGGAGGTGCACTGGATGATGTACGTCGTGTCGGCGGCGTTCGTGCTCTACTTCGCGCTGGCCCTCCTGCGCAGTCTGTTTGGCTGGTGAGCGGCTAGGACCGCGGCCCCCCGGAGCTGCCGAAGGAGTAGAAGTTCTCCTGCTCGAACCAGTTCTGCGCCGGGCGCATGGTCACCCACGACGGCTGCTGCGTATCGGCGGACGGTACCACCAGCAAGCTGTAGCCCCCACCGCTCGGCAACGGCACTACCTGCTCGGCCGCCGGCGCCGGCTGCCCGTTCAGAAACGCCGTCAGCGCGGCGGTGCCCGGGACCGGCACCGCGGCCGACGGCGCGGCGCTCTGGGCGTGCGCGCCGCTGGCGGTGGCCAGCAGCACTACGACGATCGCCCCCACGACCACGAGCCGAGCCATGGCTGCCTCCCTCCTGGGCCCCCCCCCGTGGGGCACGACGCCCGCCCACCGAACCCACCGAGACCATCGCTCAAGCCGGAGTGTAGCACCGGGCGCCGTGGCCGGGCCGTTTCCGCTTTTCAGCGCGGATCAGGCGCCCCACCCGGCGGCCCAGCCGCGGCCTGCATCGTGGCGCCCTATCGGCTACACTGGCCCCCAGGACGATCATCCCAACGCGCGGTGGCGAGGCGCCCCACTAGGAGCCCGCATGGAGCACGAGCCGCTGTTTCCCCGGTTCTCCGACGCCGAGTACGCCCGACGCTACACCCGGGTGCGAGCCGCGATGCGTGCCCAAGGCCTGGATGCCCTGCTGGTGTATGGCACCCGCGCGGGCAGCGCCGAGGTGCAGTACCTCTCGAACTTCATCGCTACCTGGGCCGCAATGCTCGTGTTTCCGCAGGACGGTGATCCCGTGCTGCTCGTGCAGCTGTACAACCACGTGCCCAATGCCCGCCGCGTGGCGGTGGTGCGCGACGTGCGCTTCGGCGGCGAGGACCTGAGTGCCACCACCGCCGCCGTGCTGCGCGAGCAGGGCCTAGCGAACGGGCGCTTGGGAATCGTGGGCCCGCTCCCGTACCGGTCGCACGAGGCACTGCGGCAGGCGCTGCCCGAGGCGACACTGGCGGACTGGACGCGCGAGCTGCTGGCGCTGCGCCTGATCAAGAGCGAGGAGGAGTTCGCCTGGCTGCGACGCGGCGCGGACCTCAGCGATCGCGCGATCGCGGCGCTGGCCCGCGAGGCCCGGCCCGGGCTCACCGAACACGAGCTGGCGGACATCGTGGAGCGCGCCTA
>DATGKN010000111.1:0-5781 GCA_035294645.1 Chloroflexota bacterium
TGGTGATGCCGGGGGACAACGTGCAGATGGAGATCGAGCTGATCTCGGAGGTGGCGCTGGAGGAGGGGCTGCGGTTCGCCATCCGCGAGGGCGGCCGCACCGTCGGCGCCGGGGTCGTCACCAAGATCCTCGAATAGCTCCATACCGGGCGCCGGGCCAGCCCACCCCCTGGCCCGGCGCGACGCGCACGGGGAGTAGGGCACGATGGCCAAGAAAGCCGACCGTATCCTGATCACGCTTGCCTGTACGGTCTGTCGCGAGCGCAACTACCACACCGAGAAGAACCGCCGCAACGATCCCGACCGCCTGACCCTGCGCAAGTACTGCCCGCGCTGCCGCAAGCACCAGGAGCATCGCGAGGCGAGGTAGCCCCATGGCCGCTGGGCCCGCGGCCGAGCCCACTATCCGCACCGCGCGGCGCCCACGGGGCGTGCACTCGACGCTCCTTGTGGTCGCCGCGCTCGCGCTGGTAGCGGGCGCCTACTTCACCTGGGCCCGGCTGACCGCCCCGGCCGGCGGCGCGCGCTGGGCCCCGCTGGACAGCATCGCCGCCGCGCGCGGCTATGAGCGGCTGGCCCGCCCCGCCCCCGCCTTTACCCTCCCCACGGCCGATGGCGGCACGCTGGCCCTGGAGGAGCTGCGGGGGCAGGTGGTGCTGCTCAACTTCTGGGCCACCTGGTGCGAGCCGTGCCGTGCCGAGATGCCCGAGCTGGACACCCTGGCGCGTGAGTTCGGCCCCCGTGGGTTCCAGGTGGTGGGCATCGATGTGGGGGAGCGGCCCGACCAAGTGCGCCAGTTCGCTGCCGAGCTGAAGATCGCGTTTCCTCTGGTTCTGGATACGGATGGGCAGGTGTACCCGGCCTACGGGGTGATGGGGCTCCCCACTAGCTACCTTATCGACGCCGAGGGCCGGATTCGGGACGTGCACCTAGGCGTGGTTACGCGCGCCTACCTCACCGATTGGCTCTCGCGGCTGCTCGCTACCGGCCCGTGAGCCAGCGCCCCTCTCAGCCCTCTGCCGCCATGTCGAGGTCCTGGAGCAGCTGCTCCGCCTGGCTGATCGTCTGGGCCAGGCGTGCCAGGTGGTTGTCGAGCAGGCGGTGTAGATCGGCGCTGTCAGTCGCCTCCTGAGCGCGGAGCAGCAGCCGCCGGGCAGCGAGCAGATGCTCCAACGTCCGCACGAGCAAGGCGCGGCGGCGTGTCGAGGGGAGCGGCCCCGCAGACGGGTCGCGTGCCTGGCGCAGCCAGATCAGCGCCCGGGTCTGGTGCGCGGCCGCGCGCTCCATCCAGCGCGCGATGCGGTCCGCGGGCTGGCCGCTGCCGCCCGCCACCGGGGGGGGCGCTGGCAGGGGCGCCTGCTCCCCCGGGGGGGGCAGCGGCGCCGTCTCCCGGGAAACCGGCGAGCCGGGCTGCATCACGCCCTGCCTCCGCGATCGGTCATGGGCGGCGGGTCGGTTTACAGGGTATCGGTGTCCCGCGCCATGTGCTCGGGCGCGCTGACCCCGATGAGCGCCAGGGTGTTGGCCAGCACCACACGGCAGGCGGCGACGAGCTTCAGGCGCGCCTGGCTCAGCGCCGGGTCCGCGGTGAGCACGCGGCAGTCGGGTGTGTCGTAGAAGTTATGGAAGGCGGTTGCCAGTTCCTGGGCATAGTACGGCAACGAGTGGGGGGCGAGCGCCTGCGCTGCCTGCTCGACGACCTCGGGGAGTTGCCGCATCTTGCGGATCAGCGCCAGCTCGGCCGCGTGCTGGAGCAGGCGCACGTCGCCCTGCTGCGGGTCGAGCTGCGGCGCACGCTCGCGGGCCAATCGTAGGATACTCGCGATGCGCGCGTGCGCGTACTGGACGTAGTACACGGGGTTCTTCGCGCTCTGCTCCTTGGCGAGGTCTAGGTCGAAATCCATCATCGCGTCCGGGGAGCGCGCCACCAGGAAGAAGCGCACGGCGTCGGCCCCCACCTCTTGCAGCACCTCGCGCAGTGTGACGAAGGTGCCCGTGCGCTTGCCCATGCGGACCGGCCGGCCGCCACGCACCAGGTTCACTAGCTGGTAGACGATCACCTGGAGGCGGTCGGGGTCGAGGCCGAGGGCGGCCAGCACCGCCTTCATGCGCGGCACGTGGCCCTGGTGGTCGGCGCCCCAGATATCGATGGCCAGGTCGAACCCGCGCGTCACCAGCTTGTCGCGGTGGTAGGCGATGTCCGAGGCGAAGTAGGTCGGCACGCCGTTGCTGCGCACCAGCACGTTGTCTTTATCCTCGCCCAGCTCCGACGAGGTGAACCACACGGCGCCCTCGCGCTCGGCCACGTAGCCGCGCTCGCGCAACAGCTGGATCGCCTCCTGCACCAGCCCGCGATCGAACAGGTTCTGCTCGGAGTACCACGAGTCGAACCGCACGCCCATGGCCGCCAGATCGTCGCGAATGGCCGCCAGGATGCCCTGGACGCCCAGGCGCCCCAACTCGCGCTGCGCCTCCTCGCGCGGCAGCTCGAGGAAACGGCGGCCATGCTCGGCGGCGATGGCGCGCGCCAGCTCGACCATGTACTCGCCCGGGTAGCCGTCGGGCGGCACCGGCTCATCACGCCCGAACTGCTGCGCGTACAGGGCGTAGATGCTGGCGTTGAAGGCCTCCATACGCGAGCCGGCGTCGTTGATGTAGTACTCGCGCTCGACCGTGTAGCCCGCGCGCTCCAGCACGTTGGCGAGCGTGTCGCCGAGCGCGGCGCCACGGCCCGCGCCGACGTGGAGCGGCCCCGTGGGGTTGGCGCTGACGTACTCTACCTGGACCCGCTTGCCGCCCCCGAGGGGCACCCGGCCGTACTCCGGGCCGGCGGCCAGGATCGCATCGACCTGGGTGCGCAGCCAGTCGGGGTTGAGGTGGAAGTTCAAGAAGCCGGGCGGCGCTACCTCGACTCCCAACACGGCCCGGACCACCAGGGCCTCGGCGGGACGCTCCTCCAGCGCCTTACCCAGATGCGCCGCGATAGCGCTGGCGATCTCCATCGGCGGCCGGCCCAAGCTACGTTGCAGCTTGAGCGCGACCGAGCACGCATAGTCGCCCCACTCGGGGCGGCGGGGAGGCTCGATCAGGATCTCGGGCACCGCGCCCTGCGGCAACGCCGCGGTCACCTGCGCCCGCTCGATCGCTTCGGCGACGAGAGCGGCTAGCTCGCGTTTGATCATATCTCTAGTGTACCCCACCGCAGATGTCCGTGGCCGGGGCGGCCCTCTGGCGCCGCCGGCCGACGCGCCGCGGACGCTGGCGGTCGGCAGCGGGGCGCGGTCCTGGCGTGAAGAGGCCCCGCGGAGTGGCCGCGGAGCCTCTTCGGACGCACCAAGCGGGAGCTACCAGACGCGCCCGCCGCTAGCTACCGCGCCGGGTGCGGGTAGCCGCCACCAGGCCGAGCGCCAGCACACCGATACCTTCGACCGGCAGCGGCAGGTCGGACGAGTCACCCTCTGGAGCCGAGGAGGGCTCCGCAGGGCTCGACGCGGGAGCCGACGGATCGCTCATGCTGCCGGTGGAATCAGGTGTCGCCGTCCCCGAGTCGTCTGGGCCTACGGGCGGCACATCGGCGCGCGGCGTGGCCATGGGGGTCGGCTGCGTGCTGGTGGCGGTCGGTGTCGCGGTCGGCGTGGCGGTCGGCATCGCCGGCGTCGGCGTCGCGGTGGGCGCAGCCATCGGCTGGGACGGCCCCATCGGGCCGGGCGCGGCGGGCCGCGGCGGGGCCCCGGGCGGCGGCTGCTGCGCGGCGCTCTGCAGCGGGGGGATAGGCGGCCCAGGGGGCAGCAGCGGCGGGGGCGCCGCGGGGATGATCTGCACGGGCGGCCGCGGCACCGCCGGGACCGCCACCAGCGGGACAACGCTCGGCCCCGGCGTTACCGGCACGGCCGTTGGGGCGAGGCTGCTGCACACCAGCAGGCCGCTAGCCGAGGGGGTCGTGGCGGAACCGACGGTCACCTGCACGACGCTGCCGGCGAAGAAGCTACCCGCAATCGCGCCACTAACTACGGACGTCCCACTCGCGTCCGGGGGGCTTCCCGTCACCGTGCGCGGCTGCGGCGCCCCCGCGTTGGTGAAGATCGCCACTGTCGGCGCGGCGGTCACTCCGCTGATCGTGCCAGACACGGTGGTGGTGTTGGTCGCCGGGGTGAAGGTCAAGCTCAGCGTGCCGAACACGCCACTACCGCTGACCTGCGTCAGCGCCACCGTGCCTTGGTTCGTCGAGCAACTGCGCTGGTCCGCCAGGACCGTCACCGTGTTCTGCGCGCCGCTGGCGATGTACACCAGGCCGCTGGTCGAGTTGGCGGCCACCCACGCCGCGCCGGGCACGCTGACCGTGTTCAGCACCAGCCCCGAGGGGCCATCCACCACCGAGACGGTCCCGCTGGTGGTGTTGGCCACGAACACCCGTCCGTCGGCGGTGTTGACGTCCACCCCGCGTGGCGTGGTGCCGACCGTCACCGTGGCGACCACCGCGTTGGTGGCCCCGTCGATGATGGAGAGCGTGTTGCCAGCCGCGGCCGGGGTGCCCAGGTTGGTAACGTAGATGCGGTTGCGCACCGGATCGACCGCTACGTCCTCGGGCCCGACCCCGACCGTAACGATAGCCAGCGAGGTGTTGGTCGTGCCATCGAACACCTGCACACTGCCCGCAGGCGCCCCGGTCGACTGGTTCGAGCGGACCACGTAGTAGCGGTTAGTGGTAGGGTTCACCGCGATACCGCGCAACTGGAAGCCCGCCGGCAGGCTCACCGGGATGCTGGTGGTGATCGTGTTGGTCGCGCCGTTGATGATGTTGATCGTGTTGCGCGAGTTATCGGTCACATACACCGTGTTGGTCGTCGGGTTCACCGCCACGAAGGGCGTGGGCGTCACGCCCGCGGTAGGCGGGGGCACATTGGGCAGCGGGATGGTCGCCACCACCGTGTTGGTTGCCCCGTCGATCACCGACACCGACGGCGGCTGGCCATCGTTGGTAACGTAGATCCGGTTGGTGACCGGATTCACGGCCACGTCGAAGGGGGTGTTCCCCACCGGCACGGCGGCCACGAAGCCCCCCGCGAAGCCGTCGAGCACTAGCACGTTATTGGAGTTGCGCGCCACGACATAGAGCCGGTTGGTCGTCTCGTTCACATCGAGGTTGACCGGGTTCGAGCCCCCCAGCCCGGTCGTCGAGATCGTCGTGACGGGCACCTGCCCGTGGGCCGTGGGGGCCAGCCCCGGCACGACCGCCAGCGCCAGGAGCGCCAGGGCCACCAGGCCACGTACGAACCAGCGATTTCGTATCACGCTTCCAACCTCCCTGGGTCGACCGAGTGTGGGTGCCTCAGGGCTCCACGGCGTCGTACTTCACTTGCAAGGTAGCGGGCCGCTACGAACGGTTCCCGCTCACCCGGTCAGGCCTTCGGCTGCCTTAATAAACGGGAACGACTGGGGAAACGTTACACTCGCACACGGCTCCGCCGGAGCAGCAGAAAGGGTCCCCAGGCCACAGCCCGGGGACCCCGCAGCGCGCTCCACGCGCTAGCCCGCCGAACGGGAGCGGCGCCACCAGGCGAACGCGCCGACCGCCGCGAGCCCTCCTACCAGCAGCAGCAGGCTATCGGCCTCCGGGATCACCGGCACGGCCGGGTAGCGCGCGGGCGGCGACGGCGGCGCACCGACCGGCGCAGCGCTCTGCAGTGGCGGAATGGGAGCCCCCGGCGGCAGCAGCGGGGGCGGCGGTGGCTGCGGCACGAACTCCAGCGGCGGTGGCGGCAGGTTGGCCACCGGCGGTAGG
>DATGKN010000112.1:0-111636 GCA_035294645.1 Chloroflexota bacterium
GCTCAGCGCCAGAGGTGCGCCGACGCCAGCCGCGCCCCCTCCGCCAGCGCCCGCAGCTTCGCCCACACCACCGTCGGGTGCACCTCCGGCTGGTACGTCGCCTGCGACGAGAACCCGCAGTCCGCCCCCGCCAGCACGTTCTCTCGCCCCACCCGCTCCGCGAACCGCACGATCCGCTCGGCGATCAGCTCCGGGTGCTCCACGATGTTGCTGCAGTGGGTGATCACCCCCGGGATGAGAATCTTGCCCTCGGGCAGCCGCACCCGCTCCCAGAGGTGGTACTCGTGCTCGTGCCGCGCGTTCGCCGCCTCGAACGAGTATGCCTGCGCGTTGATCTGGAACAGGAGGTCCACCAGGTCCGCGAGCGGGGCGTCGTGTACGCGCGGGCCCTGGTTGATGCCGTAGCAGGTGTGGAAGCGGACGCGCTCGGGCGGGATGCCGCGCAGGCCGTGGTTGATCGCCTCGACGTACATCTGTGCTTTGCGGCGGCGCTCCTCCGGGCTGAGCGGCGCGAAGCTCGTGATCTCGGTCAAGAACGGGTCGTCGATCTGGAGGACGAACCCGGCGTCGACGATGGCGCGGTACTCGGTGTTCATCGCCTCGGCGACGGCGAACACGAACTCCTCGTCGCTACGGTAGTACTCGTTGTGCCCGCGGCCGACGCCGCTGGGCGCGACGGCGGGCATGAACACCTCGGCCACGTCGATCCCCGCGACGGCAGCCTGGAGGTTGGCGATGTCGCGCTGTAGCGCCGCCTGGCCGACGTACTGCACCGGCCCTACGCACACCAGCGGCTGGAGCTGCACGACGTTGCCACCGACCACCGAGCGGCGGAAGTACTGCTCGTAGAACTCTGGAAACGCTTGGACCTCGGCGGTGAAGTGGGTGAACCGGTCGCCCGGACGCGCCTCGAACCCCGTGAGCCGCTCGTTCACATAGGCATAGAAGCCGACCTTGCTCTGCTCGCCGTCGGTCACCACATCGATGCCGCAGGCGACCTGCTGGCGCACGCACTCGGCTACCGCGGCCCGCAGGCGTGCGGCGTAGGCGGCGGGATCGCCCGGCTGGCCGCTAGCACGGGCCTTCATGAGGTCGAGCAGGTCGTGGGGGCGGGGCAAGCTGCCGCAGTGGGTCGTCAGGATGCGGTCCGTGCTGCGCTTCATGGGCGTGGCGCCTCCCTGCGATCTCGGTGGCCCGATTGTAGCGCCTCGAGCATGGCGGCGCGCCACGGCACCCCCTTTGCACCGGACGTTTCTGCTATACTGTGCGTTGTGCGACGGACTGCCCGCGGCGCGCCGTCGCCGGAGCCGACAGAAACCGCCATCGCGGCGGCCAATAGAGGCGCTCACAGCACCATTTTCTGGGTGTGGCCAGACCCCGCAGCGGGGCCGCGGACCGCTGCGCCGCGGACACGCGGGGCCACCTGGGAGTGGTGCTTTGTCGTGGGGGCAGCACGATGCCGACCAATCCGCGTCAGCAGTGGCACCAGCTCACGCGCCGCGGGGCGCGCGGGCGTGGAGGGCGCAGTGGCAGCTTTTTGGACCCCTGACGCGGCGCGCGGTGCTGTGGTGCGCGCTTCGGCTCGTGCTTGCCGCGCGGTGGCCTCGTCGGGGCCGACTGGCGCGGTGTTTCGTTTCTCCAGTCCGTGTGCGTTCCCCGTCCGTGCGGCGCGCGGCCGCGCGCGACGGGGAATCGTGTGGGTCCGTCCGGCTGGGGCGGGGCGCGGGCAGCGCCCGCCCTGGCAACGGGGGAGGTGAGATAGCGCGCGGCGTCGCGAGGCGCCGGCGCACCTTGCCGCCGGGAAGCGGCGACACTGGGGTGGAGGTAGGTCCGGTGAAAAGCGTTGGGCGGCACCTGGTGCTGGAGCTCTGGGGCTGCAAGAACCTGAACTCGCCAGATGCGATCGAGGCCGCGCTGCGCGAGATGGTCGCGGCCTGCAACGTGACCATGCTCGACCTGCGCGTGTACCCCTTCGAGCCGATGGGCGTCACGGGCATCGCGGTGCTGGCCGAGTCGCACATCAACATCCACACCTGGCCGGAGTTCGGCTACGCGGCCGTGGACATCTTCACTTGCGGCAGTCGCAAGGACCCGAGCAATGCGCTGCCCGCGCTGCGCGCGATTTTCGCGCCCGAGCGCATCGAGAGCATGGAGATGACGCGCGGTATCATGCTCGACCAACCGGTCGGCGCGGGGGCCGCGGAATGAGGGCCCGCCCGCTGGCGCCGCGCGGGCCGGGCCTCCGCGCACCGCCGGGCCCGCGGGGTGCTACACGTCGAGCACGATCGGCGCCGCGTCGGTAATCACCCGGGTCCAGCGGGCCTGGGCAGCCCGCAGCATCCGCGGCAGCTGGAACAGGGCCTGGTGGGTCACGCCGTCGTAGAAGCGCAGGTCGGTGATGCCGGCCGCCTGCAAGCGCGCGTCGACCTCGGCCGGGGCGAGCTGGTCGGCCGCCCGCGTGCGCGAGGCGACCAGGAACCCCCAGCTTTCGACGAACGACGGGACATGGGCACGGTACGGGGCCACGTAGGGGAACACTTGACGCACCGTGTGCACCACGGCCAGGTGGGCATCCCAGGTGCCGATGTCGGTGCTCTCGGCCTGGACGGCCAGCACTCCCCCCGGCGCCAGCCGCGCGGCGACCAGTTGGTAGAACTCGACGGTGAACAGCCGGTAGGAGGGCCCCTCGGTGAGGGGATCGGTGATGTCGATGATCACGACGTCGAACTGCTCGCCGCTGTCGGCGAGCACCTGGCGTGCGTCGGCGTGCACCAGCTCCACACGCGGGTCGTCGAACGCGCCCTGGTGCCAGGCAGCGAGGTGCTCGCGGCAGGCGGCGACCGCCTCGGCGTCGATGTCCACCATCACCAGGCGCTCGACCGTGCGGTGGCGCAAGACCTCGCGCAAGGTCGCCCCCTCGCCGCCGCCCGCCACGAACACGCGCCGCGGCCGCTCCGCCAGCAGCATGGCGGGCTGCACCAGCGCCTCGTGGTAGATGAACTCGTCGAGCGCGGCGGACTGGATCTTGTGGTCGAGGTACAGCGTGCGCCCATAGGTGACGGTATCGACGATCTCCAACAGCTGGTACGCCGTGCGTCGGCTGACCAGCACCTGCGTAATCTCGCGGGCGATCGCCTCCCCGCGACGGTTTCGGAATACGTGCCATAGCGGCATGGGTTGACTCCTAGGCGCGAGCGCGCGGGCGCCCGCGAGAAGGTCGCGCGGCTGCGTTATAGCACGCCGTGCGCGCTGGCCGACGCGGCGCCAGGCCGCGCCAGCCAGCCGGACAGGAAAGGTGGGAAAAGGCAGATGCGCTTGAGCCGCCGCATCGTTGCGATGAGCCGGGCCCTGGCCACCCCGGTGCTGCTGCTCGACCGGGCGACCCTGCGCCGGGCCTACGCCGCGTTCCGCGCCGCGCTGCCCGGGGTGGACTGCTACTACGCGGTCAAAGCGAACCCGCACCCGGCGGTGCTGAGCACCTTCGCCGCGCTAGGCGCCGGGTTCGAAGTGTCCTCCTCGGTGGAGCTGCGCGCCGTGCGCGCGCTCGGGGTGGGGCCCGAGCGGATCATCTCCAGCAACCCCATCAAGCCCATCGCGTTCATCCAGGAGGCCGTCGCCGCCGGGGTGGACCGCTTCGCGGTCGATTCGCGCGCCGAGCTGATCAAGCTGGCCCACCACGCGCCGGGCAGCCGCGTGTACGTGCGCCTCACGGTGGATAACTCGGGCAGCGAGTGGCCGCTAAGCAAGAAGTACGGCGCCAGCGCCGCCGACGCCGTGCAGCTGCTGCGCGAGGCGCGCGCGTTCGGCCTGCGCCCCTACGGGCTCACCTTCCACGTCGGCTCGCAGTGCCTGGACAAGGCGAGCTGGGCGGGGGCGCTGCGCCTATGCCACGAGATCTGGGGCGAGCTGGCGGCCAGCGGCATCGAGTTGCGCATGCTCAGCCTCGGCGGCGGCTTTCCCGTGCGCCACACGCGGCCGGTGCCATCGCTGGAGGAGATCGCCCACGAGACGCTCCAGGTGGTGCACGGCCTGTTCCCCACCGAGCGGCTGGAGCTGACGGTCGAGCCCGGCCGCGCGCTGGTCGGCGAGGCCGGGCTGCTGGTGACCAGCGTGATCGGACAAGCGCTGCGCGGCAACGAGCGCTGGCTGTACCTCGACGCCGGCGTGTTCAACGCCCTGATGGAGACCATCGAGGGGTTCCGCTACGAGCTGCGCACCGAGCGCCAGGGGCCCCTGCGGCGCTACACGCTGGCCGGGCCGAGCTGCGACAGCGTGGATACCATCGCTACCGACGTGCAGCTGCCCGAGCTGAGCGTGGGCGACCGCGTGTACTTCTTGCATGCGGGCGCGTACACCCTAAGCTACGCGTCGGCGTTCAATGGGTTCGAGCCGCCCCAGGTCGTCATCTGCGACGACCTGGCGCGCCGCGAGCGCCCCGCCGGGCCCTACCGGGTCCCTACGCTCGCCAGCCCCTGATCGGGCGAGCCGCCCAGCAGCGCGTTGAGGCTCACGAAGCCGTAGCCACGCTCGCGCAGGCCGGCGATCAGCGCCGCCAGGGCGGGCCCATCCTGCGACTGGGCGCCCACGTGCATGATGATGATCGCGCCGGGCTCGGCGAGCCCGAGGCAGCGGGCAACGATCTGCGCCGCAGGGATGCGCCGCCAGCCGGCCGAGTCGATGGTCCACAGCACGTTGTAGGCGTAGCCGGCGCTGTAGACCGCCTCGAGCACGCGGTCGTCGTAGTCGCCGTAGGGCGGCCGGAAGTATGGCCGCGGGCTCTGGCCCGTGAGCGCCACCAGCACGTCTTCGGTGCGCTGGAGCTGTTCGTGGATCTGGGCGGCGGTCTGCCCGCCGCGGCCATCGCTGCGGCCCGTGAACGAGCGATGGTCCCAGGAGTGGTTGATCAGCTCGTGGCCCTCGGCCACGATGCGGCGAGTGAGCTCGGGGTTGGCCTGGGCCCACTGCCCCGTGACACCGAAGCTGGCCGGCACCCCCTCGGCCGCCAGGGTGTCCAGGATCAGCGCGGCGTAGCCGGTGTCGGCGCCCGCGTCGAAGCTGAGGTGGACGACGCGCGCGGCGCCGCTGCCGCGGGTAACGGTCAGCGCGCGCGGCCCGGGCACCTCCTGCGCCCCCACGGCCAGCAGCATCGCGAGCAGCACTAGCCCCTTCATCGCTACCACTACCCGTCTCCCCAGAAGGCCGGCGCGCGCGGGCGGCGCTTGCACCCGGCGGCCGGTATGCTACAATAGCCTTTGTGGCACCTCGGCGTGGTATGCCCCGCGGCCGGCGGAGCGCACGCGGGCGCTGGCTGACATCCCGCCGTCCCCCTCTTGCTCGGGGCGCTTCAGCCAGTGGGGCCCGAGGGCCACCAGTTGTCGAGAGGGTATGGCCAAGAAAGACACGATCGAAGTCGAGGGCACGGTCACTGAGGCACTGCCCAACGCGATGTTCCGCGTCGAACTGCAAACGGGCCATAAAGTGCTCGCCCACGTGTCCGGCAAGATTCGCTTGAACTTTATCCGCATTCTACCCGGGGACAGGGTCAAGGTCGAGTTGTCGCCGTATGACCTGACTCGCGGGCGCATCACCTATCGCGTTCGCTAGCCCGGTTCGGGAGTACCGTAATGAAAGTGCGCACGTCGGTCAAGCCGCGCTGTGAGAAGTGCGTCGTCGTGCGGCGGCGCGGCGTGGTGCTGGTGCTCTGCGAGAACCCGAAGCACAAGCAGCGGCAAGGATAACCGGCAGGCGCTCGCTGGGGCGGGCGCGGAGGGAGTCGGCGATGGCACGCATCGCAGGCGTGGATATTCCGAACGACAAGCCGGTGTGGGTCGGGCTCACGTATATCTACGGGATCGGCCGCACGCGCAGCCGCGAGATCCTGAGCCGCGTGAACATCGACCCGCAGCGGCGGGTGCGCGACTTGACCGATGACGAGGTGGCGCGGATCCGCGAGTTGATCGACCGCGAGTACACGGTCGAGGGCGACCTGCGCCGCGAGGTGAGTCTGAATATCAAGCGCCTGATGGAGATCGGCTGCTACCGCGGGCTGCGGCATCGCCGCGGGCTGCCGGTCCGTGGCCAACGCACGCGGACCAACGCGCGCACGCGCCGCGGGCCGCGCCGGACGGTGGCTGGCAAGCGGAAGGCGGGGAAGAAGTAACCACGGGGCGGCCAGCCGCACCCTGGCCGGCCGCCCGACCAGGAGAGAGCTGTGGCGGATCGGCGGCGGACGACCGCGCGGCCGCGGCGGCGTGAACGCAAGCAGGTGCCGCACGGCCACGCGCACATCCAGTCGAGCTTCAACAACACGATCGTGACGATCACCGACCCGGATGGCAATGTGATCACCTGGGCCAGCGCGGGGTCGGTGGGGTTCAAGGGCTCGCGCAAGAGCACTCCCTACGCCGCCGGCCTGGCGGCGGAGACGGCCGCGCGGCGGGCGCAAGAGCATGGGATGCGGCAGGTCGACGTGTTTATCAAGGGCCCGGGCTCCGGGCGCGAGGCAGCGATCCGCTCGCTGCAGGGCGCCGGGCTGGTGATCAACTCGATCGTCGATGTGACCCCGATCCCGCACAACGGCTGCCGGCCCCCGAAGAAGCGGCGCGTGTAGCGCGCCCGCGGCCGGCACCGCACGCACGGAGGATGGATGGCTCGCTATACCGGCCCGGTGTGCCGGCTCTGCCGGCGCGCAGGGATGAAGCTGTTCCTTAAAGGCGAGCGCTGCTTCGGGCCGAAATGCGCGGTCGAGCGGCGCAACACGCCGCCCGGCATGGCGGCGCAGCGGCGGCGCAAGCAGTCGGACTACGGCCTGCAGCTGCGCGAGAAGCAGAAGCTGCGCGCCATGTACGGGGTGCTGGAGGCGCAATTCCGCAACCTGTACGAGGAGGCTGCGCGCCGCCCCTCGGATACGGGCGACAACCTGCTGCGCCTGCTGGAGCAGCGGCTGGACAACGTGGTCTACCGGCTCGGCTTCGCCGCGTCGCGCCGACAGGCCCGCCAGCTCGTGCGCCACGGGCACATTCTGCTCAACGGGCGCCGTACCGACATCCCCTCGGCGCAGGTGAAGCCGCACGACGTGGTGGAGGTCCACCCCAAGAGTAAGGACACCGAGTATTTCAAGCAGGTCCGTGACGGGCTGACGAAGAAGAGCGTGCCGCGCTGGCTGGAGCTGGACGCCGCCAACCTCCGCGGCCGCGTACTGGCCGCGCCCGAGCGCGAGGATATCGACACGAATGTCAATGAACAGCTGGTCATCGAGTTCTACTCGCGCTGAGCCGTCGGTGGCCCTTGCCCGTGGCGGCCGCCCGGCGGCCCGCTGCCTGTGGCCGGCCCTGCCCAGAAGGAGAGGAGTTTGGTGGACGAGCTGACGCCGCGAGTCGAAACGCTTCACAAGGCCGCCGATTATGGCCGCTTCCAGGTCGAGCCGCTGGCGAGCGGCTTCGGCCTGACGCTCGGCAATGCGCTGCGCCGCGTGCTGCTGTCCCAGCTCCCGGGGGCCGCGATCACCGCGATCAAGGTGGACGGCGTGTACCACGAGTTCGCCACCATTCCTGGCGTGCGCGAGGACACGACCGAGTTCATCTTGAACGTCAAGCAGATCCGCCTGAAGTCCTTTAGCAGCGAGCCCGTGCGCCTGCACCTGCAGGCCACCGGGCCCGGCGTGGTCACCGCCGGCGACATCATGTGCCCGGCCGACGTGGAGATCGTGAACCCGGAGCTGTACCTGGCCACGTTGGACAGCCCCGAGGCGCGCCTGGACGTCGAGTTCACGGTCGAGCGCGGCACCGGCTACGTCCCGGCCGACGGCCGCGAGCCGGCCGCGATCGGGGTGATCCCGATCGATGCCGTGTACACGCCGATCCGCCGCGTCAACTTCCAGGTGGAGAACACCCGCGTCGGCGCGCGCAGCGACCTCGACCGGCTGGTCATCGAGGTGTACACCGACGGGACCATCGCCCCGGACGAGGCACTGGCGCAGGCGGCGAATATCCTGATCAACCAGTTCGCCATCTTCACCGACCTCAGCCAGACCATGCGGCGGCCCGAGAAGGCCACGCTGGCCGCGGGTGCCGCCGTCCCGCCGCGTCTCTACGACCTGCCGATCGAGCAGCTCGAGCTGTCCTCGCGCACCTATAACTGCCTGAAGCGCTCGCAGATCACTAAAGTCGGGCAGATCTTGGAGATGAGCGAGAACGAGCTGCTGGCGCTGCGCAACTTCGGCCACAAGTCGTTGGCCGAGCTGCGCGAGCGCCTCGCGGCCCTCGGGGTCTCCCTCGAGGGCAGCGCGGAGCCGCGCGGCGAGACGGCCGAGGAGGACGAGGAAGACGAGGGCGATTCGGCCTACGACGCCGAGGCGCCCGGGCGCCGCCCGGTCTACTCGGCGCGCAACCACGACGAGGAGGAGCGGTAGCCGTGCGACATCGCTGGAGCGGCCGCAAGCTGGGCCGACCGACCGCGCATCGCAAGGCACTGCTGCGCAATCAGTCGACCGACCTGTTGCGCTACGAAAAGATCCGCACCACCGAGGCCAAGGCCAAGGAGCTGCGCGGCGCGGTCGAGCGCTTGATCACGCTCGGCAAGCGCGGCGACCTGCACGCCCGGCGCCAGGCCTACGCGTACCTGTACGACAAGCGGGTAGTAGACAAGTTGTTCCACGAGCTGGCGCCGCGGTTCCAGGACCGCCCGGGCGGCTACACGCGCATCGTGCGCCTCGGGCCGCGGCGCGGCGACGCGGCGCCGATGGTGCAGATCGAACTCGTGTAGGCCGGCCGAGATGACGGCGGGCGCGTGCGCACCCTGCGACTGCTGTTGGAATACGATGGCACGGCGTACCAGGGGTGGGGCATCCAGCCGGCGGTGCCAACGATCCAGGGGGCGGTCGAGGCGACGCTGGCCTCCATCCTCGGCCATCCGGTGCGGGTCACCGCCGGCGGGCGCACCGACGCGGGGGTGCATGCGGTAGGGCAGGTCGCCTCGCTGCGCACGCCCTCGCGGCTGCCGCCCGAGACGATCGCTCGCGCCGCGAACGCGCGGTTGCCCGCCGACATCCGCGTGCGGGCGGTGGCCGAGGCGCCGCCAGGGTTCGACGCCCGGCGCTGGGCCTTGTGGCGCAGCTACCGCTACACCCTGTGGCGCGACGAGCTGCCGAATATCTGGTGGCAGCGGTACTGCTACCACGTGCCCGGGCCGCTCGACCTGGGCGCGATGCGACGCGCGGCCCGGTGGCTGCTCGGGCGCCACGACTTCGCGGCGTTCGCGACCCATCAGGCCCAGGCCAACCGCCCGCAGAGCACCACGCGCACGGTGCTCGCCGCGCGGTGGCGCTGCGAGGGCGCTTTCTGGCACTTTGACATCGTGGCCGACGCCTTCTTGCGGCACATGGTGCGCACGATCGTCGGCACGCTGCTGCTGGTTGGCCGCGGGCAGCTCGCCCCGGCGGCGGTGGGCGAGATCCTACGCCAGCGCGACCGCCGCCGCGCGGGCCCGACCGCGCCGGCCGCCGGCCTGACGCTCATGCAGATCGGCTACGCGCCAAGCCGAGGTCCTGGCGCGAAAGGAGAGGCGGGTGAAAACGTACAGCCCCAAGAAGGCTGAGATCACCCACGAGTGGCACCTGGTGGACGCCGCGGGGCAGCCGCTCGGCCGGCTGGCCAGCCGCGTCGCGCAGCTGCTGCGCGGCAAGCATAAGCCGGGCTACACGCCCCACCTGGATGTCGGCGACTACGTGGTGGTGATCAACGCCGCCAAGGTGGCTATCACCGGTCGCAAGGCGGAGCAGAAGATCTACTACCGCTATTCGGGCTATCCAGGCGGGCTCAAGCAGGAGACGTTCGCGCAGCTGCTGCGCCGCAAGCCCGAGCGGGTGATCGAGCACGCAGTGCGGGGAATGCTCCCCAAGACAGCGCTGGGCCGCCATATGTATCGCAAGCTGCGCGTGTATCCGGGCCCGACGCACCCCCACCAGGGGCAAGTGCGCCCCGAGCCCGCCGCCACCACTGAGAGGGCGTAAATGCGAGAGGCCGTACGTTCCCCCACGCGCAATTACATCGCCGCCGTCGGCCGGCGCAAGACGGCCGTGGCGCGGGTGCGGCTGGCGCCCGGCACCGGCAACATCATCATCAACGGGCAGCTGCTCGCCGAGCGCTTCCCGCGCCTACTGTATCAGCAGAGCATCACCGCGCCCCTGCGCCTGACCAACACCTTGGGCACCTACAACGTCCAGGTCAAGGTCACCGGCGGGGGGCTCACCGGCCAGGCCGAGGCGATCGGCCACGGCATCGCCCGCGCGCTGGTAGCCGAGAACGAGGCGTTCCGGCCCATCTTGCGCCAGGCGGGCCTGCTGACCCGCGATGCCCGGGTCAAAGAACGCAAGAAGTACGGCCTGAAGCGCGCGCGCAAGGCCCCGCAGTACACCAAGCGCTAACGCGCCGCACCGGACGGCCTGGAATCGCCGGCGGAAGCGCCGAGCGGGCCGCCGCTCCTCGGGGCGGGGCGCCGGCGTGGCGGCTCCGCCCCGAGGCTACGTGGCTTTAGGGGCGCGTCTGCCCCGCGTAGAGAATGACGGTGCTGAGCACGCCCCACAGTACTACCGTCCCCAGCAGCGGGCGGTCGCGCAGCAACAGCTCCTCCGGGCTCCCCCCCAGCCCGAGCACCCGCACCAGGTACAGGTAGCGGAAGATCCCGTAGATCACGAGCGGGATCGTCAGCATCAGCCAGGGCGGGTAGTACGGGTGCGCGAAGAAGGTGTACAGCGAGTACGCCATAATGCTGCACGCGGCCATCAGCAGCGCGAGCTGATCGACGAACTCCACGGTCAGCGTGGTGAGACTGGCGCGGTGCGCCGCCGCGTCCCGCTCCAGGACCAGCAGCTCGCTGCGCCGCTTGCCGAGCGCGATGAGCAGCGCGCCGAGCAGCGTACAGAACAGCAACCACGGCGAGATGGGCACGTCGATCACCACCGCGCCCGCCGCCGCCCGCAGCACGAAGCCGCTGGCCAGCACCAGCACGTCGATCAGCGGGTAGCGCTTCAGCCACAGGCTATAGAGCGTGGTGAGAGCGAGGTAGCCCACGCTGACCAGCAAGAAGCCGCGGCCGAGCGCGGCGGCTAGCGCCAGCCCAGCGGCGAGCAGCACGCCGGCTCCCACTAGGGCCTGGCCCGGCGTTATCAGCCCGGCGGCGATGGGGCGCCGGCACTTGACGGGATGCAGCCGGTCGCGTGGCGCGTCGAGGGTATCGTTGATGAGGTACGTGCCCGCGGCGAGCAGGCACAGCACGAGGAACGCCAAGCCGCAGCGCACGAGTAGCGGCACGTGCGTCAGGCTGAGGGAAAACAGCAGCCCGACGAACACCAGGCCGTTTTTGGTCCACTGCCGCGGGCGCACGGCCGCCAGCCACGGCCACAGCGCGGGGGCAGCACGCGGGGCCACATGCCCATAGGGCTCGAGCCGCTCGCTCACGGGGGCGTCCACCGCTCAGGGCACATACACCCGCCCCTTCCACGCTACCCCGCGGCCCGACAGCACACGGTAGGCCGAGTAGCATAGCAGCGCGTTGAACAGCAGCGCGCCGAGCGGCAGCGCGAGCGTGAACCACGCCGGCACCCCGACCTCCCGTAAGCACCGCCAGCCGAGGTACAGCACGCCCGCTACCTGCAACAGCGCCACCGCGGTCAACAGCACGGTCTCCGCCCCGCCGCCAGCTAGCAGCGCGCGCGCCTCGCTCAGCGCCAACCAGGGGGGCGCGAAGCACACCGCCGTCACGGCCAGCAGCAGCAACGCAACGTTGCGCAGCCGGCGGCCGGCGCTGAGGAAGCTGTTCTTGCTCCAGCCCTCCCATAGCTCGCCCAGGCCGCGGTACATGCGGATGTGCGCCAGCGCGCGGCCGTCGGCGAGCTGCACGCGGTACCCCGCCTGTTTGACCGCGCGGGCCAGTGCACAATCCTCGACAACGGCATCGCGCCGCGCGGCGTGGCCGCCGACCTTCTCGTAGGCAGCGCGCCGCACCAACAGGAACTGGCCGTTGGCGTAGGCGACCCGGGGATGCCGCGGGTCGGCCATGCGCCGGAGGGGCAGTGCCAGCGCGATCACCAGCAGCACCACCGGCTGCAACACGCGCTCCCAGAAGCTGAGCAGGTGCTGGCGCGGCACTAGCGACAGCAGCCCGAGGTGGCGCTCGGCCGCGTACAGCACCGCGGCGCGGATCGCCCCGGGCTCCAGCCAGGTGTCGGCGTCCAGGAACAGCACCCACTCGCCGTGCAGGTACGGGGCAGCCTGGGCGAGCGCGAAGTTCTTGCCGGTCCAGCCGGGCGGCAGGGGCCGGCCGCGCACCACGCTCAGGCGCGGGTCGGCGGCGGCGAGCGCCGCCAGGATCTGCGGGGTAGCATCGGTCGAGTTGTCGTCGACCACCACCACGCGCAGGGCGGGGTAGTCCTGGGCGAGAACGGAGCGCACGCAGCGCGCGATATTCGCCGCCTCGTTGCGGGCTGGGATCACCACGGTGACGGCGGGGAGGCGAGGAGCCGGTCGGGGCTCAGCGGAGATGGGCTCGAAACAGGTCAAGAACTCGCGGGCGCGCCAGGCCACTAGCCCCAGCAGCAGCGTGAGGCCCGCGAGCAGGCCCAGTGTGGTCATGGTCGAGTACGCTCCTGGCAGCTCGCGCGGTGGGCAAGCTCGACCGCACCGCGACGCGGGCGCCGGCCGAGCGCGCGGTCGAGCCTCCGGTATACTACTCCCAGACGATAGCGCCGTGCTCGTGGCGGGCCGGCGCGCAGGGGCCATGCCGGCGGCGAAGAAGCAGCGCCTCGACCTGGCACTGGTGGCCAGGGGGCTAGCCAGCAGCCGGGAGCAGGCGCGGGCGTGCATTCTCGCGGGTGCGGTCACAGTCGACGGCCAAGTCGTGGCCAAGCCCGGCGCGCTGGTCGCCGCCGATGCCAGCCTAGCGGTGCGCCAGCGGCCCGTGTATGTCAGCCGCGGCGGCTACAAGCTGGCGCACGCCCTCGAGGTGTTCGGCATCGCGGTGCGCGAGCGGGTCTGTCTCGACGCGGGCGCCTCGACGGGGGGCTTCACCGACTGCCTACTACAACGGGGCGCGCGGCGCGTGTACGCGGTCGATGTGGGCTACGGACAGCTGGACTGGCGCCTGCGGCAGGACCCGCGTGTGGTGGTGATGGAGCGCGTCAACCTCCGCACCCTCACCGCGCTGCCCGAGCCGGTCGATCTGGCTACACTCGACCTCTCGTTCATCTCCCTGCGGCTGGTGCTCGAACCGGTGCGCGCGCTGCTGCGGCCCGGGGGCGCGGTGGTCGCGCTGATCAAGCCGCAGTTCGAGGCGGGGCGCGCGCACGTGGGCCGCGGCGGGGTGGTGCGCGACCCGCGCGTCCATGCCGAGGTGCTCCGCGGGGTGTTGGAGTGGGCCGCGGCGCACGGCTACGGGGTGCGGGGGGTAACCGCCTCGCCGCTGCGCGGACCGGCCGGCAACGTCGAGTTCCTCGCGTACTTGGTGAGCGACGGGGGCACGACGAGCGCGGCGCTGGAGCCGCTGGTGGCCGCGGCGCTGGCGGAGGCGGCGGCCGGCGCGGCGCGGGCGTAGTGGCTCGCGCACGGGGGGCCTGTGGAACGGGTGGCGGTCGTCTACCAATCGCTGCATCCCGAGGCGGAGCCGCTGGCCCGCCGCTGCGTGGCGTATCTCGACGGCCGTGGGTTCGCCGCCACGCTGCTCTCCTCGTGGGATGTGGGGCCGGCGCTACAGGCCGACGGCTGGCGCCTGGTGATCACCTTCGGCGGTGACGGCACCATCCTCCGCGTCGCCCGCTGGGTGGCACGCGCCGAGGTGCCGATCGTGGGCGTGAAACTCGGCCGGCTGGGGTTCCTGTCCGAGCTGCACCCCGAGCAGCTGTTCGATGGCCTCGACCCCTACCTGCAGGGCGACTACTGGCTGGACACGCGTACCATGCTGCGCGCGACCACTGTGCCGGCGCCCTCCCCGGCACGGGCACTCCCCGTCGACTTGGCGATGGCCTCCACCAGCCCGCCGCCGGCGGCCGACGACCTGCTAGCGCTGAACGACGTGGTGATCAGCCGTAGCGCGGCCGGCCGCGGCCTGCACGCCACCGTGGAGGTAGACGGCCAGGAGCTAGCGCAGTACACCGCCGACGGGGTGATCGTGGCGACCGCGACCGGCTCGACCGCCTACTCGTATGCCGCAGGCGGCCCGCTGCTGGCGCCCGAGCTGCCCAACCTGGTGGTGACCGCCATCTGCCCGCACCTGCACGGGCTCCGCAGCCTCGTGCTGCCGCCCGATCTGGCAGTCACCATCCGGGTGAGCACGCTGACCCCGGCGACGCTCGTGTGCGACGGGCATGTGGACGTGCCGCTGCACGACGGCCAGGCCGCCACCGTGCGCGTGGCGGCCGAGCAGACGCGGTTTGCCCGGCGCGGGGCGCGCGCGGCCTTCTACCGCGCCCTGATCGACAAGCTGCGCTGACCGCGAGGAGCCCGCGGTGCTGCTGGAGCTGACGGTTCGCAACTTCGCGCTGCTCGAACAGGCGACCCTGCGCTGGGCGCCGGGGCTCAACGTGCTCACCGGCGAGACCGGCGCCGGCAAGTCGATCCTGATCGACGCCATCGGCGCGCTGCTCGGCAGCCGGCTCGGCCCGGATTGGATCCGTGGCGGCGCCGAGCGCGCGTACATCGAGGGCGTGTTCGCCATGCCCGCCGCGGCCCCCGACGACGCGCTGCGCGCCGCGCTGGCCGCACTCGACATCCCTCCCGAGGAGGACGGCACGCTGATCCTCAGCCGCGAGCTGGTACGCGGCAGCGGGCGCTCGCTGTGCCGCGTCAACGGCCGCGCGGTGCTGCTGGGCGCGCTGGGCGAGATCGGGCGGTGCCTGGTGGACATCCACGGCCAGAGCGAGCACCTGTCGCTGCTGCGCGTGCGCGAGCAACTCGCGCTGCTGGACCGCTACGCCGGCACCACCGAGCTGCGGGCCGAGCTGGCCACGCGCGTGGCGGAGCTGGACGCGGTGCGCGCCGCCCTGCGCCGGCGCGACGAGGACCAGCGGCGGTTGGCGCGCGAGGCGAGCCTGCTGCGCCACGAGATCGCCGAGATCGAGGCCGCCGCGCCCCAGCCCGGCGAGGTCGAGGACCTGCTCGCCCAGCGCCACCGGCTGCGCAACGCCGAGCGGCTGCGCACGCTGGCCCTCGGGGCCTACGCGGCCCTGCAGGGCGGCGACGGGGACAGCGGCGCCGCGCTCGATGCACTGGGGGCCGCGGCCACCGCCGTGGCCGAGCTGGCCGCGCTCGACCGGCGCGTCAGCGCGCTGCGCGAGGCGCTCGACGCCGCGCTGGCCAGCGCCGAGGAGTGTGCCCGCGACCTGCGGCGCTACGCGGAGGCGATCGAGAGCGACCCGGCGGCGCTGCAGGCCATCGAGGAGCGGTTGCACACGTTGCGCGAGCTGCACCGCAAGTACGGCGGCAGCACCGAGGCGGTGCTCGCCTATCTCGCCGAGGCGCGCGCCAAGCTCGACCAGCTGGAGCACCACGAGGAGCACGTGGCCGAGCTGGAGGCGCGGGAGGCCGCGCTGGTGGAGGAGGTGGGCGCGCGCGCCGCGGCACTCAGCGAGCGGCGCCAGGCGGCCGCACGCGCCCTCGCCGTGGCGGTCGAGCGCGAGCTAGCCGACCTGCGCATGGCCGGCGCGCGCTTCCGCGTGCAGTTCAGCCACGCCGAGAGCGAGCGCGGCGTGCCGGTGGGCGGGCGGCGGCTGGCCTACGACCAGAGCGGCGTGGACCGCGTCGAGTTCCTGCTGGCGGCCAACGCTGGCGAGGAGCCCAAACCGCTGGCGCGCGTGGCCAGCGGTGGCGAGCTGGCGCGCATCCTGCTGGCGCTGAAGACGATCTTGGCCGAGGTGGACGTGCGGCCAACGCTGATCTTCGACGAGGTCGATGTCGGGGTAGGCGGCCGGCTGGGCCACGTGCTCGCCCAGAAGCTGGCCACCCTGGCCCGCCGCCACCAGATCCTGTGCGTCACCCACCTGCCACAGCTCGCGGCGTTCGGCGACCATCACGTGCTGGTCAGCAAGCACGAGCGCGCGGGGCGCACGGAAACGATGGCACGCGTGCTGAGCGCGGCCGAGCGGGTCGAGGAGATCGCCGCGATGCTCGGCGGCACGAGCGAGACCGCGCGCCGCAATGCCAGCGAGTTGCTGGCACGCGCCGCGGCCTGGAAGAGGCAGGCGGCCGGCGCGGCCTAGCGTGGCAGGGTACAATCGCGCAGATGCCGCGGCGCACGCCGCGACCGAGGGGAGAGCGATCATGCCGCGTGTCCTGGGCCTCAGCCACGTCGGAATCTTCGTGCGCGACCTCCAGCGCTCCAAGGAGTTCTACTCGCGGATCCTCGGGCTGCACGTGACCGACGAGAACGAGTGGATCGTGTTCCTGAGCGCGCAGCCCGAGCGCGAGCACCACGAGCTGGCGCTGATCGCCGGCCGCGAGGCGCCGCCGGGCACGGCGGTGGTCCAACAGATCAGCTTCCGTGTCCCCTCGCTAGCCGATCTGCGCGAGTATTACCAGCGCATCGTGGCCGAGGGCGTGCCGATCCAGCGCCAAACCACCCACGGCATCGCGCTCGGGCTGTACTTCTACGACCCGGACGGCAACCCGGTCGAGGTGTTCTGGGACACGGGGATCCAGTGGCCGCAACCGTTCAACGCGCCGCTCGACTTCGCCAAGTCGGAGGAGGAGATCCTGGCGGCCCACGAGGCCGCGCTGGCCGCCGCTAGCCCGGAGGCCCGCACGGCGAGCGCCTCGGGCCGCCCGACCGGTGTCACGGCCTAGCGCCACTGGCCGCCACGGGGCACCGTCGCGAACGGCGGCAGGGGCCTTCCGGCCACAAGACATCCTGGCGCCGCGCCGGGCCGCGCGCCCGCCACCGACCGCGACCCCGCGCCGGGGGACACGAAGACGAGCTGAATCCCTCTCTGGTGGAGCCTGGAGTGGCACAGGGCCGCGTGGATCGCTACCGCTGTGGTCGTGGCCTAGGGCACCGTCCATTCGTCGGCGCGCCGCCACACTCTATTGGCTGGCACGACGCGGCGGTCCTCCGCCCGACCGCCGAGCCGGGCTGGTAGGCCGGCGGTGTTGTCGCTCGCGCTGCTGCTCATCGCGGGCGGCCTCAGCTATGTGCTCGCTCACCGCCTGCGGGTCGTGCCGGGACCGCTCGTCGCACTGATGCTCGGGGCGCTCGTCGGCCACGGTGGCGTGCTAGGACACAACCTGCTATGGCCCGGTGGCTCCCCCCTGCCGCCGGAGCCGCTGCATACCTTCCGCGTGATGGGCGCGGTACTCCTGATGTGGGGCGCGGGTATCGAGCTGGAGGTGGCGATGCTGCGCCAGGGGCGCCAGCTGCTCGGCGCGGCGGGCGTGGGGCTGGGGGGCGCCGCGCTGTCGGCCGGGCTCACCGGGGCGCTACTGGAGTGGGGCCTGCTGGGCGCGTTCGGGCCGCGGGAGCGGTTCGGGCTCGTGCTCCTCTCTGCCGCCTCGGCCATTCCGGTGTTGCTGGCGGTGGTCCAGTCCCTCGGCCAGCTGCGGCACCCGCTCACGCGCGAGGCGCTCATGGCCGCGCTGCTGGTGGATCTGGTCTTGATCGCCTTGATCCCGCTCGCCACCGTCGAACACGCGCAAAGCGACGCGCTGGTGCACTTCGCCAAGACGCTGGGGTACCTGGCCGGCATGATCGCGCTGGCCGAGGGCCCACTGCGGCCGGTGCTGCGGCGGCTGGGCACGCTACTGTGGAGCAGCAGCCCGCGGCAGCCGGTGGTGGTGGCCATCGGGTTCGGCCTCACGCTCGGCGTGGTAGGGCTCGCGGAACTGCTCGGGGTCGAGCCGCTGCCGGCAGCGCTGGGCTGGGGCATCGGCTCCAAGCCCCTGTTCTTCCCGGACGGCGAGGACACGACCAACCCGTTCTTCGAGGTGTTCTTCCCCTTCGAGGCGGCGTACTTCGCGCTCGCCGGCGCAATGATGGACCTGCGGTTGCTCTCGCCCGCAGGGGTACTGTTCGCCGTGGCAGCGATCATCGGCAAGGTGCTCGGCGGCCTGCCCTGGGGCCGCCACGGCCTGCGCCTGGGCACGCTGCTGGTACCGCGGGGCGCGGTGGACCTGGTGCTCGCCGTGAACCTGCTGGCGCGGGGCGTGCTGAGTGCCGAGGGCTACGCGCTGGCGGTGACCATGATCGCGCTGACGACCATCGCGGGGGCCCTGCTGGCGCGGGTGGCCTTTGCGCTGCGGGCGCCGAGCCGCGAGCTGGAGCGCCTGCGCGTCACCGACTGAGCGGCGCTGTAACCCGGCCGCGTATCGCCGGTACGCGCGGGCGCCGAGCCGCCTGTCGGGAGGCAAAACATGCAGTGCTGTCACGGCCCACGGATCAGCCGCCGCGGCCTACTACACGGGGCCGCAGTCGCTGGCGCCGCCCTAGTCGCCGAGGGGACGCGGCGGGCGGCTCCCACGGCTCATGCCCAGATCCCCGCCACGGCGCCGCCGTCGGTCGCCGAACTCCAGCGTATCGCCGAAGATGTCTACCAGTGGCGCATCATCGGCCACAACGCCATCTTCATCGTCACCGACGCGGGCGTGATCGCCACGGACCCATGCGGGCTGGTCGTGCCGCGCTCGCCCCAGATGTACCGCGCCGCCATCGCCACGGTGACCGACCGGCCCGTGCGCTACGTCGTGTACAGCCACGACCACGAGGACCACAACAAGGGCGGCGCGGTGTTCGCCGACACGGCGGAGTTCGTCGCGCACCGCCTGGCGGCGCCCAAGATCGCCGCCCGCAACGACCCGGACTCGCCCGTGCCCACCATCCTCGTGGACGACCGCCTAGAGCTAACGCTGGGCAGCACGCGCGTCGAGCTGATCTACACGGGCCGCAACCACTCGGACAACAGCCTGGTGCTGCTGTATCCGGCTCGGCGGTTGCTGTTCGCCGTCGACTTCATCCCCGTGCGCACGGTGCATTTCCGCGACCTGCCCGACAGCTACACGCAAGAGTGGATCGCGTCGCTGCGCTGGATCGAGGAGCACCTCGACTTCGACATCCTGGCGCCCGGCCACGGCCCGCTCGGCACCCGCGACACCGTGCGCGAGGTCCGCGAGTACACCGAGGACCTCGTGGCGGCGATCCGCGCGGCGCGGGCGCAGGGCCTGCCCGACAACTCCGAGGCGATGGTCGCGGCGGTGCGCGCCGCGCTCGCCCCGCGCTACGGGAGCTGGGCGCAGTTCGACGCCTGGCTGCCACTGAACATCCAGGGCGTCATCCGCAACTGGGCGCAGGGCCAACCGTAGGGCCCTCGGCCACGCCGGCGCCGCCGCCTGAAGAACGGGCCCGCTGTTGACGGGAGCGGGCAGCAGGGCCAGAGCTGGGGCGTGGTGTGCCACCCCGTGGGCTAGTCTAGAGCGCCCGCGCGCGTGAGCCGCCCCTCGCCGTCGCGCCCGAGCACCCCCTCGGCCTCTAGCTCCCCGATCACGCGCACCAGCGTGCGGTACTCGACGTGCGGCAGGGCAGCCAGCAGCTCGACGTAAAAGTGCGGCCCGGCGGCCAGCGCGTCCAGCACCGCCGCGCGGGCGACCGCTGCGTCGCTGGTGGTGGCCACGGACGGCGGCGCGGTGCCGTCGGCTCCCACGCGGTCCCGGAACGGGTAGGTGATGCGCGTGTAGCGCGCGCGTGGCACGCCGGGCGGGATGGTGGCGTCGATGCCCATCTTCGCCGTCACCACCGGGCCGCCGGTCGGGGGCAGCGAGGGGTCCAGCGGCTTCGCGCGGGCGCCGCTGATGATCAACACGTCGCGGTCCGCCTGCACGCGCGTGGCCACCGCCCACTCCACCTCGACCGGATCGAAGATGTCGATATCGTCGTCGGTGACGATGGCGTGCTTGAAGTCGGCCACCGAGAGCAGCGCGGCGAGCGCGTTCTTGCCGTCGCCCGGCGCGGCCCGGATCGCTGCCACCACGTGCCAGTGGCAGCAGCCGCCGGGTGTGATGTTCACCGCCGTGACGCGCACGCCCGCCTCGTGCAGCACGCGGTAGGCGGCCGCCTCGTACACCGGCGCGCCGAGGTAGATGTTCTCCCAGGGCATCTGCAGCGCGTAGAACAGCGCGTCGCGGCGCATGGTGATGGCGCGCACGCGCACCAGCGGGTTGCGGTGCACGCCGCCCATCAGCCGCGTGAACTCGCCGAACTGGCCCTCGGGATGCACGTGGCCGCCAGGGAGCAGCTCGGCCTCGAGAAGGATCTCGGCGTTGGCGAGGCCGGCGACCGGGATCGTCTCGCCGGGCACCAGCGCCAGCGGCTCGCCGCGCAGCCCGCCGGCGATCGCCAGCTCGTCGATGCCCGCCGCAGCCTTGTAGGTAGCCGCCAGCATCTCGATCGGCGCGGCGCCGATGGCGATGGACAGCGGCAGCGGCTCGCCGCGGGCGTTCGCCTCCTCGTATAGCGCGCGCAGGTTGTTGGGCGTCACGATGTCGATGCCCAGCGTGTGGCGGTCACGGTACATCAGGCGGTAGATGCCCGCGTTGCGGCCCAGCTCGGGATGCTCGGCCACCGCCACCGCCGAGGCGATGAACGGCCCGCCGTCGCGCTCGGCCATGACGGGGATGGGCAACTGGCTGAGATCCACCGCGTCGCCCACCAGCACCACCGCCTTCACCGGACTCTCGCTGACGATGACCGGCGGGATCGGATGGTCGAGGGCGCGGCGCAGGCGCTGGGCGGTCTCCGCGCCCTCCATGCCCAGGCACAGGGCGACACGGCGCCGGTCGGCCAGCAGGCCGCTGACCACGGGCAGCGTGTAGCCGCGCACGCGGCGGAACACCACGGCGCGGCCGGCGCGCGCCACCAGCGAGGAGATATAGCGCGGGTCGATCTCATCGTCGACGAGGCAGAGCTGGTCGTGTGCCTGGAGCACGTCGAGCGCGGCGCGCAGTCCGGGATTCATGCCTACCCCCAGCCCGCCGGGCCGGCAGCGCGGCCGCAGTAGGGCGACGGATTATGCCCTGGGGCGAGCCGCCGGGCAATCGCCCGCCGTGCTACAACACGGGGAAGCCCGGCGAGCCCGAGAGAGGACGACGGCGATGCGCATCGATGTCCACGGCCACTACTTCCCGCGCGAGTACCTGGCGGTGGCCACCGCCGCCTATGCGCGGCCCGCTGACAGCGTCGAGGCGGGCATCCACCGCATTCTGACGACCAAGGTCGGTGTCGACCCGAAGATGTACGAGCTCGACGCGCGCCTGGAGGATATGGCGCGGGCCGGGGTGGACCTGATGGTGCTGTCGGTATCGATCCCGCAGACCTACCACGCCGACCGCGCCACGGCCGTGGCGATGGCCCAGGCGGCGAACGACGGCACCGCCGAGGCGTGCCGCCGCTACCCCGACCGCTTCAAGGGCTACGTGCACCTGCCGCTGCCGCACGTCGACGCCGCGCTGGACGAGCTGGCGCGGGGCATCGACCAGCTGGGCCTGCACGGGGTGGCCATCGGCGGCAACGTGCTCCAGCAGCCGCTCGACACGCCCGCCTTCGCCCCCGTGTTCGACGAGATTGATCGTCGCCACCTCGCGCTATTCATCCACCCGATGACGCCGTGTGGGATCGAGGCGATGCAAGAGTACGACCTGGCAGCGGCGGTCGGCTACCTGCTGGACACCTGCCTGGCGGCGCTGCGCCTGATCTACAGTGGGACATGCGACCGCTGCCCCAACTTGCAGCCGATCCTCTGCCACGCCGGCGGCTACCTGCCGTTCCAGTGGGACCGGCTCGACACCTCGTTCCGCACGCGGCCCGAGGCGCGCCGCCACATCGCGCGGCCGCCATCGGAGTACTTGCGCCGCTTCTACTACGACAACGCCAACTACCACCTGCCCGCGCTGCGCTGCACGCTGGAGACGGTGGGGGCCGAGCGCATGCTGCTGGGCAGCGACTACCCGTTCGCGATCGGGGACATCGACCGCACGGTGCGGGTGCTGGATGCGCTGCCACTGACGGCAGCGCAGCGGGCGCTGATCGAGTACCAGAACGCCCAGCGGCTGCTGCGCTAGCCCGCGGGGGCCGACGGCGCGTGGTGTAGTAGAACATATGTGCTATAATTGGGGCAGCCGCTGCGCGCGGAGTGGAGTGAGTGATGGAGGAGATGGAGCGAGTCGAAGCGCACTCGGTTAGCCCCCCCGCTGGCACCGCCCTGGCCGTGGCCGACGGCGCCCCGAGCGGCGTGCTGCGGCCGGTCGCGTCACCGGAGGAAGTGCTGGCCGCCTGGGCGCAGTTTCAGGAACTGAAGCGCAGCCTGCTGACGCTGGATGACTACCAGGAGGTTCAGGGCCGCGCGCGCATCAAGAAGTCGGGCTGGCGCAAGATCGCCGCCGCGTTCGGCATCTCCGACCAGCTGCTGCGCGAGGAGCGGCGCGAGTGCGTGGGGCCGGGGCCGAACGAGCGCTACTTCGTCTGGGAGGTGGCGGTGCGGGCCATCGCACCCAACGGCCGCTACGCCGACGCGGTGGGCGCCTGCGCCTCCAACGAGCGCCGCTTCGCGCACCCGGACCACGACGTGCGCGCGGTGGCCCACACGCGGGCCAAGAACCGCGCGGTGGCCGATCTGGTCGGGGGCGGCGAGGTGTCGGCCGAGGAGCTGGAGGGCGAGCTGGCGCTCCAGGCGGCCGCGGCCCAGTTCGAGGCCCAGGCGCGGGCAGCCCCCGGGCCCCGGCCGGCCCCGGCGCCGCCCGCTGGCGCGCTGGCCACCGAGGGCCAACTCCGCGCCATCCAGGCGCACTTGCGGCGGACGGGCCGCGACGCGGCATGGGCCTGCGCCCGCGTGGGCGCCGCGCGGCTGGAAGCCCTTACGCGGCGGCAGGCGAGCGAGCTGATCAACCTGCTGGCGCGCGAGCCGAACGCCGCCTGACGCACCTCGCGGCTGGCCGCAGGCGAGGCTGGGGGTCGTCGCGCGGGCGGCCGGCGCGGTAAGGTACCGCTATAGCAGCGGCTAGTGCGCGAGAGGAGGTCGCAGATGCTCGCGCCGGACGCGTTCATCGCCGAGCTGTGGCAGTACGCCCACGAGGTGCCGATGCTCCAGCACCCGTGGTTCCAGGGCATCATCCAGCACCGCTGGACGCGCGAGGAGATCCTTCTCGGCGAGGTGCAGCACTACCTGCGCGTGCGCACCAACCCGATCTTCTTCGGCTACATCGCCATCAACGCGATCCAGGAGCGCCAGTACGAGCTGATGGACGTGGTGCTGGAGAACTTCGTGGAGGAGCTGGGCGGCGATCGCACGCATGTAGACATCGTGCTCCAGTTCCTCGAAGAGGGCGGCATCTCGCGCGAGGAGGCCGACCAGGCTGAGCCGACGCCCGGCACCATGGCGGCTATCGAGATGATCATCGGCGGCTGCCAACGGCGCTCGGCACTGGAGGGCATCGCCATGCTCAGCCTGGTCGAGGCGCAGCACGGCGGGCCGGATGGCGTGGCGGCGCAGGTGTATCGCGAGCTAACAGGTTACTATGGCTTCTCGCCGCGTGCCGCGGAGACGTACCGCCTCCACGCCGAGCAAGACGTCGGTCACGGCGCGCGGCAGATCGAGGCGATCGCGCGGTTGGCCACCACCCCCGAGTGGCAGGCGCGCATTCGCGCGGCGGTCAAGCTGGGCGTGACAGCGTTCACCCTGGAGTGGGACGGTCATGTGCAAGCGATCACCGGCCGGCGCGAGTTCTGGCCTGGGGCCGGGCCGCTGCACCTGACGCGCCCGCGCGTGCGCCTGCCCGAGGGGGCGCGCCCCTAAGGGGCGGGGGCCGCCCAGCGGGGCGGAAGCCGCCGAGCCGGTGATGGCCCCCCATGCCCAGGGGCGGTCGCGGCGGGCCTAGCGGCTAGCGGCCAGGGCGGCTTGGCGCGGGCCGTCGTCCGCATAGCGCGTGAGGTCCAACGGCTCGCGGAAGTCGGTCCGGCCGCGCTCGATATAGAAGCGCTGCTGGTCCATCAGCGACTCCCAGTTGATGCGGCCCTCGGGATCCGCGTACTGCGGGATGATGCGCTGCACCGTGGCGGCCGGCACGCGCGTGTACTTCTCGATGATGGCGGCGTTGGCGGGCGAGGTCCAGCCCTCGGTATTGAGGTCGCGGAGGCTGCGCAGGAACGCGCGCATGAACGCCTCGGACAGCGCGCGATCGCGCAGCAGCGTGGGGCCGGCCATCAGAATGGTGATCTGGGCGCCGCGCAGGAACTCGGGCACGATCAGCGCCGCGTAGCCGCGCTCGATGGCCTGGGTGGCCCAAGGCTCCGGCACGAACGCGGCATCGAGCGCACGGTTCGCCAGTGCGTTGGGAATGTCGGGGAAGGGTAGCGCCTGGAAGTCGACGTCGCTGACCGTGAGCCCGGCGGTGCGCATCGCGCCGTCGATCGCATATTCGGTGAAGGTGCCGAGCGCGTTGCCCCCCACCTTGCGGCCCCGTAGCCCGCTGGCATCGACTACCGCCCCGCTATCGTACAGGTCCTTGCGCACGATCATCGGGTCGCCGCCGATCCCCGAAGGCGGGTTGCCGTGGTTGCCCGCGATGATCTTGATGTCCACGCCGCGGTAGATGCTGTTGAGCACGGCCGCACTGATCGTGGCCAGGGCCACGTCGAGGTTGCCCGCCCCTACCTGCACCATCGCATCGGTGGTGACCGTAACCGGCTCCCACTGCAGGTCGATGCCCTCCGCCGCGAAGTACCCCTTGTCCAACGCGACGAAGATCGTCGCCGAGGGAATGATGGGGATCAGGCCGGTCCGCACGACGCGAAGCTGGGGCAGCGGGGCCGTCTCCACACCATGGGCCACCACTCGCCCAGCAGGTTCCTGGGGAGCGCGCGCTCCCGCAGGTGCGATGCCGAGGCCGAATACTAGTAGCGCCGGCAGCAGCAGGAAGACGAGACGCGACTTGAACACAGCCTCCCTCCCCGATGGCGATCCCATCCGTGGTGCTCGCCCGCCCCGACCGCAGCGGCCGCGGCGCGCGCTGCCACGCTGGTAGCGCGAATCTACCGACTCGGTGGGCCGAGGGCAACTGTTGCGCAGGGGGCCAAGAGGCGGCTGGGAACCGCTACAGCGGCCAATCGGCAGGCAGCGCGGCGCGCAGCTGCTGATACTCGGGATCGGCGGCGTACTCGCGCCGGCAGCGTTCGAGGAGCGCTAGCAGCTCCTCGAGCTCCAGGTTCAACGCGCTCGAGACCATACCCGTGGTCTCCTCGAAGTCTCCGCTTCAGTTGCGGAATCAGCCGCGCATGCGGTTCATCACGTAGCGATCACGCTCGGTCATCGGCATCGTCGTGCTCCTCTAGCGTGCGGTGCTGGGCGAATCCCACGGGCTGGCAGGTGAGCAGGGCCAAGTGCTGGCTGGGCCGGCCCGCCGCGTCGAAGCGGATGGTCAGCCGCGCCAGCACCCGCCAGGGCCGGCCGTCCGCCGTGGCGACTCGTAGGATCAGGAAGGCGTTCTCGACCACCTCCTCTACCCTGCCCTCGCAGGATACCACGCGTGCAAGGCGCGTGATCGCCCCGGGCGGCAGCGCACGCGGCGGACGATAGACACGCTCCGGCGCACGGAAGCGGCCGTGGGGCAACCAGGCGGCGACGAGCCATAGCGGCTGGCCGCCGGCGTTGGCGATCTCCCAGGCGCAGCGCCAGCGATCGGGCCGCGCGGTGGGGCGGCAGGCCAGCGGGCGCACGGCGACGCGCGGGGCGGGCCCGGCGGGGGGCAGCATCGGGAGCCGCGCCCGGCGCTAGCGCTCGCCGCCGGCCAGCGGGGCCGGGCTGGGGGCGCGGCGCGGCGCGGGCGGCCCGCCGCCCAGCAGCGGCAGCAGCGACAGCCCAACCCCGACCGTGCACAGGGCGGCCATGGCGAGACTCACCGTCTGGAACCCCTGCAGGAAGCCGAGCCCGGCGTCCCCGCGCGCGGCCGCACTGACCACCGGCCCCATGAGGGCCACGGGGATGGCCACGCCGAACGTGTGGCCGAGCTGGCGCGTCGTCTCCAGGATGCCCGAGGCCAGCCCGCGCTGGCTGGCGGGCAGCAGGCTCACAGCGAGCGTGTTGTTGGCCGTCATGTACAGGCCGGTGCCCACGCCCAGGACCAGCGAGCTGGCCACCAGCGCGGCGTAGCCGTGGTCGGCCAGCAGGCCCATGCCCAGCAGCCCCAGGGCGATCAGCGCCATGCCTCCCGGTACCAGCCAGCGCGCGCGGAAGCGGTCGTACAGCCAGCCGCTGGCGTAGGCCATGAGCACCCAGGTCAGCTGCAAGGCGAGCAGTAGGGCGCTGGTGAACGGCTTGGGCAGCCCGAACGCCCGCTCGATCAGGAACGGCGTGGTGAAGATCGAGGCCATCATCGTCATGTGCATGAGCAGGTTGGAGAGAGCCAGCGCGTTGAAGTCGCGCGCGCGGAGGTCGGCGAAGCGCAGCAGGGGCCGCGGCTGGCGCCGCTCGACCAGCACGAAGGCGCCGAGCAGCAGCAGCGCCAGCGCCTGCATGGTGATATGGTAGGTCGCGTCCGCCTGGAAGCTCGCTTCGCCGCCGTGCAGGTGGTTGAGCGACAGCGTGCCCACGGCAATCGTCAGGAACAGCAGCATGGCGCCCAGGATGTCGGGGCGCGCGGGGCTGGCCGGGCGCGCGTCGTCGAGGCCACGGGCGCACCCCAGCCCCAGCGCGCCGAGCGGCCACAACACCCAGAACAGCCACTGCCAGCCCAGTGTGCCCAGGAACAACAAGCCGTAGGCCACCCCGACGATGCCGCCGAGCGAGGCGGCGACCTGCGCGACGCCCACGGCGCGGCCACGCTGGCCGCCGGGGAAGGCGTTGGCCAGGATCGCCAGCCCGTTGCCCAGCATCAGGGCCCCCCCCACGCCCTGGACCACCCGCAGGCCGATCAGCAGTGGGGCGCTTGGGGCCCAGCCGCCCGCACCGCCGGCGAGTGCGTACAGGGCCAGGCCGGTAGCGTACACGCGTCGGTAGCCGTACAGGTCGCCGAGGCGGCCTGCGACCAGGATGCAGCCGCTGAGCGTCAGCAGGTAGGCCGCGGGCACCCAGGAGATGAGCGCGAAGTCGGCGCTGTAATGATCGGCGAGGGTGGGGAGGATCGCCGAGATGGGCATAGTGGCCAGCTGCACGGCGAACTGGCCGATCACCACCGTGAGCAGGGCGGCGCGCTGGTCTGGCGGCCGGGCGTCGCTCACGAGCCCCCTCCGCGTGCAGGCGTTGGGCCGATTGTAGCACGCGAGCCAGCCTATGCGAGCGGCCGCGGATCAGTCGCGCGGTCGCGCCTGTCGGTACGCGGCCGTGATGTCGCGCAGGTGCAGCCGTCCCACCACCCGCTCCGCCTGGAGCACGGGAGCCCAGCTCACATCCGCTTGCGCGAGCTGCTCGAGGGCGTGGTCGAGCGGGGTATCGGCGTCCAACACGGGTGGCGCGGGCTCTCGCAGCAGCGCGCTCACGGCGAGCGTAGCGCCCTGCTGCTCGGGAACCGCCGCCAGGTCCGCCGGGCGCAGCACGCCCACGAACCGGCCCTCCGGATCCAACACGATCGCCCCATCGGCCTCGTCGGCCAGCAGCCGCTTGGCCGCGCCGACCAGTGTCGTGGAGGGAATGGTGGGGACGGGCGGTTCCATGGCGTCGCGCACGGACAGCGTCGCCAGCAAGGGGAACCCGAACCGGTGCCGATGAACGGGCGAGCGGGAGCGATCGGGGAGCTGGCTGCGATAGATCGTCTCATTGCCCACCAGGGCGGTCGAGATGCCAACCGCGATCATCGCGGGCGCTAGCAACGATAAGTTGCCCGTCATCTCGGCGACCATCAACATGACCGCCAGCGGTGCATGGGCGATCCCCCCAAATAGGGCCATCAGCCCACGATCACGAACGGTGCTGGGCTGTCCGGCACCTGTGGCAGCACGCCATGCGCGAGCCGCCACAGCGCGGCGCCGAGCATGCCACCGATCACCATGCCTGGCCCGAAGATCCCCCCCGATCCCCCCGAGCCGATGGAGAGCGAGGTGGCCAGGAGCTTCCCGAACGGGAGCAGCAGCACGAGCCAGAGCGGCAACGTCAACAGGGTATCCGCCATCGCGAGCTGCACCCAGCCGTACCCCATGTGCAACACGGCGGGGAGCGGGAGACCAAGCAACCCGATCAGCAGGCCGCCCAGGGCGGGCTTCAGCACCCGCGGCAGCGGCAGGCGCTGGAATAGCGCAGTGGTGCCGTAGAAGACGCGCGCGTACAGCACACCCCCCAGCCCGGCCAGCGCTCCCAGCAGCGCGTAGTACCCCAACTGGATAGGCGCGCCCAGCGCCAAGTCCGGCTGCGCGCCGAAGATGGGCGTGAACCCGAAGAAAGCACCGTAGACGGTGTAGCCCGTGATCGCGGCAATGAGCGCTGGGATGAGGGCCTCGACCTCGAGATCGTGCAGGTAGAGGATTTCGGCAGCCATGACGGCGCCGCCGAGCGGTGCCCGGAAGATGGCACCGATCCCCGCGCCCATACCCGCCGCTACCGCGATCCGACGATCCTGGGGCGTGAGCTGGAGCCACTGGCCGAGCAGGGCGCCGAAACCCGCCGAGATCTGCGCGGCGGGCCCCTCCCGGCCCCCCGAGCCGCCGCTGCCAATGGTGATGGCCGAAGCGACCAGCTTGATAGGCGGGATGCGAGCGCGTATACGCCCCTGGTTAAAGTGGATGGCGGCGATGGCCGCGTCAGTACCATGGCCCTCGGCCTCGGGCGCACACGTGAACACGAGCAGGCCCGCCAGCAGGCCGCCAATCGTGGTGACCACGGGTAGCAGCCATGGTCGTTGCATGGGGAGCAGGGCAGGCACCCCTTCCCCGCGTGGAGCAGGGGGGCCATAGCCGACCATCGTTCCCAAGCACAGCGCCGTGACTCGCTCGATCGCGACGTAGAACGCGATGGCCCCTAGTCCCGCGACTACCCCGATGGCCCCACCGAGCAGCAGCCATTTCGCCAGATAGCGTGTGCTCTCGAAGCCGCCCCCGGTGAGACTCGGGCCTCGCCCGCGCCGCAACCACCTCAAGAACGCTGCGCGCCGTGCGCCCTGGGAGCTAGTGGCCCCCTCCCGCCCGTTGTCCCACCCGCTCGCTGCCATGGCCTCCCGCAGAGGTCGAGAGAGGAGATCACGGCCTTAATGGTACTCCGTGGGAAGCTTATCCGCTCCAGGGGCCCCACCCGACGGGGTAGAGGGCCACTCGTCGCGGCGGGACGACGCCTGCTGTATCTGCCTCCGGCGTTCGCCTCCCCCGGGCGCGCCCCGGGCTAGCACGGACCTGGGTGTTTGACGCCCGCCCGGCTGACATCTATACTCGGGAAGTGCCGCGCCAACCCGTCGTCTCGGCCCGGTCGACAGCACCCCTGGGTGCGGCGCCCTGGCGCGACCTTTCCCCCGAGGTGGGTGCATGACCATTCACCAGCTGGACCTGCTCCAGCCCACGACGCTCGAAGAGGCATCGGCGCTGTACCTGGAGCACGAGGGCGACGCCAGTTTCATCGCGGGCGGCACGGCCCTGCTGATCTACCTGCGCGAGCGTTTCTACCAGCCGGGCTACCTGATCGACCTGAAGACCATCCGGGGGCTTGACTACCTGCGCCACGAGCCGGGCGTCGGGCTGCGCATCGGCGCGCTGGTGACGCACTGGACGATGGAGCGCTCGCCGCTGGTCCGCCAGCACGTGCCAGTCCTGGCCGAGACCTATCGCGAGGTGGGCAACGTCCGCGTGCGCCACGCCGCCACCGTGGGCGGCAACCTGGCGCACGGCGATTACCGCCTCGACCCGCCGGCGCCGCTGATCGCCCTGCGGGCGCGGGCGCGGCTAGTGCGCCAGGGTGGTGCGCGCGAGCTGCCGTTGGAGGATTTCTTCCTGGACATCTACACCACCGCGCTGGAGCCCGGCGAGATCGTGGCCGAGGTGATCGTGCCCGACCCGCCCCCGGGCACCGGCGCGGTATACCTCAAGTATCAGTCGCTGTCGGCGATGGACTGGCCGTGCCTCGGCGTGGCGGCGGCGCTCACCCCGGGCCCCGACGGCAGCGTGGACGACCTGCGCGTGGTGCTCACTTCCGTGGCCAGCCGGCCAGTGCTGCTGCGGGGCGTGAACGAGCTGGTGCGCGGCCAGCGGCTCACCGACCGGCTGATCGGCGAGGTGCAAGCCTTGGTCGACGAGCAGATCGACCCGACGGACGACATCCGCGGCTCGGCCTGGTACAAGCGCGAGATGGCCCGGCTGTTCGTCGGGCGCGCCATCCGCGCCGCGCAGGCGCGCGCCCAGGCGCCCCGCGGCTAGCGGCCCGGGGCGGCTACACCCGAGCGACACGCGCCCGACGCCATCAGCGGGCGCGCGCGACGGAGAGCCACTATGGCGATCGATCTCGAGTACAGCGTCATCGGCAAGCGCGTGCCGCGGCTAGACGGCCTGAAGAAGGTCACTGGCCGCCCGATCTACACCGGCGACATCGAGCTGCCCGGCATGCTCCACGCGGTGCTGGTGCGCAGCCCCCACCCGCACGCCCGCATCGTGCGCGTGGACAAGCACCGCGCCGAGCGCGTGCCGGGCGTGGTGGCCGTGGTCAGCGGCACCGACATCCTCAACACCCCTGGCGTCGTCGATCCGTGGGTCGGGCCGGTGTTCAAGGACCAGGGCATCCTGGCGCTGGACAAGGCGCGCCACATCGGCGACCCGGTGGCCGCGGTGGTGGCAGAGAGCCGCGAGGCGGCCGAGGAGGCCCGCGAGCTGGTCGAGGTGGAGTACGAGCCGCTGCCGGCGGTGTTCGACCCGGTGGAGGCCTGTAAGCCCGGCGCGCCGCTGGTGCACGAGGTGCTGCGCCCCTCGCGGGCGTTCGCCGACATGGCCCACGTCGCCGAGGCGGGCGGCACCAACATCTGCTACCACCAGAAGGTGCGCAAGGGCGACGTCGACGCCGCCTTCGCCCGCGCCGACTACATCTTCGAGGACATCTTCACCTCGCCGCCCGCCCAGCACGCCCCGCTGGAGCCGCACGTCACGCTGGCGTACATCGACGAGGACGACCGCATCACCCTCTGGACGGCCACGCAGAGCCCCTCGTTCGTGCGCGTGTCCACCGCGGGCATCTTTGGGGTGCCGCTCAACCGCGTGCGCGTGATCGTGCCGTACCTCGGCGCCGGCTACGGCTCGAAGCTGTACGCCAAGCTGGAACCGATCGCCGCCTACCTGGCCTACATCACGCGGCGGCCCGTGCGCATCATGCTGTCGCGCTCGGAGGAGTTCCACATCATCACCAAGCATCAGGTGGTGGCGCGCTACAAGCTGGGCGTGACCAAGCACGGCGACATCGTGGCCGTGGAAGCCGAGAATTGGTGGAACACCGGCGCCTATGCCGAGATCGGCCCACGCGTGGTGCACAAGTCGGGCTACACCTCGGCGGGGCCGTACAAGTTCCCGAACGTCAAGATCGACGCCTACTGCGTGTACACCAACAACGTGCCGGCGGGCGCGTTCCGCGGCTTCGGCGTGCCGCAGGTGGTGTGGGCGTATGAGTCCATGATGGACACCGCGGCGCACGCGCTGGGTATCGACCCCTTGGAGTTCCGCCTGCGCCACGCGCTGGACGAGGGCGACGAGTTCGCCACCGGCACGCCGATGGTCTCGATCGGCGTGAAGGCGTCGCTGCGCAAGGTGGCCGAGGCGATCGGCTATACGCCGCCGCGGCCGCAGCGCGTGCCCCCGGGCAGCGGGCGCGTGCGGGGCAAGGCGGTGGCCTGCGGCGTGAAGGCGGTGCTCACGCCGTCGATCTCCAGCGCGGTGGTGCAGATGAACGCCGATGGCAGCGTCACCGTGCTGTCGAGCACGGTGGAGATGGGCCAGGGCTCGGAGACCGCGCTGGCGCAGATCGCCGCCGAGGAGCTCGGGGTGCCCATCACCAAGGTCCGCGTGCACCTGCCGGACACCGATGTCACGCCGTACGACACGATCACGGCGGGCAGCCGCTCGACGTACCACATGGGGAACGCCATCCGCGGCGCGGCGAAGCAGATCCGCGACCAGTTGCTAGCCGCCGCGGCCGAGGTGTTGGAGGCGAACCCCGCGGACCTGGTGCTGCGCGACGAGCGCATCTACGTGCGCGGGGCGGAGGAGCGCGGGCTCACCATCCCGCAAGTGTTCGCGGCCAAGCTGGGCGCGCTGGGCACCACGCTGGTCGGCGAGCACGTGTTCAAGACGATCGCCGACCCGCTCGACCACGAGACGGGCCAGAGCAAGAAAGCCACCGAGTTCTGGTTCTCGGGCGCCACGGCCGCCGAGGTCGAGGTGGACACCGACACCGGCCAGGTGCAGGTGCTGAAGTTCGTGGCGGCGGCCGATGTCGGCCGCGAGGTGAACCCGCACCACTGCGAGCAGCAGATCGCGGGCGCCGCCATCCTCACCCTCGGCCTGACATTCTTCGAGTGGATGAACGTGGAGCAGGGCCAGGTGACCAACGCCTCACTGCTGGAGTACCAGCTGCCGTCGCTGAAGGACGTGCCGCCGCAGCTCGAATCGGTCAGCGTGGCGGTGCCGCATCCCGACGGCCCGTTCGGCGCGAAGGGCGTGGGCGAGTCGGGCACGCTCTCGGTGCAGCCGACGATCGCCAACGCGATCTACAACGCCTGCGGCGTGCGCATCCGCGACCTGCCGATCACCCCCGAGAAGGTGCTGCGGGCGCTGCACGAGCGTGCCCGTGCACACGGCGCAGAGGTCGCGCCGCCCGCCGCGCGGCAGCCGGCGGCAGTGGAGAACGCCGGGGCGACCGAGGTGCCCGAGTAAGCCCCGCGGGCGAGGGAGAACCGAGAGTGAAGCGAACCATCACGCTGACGGTGAACGGCGCGCCGCGCCAGCTCACGGTCGAGGACCACTGGCTGCTGTCGGACGTGCTGCGCGAGCAGCTCAAGCTGTACGGGGTGCGCGAGGGCTGCGGCACGGGGGTGTGCGGCTCGTGCACGGTGCTGGTGAATGGCGCCCCAACAGCGTCGTGTCTCACCCTGGCCGCCCGGCTCGACGGCGCGCGCATCGAGACCATCGAGGGGCTGAGCCAGGGGCCGCGGCTGCACCCGGTACAGGAGGCGTTCCTCGAGGAGCGCGCCTTCCAGTGCGGCTACTGCACCCCGGGCTATATCCTGGCGGTGAAAGCGCTGCTGGAGGAGCTGCCCGACGCCGACGAGGAAGAGACGAAGCACTATCTCGCCGGCAACTACTGCCGCTGCGCGGGCTACCAGGACATCCTCCGCGCGGTGCAGAGCGCACGGCTCAAGCTCGCCCAGCCGCGCGCGGGCGCGACCGCCTCCTGAGCGAGCGGCAGCTCGACTCACCTGCCGCGGCTTCAGTCGGCGGTGGCGATCGTCAGCAGGAAGACGCTGTCCTCCAGCGCCTCGACGTCGTGGGGCAGTCGCGGCGCCAGGGCGAGCAGATGGCCCGCCGGCAGCTCGACGGTCTGGTCGGGGAAGCGCAGGCGTAGGCGGCCCTCCAGCGCGTGCACGCTGGTCCAGCCTGGCGCCACGTGCTCCTGCAGCCGCGTGCCCTTGCGTAGAGCCGTGAGCACGACCCGCAGGCCGTCGGTCTTCACCAGCGTGTTGGCGTTGCGGTCGCCCTCGCGGTAGCCGCGCTCGTAGCGGATCTGCGCGCTCTCGGCAGCGAGGTCGAACACCAGGTGCGGCCCCACGAGCTGCTGCGGCGGGCGCTCGGGGCTGCCGCTCGTCTGCGGTCCGGGATGCGGGCGGTCGCTGGGCTCGGCCATGGTTGCCTCCTCGGGCCCTCGGCGACAGGCCGAGGCCGGTGCTGCTCCCATCCCCACTCTAGCGCACGCTGTAGCCGCGCGTACTTGACACAGCGCAAAGACGGGCCTGGCCGCGGGCGGCGGGGGCCGCTAGACTACAAGCACGGCCGCCACGGCGCGCGGGGGAGGGCATGGTCCAGCAACGCGAGATCACCGTCACGGTGAACGGCCAGCGCTATACTGCGGCCGCCCCGGTGCGGCAGAGCCTGGTCGACTTTCTGCGCGAGACGTGCGGGCTCACGGGCACGCACGTGGGCTGCGAGCACGGCGTGTGCGGCGCCTGCACCGTGCTGCTCGACGGCGCGAGTGTACGCTCATGCCTGATGCTGGCGGTGCAGGCCGACGGCGCGGAGATCCTCACCGTCGAGGGCCTGGCGCGCGACGGCGAGCTGCACCCGCTCCAGCAAGCGTTCTGGGAGCACCACGCGCTCCAGTGCGGCTACTGTACCCCGGGCTTCCTGCTCACAGCGCTGGAGCTGCTACGCGAGAACCCAACACCCACGGAGGCCGAGATCCGCGAGGCGCTGTCGGGCAACCTCTGTATCTGCACGGGCTACGTGAATATCGTGCGCGCGGTGCAGGCGGCCGCCGGGGCCTTGCGTGTGCCGCGGCCGCACGCGTGAGGGCACGGCGATGACTGTCACCGGCCAGCCGTCGACTGCGGCGCCGCCCGCATCCGCTCGTGACTGGCAAGGCCTTCAGGCCCGCTGGATGGGCACGGCCGTCAAGCGCAAGGAGGACCCGCGCCTGCTGATGGGCCAGGGCCGCTTCCTGGACGACATCCGGCTGCCGGGGATGCTGCACGCGGCGTTCGTGCGCAGCCCCCACGCCCATGCCCGCATCCGCCGCATCGACACCGCCGCCGCCCGCGCCCTGCCGGGCGTGGTCGGCATCGTCACCGGCCTGGAGGCGCGCCAGCGCTCGGGCTCGCTGCGCCCGCTGATCCCCGTGCCGTCGGAGCCGCCGAACTACTGCCTCGCGGCCGACAAGGTGCGCTACGTGGGCGACCCGGTGGCGATCGTGGCGGCGGTCGACCGGGCCACGGCCGAGGACGCCGCAGCGCTGGTGGAGGTGGAGTACGAGGAGCTGCCGGCGGTCATCGACGTCGAGCAGGCGGTCGAGCCCGACGCGCCGCTGGTGTTCGAGGAAGCGGGCAGCAATGTCCTATGGCACGACGTGTTCACCTACGGCGATGTGGATGGCGCCTTCGCCCAGGCCGACGTGGTGGTCAGCGAGCGGTTCGCCATCCACCGCTACGCCTCGACGCCCATCGAGTGCTTCGGCGTGATCGCCGACTGGGACCCCGGCCAGGCGCTCCTGACGGTCTACACCAACGACCAGCGGCCGGGGCTGACGATCGGCGTGGTGGCCGAGGCGCTGGGGCTCAGCGAGGCGCAGGTCCGCCTCATCTGTCCGGACATCGGCGGCGGGTTTGGCAACAAGCGGCGGCCGGCGTACATCGTGGCGGTGAGCCTGCTGGCCATGGCCACGGGGCGGCCCGTGAAGTACCTCGAGGATCGCCGCGAGAACCTCACGGCGCTGATGCACGCCTGCAACGGCGTGATGTACATCGATGCCGCCGTGCGGCGCGATGGGACGGTGCTGGCGCTGAAGATCCGCGACTACGCCGACGAGGGGACCAACCTCATCTCGCCGGCCCAGCACAGCCTGCTCAAGCTGGGCAACATGGTGAACACCTACCGCATCGGCGCCGTGCGCTACGAGCCGTACTCGGTGCTCACCAACAAGTGCCCCTCCGGGGCCAACCGCGGCATCGGCAAGCCGTTCATGTGCTTCGCCATCGAGCGGCTGATGGACCGCATCGCCGAGCGGCTGGGCCTCGACCCGGCCGAGCTGCGCTTCCGCAACTTCATCCCGCCCGACCAGTTCCCCTATGAAACGCCCACCGGCGCCTACTACGACAGCGGCAACTTCCCCGAGACGCTGCGCCGGGCGCTGGCGCTGCTCGACTACGAGGGGCTGCGGCGCGAGCAGGCGCGGGCGCGCGCGGAGGGGCGCTACCTGGGCATCGGGCTGAGCGTGGCGGTGGAGCCGGCCAGCTCCAACATGGCCGCCTATGTGCTGGTCACGGGCAAGAAGACCAGCACGGGCGTGGGCGAGACGGCCAAGGTGCGCGTCGAGCCCGACGGCACGGTGCGCGTGGCGTTCGGTGACGTGTGCAGCGGGCAGGGGTACGAGACGGCGGCGGCGCAGCTGGTGGCCGACGTGCTGGGTGTCGACCTGCACGCGGTGCACGTGAACCCCTGGTTCGACTCGTTCACCACGCCGTGGATGGCCACCTCCGGCAACTACGCCAACAAGTTCGCCACCACCGACGTGGGCGCCATCCTGGGCGCCGCCCAGAAGGTGCGCGACAAGATCCTCGCCATCGCCGCCCACCTGTTGGAGGCGCCGCCCGAGGACCTGGAGCTGGTGGACGGGCGCGTGCAGGTGCGCGGCGTGCCGGATCGCGGCAAGACGCTGCGCGAGATCGCCCAGGTGGCGTACCGCAACCTGCTGGCGCTGCCGCCCGGGATGGAGCCGGGCCTCGAGGCGACCCACTTCTACGCCAACCCGCTGGCCAAGCTGCCCGACGAGGCCCACCGCGTGCGTGGCCAGCTCATCTTCACCAACGCCGCGCACATCTGCCTGGTGGAGGTGGACCCCGAGACGGCGCAGGTGCGCGTGCTGCGCTACGGCGTGGTGCATGACTGCGGCCGCGAGATCAACCCGCTGATCGTGGAGGGCCAGGTGCACGGCGCCACCGCGCACGGCATCGGCGCCGCGCTATTCGAGGAATTTGTCTACGACGACCGCGGCCAGCTGCTGACCACCACGTTCATGGACTACCTCAAGCCGACGACTTGCGAGGTGCCGCCGATCGAGACGGGCCACCTGGAGACGCCGTCGCCGTTCACCCCGCTGGGCACCAAGGGCGTGGGCGAGGGCGGCGCGATCCCGGCGCCGGCCTGCGTGGCCAACGCGGTCGAGGACGCGCTGCGGCCGCTGGGGATCCGCATCGACCGCCTGCCGATCACGCCGGACCGGCTCTTCCACCTGCTCCGGGCGGCGCGCGCCGGCCAGGTCGGGCTTTCACCATCATCGGGTTGAGCCGCCCCGGGAGAGGCCGCATGAGTGTGTCGCGCGACGCCAGCTACGTCAGCCGCAGCGTGCAGTGGGGCGCGCTGCGCGGCATGCGCAAGCTGGAGACCGAGGAGCAGCTGACGCCGGAGTACCGGCAGACGGTCCTCAAGCTGATCTACGCGCTCGCCTCCACCGAGTTCGCCTCGGTCGAGCAGCACCAGCCCTGGATCAACCAGGGCCCCACCGCCGAGGACCGCTTCGTGCAGGCGCAGATCTGCGCCGACGAGGCCCACCAGGGCATGGAGGACTACCGCCTGCTGTGCCAGTTCGGCCCGGAGGGCGAGGCGCTGGCGCGCGACCTGCTGCGGCGCCGGCGCGGCGAGCACCTGCTCGAGGCGTTCAACCTGCCGTTCGAGAGCTGGGTCGACCTGTGCATGTTCTGCTGCACGATGGACCTGGTGGCCTGGTACCACCTCAAGGCGCTGGAGAACTCCAGCTTCGCGCCGCTGGCGCGGGCCATGACGGCGATGGTGCCCGAGGAGCGCTTCCACGCCTCGTTCGGCGCCAACCGCGTGCGGCGCCTCCTGGAGGACCCAGACTACGCGGCGGCCTGCGGGGCGACCCGCGCCGCTGTCGAGGCCGCGCTGCGCAAGTGGTACCCGCGCGCGCTGGACACGTTCGGCAGCAGCCGCTCGCGCTTCTCGGCCCTGGCGGTGGAGTTCGGCATCCGCCGCTGGGGCAACGAGGAGCTGCGGCAGCTGTACCTGGCGGACATCGACCCGCTGCTGGAGAGCATGGGGCTCACGCCGCCGCCACCGGACTGGGACCGGCACATCCTGTAGGGCTGCTGGCGCGCGGGGGCGTGGCACGCGGCCTGCAGGACCGGGCCTGGTCGAGCAGCCGTGAGGGAGGACGCGCATGGCCACGATCGCTCGCCACATCATCGTGCGCGCGGCCCCGGCCCAGGCCGCCGAGGTCGTGCGGCTATGGAAGCAGGAGTGCGGCCCGCTGATGCGCCAGCAGCCCGGCTGCCTGCGCGAGGAGCTGCTGCGCTGCCGCGAGGACCCGGCCGAGTTCATCTCGGTGGCGGAGTGGGAAAGCGAGGAGGCGATCCAGAACTACCTGCGCAGCCCGGCCTACGAGCAGATCAAGCAGGCCACGCGCGGGCTGACCGGCATGGCGGCCACGGTGAGGACCTACGAGCTGGTGGCCGAGGAATCCCCGGCCCACTGAGCCGCGAGCTACTCGCCGCCGGCGATGCTGACCATCGGCCGCGGCTCCTCGGCGCGCAGGACCGACTCGCCACTGGGCAGCTCGGTGCACCCGTCGAAGTCGCGCTCGGTCACGCCGGGGTCCACGCGGCAGTTGCGGCCGATGCGCACGCCGGACGGGATGCGCGCCCGCTTGCCGACCAGCGAGATGCCGGTGTTGAGGCGGCGCGGCTCGAGGCGGTTGGGTGGGGTCGCCTCGCCGACGCCGAGCTGGCAGCCCGTGCCCACCACGACCTCCTTGTCCAGGATCACGCGGTCGAGCACGCTGTGCGGCCCGATGATGCAGTCGGTCATGATGATGCTGTCGCGCACAAGGGCGCCCTCGGCCACAAACACCCCCGGGGAGAGCACCGAGTGCTCGACCGTGCCGTGGATCGTGCAGCCATGCGAGATGAGGCTGCGCGCGACGTGGCCGGTGGAGCTGATCTTGGCGGGCGGGCGCTCCTCGCTGCGCGTGTGGATCACCCAGTCGGGGTCGTACAGCTCGAACTCGGGCGGCTCGGCGAGCAGGCCCATGTTTGCCTCCCAGTACGACTGGATGGTGCCCACGTCGCGCCAGTAGCCGCGGAAGCGGTAGGCGTACACGCGGTCCAGCTCGACCATGCGCGGCAGGATGTCGCCCCCGAAGTCGTGCCGGCTGCGCGTGCGCGCGTCCTCCTCCAGCCGCTGCTCCAGGATGGGGCGCTCGAACACGTAGATGCCCATGGAGATGAGCGTGCTGCGCGGGCGGGCGGGCTTCTCCTCGAAGGCGATCACGCGCTGGTCGTCGTCGACGATCAGCGTGCCGAAGCGGTGTGCCTCGCGCAGGGGCACCTCGAACACGGCCACCGTGCAGTCGGCCTGCTTGGCCTCGTGGAAGGCGATCAGCTTGCGATAGTCCATGCGGTACACGTGATCGCCCGACAGCACGAGCATCAGGTCGGCGTCGTAGTCCTCGAACAGGAAGGTGAGGTTCTGGTACACGGCATCGGCGGTGCCGCGGTACCAGTCGGAGTCGCGCCGGCCGAGGTAAGGTTGCAGCAAGCGTACCCCGCCGCGGTTGCGGTCGAGGTCCCAGGGGCGCCCCGTGCGGATGTGGTCGTTGAGCGAGTGGGGCCGATACTGGGTGAGCACCGCCACGTTGTACAGGCCCGAGTTGACGCAGTTGCTGAGCGTGAAGTCGATGATGCGGTACTTGCCCCCGAACGGGACGGCGGGCTTGGCGCGCTGCGAGGACAGCACGCTGAGACGCTCGCCTTGCCCTCCGGCCAGGATCGCGGCGATCACGTTGCGCATGCGCCGAGGCTCTCCCGACGGCTACGGCCGCGCGGCCGCGCGACCGGCGGCTCTTCACTTAGTCGATCGGATCATATGGGCTGCGTTCGTACCGCGACGGGTCGATCCCGGCCCGCTCGGCCTGGATAGCCAGCTCGATGCTCCGCTCCACCAGCGCGCGCACGAACGGGTGGCGCGGCAGCAGCAGCGGGTCGCGGTCGGCGAGCTCCACCGCGGCCGCCACCGCGCGTTTGGCCTGCTCGCGCCGGTCGGTGGCCCAGAACAGGTATGCCGTCTCCTCCAGCCGCCGCTGGAGCGCCCGCCGCACCGTGGGCGTCACGAGGTCGCGGATCGCCTGAGTGAGCACGCGTTCGTGGCGCTGCTCTTCCGACTCGGGGGTGAGCACTAGCCGCGCCTCGCGCGCCCGCCGCAGCTCGGTGGCGTACTTCTGCACGTCCCGATAGCCGAACAGCCAGCCCTCCACCTCGGGCTCCGCGAAGAGGCGCGGCGCCTCCTCCAGCAGTTCCGGGCGCATCTTCACCTCGAAGCGGCTGACGTGCTCGTAGATCAGCGGGCGCTCGATGGGCTCCGCCGGCGTGCCCACCACCTCGCGCCAAGCGTGGTACTCGGTCGGCAGCGGGAAGCCACTGGCGGCGTTGAGCGCGACCGCCTCCTGGAGCAACCACTGCGCGTAGGGGACCGGCAGCTCAACCCAAGTGAAGCCCGCGCGCCCGCGGGCCGCGGCCTCCTCCGCCGCCAGGCGCTTGCGGGTGGTATCGCGCACCCCGAAGTCCTTCAGCCCAGCGAGGTCGTTGAGCAGAGCGGTGAACCAGTAGGCGCCGCCGAGCGGTCGGTCGGCGAAGATCCATAGCAGCCGCGAGCCGAGGCCATCGATGTGCGAGGCGAGCGCGCGGTAGGGGATAGCGCGCGGCTGGGCGCTGGTGGTAGGCGACGCGCGGCGCTGGAGCACGGGGAGCGCTACCCCCAAGCTGCGCAGGCGGAACAGGGCCCGCCGCGCCGCCTTGCGCCGCGCCTTGTCGGGCGCCTGCTCGGCCAGCTCGGCCACGCTTGCAGCTGCCGCCGGGTCCGCGAGCGTTGCTAGCGCGGCTAGGGCGGCGTCCGCCACGGGGAGCGGGGCCTCCAGGGCAGCCCGCTGGAGCAGCTCTCGCGCCGCGCCGCCCGCCGCGCGGCACAACGCCCCCAGCGCGGCGGCAGCCAGGGCGGGGGGAGCGGCGTTCAGGGTGGCGAGCGCCTGGTCGGGAGCGTCCAGCTGCTCGCGCAGCCGCGCGGCCAGAGCCGCGACCTCCTCTGCTTCGGCCGGCCCGCCGGCCGGCGTGGTTGTTACCGGGGGAGCGGGACGGCGCGGCTTCGGCATACAGGACCTCGGAGCGGGCCGTGAGCGGCAATCCCGAACGACCGCAGCGGGTGCTCAGGCTGTCCGCGTGTATAGTATCACGATGCCTCCCCGCGGGGGAGCGACCCAAGACCACCGGGCTCTGCCCGGGCTCGCGGTGGCCGCGCGGCGTACTGGAGCGGCAAGATGGCGCACGACTCGCCCCCCGCGGCACCAGCAGGGGTGTGGGCGCGGCTCGCCGACCGGCTCAATCCGGCGTATGAGCGCCCCACGCTGCGCCCAGGGCTCGAGGCGCGCCGCCTCACCACGACCCGCGGGCAGGCGTACTACATCTGCAAGAATCCGGCCGCGGGCACCTACGTGCGCCTGGCCCCCGACGAGTACTTCCTGCTCGGCCTGCTGGACGGCACGCGGCAGGTGAAGGATCTCGTGCTGGCGTACTTCCTAGAGTACCGGCGCTTCGCCTTCCAGCGCGTGACCCACCTGGTAGCGGAGCTGCACCGCCACCGCTTCCTGACCACGGAGCCCGTCGATGTGTGGAGCGCGCTGCGCCACCAGTTCGTGCACCGCTCGCTCGCCTACCGCATCGACCAACTGCTCGGCAGCTTCCGTTACCGCGAGTTTCCTATCGAGGGCCTCGACCCGTGGATCACGGCCCTGTACCGGCGGGGCGGCTGGCTGTTGTTCACGCGCCCCGGGGTGGTGCTCTGGGCGCTGCTCTCCACCCTGGGCGGCGTGCTGTTCGGATGGCACATGGTCGCGGCTGGGCGCGACCCGCTGCACGTCGGCGGCTCCTACGCCCTGGGGCTCGTCGCCCTGCTGGCGCTGTACCTAGGCACCGTCTCGATCCACGAGCTGGGCCACGCGCTGGCCACCAAGCACTTCGGGTGCGAGGTGCCCCGCGGCGGAGCGATGCTCTACTACGGCCTGCCTGCCTTCTTCATGGATACTACCGACATCTGGCTGGCACCCCGCCGCGCGCGCCTGATCGTCTCGGCGGCGGGGATGTGGGTCGTGTGGGGCGTGGGCGGGCTGGCCATGCTCGGGGTGCTCGCTGGGCCGCCGGCGCCACTGGACCAGCTCCTGTTCCAGCTCGCCTTCGTGGCGTTCATCAACAACAGTTTCAACTTGCTGCCCCTGCTGGAACTGGACGGCTACTACTTGCTGGTGGACTGGCTGGAATTCCCCTTGCTGCGCGCGCGCGCGCTGGCGTTCGTGCGGCAGGATCTGTGGCGCAAGCTGCGCGCGCGGGAGCGCTTCGACCGCGAGGAGCGCCTCCTGGCCGTGTTCGGCAGCCTAGCGGCGACCTACTCGGTGCTGGCGCTCGGGATGGCCCTCTACTTCTGGGGCCATAAGCTCGAGCGGCTAGCCCTGGACGCGCTGGGCAGTGAGTCGGCGCCGCTGCGCGGGCTGGTGGTCCTGTTGGTGGTCGTGTTCGGCGTGCCGTTCGCCTTCGGGCTGAGCGTGAAGCTGTACCAGCTGGCGCGGGCGGTACGCGGGGGGCTGCGCTGGCTGCGCCACCGGCGCGAGGCGGCCCGCGTGCGGCTCCACCACGACGCACGGGCGCTGGTCGGCGGGCTGCGCTTCCTGGGGCGCCTGACGTTCGCAGAGCGCGAGGCGATCGTGCGAGCGCTGGTGCTGGAGCGCTATCGGGCGGGTGCCTACGTGGTACGGCAGGGCGCGCCGGGCCGCACGTTCTACTTGATCCGCGACGGCCAAGCCGAGGTGGTGCAGGTCGATGCCGAGGGCTGGCCCCACGAGCTGGCCTGGCTACGCCGTGGCGATACATTCGGCGAACTGGCGCTGCTGTACGCCCAACCGCGCTCGGCCAGCGTGCGGGCGCTGACGCCGCTGGAAGTGTTCGCCCTCGACGGGGCAACGTTCCAGCGGTGGATCGCCCCACAGCTCCGCGACCAGGGGGTTACCCGCCAGCGCCTGGAGGCGCGCTCGGAGCTGGCGCGGATGGCGCTGTTCCGCCACAGCCCCTCCTCCGAGCTGGACGCGCTGCTGGACCGGCTGCACGCCGAGGAGTACCCCGCCGGGGCGGCGATCGTGCGCCAGGGCGAGCCAGGCGACCGCTTTTACCTGCTGCGGCGGGGCCGCGTGACCGTCAGCACTATCACGACTGCAGGCGAGCAGGTGCTCGGCGAGCTAGAGCCGGGAGAGTATTTCGGGGAGATGGCCCTGTTGACCGACAGCCCGCGCTCGGCCACGGTGCGCGCCGCCGAGCCCACAGCGGTATGGAGCCTGAGGCGGGACGACTTTCTGGCGCTCGTCGACCAGTTCCAGTTGCACGAAACACTGGCCGGCGAGGTGGCGCGGCGCGCGACGCTCCAGCGGCGCCTGGCAGGCGCCCGCGCGGGGTAGCGGAGGGAGCAGCGTGGAATGCTGGGTCGGTGGCGAGGTAGCTAACGGTATCTGCCGCTTCTGCGGCCGCGCGGTGTGCAAGGCGCACGTCCGCGAGTTGCCCTACCTGACGGTAGTCTACCCCGCCACGCGTGGCCTCGAGGGCCTCGCCGTGGAGAAGGTGCTGTGGTGTGGGGTCTGCCGCCCACGGCCCGAGCCGGTGAGCCTGGAGTTCCTCACCAGCGGCGCCTGAGCAGGCGCCGCGCACACGGCGACCTCGCCCCGGAGCGGGCCCTTCCGCCCCGGGGCACTGGTTCGTCGAGCGCTAGGGGAGCATCGACCGCCGACACACCGGGTAGTACTGGAACCACGGGTCGCACTCGCGTACGTCGGGCGCCACCACGGGTGGTGGGGCGACCGGCTGATCGACGATCGGCGGCTGGCCCGGACAGTAATGAACGATGGTCAACCCCACCCCGATGGGGCACTCTTCGGCGATGAAGCGCACGCCGGGACCAGGCCACAGCGGGTCGCGGAAGAAGCCGTAAATGTAGGGCGGCGGCGGCCCGGGCGCCACGGCTACCACCCCGACGCCAGGGCCCGACGGCGGCTGCTGGGCGTGCGCCGTCGACTGCGGCGCCAGCACCACCGCCGCGGCGAGCAGGACGCCCGCGGCGAACGCGCGCACGATCGCGGTCCTCGATCCCATACCCCCTCCCTCACTCAGGCTGAGGCGGCGGTCCCGGCACCGACCGCCGCGCAGCCACGCCCATTGTAGCAGCAACGGTCGCCCCCGGGGACACCGCCACACACCACCGCCGCGCGATCGTGCCGCGGGCGCGTTCCCCGAGACTCGCCGGTAGCCGGGCCGTGCCCCGCGGCTCCCACGCGCCAGGGAGCACGCAAACCGCCGCGCGGGTATCTGCCCGCAACTAGGCTTCGGGCCGTACCACCGCTCCACGATGGTCAGGCCAAGGCAAGACCGCGTATAGGTACCATAGGGAGAGAGCACCATGGAGCGCGTACCCTCAAACCGCCGCCAGCGCTCCGAGGACGCCGCGACCGCCGTGCGGAGTAGTACCAGCGTGCGCGTGGGTGATCTTGAGGACATCTCGCTGGCCGATTCGGTATTGAACCCAGTGCGACTGGCCGTGTTCTGCACTGTGGTGGAGCGCCGGAGCTTCAACCGCGCCGCGGAGGCGCTCTGCGTCACGCCGTCTGCCGTGAGTCTCCACGTGCGCGCGCTAGAAGCGTTGTGGCAGACGCCTCTGTTCGATCGCAGGCGACGGGGCGCTCATCTGACCGAGGCTGGTAAAGCCGCCTACGAGTACGCCATCACGGTCCTGCGCGAGACGGCCAATCTCCGCGCCCACCTGCGCGACCTGGCCGGCGGCAACACCGGCCTGGTGACCATCGGAGCCACGATGGTCCCCGGCACCTACTTCCTGCCGCCCATACTGGCGCAGTTCCGTGCCCGGCGCCCCAAGGCGCGGATCCAGCTGCTGCTGCACACACCAGAAGCGCTCGTCGATGAAGTCCTCCGCAGCCAGGTCGATCTCGCGGTGGGCCCGGAAATCATCCCCCTCACGGCCGCGCTCCATGCCGAGCCCGTGTGGACGGAGGCGATGCTCTTGGTCGCCCCAGCGAGCCACCCTTTGGCGCGTGCCACGCGCGTCCAGCTCACCGACCTGGTCCACGAGCCGTTCGTGGTCAGCCGCTCTCGCACGGTGGGCGATCGCATGCTCGACACTGCGCTCGCCCGCGCTGGGCTGCCGCCCCGGCATATCGTGCTGGAAGTGGGGCCGCAGGAGATCGTGAAGCACGCGGTGCTCGCCGGAACAGGGCTGGCCGTGCTCCTGCGGTGCGTAGTGGCCGGCGAGCTAGCACGCGGCGAACTGATCGCGCTGCCCCTGGAGCACGTGCCGATGAGTGAGCGCTTCTACCTCCTGTACCGGCCCACGCACCGGTTCACGCCGCTGGCTAACCACCTAGTGGCCGCCATCCGGTCGCAGGCACGCAAGCTGGCCGAGCAAGCCCCATATTGAGCAAATGCTTCACGTACGCCGCCAATCTTCTCGATTGACTCACCATCGCACCGTCCATACACTAGGGTCACTGCTGGCTGCGGTGCGCGTCAGCAGGCTGGGCGGTGGCAGCCAGGGGCGATGTCGGCCGCGCCCGCAGTCAGCAGTAGGTGCGGTGCTCCAACGCAGCGGGCAGGGGGCTAGAGCGAATGACACACTCCGTGCTGGTGGTAGACACGAACACGCTGGACTGGGAAGTGGTGCTGCGCGGGCGGGTACACACCATTCGCCGCAAGCGCCTGCCGCTGGAGAGCGGCCTTCCGGGCGTGACGATGGAGTTCAGCCTCTCGCTAGTACCGGATGGCTACTACACCCCCAGGCATCGACATAACTTCGACCAGATTCGCTACACGATCGAGGGCGTACAGAGCACGGGCCACGGCGATCTTGCCCCGGGCGAGTGTGGCTACTTTCCAGAAGGGGTCTACTATGGCCCGCAGAAGCAGGTAGGCGACTGTCTCGCGCTCGTGCTGCAGTTCCAGGGCGCGAGCGGGGAGCGCCTCCTTAGCAACGAGGAGATGAACGCCACGTACACTCGCCTCGTGGCCGAGGGCGCGGTATTCGAGAACGGGGTGTACAAGGGGCGCACGGCGGATGGGCGCCCCCGGAACAAGGATGCCTACACGGCGATCTGGGAGGCCCACGAAGGCCGGCCGCTCACGTTCCCGCGCCCGCGCTATCGCACGCCCGTGATGATGATGGCAGATGCGTTCGCTTGGGTCCCGGATCGCACGCGGCCAGGGATCGAGACAAAGCACCTGGGGACCTTCACGGAGCTGCGCACAGGCATCGAGTTGCTGCGCCTAACCCCGGGGGCGACTCTCCCGGGCGGCCAGCAGGGCGACCTCGAGCTCCGGTATCTGCTGGAAGGGATAGTGCGCTATGCAGGCCGGCACTGGCCCGCGGGCACCTATTTCTGGCTGCCCCCTGGCGCCCCGGTGGAGTCACTGGCCTCGGATACGGGCGCAACGTTCTTCGTTATCAAGCTCCCCATGGTAGCGGAACTGGCTGCCCGGCGCGCGGTGCAGCTCGCCACCACCAGCTGAGGCGCGGCGTCATGCTAGGGGTCATCCGAGCGGCCGCGGCCGCCATGGTGCTGTGCTCTGCCGGCCTGACGTCGGCCTGTACGGCGGGGACACGTGCGGCACTGGGCGAGGGCGGCGGCGCGGCACAGCCCCGTGCCAGCCCCGCCGCGGCCGCGGAGCCGTCGGCTGTCCCCACCGCTGCGCGGCTGCGCCTCGAGCCGCCGCTGGCACCGCCGGTGACCGTGAAGGTGAGCACGGTCCATAGCGTGCCCGACGGGCCTGTGCTCATCGGCTTGCAGCAAGGGTACTTCCAAAACGAGGGGCTGCAGGTCGAACTCATCCCCTTTGGCAACACGGGCCAGGCGCTGGCGGGCCTCGCCACGAACCAGCTGGACGTGGTCATCGGGGGAGTCAGCGCGAACCTGTACAACCAGATCGCCCGGGGGATCGGGGTGCGCGTCGTCGCCGACGGCGGGAGCACCGCACCCGGCTACGACTGGCAAGGTATCGCCGTGCGGCGCGATCTGCTGGACAGCGGCCGTGTACGGACGCCCGCCGACTTCCGGGGACTCAAGCTGAACCGCGTGTCGATCGGCGGGGTCTCGTCCTACTACGTCACGCTCGTGCTCCGCCAACACGGGCTCGCGCCTGAAGACGTCGAGCTAGTTGACATGCCGTACCCCGACGCCCTGGCCGCGTTCACGACGCACGGGATCGATGCCTCGGCCTTGATCGAGCCGTTCCTCACCCGCTCGGAAACCATGGGGGCAACGGTCCTGCTCCGTAGCCTCGATATCTCCCCCGACATTCCGGGCGCGGCTGTGATGATGGCCGAGGGGCTGCTCGGCCAGCGCGAGGCAGCCGTCCGGTTCCTCCGTGCATGGCTGCGCGGCGTGCGCGACTACCTGCGGGCCATGAGCGAGCCCGCGCAGCGGGAGGAGCTGCTGCGCCTGTTCCAGGCGAACCAGATCGACATCGATCCCCGCGCGCAGGTACCGACCTTCGATCCCAACGGCACGCTCCCGCTGCGGCCGTTCGCGGCGCACCTCCAGTACCTCGTGAGCGCGGGGATCGTGGGCCGACCGCTCGGTATCCAAGAGGTGGTGGAGCCCAGCCTGATCGAGGAGGCGGCGCGGCGGCTCGGCCCCTACCAGCCGTAGCGCCGTGGCCAGCAGCGCGGGCACTGCGGCTATACACGGGAGGGCCGCGCCGCCGCCGGCCGGCTCAACGGCCAGATTGGGTGAAGTCGAAGGCGTTGAGCAGGGTGTTCGCCGCGGCGTCGCGCGGGCCGAGCGGCGGCAGGTTCCAGCGCCACTCGATGAACTTCAGGATCGAGGTGGTGTCGTATTCGGTGTGGTCGATGTAGCCGCGCTTGGCCCATGGGGAGATGATGAGCGTCGGCACGCGCTCGCCCGGGCCCCACTCGTCCACCACCGGCGGGGGCACGTGGTCCCAGAAACCGCCGTGCTCATCGTAGGTGATGATCACCGCCACCCGTGGCCAGTAGCGGCTCTGCTGGATGGCGCGCAGCAGCTCCTCCACGTGCAGCTCGCCCGTGATCACATCGGCGTAGCCAGGATGCTCGTTGTCGGTGCCGTACGGCTTCACCCAGGCCACCTGGGGTAGCGTCCCCTCGCGCAGGTCGGTCAGGAAGTCGTCCTCATCCTTGAGGTGCCGCGCGCGCGCAGCCGGGTCGCCGCCCACGTTAGCGAAGTAGTTGAACGGCTGGTGATGGTACTGGAACAAGTCGCCGGGCGTGCCGGCCATCGCGGCGTTCCAGCCCCCGGCGTACCAGGCCCAGGAGACGCCCGCGGCATCGAGCCGGTCGCCGATGTGCGGCAGCGTCTGCGGCGGCAGCCGGTGGTCGTCGGGGGTGCCCGGGCGGTACGGCGGGTAGTACGGTTGAGAGGTGTTCACAGCGTAGCCGTCCGGCCGCACGCTGCGGTCCTGGAGGTACTCGGGGTGGTCCGGGAAGGGGATCGCGATCACGTCCTGGGGCGCGTTCGGCCAGACGGGCGTGCAGGCACATACCAACCAGAAGTGGTTGAGGAACGAGCCCCCGAACGCCGCGTGGAAGAAGCGATCGGCCAATGTGTACTCGCGCGCCCAACGGGCCAGCGGCAGGCCGCTGGTGTCGTAGTAGCCCATCGCCAGCCCCTTGGCGTCGCTCCAGTAGGCGAAGCGGTCCATCCGCCCGCCGTTGATCTGGTACTGGTGGCGGTAGTAGGCGTGGATCAGGTCGCCGATCTTCTCCTCGGGCGGCACGTAGCGGCCGATATCGAACGGGGCATTGGGCAGATCGGCGGGAAAGCGCGGATCGGGCGCTGGCGGCTGCAGGTAAGTATTCACCGGCTGGGGCAGCGTGGTGTACACGTGGCCATCGAGATCGGTCTGCGGTGGCGCCTCGGCCGCGTTCGCCAGGCCATCGGCACCCGGGAACAGCCCGTAGAGGTTGTCGAAGCTGTGGTTCTCCAGATAGATCACGATGATATGGTCGATCGGCACCTCGGGCATCTGCTGCCGCGGCAGCGCCCACCCGCTCAGCGCCACCACCACGGCGAGCAGCAGCCCTAGCCCGAGCCCACTGCACCGCTTCCTCGGCATGACGTCTCCCCTCCGCGCCACGGCACGGCTCGCGCATATCGCGACCGCAGTATACGCCGGTGGCTGTGAGTGCGGTGTAAGCGGCGTGTAAGCAATTTCCGCGACTAGCGGCGCAAGTAGCGCGGGCGCAGCGAGCGCAGCGGGGGCCGGCGGCTGTCGCTTCGCCGGGGGGGCTTGCCCTGCTGCTCACGGAGCGCGGCCACCAGCCGCAGGTAGCTCTCCAGCCGCGCGGCCGGCAGCTCGCCCGCCTGGACCGCCGCCCGCACCGCGCAGTCGGGCTCGCTGAGATGGGTGCAGTTGCTGAAATAACACGCCTCGGCCAGCGCCTGGATGTCGGCGAACGCCGCCAGGTCGTCCTCGGCGACCTCGGGGAACTGCAGCTGCCGCAGGCCCGGCGTGTCCATGATCAGCCCGCCCTGCGGCATGGGCAGCAGCACGCGCTGGGTGGTGGTGTGGCGCCCGCGGAAGTCGCGCTCGCGCACGGCGCCGGTCTTGACGAGCTCGCGCCCCGCCAGGGCGTTGATGATCGTCGACTTGCCGGCGCCCGATTGCCCCAACAGCGCCACTGTCTGGCCAGGGGCCAGATAGGCCGCTAGCGCCTCGACGCCCTCGCCGCGGCTGGCGACCAGCACATGGATAGGGACCTCCGGCGCGATGGCGCGCACCTCGGCCACCCGCGCTGCCGGATCGGGGCACAGATCGGCCTTGTTGAGCACCAACACGGGCCGCGCGCCGCTCTCGCCCGCCAGCAAGAGGTAGCGCTCCACCCGGTGCAGGCTGAAGGTGGGGTCGAGCGCCGTGACCAGGAATACGGTATCGATGTTGGCCGCCACGACCTGCTCGTCGTGGCCGTTGCCGGCCGCACGGCGGCGGAACTGGGTGCGCCGCGGTAGCACAGCTACGATCTGGGCGAGCTGGGCGCCCGGTGGCGCCGCATATGCGACCCAATCGCCCACCGCCGGATAGTCGCTGGCCTCGCGGGCAGCGTGGCGGAACTTGCCGGCCAGCTCGGCGTAGAGCGACCCGCCGTCAGTGTACAGGCGATAGCCCTTGCGCAGGTCGACCGCCACCCGGCCGGGCTGGAAGCCGCGTGGCGCGTAGGGCGCGAACGCCGCCGCCCAGCCCTCGTCCCAGCCGAGGGCTGCCAGAGACAGGTGATCGGGCAGGTCTACGGGGGCTACCATGCTCGTCATGTCCTAAGCATACCCAGCGCACTGTTAGGCAGGCATAGGAGTCGGGCCACAGCCGTGTTAGGGGCCATGTAGCCGTCGGCAGTGCCGCGAGGCAGCCATGCTTGCCCGCGGGGGCACCCGCCGCGTATCGTTCCTAAGACGGTAACCGCGTTGGCCCAAGCGCCGAGGCGAGCGGGTGGCACGGGACCCGATACCCCCCGTGCCAGGTGGAGACAGGCATCGCCTGTCTCTTTTCGTTCCGCGGCGGCGCGCGGCCCGCCGCAAGGCGTGGCGGGCACCGAAGGGAGCGGCGCGGGCGATGAACGCGAGCGTCGGGCTGCTGTACGACCTGTTCGTGATCTTCCTGGCGGCGAAGATCGCGGCCGAGGTGTTCGAGCGCCTCCACCAGCCGCCCGTGATCGGCGAACTCCTCGCGGGCGTGCTCATCGGCCCGTACGCGCTGGGCCTCATCGGCCAGCCCGACGCCGGGCTGATCGCCCTGTTCGGCGGCAACGTGGCCGCCGCCGAGGAAGCGATCGAGGCGATCTACCACCTGATCGCCGAACTCGGCGTCATCGTGCTGCTGTTCTTCGTGGGGCTGGAGACGCGCGTGGCCGACATGCTGCGGGTCGGCGGCCGCGCCGCGCTGGTGGCCGTGCTCGGTGTGGTCGCGCCGTTCGTCCTCGGCTTCGCGCTCGTGGGGCCGCTGCTCGGCCACCCGCAGCTCGAGGCGATCTTCGTCGGGGCGGCGCTGGTGGCCACCAGCGTGGGCATCACCGCGCGCGTGCTGCGCGACCTGGGCGTGATCGCCAGCGTGGAGAGCCGCATCATCCTGGGCGCCGCCGTGATCGACGACATCCTGGCGATGATCATCCTGGCCATCGTGGCGGGCCTGGCCACCACCGGCTCGGTCAGCGCCCTGCAGATCGGCCTCATCGCTGGCCAGGCGGTGCTGTTCACCGGCTTCGTGGTGCTGGTGGGTAGCGGCGCGGTGCGGCGGTTCGGGCTGCACCTCGACGCGCTGCGCATGGACAACGCCCCGTTCGCCGTGGCGCTGCTGGCCATGCTGGGCCTGGCCGCGCTGGCGGCGAGCATCGGGCTGGCGGCGATCATCGGCGCGTTCTTGGCTGGCATGGTGTTCGCCGAGGCCAACGAGCGCTACGAGCTGGAGCGCCAGGCGCTGCCGATCTACCAGTTCCTCGTGCCGTTCTTCTTCGTCATCACCGGCAGCCAGGTAAACTGGCGCCTATTCCTGGATGGCGGCATCCTCGGTCTCGCGCTGGCCATCACGCTGGTGGCCCTGCTGACCAAGTTGGGGGGGTGCGGGCTGGGGATGCTGGGGTACCGCTGGCGCAGCGTGGCGATCGTCGGCGTGGGCATGGCGCCGCGCGGCGAGGTGGGGCTGATCGTGGCCAGCCTGGGCCTGTCGCTGGGCGCGATCCCCAGCGAGGTGTTCGGCGTGGTGGTGATCATGAGCGTGCTCACCACGCTGGTGGTGCCGCCCGTGCTGCGGCTGCTGTACGCCCGCGATCCGGCGCGCCCCCACGCGGCGGAGGATCGGACGAGCCCCGCGGGCCTGCTGCCCGAGCTATAGCCCCGGAGTTGCGCGAGAGCGCGCGCCCGCGTACCATCAGGGACGATTGACACGGTTCCCGGCGAGCTTCACGACGAGGGAAGCGCGATGCGCCCCACGGGTTGGCTGGCGGTGCTGAGCGGCCTACTCCTGGTGGCCTGCGCGCCCGCGCCGCCGGCCCCGAGCGCGGCCGCCGGCCGCACCGAGCCGCCGCCCGCGAGCAGCGGGGCCTCGCCCAGCGCGCCGGCGGCGCCCCCCGCGCCCATCCCCCTGCGCGCCGCCTACACGTCGGTCGCGGGTGCCTTCGGCCCCATCTGGCTGGCGCAGGACCTGGGCCTGTTCGCCGAGCAGGGGCTGGCCACCACCCTGGTGCAGATGGACAGCACGCAAGCGGCGCAGGCGCTGGTGGCCGGCGACCTCGACCTGGTGGTGGCGGGGGCGCAGAGCGCCATCGAGCCGGCTCTGGCCGGCGCCGACACGGTGCTGCTCGGCAGCTTCATGTGGACGCTGGAACAGACGTTGGTCACCCTACCGCACATCACGCGGCCCGAGCAGCTGCGTGGCGCGAAGATCGGGGTGGCGGGCCCGCGCGGCGCGGTGGCCATCGGCGTGCGGCTGCAGGTGAAGGCCCTAGGCCTCGATCCACAGCGCGACATCACGCTGGTGCCGCTGGGCAACCCCAGCAACAACCTGGCGGCGATGGCCTCCGGGGTGATCGACGGGGCCGGGCTCTCGGCGCCCGCGACGATCCACGCGCGGCGCGCCGGCTACTATTTCTGGGACGACGTGCCCGGGGTGGCCTCGGTCGACTTCGTATCCACCGGCCCAATGTCGCGCCGCGCGATCGTGGCCCGCCAGCGCGACGCGCTGCTGCGGGCGCTGCGCGCGCTAGCCACGGCCACGGCGATCCAGAAGTACGACCGCGAGCGCTCGTTCCCCGTGTTGGCCAAGTACTTCCAGTCGGACGACCCGGAGGCGCTGGAGGAGACGTTCCGCGTGTTCCACACGCGCCTGACGCCCGACCTGCGGCCCAACCCACGCGGACTACAAACGGTGCTCGAGTACGCGGAGCACCCCGCGGCGCGCGAGGCACGGGTCGAGCAGTTCCTGGACCTGAGCCTGCTGGACGAGCTGGAGCACGCGGGCTTCTTCGCCACCTTGCCCCAAGGATAAGAACTGCACGGGGGTTGCACGCCGAGCCCCAGGTCGCTATACTCACCATCGAGGGTCGGCATAGCGCACCAACCTCCGGCGACCCGGAAGGGAGGGAGACTATGCAGAACCGCTTCACTTGGATGGTCTTGGGAGAATGGCGTGCCGGGCTATGACGCCCCGCGTGGCCGGGGCTGTCGACCGGCGCTGCCGGTGAAGCGTTCGCCCCTCGGGTAGCCTGCGGGAGGCAGGCTCAGTGGGACCGGAGCTGACCGCTCCCAGCCTCCGCCGCAGCGCCCTGACTCTGGCGGACCTCAACTGAAGGCAACCGCGCGGACCCGGCCGAGCTGGTCGGGTCCGTTGTTCTCTGGTCCGCACCCCGCTCCCCACCCCTCGCACATCGCGCACCGGGAGGAAGCCGCCAGTGAGCCGACCGCCCGCGGGCCGCTCGCCCATCGCGCGGGTGACGCCGTGGGACGCGCCCGCGCCGCCCGATGAGGCCGTGCTGCGCGCGCGCTTCGCCGCGGAGGGCCTGGCGCCCCACGCCTGGAGCAACGGGCCGCACTACCAGTACGCGCCGCACACGCACCCCTATCACAAGGTGCTGTACGTGCTGAGCGGCGAGATCACCTTCGAGCTGCCGGCCACCGGCCAGGCGCTGACCCTGCGGCCCGGCGACCGCCTCGACCTGCCGCCCGGCACGGTCCACGCCGCGCGCGTCGGGCCGGCGGGGGTGACCTGTCTCGAGGCGCCGCGCGGCTGAGCCGCCGATGAACCTGCACCAGCTCCGGGTGTTCTACACCGTCGCCCAGCATCGCAGCTTCTCGGCCGCCGCCCGTGCCCTATTCCTGTCGCAGCCGGCGGTCAGCCAGCAGGTGCGCGCCCTGGAGACGAGCTTGGGCGTGCGCCTATTCGATCGCTCGGCGCACCGTCTGGCGCTCACCGAGGCCGGCCAGGCGCTGCTGGCCTCGGCCGCCGCCATCCTGCACGCCGAGGACGAGGCGCGGCGCGCCATCGCCGAGATCCGCGACGCCAGCAAGGCGAAGCTGATCGTCGGCGCCAACACGACCGGGGGCATGTACCTGCTGCCGCGCATCCTGCGCGCCTTCCGCGCCGCGCAGCCCAACGTCGAGCTGGTGCTGGACATCGACGCCACCGACGCCATCTGCGAGCGGATCCACGACGCGCTGCTCGATCTCGCGCTGGTCGGGGGCCCCGTCGAGGATCGCCGGCTGAGCGCCGAGCCGGTAGTCACCGACGAGGTGGTGCTGATCGCCTCGCCCGACCACCCGCGCGCCGCCGCCGGCCGGCTGACCCTGGCCGAGCTGGCCCAGGAGCGGCTGATCGTTCCGGAGCCGCGCTCGCGCACGCGGCAGGCCGTCGAGCGCGCGCTGCGCCAGGCCGGCCTGCGCCCGCAGCCGGCGATGGAGCTGGTGGGCACCGAGGCGGTGAAGAAGGCGGTGGAGGCCAACCTGGGCGTGGCGTTCGTCTCGGCCTACGCCATCGAGCACGAGGTGCGCGGCGGCGTGCTCTGCCGCCTGACCGTGGACGGCGTGCGCATCGAGCGCCCCCTGGAGCTGGTGCACCGCTCCACCAAGTACCTCACGCCCGCGGCGCGGCGCTTCCGCCAGTTCATCCGCGCCTACCTCGCGGAGCAGGCAGCGCCCGCGACCTGCCTATAACGATTTGCTTATGGTCGGGTCGTCAGCTCTTTGTTCCCCCCGGCGCGCCACGCCTCTATACTAGGGCCCACCGGCGCGAGCGACGGCCCCGGGGAGCGCTCTGCCCGGCCGCGCCGGCGTGCCCGCTGCGCTCCCTTGCTGCGCGCCAGGGGCACGCGGGCGGGGGAGGAGGCGCCATGACCAAGTACGGGTTCGTGATCGACCACCGCAAGTGCATCGGCTGCCACGCCTGCACCCTCGCCTGCGAGGCGGAGAACGCCGTGCCCCTGGGCGGGTTCCGCACCTGGGTGAAGTACATCGAGAAGGGCGAGTTCCCGCACACGCGGCGCTACTTCACCATCGAGCGCTGCCAGCACTGCGAGGACCCGCCGTGCGTGGAGATCTGTCCCACGCGCTCGCTATTCAAGCGCGCCGACGGCATCGTGGACTTCGCGCCCGAGGCGTGCATCGGCTGCAAGTCGTGCATGCAGGCGTGCCCCTACGACGCGCTGTACATCGATCCGCACACCCACACGGCGGCGAAGTGCCACTACTGCGCGCACCGCGTCGATCGGGGGCTGCTGCCTGCCTGCGTGGTGGTGTGCCCCACCAAGGCGATCCTCGCGGGCGACCTCGAGGACCCGACCAGCGAGGTGCAGCAGACGCTGGCCCGCGAGCAGGTGCAGGTGCGGCGGCCCGACCAGGGCACGCGGCCGCAGGTGTTCTACGTCGGCGCCGACGAGACGATCATCACCCCGGGCCTCGCGCTGCAGCCGCCGATGTACCTGTGGGCGCAGGTGGGCCCGCGCGGCGTGGACCTGGAGCCGAAGGGCGCGCTGGCCCGCGACGGTCAGCCGCTCGTCGGGCCGCAGGGCAACGCGGGCGCGCGGGCGGTCACGGTGTACGACGTGCCGCACCCGAAGCCGTGGGGCTGGAAGGTGGCGGCGTACCTGTGGACCAAGGCGATCGGCGCGGGCGCGCTGCTGGTGGCGGCGCCGCTGCTGGCGGCCGGCCTCGCCGGCGGCACGGTGCGCCTCGGCGCGGCGCTGCTGGCGTTGCTGTTCACGGCGCTCACCGCCGGCCTGCTGATCTGGGACCTCAAGCGGCCGGAGCGCTTCTGGCGGGTGGTGTTCACGCCCAACCTGCGCTCGTGGCTGCCCTGGGGCGCGTACATCCTGATCGCGTACAGTGCGCTGGCGGCGCTGTGGGGGCTTGCCGCGCTCGCCGGCGCTGAGGGCCTGCTGCGGGCCGTGCTGTGGCCGGCGGCGCTGCTGGGGGCCGCGGCGGCGGGCTACAGCGCGTTCCTGTTCGGCCAAGCCGAGGGGCGCGACTTCTGGCAGAGCCCGCTGCTGCTGCCGCAGCTGCTCGCCTCGGCGGTGATGGCCGGGGCCGCCGCACTGTTGCTGGTGGTACTGGTCGCCGAGCCGCGGGCGAGCGGCCTGGCGAGCGCGCTGGCCACCGTGCTGCTCGGCGCCGTGGTGGTGACCTTCGCGATCGTGCTGCTGGAGTACTACGCCCTGCACCCGAACAAGGACGCCGCGACCGCCGCCGCGCTGGTCAAGCGCGGGCCGTATGCCGGCCGCTTCTGGGGCGGCTACGTGCTGGTGGGCGCCGTGGTGCCGGCGCTGCTGCTGGGGCTCGTGGTGGGCGCGGGCGCGCCGCTGGCGCTGGCCGGGCTGGCCGCGCTGCTCGCCCTGGCCGGGCTGTGGGTATACGAGGACGTCTGGATCCGCGCCGGCCAGTCGGTGCCGATGAGCTAGGCGGGGGAGCGGAAACATGGTGAAGCTGAACTGGTTCGCGCAAGGGCGCCCGCGCCAGACGAAGGTGCCGCTGGAGGGCCGTATCCCCGAGGAGCCGTACCCGCCCGAGCGCGCCAGCGGGCTGGTGTCGTACCCGCCGCCCGAGCAGTGGGACCACTGGGTGGAGTACGACCCGCAGGCCTGGCCGCACAAGGTGGAGCGGGCATACCAGCTGGTGCCCACCATCTGCTTCAACTGCGAGGCGGCCTGCGGCCTGCTGGCCTACATCGACAAGGAGACCGGCGCCATCCGCAAGCTGGAGGGCAACCCGTACCACCCCTCCAGCCGCGGGCGCAACTGCGCCAAGGGCCCGGCCACGCTCAACCAGGTCAACGACCCCGAGCGTATCCTGTACCCCCTGCGGCGCGTGGGGCCGCGCGGCAGCGGCCAGTGGGAGCGCGTGAGCTGGGACGCCGTGCTCGACGACCTCGCGGCGCGCATCCGCCGGGCGATCGTGGAGGACCGGCGCACGGAGATCTTCTACCACGTCGGCCGGCCGGGCGAGGATGGCTACATGGACCGCGTGCTGCCGGCGTGGGGCGTGGACGCGCACAACTCGCACACCAACGTCTGCTCGTCGTCGGCGCGGGCGGGCTACGCCTTCTGGATGGGCTGCGACCGGCCCTCGCCCGACTACGCCAACGCGCGCTTCCTGCTGCTGCTGAACGCGCACCTGGAGAGCGGGCACTACTTCAACCCGTACGCGCAGCGCATCGTCGAGGCCAAGATGGCCGGCGCCAAGGTGGCGGTGATGGACCCGCGGCTGTCGAACACCGCCTCCAACGCCGACTACTGGCTGCCGACCTGGCCGGGCAGCGAGGCGGCGGTGCTGCTGGCGATGGCCAATGTGATCCTGCAGGAGGACCGCTGGGACCACGAGTTCGTGCGCCGCTGGGTGAACTGGGAGGAGTACCTGCTGCACGAGCACCCGGGCATCCCGGTCGAGTTCGAGCGGTTCGTGGCGATTCTCAAGGAGCTGTACGCGCGCTACACGCCGGAGTTCGCCGCGCAGGAGAGCCGGCTGCCTGCCGAGCTGATCGTGCGGATCGCGCGCGAGATCGCCGATGCGGGCTCGCGGTTCGCCGCGCACATCTGGCGCGGGCCGGCGGCCGGCAACCTGGGCGGCTGGCAGGTGGCGCGCGCCCTGTTCTTCCTGAACGTGCTCACTGGCTCGGTGGCTACCCCGGGCGGCGTGGCGCCCAACCTCTGGAACAAGTTCATCCCGCTGCCGCCCAAGCGCCCGCCGCACCCGAAGGTGTGGAACGAGCTGAGCTGGCCGCTGGAGTACCCGCTGGCGCACCACGAGCTCAGCATCTTGCTGCCGCACTTCCTGAAGGAAGGGCGCGGCAAGCTGGCGATGTACTTCACGCGCGTCTACAACCCCGTGTGGACCAACCCCGACGGCTTCAGCTGGATCGAGGTGCTGCAGGACGAGTCGAAGATCGAGTGCCACGCCTGCCTGACGCCGACCTGGAGCGAGACGGCGTGGTTCGCCGACTATGTGCTGCCCATGGGCCACGGCCCGGAGCGCCACGACACGTTCAGCTACGAGACCTACGCTGGCCAGTGGCTCGGCTTCCGCCAGCCGGTGGTGCGCGTGGCGAGGGAGCGCCGCGGCGAGCGCTTCCAGTTCACCTACGAGGCGAACCCGGGCGAGGTGTGGGAGGAGGGCGAGTTCTGGATCGAGCTGTCGTGGCGCATCGACCCCGACGGCAGCCTGGGGATCCGCCAGTACTTCGAGTCGCCATACCGCCCTGGCGAGAAGATGACGCTGCCCGAGTACTACCAGTGGATGTTCGAGCACAGCGTGCCGGGGCTGCCAGAGGCGGCCGCCGCGGAGGGGCTCACGCCGCTGGAGTACATGCGCAAGTACACGGCGTTCGAGGTGAAGCGCGAGGCGTACGGCGACCACTGGACCGAGCTGCCGGCCAGCGAGCTGGAGGGCGCGCGGATCGATCCCATCACAGGCCTGATCACCACCGATCGGCCGGCGCCGCCGCCCAAGGAGGCGAAGCCGAGCATCGGCGCCAGCTTCGACCCCAGCCGGCGCCCGATCGGCGTGATGGTCGACGGGGTGCCCCGCGTCGGGTTCCCCACGCCGTCGCGCAAGCTGGAGTTCTACTCGCGCACGCTGAAGGAGTGGGGCTGGCCGGAGGAGGCGCTGCCCAACTACATCCCCAGCCACGTGCACCACGCGCGGCTCGACCCCAGCCGCGGCGAGTTCGCCCTGGTGCCCACGTTCCGGCTGCCGACGCTGATCCACACGCGCTCGGGCAACGCCAAGTGGCTCAACGAGATCTCTCACTCGAACCCGGTGTGGATGCACACCAGCGACGCGCGGCGGCTGGGCCTCCAGACCGGCGACCTGATCAAGGTGATCACCAGCATCGGCTACTATGTGAACCGCGTGTGGGTCACCGAGGCGATCATGCCCGGGGTGATCGCCTGCTCCCACCACCTGGGGCGCTGGCGGCTGGCCGAGGGCGCGGGCATGGAGCGGTGGTCGTCGGCGCTAGCGGAGCTCACCCGCGAGCCCAGTCCGGACGGCGCGGGCCATCGCTGGCGGCTGCGCTACCGGCACGGTGTGCGCCCATGGGCCAGCGACGACCCCGACAGCGCCCAGGTGTGGTGGGAGGACGCCGGCGTCCACCAGAACCCGGCGTTCGGCGTGCAGCCCGACCCGGTGAGCGGCATGCACTGCTGGCACCAGCGGGTGCGCGTGGAGCGCGCGGGGCCCGACGACCGCTATGGCGACGTGGTGGTGGACACGGCGAAGGCACACGCGCACTACCGCGAGTGGCTCCAGCTGGCGCGGCCGGGCCCGGGCCCCGATGGGCTACGCCGGCCGTTCTGGCTGTTCCGGCCGTACCGGCCGGCGCCCGAGGCGTACCGCGCGCCCAGCCGGCCCACGGGCGGATAAGCGCGGGCGGCGCTCGCCGCGGGGCGGGTTGCGCGAGCGGCCGGCCATCGACTACCACTGATAGCGTACCGAGGCGCCCGCGCCAGCCGCGCGGGTCTCTCCATGCTTGCCGCCCCCGCCCAACCGACCAGATGGCCGACCGAGACGAGTGACCGAGACGAGCGCGGCGCCCCTGGCGGCCCCCGCAGCGCTCGACGCGCTGGTGGCGCTGTACGCCGAGCGCGGCGTGCGCTTCGGGGCGGCGCGCGACCGGCTCGACGCCCGGCTGCGGCGCGTGGGGCTGGCGCGGCTGGTAGTCTTCTCGCTGGCGGCCGGGGTGCTCGTCTGGGCGCTGGTCGCCGGGGTGCCGCTCGGGCTGGCAGCGGTGGCGCTGCTGCTGGCCGGCTTCGCCGCGCTGGTAGCCTACCACGAGCGGCTGGCCCGCGCGCGCGAGCGTTACGCACTGCTGTGGCAGTGCAGCCGCGAGGCCCGGCGGCGCCTGCGCCGTGACTGGGCCGAGCTGCCCTCGCCGCCCGACGCCGCCGCGCCGCCCGACCATCCCTACGCGGCCGACCTAGACCTGCTAGGGCCGGCCTCGCTGCAACAGCTGCTCGGTGGCGGTGGCACGCCCCACGGGCAAGCGACGCTGCGCGCCTGGCTGCTCGCGCCGGCCGACCCCGCCACCGTGCGGGCACGGCAGGAGGCGGTGCGCGAGCTGGCGCCGCTGCTCGACCTGCGCGACGAGCTCGTCGTCCAGGCCCGCCAGCTGCAGGCCCGTGCGGCCGACCCGGCGCCGTTTTTGGCCTGGGCCGAGGACGCCCCCTGGCTCACCCCGCGCCGCGGCCTGCTGTGGACCAGCCGCCTGCTGCCGCTGGGAATCTGGGTGCTGCTGGTCGCGCAGCTGGCCGGCGCCGTCCAGCACCCGTGGTGGCTCGCGGGCGTGGTCGCCGGCGCCGTGTTCGACCGCTGGCGCGGCGGCCCGGTCCGCGCGCGGCTGGCTCGGGCCACCGCCCACGCGGGCGCCCTGGACCACTACGGGGCGCTGTTCGCCCTGCTCGCCGCGCGCCCATGGCACAGCCCGCGGCTGCGCCACCTCCAGGCCACGCTGGCCGGGGAGGCGCGCGCGGAGATCGCCGCGCTGGGGCGCGCGGTCCGGCTCAGCTACCTGCGGCTGCACCTGTTCTACGCCCTGATCGAGCTGCTGACGCTCGGCGACTGGCTTTTCCTGTGGCTGCTGGAGCGCTGGCAGGCGCGCGCGGGCGGGCGGGTGCGCGTGTGGTTCGCGGCGCTGGGGGAGTTCGAGGCGCTGGCCGCGCTGGCCGCTCTCGCGCACGACCACCCCTGGTGGAGCTTCCCCGAGTTCGCGAACGCCGGCCTGCCGCGGCTGGAGGCGCACGGCCTCGGCCACCCCCTGCTGCCGCCCGCGCGCTGCGTACCGAACGACGTGACGATCGGGCCCCCCGGTACCGTGCTGGTGGTCACCGGGTCGAACATGTCGGGCAAGAGCACGCTGCTGCGGGCCATCGGGGTGAACGTGGTGCTGGCCCACGCCGGCGGGCCGGTGTGCGCCACGCACCTGCGGCTACCGCCCCTGACGCTGCATACCAGCATGCGCGTGCAGGACTCGCTCGCGCAGGGGGTTTCGTACTTCCTCGCGGAGCTGCGCGACCTCAAGCGCGTGGTCGATGCCGCCGAGGCAGCGCGGGCGGAGGGGCGGGTGCTGCTGTACCTGCTGGACGAGATCCTGCAGGGGACCAACACGGCCGAGCGGCAGCTCGCCGCGCGCGCCATCCTGCGCCATCTGGTGGCCCTAGGGGCGATCGGGGCGGTGTCGACCCACGACCTGACGCTGCTCGACAGCCCCGAGCTGGCCGCGGCGTGCCGGCCGGTGCACTTCCGCGAGCAGTTCACCCGCGGCCCCGCCGGCCCGACGATGCACTTCGACTACCAGCTGCTGCCGGGGCCAGCGACCTCGACCAACGCCCTGCGGCTGATGGAGCTGCTGGGGCTGCCGCTGCCCCGCGAGCCCGCCTCCTGAACGCCCGAGGCCGCCCGCGGCGCGCGGGTGGCAGCGCACGGTCCACAGTTACCGTAACTTTGCGCGCCGTGCCGCGTCGTGTATAGTGGCCTGTGCGCCAGGGCCGTGCAGCAGCGGTGATCGGCCACATCGCTGGTGCCGCGTGGCGCAACTGTCAGGGAGGGAGGTCTCTCATGCTCCGAGCACTCGGCGTTTTCGTCGTGGCCGGCGGTATCGCGCTGGGCGCGCCATCCCCCGCCGCCGCCCAGTGGCTGCCCGTGGTGCCGCTACCCGTGCCCGTCGCCAACCCGGTGGCAGTGCCGGTCGATGTGCCCCAGCCCGTCGCCAACCCGGTGCCCGTCCCGGTACCGGTAGCCAACCCGGTCGCGGTCCCCGTGGACGTGCCTAACTACGTCGCCAACCCGGTCGATGTGGTGGTGAATGTGCCGCGGTACGTGTTCCAGACGGTGGACGTGCCGGTGCAGGTGCCGGTGGCGCAGCCGGTAGCGGTGCCCGTGCCGCTCGCGCAGCCGGTGGCCAACCCGGTGGCGGTGCCGGTCGATGTGCCGGTGGCGGCACCGGTTCTGCAGCCGGTACCGTTCCCAGTGCCGTACGCGCAGCCGATCGGGGTGCCGGTGCCGTTCCTGGCACCGTACGTGCCGGCTGGCTACCTGCTGCCGCAGCGCGCCGACACGACCTACTGAGCCGGAGAGCGAGCCGCGTCAGGCGGCGAGGGCGTCCTTGCGCGAGGGCGCCCTCGCGCTATGTGCGGCGCCCTGGCACCCACCGAGCCATGTAGTATCTTGACAGCGGGCGGCACGGCCGCCCGGAGGACGGGATGCAGCAAGCGGGCTGGGCGCGGAGCATCGGGCCGCTGGCGCTCGTCTCGCTGCTCGGGTTGGCTACCGCGTCGGCGTACACCAACCACGCGCCCCTCCTGCCGCTGCTCATGCAGGACCTGGGCTTCGGCCCCGCTCCGGCGGGCCTGCTCTCCACCGCCTTCTTCCTCACGGCTTCCGTGTTCATCGTGCCGGTTGGGGTGCTGATCGATCGCCTGGGCCCCAAGCCGGTGGGGAGCGCGGCGCTGGCCACCACCACGCTGGGCACGCTGGCCATGGCGGCCGCGCGGGACTACACACACCTACTCGTCCTGAAAGTGGTCGTGGGCGTGGCAGCCACCAGCGGCTTCGTGGCGGGGGTGCGCTACGCTGGCGGGCTGTTTCGCGGCGGGCGCGGGGCGATCGCGCAGGGGATCTACGGGAGCGCGACGCAGGTGGGCAGCGGCGTGATCATCTCCGCGCTGCCGTTCATCGCCGAGCCCTACGGCTGGCGGGCTGCGTACCTTGCCGCGGCCGCGTTCTTGTTCGGCGCCACCGTGCTGTGGTGGCTTGCCCCCCCCATCGCGGCCAATCCGGGCGCCCCGGGGGGGCTCGCGAGCGCGTTGCGCGCCCCGGCCGGCTGGCTGATCGGCCTGGTGCACACCGCCAGCTACAGTGTGTCGATCGTGGTGGGAACCTGGGCACCGACGTACTTGCTGCGCGAGTTCGCGCTCGACCTGACCACGGCTAGTCAGATCGGCGCGCTCGTGTTGCTAGTGGGGTTGGTGGTGCGCCCGCTGGGGGGGCTGATAGTGGGCGGGCACTGGCTATCGGCCGCGGCTCTGATGCGGCTGGCGCTGGGGCTCAACGTGGCAGCCCTGGCGCTGTTGGCCGTGCCGCAGCGCCCCTTGCTGGTGGCCCTGGTAGCGGTAGTACTGCTGGGCGTGGGCTGCAACCTCCCCTACGCGCCGGTGTACCAGGCGGCCGGCGCGGCCTTGCCACGCAACCCCGGGGCGACGACCGGGTTGGTGGCCATGGTGTCGTTCTGGGGGATCATGGCCGGCGCGCCGCTAGTCGGCTGGCTGGTCGAGCGCACCGGGGGGTTCGGCGCGGCGTTCGGTCTCCTAGCGGTGGCGTGCCTGGCGGTGCTAGCCGCCACCTGCACCACCACGGGCCGGGCAACACTGGCGGTGCCCATCGCCTGAGCGCGGCCGGCAGGCGGACATGAACACCAGGCGCGCGTGCGCTACCATATGCGGCGTGGCGCGGGGCCAGCCCGCGGCCCCACTCCCCGGCCCGGCCCGCGCAGCGGGTCGGCAGCTGGCGCCCACGGCGAGGGGCCTTGCCTGAACTCGTGTATCCAGTGCGCTGCGAGTGGGCCGATTGCGACCCGGCCGGCATCTGGTACTATCCCACGCTGTTCCGCTGGATCGACTCGGCCGTACACCACCTGATGCACCAGATCGGCGTGCCGCCAGCCGAGCTGGTCGACGCGGGCGGCCAGTTCGGCCTGCCGGTGGTCGAGGCGCACGCGCGCTTCGTGGCGCCCGCGCGCTACTACGACGCCGTGGAGGTCCGCTGCACCGTGACGGAGCTGGGCGCGCGCCGCTTCCGGCTCGACTACCGCGTCGTGCGCCCGCGCGCCGGGGGCGAGCCCGAGCTGTTGGCCACGGCGTACGAGGTGCGCGTGTGCGTGGCCAAAGACGGCCGCGGCGGCCTGCGCGCGCGCGAGCTGCCCGCCGCGGTACGCGCCGGCCTGGCGCGGTTCCTGGCGGCCGCCGATCCGCCGGTTAGCTAGCGGCCACGGGCGCGCCCCGCTAGTCGGCGGGGGCCGGGTCCCGCGCGGTTGGGGGGCTGTCCCTCTGGGTCCACGCGCGGCGCGGCGGTACCGTGTGTAGTGACGGCTCGCCCGTGCGCGGCACCTACACGGGGGCGGTGGTGACCGCGCGCGGGCGGTCGTCGGTTGGGGAGCGTCCCCCAGCCGGCGACGCGTGGCCCGCCCGCGCTATAGTGTAGGCAAGAGCGTCTTGCCGCGGCCCTGCGCGCGGCCGACCGCCGCCCAGGCAGGCCAGTGGGGGAGCGGGCCATGGCCGCCGACCTGCTCCAGCGCATGCGCGCGCGCGTGCTCGTCGCCGATGGCGCGATGGGCACGCTGTTGCACGCTAGCGGGGTGCCCCTGGACCGCGCGCTGCCCGAGCTGAACCTCACCCGCCCGGACCTCGTGCGCGCCATCCATGCCGCCTATTTGGCCGCGGGCGTGGAGCTGCTCCAGACCAACACGTTCGGGGCGAGCCGGCCGCGCCTCGCCCGCCAGGGCTGCGCCGCCTCGGTGGCCGCGGTCGTCCAGGCGGGGGTCCGGCTGGCCCACGAGGCGCGCGAGGCCGCCGGCGCCGACGCGCTGGTGGCCGGCTCGATCGGCCCCGTGGCTCCCAGCAGCCTGCGCGACCGGCTGGCCGAGGGCGAGCTGCGGGCGGTGGTGCGCGAGCAAGTCGAGGCGCTGCTGGCCGCGGGCGTCGACCTGCTGCTGTTCGAGACGTTCGGCGACCTGCGCGAGCTGGTCGAGGCGGTGCGCGTGGCGCAGGAGCTGACCCCCCTGCCGATCGTGGCCCAGATGACGTTCCTGGACGATGGGCGCACGCTGGCGGGCGACGAGCCGGCTATCGTGGCGGCCACGCTGGAAGATCTCGGCGTGGCGGTGATCGGCGCCAACTGCACGCTGGGCCCGCAGGGGCTGCTGGAGATCCTCCGCCAGCTCGGGCGGCACACCAGCCTGCCCCTGGCCGCGCAGCCGAACGCCGGGCTGCCGGCCCTCGTCGCGGGCCGCTTCGAGTACGGCGCCGACGAGGCGTACTTCGCGCGCTACGCCCGGCGCTTCGTGGAGCTGGGCGCGGGGCTGGTCGGCGGCTGCTGCGGCACCACGCCCCAGCACCTGGCCGCCGTGGTGCGCGCGGTAGCCGAGCTACCGCCCCCCGCCCGCCGGCTGTCGGCGCCGCGGCTGGCACAGCAGAGGGGAGCAGGACAAGCGCCCGGCGAGGCGCCGGGGGGCGGAGAGCTGCCACGGCTCAGCGGCCCGAGCGGCGAGCAGCCCGGGCCCAAGCAGCCCGGATTGGCCGAGCGGCTGGCGGCCGGGGAGTTCGTCGTCGCGGCGGAGCTGCGCCCGCCCGCGGGGGCCGATGCCGAGCGCGCGCTGCGCGACGCCACGCTGCTCCAGGCCGCCGGAGCGGAGGTCGTAGTCATCGCCGCGCCGGCCAGCGCCCGCGTGCAGGTCAGCCCCGTCGCGTTGGCGCTGCTGGTCCAGCAGCGGCTGGGATTGGAGCCGGTCCTCACGGCCACCACCTGGGACCGCAGTTTGAGTACCCTGCAGGCCGATCTGCTGGGGGCGTACGCCTTCGGGCTGCGCAACGTGCTCTGCCAGACCGGCACCCCGCCGATGCACGGCGACTACCCGCACGTGGCCGGGCTGTGGAACGTCGATGCCCTCGGGCTGGTGCGGGCGCTCAACGCGCTCAACGCGGGCCGCGATGCGCACGGGCTGCCGATCGGGCGGCCCACTCGCTTCCTGATCGGCGTGCAGGTCAACCCCACGGCCGAGGATCCGGCCGAGGAGTTGGCCCAAGCGCGGGCGGCAATCGAAGCGGGCGTCCACTTCCTGGTCACCCCGCCGGTCTACGACCTGGGCGCCCTGGAGCGGCTGCTGGACGCGCTCGGCCCCGACGCGCCGCCGCTGCTGCTGGGCGTGATGCCCCTGCAGGACTTCGCGCACGCCGAATACCTCCAGCACGAGGTGCCGGGCATCACCCTGCCCGAGGCGGTCCTCGAGCGCATGTGGCAGGCTGGCGACCGTGGCAGCGAGGCGGGGCTCGCGCTGGCCCTGGAGCTGATCGCGGCGGCCCGCCCGCGTGTCCGCGGCCTGCTGGTATCCTCGGCCAACGGCACGGCGGCCGAGAGCGTGCAGTTGTTGCGGGCGCTGCCACGCTGATGCGCGAGACGACTCGCTCCGACCCTCAGGCGGCGGAGGTCGCCCAGCTGGCGGCAGCCTGTCGCGCGCTGGAACGCCAGAACGCCATCCTCACCCGCCTGGTGGCGCTCTACGACCACCTCACCGGCCTGGTGGTCCAGGGCGCGACGATCGAGAGCCTGGCCCGGCGCCTCGCCCGGCTGGTCGGCTGTCCGGTCACGGTGCTCGACCCCCTGCTGGATCCCCTGGCCACCGCCCACCCGCCCGCCGCCGAGGCCTCCGCCCCCACCCGTCGGCGCCTCCCTCTGGCCGCTCAGGGCCGTAGAAGCCGCGGCGAGAGCGTGTTGGTGCCCTGGCCCCCCGGCGACGCCCGCTGGCACCCCGTGCTCACCAGCCTGCGCGAGGAGCAGCGCCCGCTGCGGGTGCCCGCGCTCGACCTCCAGGCAGCTGTCTCACCGGCGTCCCCTTCCCCTGCGCCCCTCCCCCCCGGGCAGGGAGAGGCGGTGAGGGGAGCGCATCCTGCCGACGTCGCCGCCTGGGTGCTCGCGCCCATCGCCGTCGGCGGCGACGTGCTCGGCTACTTGGTCATCGCCGAGGCCGAGCAGGCCGATGGGGCCGAGTCGCTGGCCCTGCTGGGCGCGCAGCACGCCGCGACGGTGTTCGCCCTGGTGCTGACCCGCGAGCGGGCGCAGACCGAACTCGCCCAGCGCCTGCGCGCCGATCTACTGGAAGCGCTGCTCTTGGCCCCCAACGCGGACCCGGCCGCCCTGCGCGCCCGCGCCGAAGGGCTCGGGCTAGACCCGACCCAGCCCTACACGGTGCTGGTCGCCGCCCCGACCACACGCCCGGCGGGTGTCGCGACGCTCCCTGGCTCGCCAGCCCCCCCGAGCGAGGGGGCACTACACGCGCGCCTGCTGAGCGGCCTGGCCAGCCACGCCTCCCAGCAAGCGCCCGGTGTGGTCGCCGTGGCGCGCCGGGAGGAAGTCGTAGTGCTGGTGCCCGCCCGCGCGCGCGGTGCCGACGGCCGTGGCACGGCCCTCCCCCGCCCCCCACCACGGAGCGGGCAGCCGCTCGCGCAAGCGGTGGCCGCCGAGCTGGTGGCGCACGCCGCGCGGCGATTCCCAGCAGGCGCGCTCACCGTGGGGATCGGCGGCCCGGCGCCGACACCCGCCGACCTGCCGCGGGCGTACCGCCAGGCGCGCCGCGCGCTGGAGACCGCCTGCCGCTTCGGCCGGCAGGGGCGAGTGGTCAGCCTCGCGGACCTGGGCATCTACCGGTTGCTGCACCAGGTCGACGATCCCGCGGAGCTGGCCGACTTCGTGCAGCACGTGCTGGGACCGCTGCTGGCCTACGACCGCGCCCACGGCGCTGAGTTCGTGCGGACCCTCGCAGCGTACCTGCGGCACCACGGCAGCATGCAGCTGGCCGCCCGCGAGCTGTGCGTGCACGCGAACACCGTCAGCTACCGCCTGCAGCGCATCCAGACCATCACGGGCCTCGACCTGACCGAGGCGGACGATCGGCTGGCAGCGGCCGTCGCCTTGAAGCTGCTGGAGAGCGGCATCGGGGAGCCACCCGCAGCCCCCTGAGCCGCCCGACAGCCCGCGCCGGGCGGCCGGCGGGCTCCCCCTAGCCCGGCGCGGCTGGCTACAAGCGCTCGCGCACCAGCGCCGCGCCCTGCACCAGCGCTTGCAGCTTGTGGAACGCCAGCCAGCGCGGTGTCTCCCAGAACCCACAGTCCGGCACCGCCCACACCCGCTCGGCCGGCACGTGCTCGAGCACACGGCGCAGCCGGGCGGCCACCTCCTCGGGCCGCTCGCGGTAGAAGCTCTTGACATCGACCACGCCGGCGGCGAGCGCCTGCGGCAGCTCGTGGCGCGCGTACAGCTCGATCTCGGCCAGCTCGCGGTTGGCGAACTCCAGGAACAGGATGTCGGCCCGCGCGGCGCGCAGGTGCGGTAGCAGCGGCGCGTAGGTGCGCCGCGACTGCGGGCGCCCACGCAGGTTGCCGAAGCAGATATGCAGGCCGATCGTGGCGCCCTCCACCCCGGCCACCGTGGCGTTGAACACCTCCACGATCTTCGCGGGATCGGCCCAGTAGGTGGAGAACGACGGCTCGTCCACCTGCACGAAGGGGCAGCCAGCGGCCACCAGCGCCTTCAGCTCGGCGTTGACGATCCCGATCAGGTCGGCGATCAGGTCCTCGCGGTCGCGGTAGCCGTCGACGATCCGTATCGCGTTGGTGAGGGTCACCGGCCCGGCCACGGCGACCTTCACCGGGCGCCGCGTGCGGGTGACAGCGAAGCGGTACTCTTCGACGGTGCCCAGCCCTTGCGGCGCCGCGATGCGGCCGGTCGTCTCGTAGATGGCGGTGGAGTCGTACAGGTAGGGGCCGAGGCGGCGGCGCGGTGGCACCTCGCGCAGCCCCTGGAAGCGGCTGTAGAAGCTCATGATGAAGTCGGCGCGGCGCACCTCGCCGTCGGTGACGACATCCACGCCCGCGCGCTCCTGGTCACCGATCGCCGTGGCGGCAGCGTCCTCGATCGTCTCGCGCAGGTCGGTCTCGCCGTACTCGCCACGCCCGATGTGTTCCAGCGCGGTGAGGTACCAGCTCGGCAGGGCGTAGCTGCCCAGAATCGTGGTGGGCAGCAGGGGCAACGAGCCTAACGCACTCATGCACGACACTCCTACTTGCGCAGCCGGGCGAAACCCAGGCCCGGCTAGGGCGCCCCCGGCAAGCAGTGCGATAGCTGGAGGTGCCGGCGCACCCGATGGGGCGGGGAGCCGAGGATCCGTTGGTCGCAGCTAGCCCCAGACGCGGCGTGCCGTCTCCACCACGCGCTCCAGCTTGCGGCGCTGGTCGTCGAGGCTGATGAGATTGCCCGCCGCTACCGAGGCAAAGCCACACTGCGGGCTGATCGCCAGGTCCTCCAGCGGCACGTAGCGCGCCGCCTCGTCGATGCGCCGCCGCAGCTCGTCGACGCTCGGGGTCTCGGGCACCTTGGTGCTGATCAGCCCCAGCACCACCATCTTGCCGCGCGGCACGAAGCGCAGCGGCTCGAAGCCCCCGGCGCGGTCGCTGTCGTACTCCAGCAGGAACCGGTCGACCGGCAGCGTGGTGAACAGGCGCTCGGCTAGCCCGTCGTAGCCGCCCTCGGCGATCCAACGGCTGCGCGAGTTGCCCCGGCAGAGGTGCAGCGCCAGCGTCACCCCGTCGCGCGCCAGCCCCTCCAGACACGCGCGGTCGCCCGCGATGGCATCGGCTAGCAGCGCGTCGGGATCCACGCCCTGCTGCTGGAGGTGCGCGCGCACCTGTGGATCGACATAATAGGTGTACTGCGGTGCGTCGAGCTGGATGTACGGCACGCCCTCGGCGAGCAGCGCCTCGATCTCCCGCCGCACGATCGGCACCAGCTCGTCGAGCAGCGCCTTGCGCGTGGGGTACACGCGGTCGGTTACGCCCGGCAGGTAGCTGGCCTGGATGAACACCGATGGGCTGGGCATGGTGAGCTTGAACGGCCCCGGGCTGTGCTGGCGCAGGAACGGTGTCTCGTGGGCGGTGAGGCGGCGGTGCTGGCGCAGGGGCGCGCCGACCACCAGCGCGCGGCTGCCCTCGATGCCGCCGCCCGGCCCGCGCCAGGCCATCGGCACGCGCTCGGACACGAAGCCCTCTACCGCCTCGGCCAGGTCGCTGAGCCACGAGTCGCGGCGCAGCTCGCCGTCGGTGTAGATGTCGATCCCCACCTCCTGCTGGAGCCGCAGCGCATCCAGGACGGCGCGGTCCTCGGCCGCGCGCAGCTCCTCGGCGCTCAGGCGGCCCTCGGCACGGGCAGCGCGTGCCTCCAGCAGCTCGGGCGGGCGCAGGAGGCTGCCCACCTGATCGGCACGGTAGCGCGGGGTGGTCATCGCCGCTCCTCCTGAGGAACCTGGCCGCGCAGGTCGCGCACCCGCTTGGCCTTGAACTCCGTCTTGGGTAGCGTGCCCGGCGGCACCACCTGGACGACCGGGCGCAGCTCGCAGCGCGAGACGATCTCGGTCTCCACGCGCTGGGCGAGCGCGGCGTGCTGCACCGGGTCCACCCCGGGCCGCGGCTCGACCACCACGGTGAGCACGTCCAGCTCGCGCTCGGTAGTGACCACGATCTGGAACTCGTCGCCGACGTCGGGCACACGGCGCACGGCGTCTTCGATGGCGCTGGGGAACAGGGTCACGCCGCGGATGTTCAGCATGTCGTCCGCCCGCCCCTGGAAGCCGCCGAGCGCCCGCGCGTGAGTGCGGCCGCAGGCGCAGCGCGAGCGGTCGAGCACGGTGAAATCGCCGACCAGGAAGCGCAGCTGCGGCGATGCCTCCGAGCAGAGGTTGGTCACCACCGTCAGCCCGCGCTGGCCATCGGGCAGCGGCTGATACGTCTGGGGGTCCACCACTTCCCAGATCTGCGTGTCCTCCATGAGGTGGGTCTGCGACGGGCCCTCCTTGGTGGCGATGGCCGCCGCGCAGGTGTAGCCGCCGGCCGAGGGCGACGCCTCGGTGCAGCCGTAGAACTCGCCCAGGCTAGCGTTCCACAGCTCCTCGATGCGGCGGCGCGTGGCCGGCACGCCGAAGGCGGGCTCGCCGCCGCAGAAGATGTGCCGCACCGAGCTGGCCGCCGGGTCGAGGCCCAGCTCGCGCATCAGCGAGCCGAGGTACAGCGCGTAGGAGGGCGTGCAGGCCAGGATGGTGGGCTGGTACGTGGCGATGAAGCGCACGCGCGCCCGCGAGTCGAGCCCGCCGGCGGTGATGATCGGGATGCCCATCAGGTTCAGGCCGTAGTGGACGCCCCACAGCCAGACGTGCGGCCCGTAGCCGAAGGCGAGCATGGCGCTGTCGCGGCCCGGGCGGAAGCCGATGGCCCACATGGCGCGCGCGTTGGTCCACGCCCACATCACGCGGTCGTAGACCGTGTAGCGAAAGGCGCGCGGCTGGCCCGTGGTGCCCGAGCTGGCGAAGATCTGCCAGCCGCGCTGCAGCCAGATGGTGTCGTCCACCGCCGTGTAGGTGCCCCACGGTGGATGCTCGGCCAGGTCCTCGGCCATGAGCTGCTTGGTCATGACGGGGATCTTGGGCAGGTCCTCGATCGAGCGGATGTCGCCGGGCTCCAGGCCCACGCGCTGGAAGTGCCGCCGGTACAGGGGGATGCACTCGTACACGAAGCGCACGGCGACGCGCAGCTTCGCGCTCTGGATCGCCGCCAGCTCGTCGCGCGAGGCGGTATCGAGGCTGGGCGACCAGTAGTCGGCCGTCGCCGGGCGCTCGCGGTCGCGGTGGTAGCGGTCCAGGGTAGCCAGCCACTCGGCACGCACGTCCTGCATCGCTCGGTCCTCGCTGCGCCCGTGGCCCTGCTGGGCGGAGGGCGGTGGGCAGAACGTACCATGCCGGCGAACGGTTGGCAAGGGCGCTACGGCGCGCCGTCTAGCTAGGGGCGCCCGGCCCGGCGAGCCCGAGCGCCTGCAGCAGCAGGCTGGCAAGCAGCACGGCCACCAGCGCGCTCAACAGGAGCGTGGTGGCCCAGGCCAAGAGGTTGTAGGCGCGGCCGTTAGCTAGTTCGCCCATCAGCCGCGGGTCGTTGATCAGCCGCAGCATGAACACGAGGATCACCGGCAGCAGGATGCCGTTGAGCACCTGGATGGCGATGAGCAGGGCGAATACCGGCACCCCGGGCAGCAGCGCGACCAGCGCGCCGATCACCAGCAGGGTGGTGAACAGCCCCAGGAACACCGGCGCGCGGCGGAAGTCGAGGTTCACCCCCTTGCGGAAGCCGAACGCCTCGCACACCGAGTAGGCCGTGGCCAGCGGGAGCACCGCCGCGGCCAGCAGCGAGGCACCGAGCAGACCGATTCCGAACAGCGCCTGGGCGTACGGCCCCGCCAGCGGCGCCAGCGCCTGCGCCGCCTCGGCCGCGCTCTCCACCTCCGTGTTGCCCGCCACGTGCAGCGTGGCCGCCGAGGCGACGATGATGAACGCGGCGATCAGGTTGGAGAACCCGGCCCCCACGTAGGCGTCCAGCCGCTCGGCGCGATAGTAGCGGCGCGCGACCCCTTTCTCTACCGTGGCCGACTGCTGGAACAGCTGCATGTAGGGGGTGATCGTGGTGCCCACGGTGGCCACGAACAGCATCAGGTAGTCGGGATCGAGCTGCACCGAGGGGATCAGCAGGTGGCGCGCCACCTGGCCCCAATCGGGGTGGGCCAGGACGGCTGCGATAGGATAGGCGAAGAACACCAGTGTCATGGCCAGGAACACATGCTCGACCCGCCCGTAGCGCCCTCGTACTACCAGCCACCACAAGCCCGCGGCCGCCAGGGGCACGCTCAGCCAGGGACTTACGCCGAACAGCTCGAGCGCGGAGCGGATGCCGATGAACTCCGAGATCGTCACCCCGCCGTTGGCCAGCAGCACGACGCCGATAGCGAACAGGGCCCAGCGGATGCCGTAGCGCTCGCGGATCAGGTCGAGCAGCCCGCGGCCCGTCGCCGCGCCCAGCCGCGCCGCCATCTCCTGCACCACAGCCAGCGACAGGGTGATCAGCAGCAGCATCCACAGTAGGTCGTAGCCGTACTTGGCGCCCACCGAGGCGTAGGTGGCGATGCCCCCCGCGTCGTTGCCAGCATTGGCGGCGATCAGCCCAGGCCCCAGCACCAGCAACCACCACAGCGGCCCCCGCGGCGCGCGGCGCAGCCCCCGCAGGCGGACCACGCGCCCGCGGATCGCCAGCTGGAGTGCCGCCGGGCGGCGCGGCGCGGCCGGTAAGGTCCCCTTGGCAGCAACGGGCAACGGGCTCATGAGAACACCCGCGGCACGCGGTCGCGCCAGGCGGCCGGCGCCAGCAGCCCCAGCGCTGCATCGACCGTCACGATGCCCACCAGGCGGCCATCCGCCGTCACCACCGGCACGGCGTTCAGATCGTGCTCCAGCAGCTGCTCCGCCACCCGCAGCGCCGGCCAGTCGGGCCGCACCGCGAACGGCTCGGGCGTCATCACGCGCGCCACGGGCGTCGCGGCCGGTGCGACGAGCAGGTCGCGCAGCGTGATCACCCCGCGCAGCCGCCGCTGCTCCGGGTCGTCGACCAGGTAGACGTAGTACACGAAGTCGGGCCCGGGCAGCTGCGGGCGAATGTACTCGATCACGGCCGCGACAGTGGAATCTACCGGCGCGAGCACCAGGACGTTGGTCATGACGCCGCCCGCGCTGTCGGGCGGGTACTGCAAGAGATCCTGCACCTGACGCGCGCGCTCGGGGGGCAGGCGCTGGAGTAGGCGCAGGGCATCCGGCGCGGCGAGTTGGCCCAATACGTCGGCGGCCAGCTCGGGCGCCATGGCGGCCAGCAGCGCCACAGCCTGCTCTAGCACGAGCGCGGTGACCACCTGCGTCTGCCGCTCGGGGGGCATGCGCTCCAGCACGCGGGCGGCCAGCGCGGCGGGCAGCAGGGCGAGCAGCTCGGCCGCGTGGGGGTACGGCAGCGCCGCCGCCAGGTCCGCGAGCTGCGGCGCTGGCAGGCGCGCCACCACGCCGCGGTAGGGGCGCCGCGCGACCGCCGCCGGATCGCCGCGCAAGAACTCGACGGCGCGCCAGTCGAGCCCCTCGCCGCCTTCCGCCGCCGGCACGAGCCCGGGCAGCAGCCGGCGCAGCACCGCCCACGCGCTGATATCGATCCCTACCAACCGATACACGCCCTCGTCGGGCCGCAGCCAGAGGTCGTTGGCCCGCACGGCGCGCAGTCCCGCGAGGTCCAGCACCAGCGCGTCGAGCACGTCGCGGCCGAGCAGCACGAGCCGGTCGAACAGCACAGGCTCCGGCTCGGCGGCCAACGCGAGCGCCGGCACGTGGAACGCGCCGCCGGCCATAGTGGTGTCTCGTGGCCAGGGGAGCAACCCGGTGACACCGTCCGCACGACGGAGCCAGAGGTGGCTGACGGGCGGATGGTCGCCGCTGTGGAGATCGACCGCCAGGTCGAGCAGGCACGCGCGGCGACCGGCCGCATCGCACACCGCGCGGCCCACGAGACGGGTGAACCGCTCCACGCTCGCAATCCTCCCTAGCCCCATCGTGCCGAGCGGCGGCCGGAATGCACGACTCGTGCCACGCCCCGGGGTTGCGCGGGGGGGTGGCGGCTGCTATCATTGCCGCACCGAGAAGGGGCATGCCGCCATGCGGAACAGCGAGCCGCCCGACCGCAACTCCGTGCAGGCCGTCGAGCGCGCGGCCGACCTGCTGTTCGCGCTGGCGGCCGCGCCGGCCGCGCCGCCCCTCCGCGACTTAGCGGCCGGCGTCGGCTGCAGCACCAGCACCGTCCTGCGCCTGCTCACCGCCCTGGAGAAGAAGGGGCTGGTGGAGCGCGACCCGCTCACGCGCCGCTACGGCCTGGGGCCGCGCGTGCACGCCCTGGCCAGCGCCCGCTCGCGCGGCGCCGACCTGTACGCGCGGGCGCTGCCGCACATGCGCGCGCTGCGCGATCAGTCGGGCGAGTCGGTCGTGCTCCAGGTGCGGGCCGGCGATCAGCACATCTGCCTGGCGCAGGTGGAGAGCCACCACGAGATCCGCCGGCATGTGACGGTGGGCCAGGTGTTCCCCCTCACGCGCGGCGCCACGGCGCAGGTGCTGCGCGCGTTCGGCGCGCCGGCGGGCACGGCCGAGGCAGAGGGCCCGCCGGCGCTGGCCGACCGGCGCGCGCGGGCCGCGGGACTGCCGCGCGGGCTGGCGGCGGTGCGCGCGGCGGGCTACGCGGTGAGCCTGGAGGAGCGCGAGCCGGGCGTGTCGGCCATCGCGGCGCCGATCTTCGACGCCCACGGCCGGGTGTGGGCCGCGCTGGTGGTGTCCGGGCCGGCGCAGCGGTTCGGGCCGGCGCGGATGCGCGCGGTGGCCACGCCCCTGCGCGCGGCGGCCCTGGCCATCTCGCGCGACCAAGGGTACCGTGGCCCCTATCCGGGGCTCGCCGCCGAGTGGGACACCATCCCGGCTGCCGGCGAGCCGACAGCCGACCGGCGGGGCCGTCGCACGGCGCGCTCCGCGCCCCAGTGAGGAGGCAGAGTATGGCGACCACCCAGACGCACTCCTACGTTACCCCCGGCGGCCGGCAACTGACGATCCTCGACGCCGACGGCCACGTCATGGAGAAGGACGCCGAGCTGTTCCCCTATCTGCCGCCGCCCTACGCGGGCCAGCGGGCGCTGCTCGTGCAGCCCGCCTTTTTCCCGTCGCTCGACGGCTACAACCGTTCGGCGCGCCGCATCGCCGATGGCGGTACCCGCGCGCCCGAGGAGCCGACGGCCGAGGCGTGGTTGCAGTTTCTCGCCGAGGCGGGCCTCGAGGGCACGGTGCTGTACCCCACCCAGGGGCTCGCCTTCGGGCTGATCAAGGACCGCGAGTGGGCGGTGGGGCTCGCCCGCGCCTACAACGACTGGCTGTACGACCGCTACGTGCGCGTCGATCGCCGCCTGCACGGCATGGCGCTGATCCCCCTGCAAGACCCGCCGGCGGCCGTGGCCGAGCTGCGCCGCGCGGTGGAGCAGCTGGGCTTTCTGGGCGCCATCTTGCCCGCGGTGGGCCTGCGGCCGCTGTTCGGCTCGAAGGTCTACTGGCCGGTGTACGAGGCGGCGCAGGAGCTCGACTGCCTGCTCACCGTGCACGCGGCCGCCACCCAGGGCCTGGGGCTGGACGACTTCGACCGCCTGATCGAGGTGCGCACGCTCAGCCACGGCTTCGGTCAGATGCGCCAGATGGTGCATATGATGTACGGCGGCGTGTTCGACGCCTTCCCGCGCCTGCGCGTGGCGTTCGCCGAGGCCGGCTGCGGCTGGGTGCCGTATCTGGCCGAGCGCATGGACATGGAGGTGCGCAATCGCCGCAAGCAGGTGCCCGAGCTGCAGTGCCTGCCGAGCGAGCACCTGGCCAGCGGGCGCCTCTTCATCCACTGCGAGCTGAGCGACCGCATGATCCCGCAGGTCGTGGAGCTGATGGGCGAGGGCGCGCTGTTCTGTGCCTCGGACTACCCGCACGAGCCGAAGCACGAGTTTCCGGAGGCGATCGCCGAGTTTCTGGCGCGGCCGGACATCGGCGACTCGACCAAGGCAGCGGTGCTGAGCGAGAACCCGCGGCGTATGTACGGCCCGCGGCTGTGAGCCCGCCAGCCCCCGGCCGGCGGGCAACCCAAGCGCGCCGCGGCGGGCAGGGGGGCCGGCTAGGTCTGTTCCGGCGCGATCCACTTGGCGACATGGGGCGCCTGGTAGGCGGCGCAGCGGTCGAGCAGGCGCCCCGGGGCGTCGTCGACCAGCAGCATGGCGCGGTGTTCCGGGCGCAGGAACTGCTCGCGCACGGCGTGATCGAGGAACGCGAGCAGGCCGTCGTAGTAGCCAGCGGCGTTCAGCAGCGCGCACGGCTTGTCGTGGCTGCCGAGCTGGGCCCAGCTCCAGGCCTCGAAGAGCTCCTCCAGCGTGCCGAGCCCCCCCGGTAGAGCGACGAACGCGTCGGCCAGCTCGTTCATCAGCGCCTTGCGCTCGTGCATGGTCTCCACGACGTGCAGCCGGGTGATCCCCCGGTGCGCCTTCTCGCGGTCCACCAGCGCCCGGGGGATCACGCCGAGCACCTCGCCGCCGCCCGCCAGCACGGTGTCGGCCACCGCGCGCATCAAGCCCACGTTGGAGCCGCCGTACACCAGCCCGATGCCGCGCGCCACCAATTCCTCGCCGAAGCGCCGCGCGCTGGCGAGGTACTCCGGGCGCGCACCCGCGTTGGAGCCGCAGAAGGCACACACCCGGCGCAGCACACGGCCTGCCGGCCCCGGCCTGGCGTTCGGCGCGCTCACGGCACGCCCCCGGCGGCGCGGGGGGCTGGTGCGGCCGCGGCCCAGATGGCCTGCAGGCGCTCGGAGGTGGTGAGAGCATCATCGTAGCGCAGGAACGTCGCCATGTTGGCGAGCGCGCGCTCGTGCCACTCCCATTTGGTGGAGGCCACGCAGTCGGCCGCGACGGCCACGTAGTAGTCATAGCAGGCGGCATCGCGCACGGTGGTCTCCACGCATCCCTGCGTGACCACCCCGGTGACCACCAGCGTCCGGATGCCGCGGCTGTGCAGGTAGAGGTCCAGCTCGGTGCCGACGAAGCAGGAGAGGCGCCGCTTCTCGAACGCCAGGTCCTCGTCGGGGCGATAGCCGAGGCCGTCCATGATGGCGTGGCCCCAGGTGCCCTTGATGGTGGCGGCGGCGCCCTTGAAGTTATGGCCGCGGCGCAACAGCTCCGGCCCCGACAGGCCGGCGGTGCCCGGCCCGAGCGTGTACTGCGCCCAGAGCACCGGGATGTGCACCGCGCGGGCGGCGTCGACCAGCGCCCGCAGGCGGGGCACGATGGCCTGCGCCAGGCTGATGTCGCGGCCGTCGCGGTCGGCGGCGCCGCCTGGGGCGCAGTAGTCGTTCTGCATGTCCACGACCAGCAGGGCCGTGTGGGCGGGCGCGACCCGCTCCTCCAAAGTGGTCAGCACCTCGATGCCGTTGATCCAGGCCATCGCTCTCTCCTCGCGGCAGGCCGCGGCCAGCCGGACGCCCCCGGCTAGCTTACCGGATCGGGGACGGCTCCTGCCGCTCGCCCGTGTCCCCGTGGAGCGGTCCGGGCGGGGTCGAGGGCCCAGGCCAACACGTGGCGCACCGGGTAGGGCGTGCCAGGCGCCGCGTCCCACAGGCCCCGCGCCAGTAGGCCGTCGGTCGCCTCCGGCTCCAGGAGTAGCGCCGCCAGCAGCCCCCCGTGTTGGCGCGGGTCGAGCAGCAGCGCGCCAGCTGGGAGCAGGGCCGTGCGCGCACGGCGCCGCACGCGCGCCTGCCGACGACCGCGATCGCCGAGAGCGGTGGCGTGCACCGTGCACACGGCCACGCGCGCCTGGCGTGGGGCGGCCAGCCGCGTGAGCCGCACGCCGTGGCCGGCCAGCGCGGCCAACAGCGGTGGCCCGGCCAGCCCGAGCGCCAGCGGATCGAGCCAGTAGGCCGCGGGCAGCGGGCGCGCCAGCACCACGCGCGGGGCGATCCGCGCCTGCGGCAGCACGTACTCGCCCTCGCGGCCCGTGGCGAGGTCGCGATAGGCGACGCGCAGCGGCGGCTCGCGTACGGCAGCGCGGTAGCAGCTGCGCAGCACCACCGGCGCGTCGGTCCAGGCCGCCAGGCGGGCCCGCTCGGCCGCCACCTGCACGCGGATACCGTCGGCATGGGCCCCTGCGTACTCCAAGATCGCCACCACGGCGGCCAACGTGGCGCGCACGCGGCGCTCCAGCCGCGCTAGGGGGTCGCGGTGGCGCATCGCCTCGGTGAGGAACGCCAGCGTGCCGAACAGCGCCGGGGTGTTGCGGCCGTCATCGACATCGAGCGTGCTGTAGCGCAGCACCTCCGCGAGCGGCCCGGTCACCTCGCGGTGCACCAGGTAGCGGTGGAAGGCAAACCCCTGCTCGTGCAGCCGGCGCCCGACGTGCTCCAGCACGCGCTGGCCGAGGGCCCGAAACTCGGCGCTGAGGTTCAGGTGCGTGGGGCCCTCGGCCATCAGGTCGTGGGCGGCCATGATGCCGTAGGGCGCAAAGCGCGCCTTCTCCACGCACAGCTCGTGCAAGTCGATCGTGAGGTGCGGCCGCACGCGGTGGAACAGCCCATACAGGGCGCGCTGCTCGGGCGCGCGTAGCAGCGGGTGCTGGCGGTTCAGGTCGAGGCCGGCGGCGTTGAGCCGCTGCTGGGCGGCGGCGCCATCCGGGTTGACTTGCGGCACCAGCCAGACCACGAGGCGTTCCAGCAGCGGTGCCAGCGCCCCCGCAGCTAGCTCGCGCGCCAGCAGCAGGCAGGCCTCTTTGCCCGCCGGCTCGTTGCCGTGCTGCTGGGCGAACAGCAGCGCGCGCAACGGGGCCGCCGCGTCCCCCACCCGCACCGCGACGAGCGGGACGCCGCGCTCGCTGCGCCCCACGACCTCCAGGCGCACCCGCCGCGGATAGCGTTGGGCGAGCCGCCGCAGGTAGCCCCACAGCTGGGCCGTGGAGGTGAGCGCGGCGAAGTGGTGGACCTCGGCCGGGGTGGCGTCGCTGTGCCACTCGGCCGCCGGCAGCGCGGCGGGGTGGACGGCGCTCGCGGTTGCGGCGCGCGGCTCGGCCATCGCCCGGTCCCGCGCTACTCGCGCACCTCGGTCGGCTCCAGGGCCAAGTCGGTCTGCAGGCGGCTGGTGATCGCCTCGCGCACCTCCGCGCTAGGGTACACGTCCTCCCAGTACAGCTCCTCGCGGGCGGCGATGAGCGCGCGTTCGTGCGGCCACACGGTGCGCTCCGGCCAGGGGCCGCTGAGGTCCACCGGCTGGCCATCCTTGTACACGGCGCGTAGACGCGAGCGGTCCTGCAGCACGCGGATGTTGCGGACCGGGTCGCCGTCGAGCACCAGCAGGTCGGCGAGCTTGCCGACCTCGATGGTGCCCAGCTCGCCCGCCAGGTTCAAGGCGCGGGCGTTGTTGCGCGTGCCGATGCTGATCGCCTCCAGGGGCGTGAAGCCGACATAATCGACCAGCAGCTCCAGCTCGCGGGCGTGCCAGTGCCCATAGGGCGTGATGGCGAAGCCGCTGTCGGTGCCGGCCATGAACGGCACGCCGGCCTTGCGCGCCTTGGTCAACGTCTCGGCGGCCTTCTCCAGGTGCTTGGCGTAGAAATAGCAGCGGCGCGGCGAGGCGCCCACGCGCTCGCCCCACTGCGCGGTGTTGGCCACCAGCGTGAGGGTGGGGCAGAGAGGAATGCCCGACTGGACGAGCAGGTCCAGCACCTCGTCGGTCATCAGCTCGCCGTGCATGATCCAGTCCACGCCCGCCTTGACCGCCGCTGCCACCTCGCCGGGGCCGCGGGCATGGATCGTCACGCGCCGCTTGAGGCGATGGGCGGTCTCGGTAATCAGCGCCACCTCGTCGTCGGCGAACGCCTGGTACTGGCCGAACATGCTGTCGCCGATCTTGATCAGGTCTACCCCGCTCTTGATCTGGCGCCGCACCTCGTCCACCATGGCGTCCTTGGTGTTGACCAGCACGCCGCTGCTGGAGTCTGGCACGCCGACCCACTCGGGATAGTAGTCGGCGATGCTGTTACTAGTGCTCAGGAAGCGGCCGGCGGTGGTCATACGCGGGCCGGGAAACATGCCGGCGAGGATGGCGTCGCGCACCGCCACCCCCACATAGCCGCTGCCGCCTGGATCGGAGATGGCGGTCACGCCCGCGCGCAGCACCTTTTGGGCGTTCCAGACGGCGCGGATGGCCCGGTACTCGAGGCTGGTGTAGAGGTCCAGCTCCTCCTCGGTACGCACCTCGCCGTAGGTCAGATGGCAGTGTGCATCGATGAGGCCGGGCATGACGGTCAGGCCGGTGGCGTCGACCACCGTGAGCGGCTGGCTGCCGTTGAGGTCCTGGGGGCGCAGCCCCTGCCCGACCGCGGCGATGCGGTTGCCCTCGATGAGCACCGAGGTGGCGGGGCGCGGCGGGGCACCGGTCCCGTCGATGAGCGTGCCGTTCCAGATCAGCGTGCGGCTCGCGGCGGCCATGCGTCCTCCCCCCGGCGGCGAGGCCATTCCGCCCCGTCGCCCCGCAGCAGGCGAGTTTTGGTACCGAATGATAGCCGGCGAGCCGGGTGACGGCCATCCCCGTCGCCCGGACTTGCACTTCTGTTCGGCTGCGTTTTTGCGGGCGACGTCCGATAATGCCAGCAGCAGTGCCCAGGGCGCGCGGGTGCGGCAAATGAGCGTCACGGTGGTCATCCGGCGGCGGGCGCGGCCGGGCGAGGGCGTACGCTTGCTGGCGGCAGTGCGCCAGGTGTTCGCCGCGCGGTTCGCCCACGACCGGTGCTTCCGCGCGGCGCGCATCCTCCAGCAGCTCGACGATCCCGACCAGTTCTACTTCATGGGGGAGTGGACGAGCCGCGCGGCCTACTGGGCGGGCATGGGCCACCATCCCGCCCACCTGGCACTCGACACCCTGTCCGAGCAGCCCGCGGAGCGCGCGTTCTTCCGCCGGGTCTCCGTGATCGAGAACGCCAGCCGGCGCGCCGAGGTAGTGCGCGCCATCCTGGTCGAGTTAGCGCACGACACGGCCACCGTGGAGATCGCCCGGCGCCGCGCCCTGGCGCCCGCCCTACGGCGCCTGCCCGCGTTCGTGTTCCAACACTTGTTCCAAGACCTGGACGACGCGCGCCGCCTGCTGTTCGTCTACGAGTGGACCGATGTGCCTGGGATGCTGGCCGGGCACGAGCAGGTCAAGGCCTGGCTGGATGTATCTACCTGGACCGCGGGACGGATGACCGTCACGTTCCAGGGCCGGGCGCAGCTGCGCCTCAGCCGCCTGCCGCGCGGGCAGCAGGGTGGTGCGGCGGCCGGCACGCCCGCGCGGTGACCGTGGCCATCCCCCACGCGCGGGCGTTGACTCTCCATACACCGTCGCGCTACGGTAGAAGTGAGCTGCCCGAGCGGCACCCCTCGTCGGCCCACGCCGCAACGGCCAGGGAGTGGCGGCCCTGATGGCGGCCGTGGGCAGCGCGACCCGCTGACCGGCACCGCGGCCCCCGCGGTGTCGCGATCTCGCTATCCCGCACGTAGCCGCGCGGCTATTGGCGACAGGCTACGTGTCGATAGTTCTAGATAACGGGCGGCGAGTAGACAGGAGCGGGTGACAGTGAGCGTGACGGTGGTCATCCTGCGGCGGGCACGGCCGGGCGAGGGCCCGCGGCTACTGGAGGCGGCCTGCCGGCTGTTCGCCCAGCGCTTCGCCGCCGATCCCGCGTTGCGCGCCGCGCGTATTCTGCAGCAGATCGACGATCCCGAGCGGTTCCTGCTCGCGGGCGACTGGACGAGCCGCGAGGCGTATTGGTGCGGTCTGGACCGCTTCCCATCGCACGCGGAGATCGATGCCCTGAGCGCCGAGCCGCCGCGCCGCCTGTTCTTCCAGCGGGTGACGATCGCCGAGGACGCCAGCCGCCAGCCCGAGGTAGTGCGCGCGGTGATGCTGGAGCTGCCCGACGACTCGGCCGGGCGCCAGATCGCCCTGCGCCGCGGGCTGCTGCCGCGCCTGCGGCAGCGGCCCGGGTTCGTGTTCCAGCACCTGCTGCAAGACCTCGACGACCCGCGCCGCCTGCTGTTCGTCTACGGGTGGACGGGCGAACACGAGATGCTCGCGGGGCACCGGGCGATCCGGGAGTGGCTGGGCGCCGCGTATCCCGGCCCCGAGACACTGGTGCTCACCTTCCAGGGCCGCGCGCGGCTGCGCCTCAGCCGCCTGCCGGCGGCGCTGGTGGGCTAGCCGCGGCAGGGGCGGCCAGCCGCGCCCGCACCGCCGGGATCACCTCGGTGGTAAACAGGTGCAGCGAGCGCAGCACCTGGTCGTCGGTCAGGTCGCCCCAGGCGAAGCAGCCCGCGAAGTAGTTGCCGCCGGTGCCGGCCAGGAACGCGCTGATGCGCGCCGCCACGGTGGCCGGCGCCCCGGCGAACAGCGTGCCCCGCTCCAGACAGGCCGCGAAGTCGCCGAGGCGCTCGGTGAAGGTGTGCACGCCGTGGCGCTCGTGGAGGTAGGTAAAGTTCGCGCGGAAGCGGTCCAGCGCCGCGGCGGCCACGTGCTGGGCCGCGGCGTCGGTCTCGGCCACGTACACCTTGCGGGCCATGCCGTACTTCGGCACGGCGACGTGGGGGTTGACGCGGTGGGGGTTGCACGCGGCCTTGGCGCGGTGCGCCCGGTACAGGTCGAGGCGGCGGCGCGTCTCCTGCAGGGTAGGCGTGTTGAAGCTGAACAGCGTGTTGTAGCCCTGCTCGGCCAGCCAGGGCACGGTGGCCGGGTTGCTGGTAGGGTACCACAGCGGCGGGTAGGGCCGCTGCACCGGCCCGGCCGGCAGCGTGGCGCCGCGGAACTGATAGTAGCGCCCCTCGAAGGTGACCGCGCCGGTGGTCAGCGCCGCGAGGATGACGGCCAGCGCCTCGTCGTAGCGCGCCTTGGTCTCGGCGGGCTCCACGGCCAGCATCTCCAGCTCCCAGGCCACGGAGCCGCGCCCGATGCCCAGCTCCAGCCGGCCACCGCTGAGGTGGTCGAGCATCACGATCTCCTCGGCCAGCCGCATGGGGTTATACAGCGGCAGCACGTACACCATGGGCCCGAGCCGGAGGCGGCGCGTGCGCTGGGCGGCGGCCGCCAGAAACACGCTGGGCGACGGCGCCATGCCCAGCGGCGTGCCGTGGTGCTCCGCCACGTGGTAGCCCCAGTAGCCGGCGCGGTCGGCGTACTCCAGCATGCGCAGCCGGCGCTCGTACAGCGGGCCCAGCGGGCCGCCGTCGGCATCGATCCAGTCGAAGATCCCGAACGCCAGCTCGGCCGTCCCCGCGCCGTCGCTAGCCGCCCGCTCCACCGCCTCGGCCATCGTGCCCTCCCGTCAGCCCTACTTGGGATGGTGCTAGGTAGATACCGCCCGCGGGCCCATCCGGCAACCCTGGCAGTTGGCTGTTCGTTGCCCGACGCCTGCCGATGATCCATGTAACGCTCCAGGCATCAACAGCGGCGGGCACGCGGCAGCCCCGAAGGTTGGCGGCAAGTGGGGGGCAGGATGGGGCGGGCGGTGCGCAACGGGCTCCTGATCGGTACGGCGGTCGCCGCGTTGGTACTCATCCTGGCTCTGATACCCGTGCTACTGCGCGGCTATCCACTCGCCCTGCTGCCGCTGCTCGCGGCTGGGCCGAGCGCAGCCAGCGGCGATGCGCGGCGGCCCCTGACCGTCCTGGTCCGCGGGTTCGCAGCCGGCCTCGCGGCAGCGGTGCCCGCGGTGGCGGCGATGGTGTTCGCGGTGGAAGTGCTCGGCGTGAGCACGTGGGCGCTGGTCGGCGCCGCCTCCTATCCGCCCATGCCGCCGCTACCGCGGCCCGACGTGCTACCTGGAGTGGGGTGGCCGCACGAGGACCTACTCCTGTTCCTGCCAGGGGTCTCGGCGTGGCTCGCGCTGCTGTGGACCCTGATCCTCGCCGCGCCGCGTGGCGGCCTGGTAAACGCGCTGGCGGAGCGCGTGGCCGCCGTGCAGGCCTCGCTCCATCGCAAGCTGGTTTGGGCGCTACTGGTGCTGGCCATGCTGGTCACGGCCGTCGGGTGGCTCGGGTTCAGCGCGCTCGAAGACATCCACTGGCGCGGCCATCGCTTCCAGCTGCTCGTGGACTGGATCGGGCACGCGAACCAGCTGGCGGCGGACCTCGATCGGCTAGCCGCGGCGGCGCGCCTGGCGGACCCAACCGCGCGGGCCGCGGCGCTCGCGAGCATCGAGCCCGCTATCAGCCAGACCCTGGACCATCTGGAGCAGGCACCGGCGCATCCGGGCATCGCCATCAGCGGCCGCGCGCTGCAACAATTCGGCCAGGAGTATCGGGCGGCGGTGCTCGCGGTGCGAGCCGCCACCGACCAGTTGCTCGCGGTCGCCCGCGCTGGCGAGGAGGAGCCAGGGCGTGACCGGGCGGTGTGGGAGGCGGGGGAGGCCGCGCGGGCGGCCCAGCGCGGTCTCGCCACACAGCTGCAGCACGACCTGCGCGAGCAGCTCGACCAAACCGATCTCCAGCACCACACCAGCTTGCTGGCACTGCTGGTGCTGGTCGCGGCCTCCGGCGTGGTGAGTCTGGTACTGGGGCAGGCGACGGCGGCCAGCATCACGCGGCCGCTGGGCCGGCTGGGCGCGCAGCTCGCGCGCCTGGGGCGGGGCGATTTCTCGCAGCGCGTGGTGATCACCAACCGCGACGAACTCGGCGAGCTGGCGGCCCGGCTGAATGCCATGGCCGCCGAGTTGGAGCGCCTATACGCAGTCGAGCGCGAGGGCCGCGAGCGCGCGGAGGCCGATGGCGCCCGCCTGGCCGCGCAGAACGCCGAGCTGGAGCGCGTGCGCGCCGCGCTCCAGGTGGCCAAGGCGGAGTTGGAGCGGCGCGTGGACGAGCGCACGACCGAGTTGCGCGATGTGAGCACGCAGCTCCAGCAGGTGCAAAAGATGGATGCCCTCGGCCAGTTGGCGGGCGGGATCGCGCACGACTTCAACAACCTGCTGACCGTGATCAACGGGTACTGTGACCTGCTGTTGCAGCAGATACCCGTCGAGACCCCCCAGCGGGCTTGGATGATCGCGATTGCCGAGGCCGGGCAGCAGGCCGCTGCCCTCACGAACCAGTTGTTGGCCTTCAGCCGCCGGCAGATCCGCCAGGTGGAAGTGCTCGACCTCAACGTGGTCGTCATGGAGATGGCGCGAATGCTGCGGCGGCTAGTCGGTGAGGACATCGAGTTGCGGACGCAGCTCGCGCCCACCCCGGCGCTAGTCGCCGCAGACCGGGCGCAGCTCCAGCAAATCTTGCTCAACCTCGCCGTGAACGCGCGGGATGCCATGCCGCACGGGGGGCATCTGCTCATCGAGACCGTGCTGGTGGACTGCCCGGACGCCCCGTCCCCAGCCTATCCCGACGCGCGCACCGGCCCCCACGTCTGTCTGGCGATCAGCGACACGGGCTGCGGGATGGACGCCGATACCCAAGCGCGCATCTTCGAACCGTTCTTCACCACCAAACCCGCGGGCAAGGGCACCGGGCTCGGGTTGTCCACGGTGTATGGGATCGTGCGGCAGAACAACGGGAGCATCGGCGTCCACAGCGCGGTGGGACGTGGCACGCGCTTCGAGATCTACTTACCGCAGGCCACCGCCGCGAGTGGGTCGCAGCCCGCCGCGGCCCCCACTGCCAGCGTCACGTGCCGAGCCACGATCCTGCTGGTCGAGGACGAGGACCGGGTCCGCGAACTGGCCCGGTTGGCCTTGGAGCGGTATGGCTACACTGTGCTGGCCGCCCGCAGTGGTCAGGAAGCGCTGGCCTGTGCGGCCGCGTTCGAGGGCCGCATCGACTTGCTGCTGACCGATGTGGTCATGCCGGGAATGAACGGGCGCCAGTTGGCAGAACGCCTCGTCGGCCTATATCCCACTCTGCGCGTGGTGTACACCTCGGGGTACACCGACGACGCTATCGTGCGGCACGGGGTGCACGCGGGAATGCCCTTCCTGGCCAAGCCCTTCACCTTCACGACCCTGCAACGTACAGTCCAGGCCGCCCTCGCCAGCAGCGCGCCCACGGGCCTGCGTAGCGGCGGCCTGACCGCTGCCCCGCCGCCGGCGGCACACGCTGGCTCGGGCTAGCATCATGACGCTCCCCAGGCCTTCCCCGTTCACCGGCCCCCCGGGCCTATAATTTTCCTGTGCAGCGGATGCACGCGCTGGCGGCGCGGCCAGCGCGCGGCGGTGGTGCAAGGAGGCACACCATGCGAGCTCCGTTTCGCAACGAGCCGCTGACCGATTTCACGCAGCCGGCGGCCCGCGCCGCCTTCGAGCAGGCGCTGGCGCAGGTCGAGCGCGAGTTCGACCGCGACTACCCGCTGGTCATCGCCGGCGAGCCGGTGTACACCGGCGCGTGGATCGTTTCCGAGGATCCCTGTCAGCGCGGGCGGCAGGTGGGCCGCGTGGCCCGCGCCACCCCGGAGCTGGCCGAGCGCGCCCTGGCGGCCGCCTGGGATGCCTACCCCGACTGGTCGCACCTGGCGCCGGCGGCGCGCGCACGCGTACTGTGGCGCGCGGCGGCGCTGCTGCGCCAGCGGCGGCACGTGTTCTCGGCCCTGCTCGTATACGAGGTGGGCAAGACCTGGCCGGAGGCGGACGCCGACACCGCCGAGGCGATCGACTTTCTGGAGTACTACGGCCGCGAGATGGTGCGCCTGGCCGGCCCCGTGCCGCTGCCGTACACGGCGGGCGAGGAGAACGAGCTGCGTTATGAGCCGCTCGGCGCCGGCCTGGTCGTCGCTCCCTGGAACTTCCCGTTGGCGATCCTGTGCGGGATGACCAGCGCCGCCATCGTGACCGGCAACACCGTGGTACTCAAGCCGTCGAGCCTGGCGCCGGTGGTCGCCGCGCGGTTCGTCGAACTGCTGGCCGAGGCGGGGCTGCCGCCCGGGGTGGTGAACTTCCTGCCGGGCGCGGGCGCGGAGGTGGGCGACCGGCTGGCGGCGCACCCGCGCACGCGCTTCGTGAGCTTCACCGGCTCGCGCGAGGTGGGCGCGCACCTGTACGCGCTGGCGGCGCAGGTGCAGCCGGGCCAGCGCTGGCTGAAGCGCGTGGTGGCCGAGATGGGCGGCAAGAACGCCATCGTGGTCGACGAGACGGCCGACCTCGACGCCGCCACCGCGGGGATCGTCACCAGCGCCTTCGGCTACCAGGGGCAGAAATGCTCGGCCTGCTCGCGGGTGGTGGCCCTGGACGCCGTGTACGACGCCCTGCTGGAGCGGGTGGTGGAGCGGACCGCGGCGCTGCGCGTCGGCCCGGCCCGCGACCCCGCGACCGACGTGGCGGCGCTGATCGACCGCGCACAGTACGAGAAGGTGCTGCACTACCTGGAGATCGGCCGCCGCGAGGGCCGGTTGCGGCATGGCGGCGAGCCTGGCGATGCCAGTGGCTGGTACGTCCAGCCCACGGTGTTCGCCGACGTGGCGCCCGACGCGCGCATTGCCCAGGAGGAGATCTTTGGGCCGGTGGTCGCCTTCCTGCGCGCGGCGGACTTCCGCCAGGCGATCGCCATCGCCAACGGCACGGTCTACGGCCTCACCGGGGCGGTGTACTCGCGCGACCGCGCGCGGCTGGAGTACGCGCGACGCGAGTTCCAGGTCGGCAACCTGTACTTCAACCGCAAGTGCACCGGTGCCCTGGTGGGCGTCCACCCGTTCGGCGGCTTCGCCATGAGTGGCACCGACGCCAAGGCGGGTGGGCCGGACCACCTGCTCAACTTCCTGCAGGCCAAGGCGGTCGCCGAGCGGTTCTAGGAGCGTGAGCGGCCGGGCGCCGGCCCCTCCCCGGGCAAGGCGGTGGGGAGCCCGCGCGGGCCGCGCGCTAGGCCCCACAGGAGCAAGCCGTACAGGGCCAGTACCAGCGGCGGGCCGACCCAGAAAAAGGCGCGCAGGCCGAGCGCGCCGGCCAGGAACCCGCCGATGACCGGGCCGACGATCACGCCCAGGTCGCGGGCGGCGTTGTACACGGCCACGGTGACCCCGCGGCTCGCCGCCCCCTCCTCGACATCGGCCACGCTGACGGTGTTGGCCACCAGCACGGCGGCGCGGCACAGGCCCACGCCGACGAACAGCGCGGTCAGGCCCAGCAACCCCGTCTGCCAGGGCGTGAGCGCCAGTACCGCCGCCAGCACGGCCATGCCGACCACGGTGACGCGCTGGTAGCCGAAACGGCCGGTCAGCTCGCCGCAGAACGGGCGGGCCAGCGCGTTGGTCGCCGAGTGCGCGGCACGCAGGAGGCCGATCTCGGCGAGGTTCAGGCCGACGTTGGCGGCGTACAGCGGTACGAAGGTCTGCCCGAAGGCGTGGAGCACCGCCAGGACGAACGAGGCCAGCGACACCAACGCCACCTGGGGATGGGCCACCGCCGCCCCGAGCCGTGCTAGCCGCGTGGCAAGGGACGCGGGGCCCGCGGGCCGCTCGGTCGCCGTGGCCCGCGGTGGCGGGGTGGTCACGCACAGCGCGGCCAGCAGCGGGAAGCCAGCGGCGCAGACGAACGCGCCGGCGTAGTCCAGCCAGTAGCCGAGCAGGCCACCCGCCAGCCCCCCGATGGTGTAGCCGACGGCTAGCGCGCTGGCGTAGCCCGCGAGGTGCCGGTGGCGGTTGCCGTCGGCGGCCAGACTGTCCATGAAGGTCGCCATATTCACCGTGGTGGCCATCCCCACGGCGAACCCGTGCACGGCGCGCACCACGCCCAGCAGCCACGCGTCGGCAGGGACCGGATACAGCGCGGTGGCCACCACCTGGAGGGCAAGCGCCGCATACATCAACCGCGCGGCACGCCGCGGGCGGTACACGATCCCGCTGGGCAGCCGCGACAGGAGCCCAGCGACGGCGTAGAGAGCGACCAGCACGCCGATCAGCTCGACCGGATAGCCGCGCTGGTCGAAGTACAGCGGCGCCAGCGTCCCAGCGATTCCGTCGCCCGCGTTGAGCAGCACCACGGCCAGGTGCAGGCGGAGCTCGGGCGGGCGCCTCATGAGACCGCGCCGCGCCGTGCGGCAGGCATCGGCGACCTCCCGCCGGCCAGTAGCCGGTGGCGGCCCTCAGTATAGCCCGTGCCAGTGGCCGCCGGCTGGGGGTCAGGCGGCCTGCGGCGCGCGGCCGTTCCGCTCGGCCCACAGCGCGCGTAGCAGGAAGAAAAGATTCGCAGGACGCTCGGCCAGCCGCCGCGTGAGGTAGGGGTACCACTCGGCTCCGTACGGCAGGTACACGCGCACGCGGTAGCCCTGCTCCAGCAGGCGCCGCTGGAGGTCGCGGCGCACGCCGTACAGCAGCTGGAACTCGAAGCGGTCGCGCGGGCGCTGGAGCTGCGCCGCCAGGGCCTGCGCGCGGGCGATCAGCGCCTCGTCGTGCGTGGCGATCGCTGCGTACGGCTCGGCGGCCAGCAGCGGGCGCAGCAACCGCGCGTAGTTGGCATCGACCGCGGCCTTGGTGGGGTAGGCGACCGATGGCGGCTCGGCGTAGGCGCCCTTGCAGAGGCGCACGCTGATCCCCTCGGCTAGCACCGCGCGCAGGTCGCGCGCCGTGCGGTACAGGTACGCCTGCAGCACAACCCCAACGTTGCGGTAGCGCGGCCAGACCGCGCGTACTAGGTCGAGCGTGGCCTGGGTGTAGGCCGAGCCCTCCATATCCACGCGCACGAACACGCCCGCCTCGCGCGCGGCCGCCAGCAACCGTTCGAGCCGCGCCTGGCAGGCGGCGCGGTCCTGGGCCAGCCCGAGCTGCGTGAGCTTGATCGAGATCCCGCTGGGCAGCCGCTCGCGCGCGATCGCCTCCACCACCTGGAGGTAGTCGGCCACCGCGCGCTCGGCCGCCCCGGCGCTGGTTACCGCCTCGCCGAGATGGTCGAGCGAGAGCCGGAAGCCGGCGGCTGCCAGCGTATGGGCCACGGCCAGCGCCTGCGCGAGCGTCTCGCCGGCCACGAAGCGCTCGCGCAGCGGGCGCACTAGGGCGTGCTCGACGACGAACCGCTGGACCCGCGGCTGCTGCGCGACCCCCAACACCGCCTCGCGCCACAACGCCATATGCTCCTCCTCCGGCCCCCCAGTAGGACTGTAGCGCGCGAGTCCGCATATTCACATAAGAACGGTGCAGGAGGAGAGCCGGGCCGAGTGCCACAAGGGGAAAGGCGCGGCGGGGCTGGCGCGCGGAGCGAGCGGCGGCTCACGGCGGCCGCTAGAAGCCCCGCTGCTTGACGAGATACGGCAGCAGCAGCGCCTCGAACAGCGCGGGGGCGGGATCGTCGGGCACCAGCACGGAGAACTGCAGTGGCGGCCTCAACGTGCGCAGGTACGCGCCCACGCCCAGCCGCCCTCTGACGATCTCGCCGGCAGCGGTGGGTAGATCGGTCACCAGGCGCATCCAGCGCACCCCCGCGCGCGCACGCCGCGGCGGGACTTGCCGGCCGGTTGCCAGCAGCCACTGCAGGTACGGCAAATCCACGCCCGCCCGCGCCGCCAGCGTGTGCCACCCCCAGAAACGGGGGTTCACGTCCAGCAGCTTGAACTCGTTGGTTCGCGCGTCGTGCTTGAACTCGATCTCGACCACGCCGGAGTAGCGCAGCGCCGCCAGCCAGCACTGCGCGGCCGCCTCGACCCGCGGCTCCTCGACCGTCTCCACGAAGGTGCTGGCGTGCCCGAAATCCATCGGGTGCTGGCGGAGCCGCCGGGCCACGACGGAAGCGACGACCGCCCCCTCCCAGCAGAGCCCCCCGAAGGAGTACTGGGCCGCCCCCGGGCCGGGCACCAGCTCCTGGAGCAGGATCTGTGACGGCTCGATGAGCGCGCTGGCGGCACGGTATCTCGCCAGCAGTTCGGCCGGAGAGTCGATGCGCCACGCCTTGTCGCGCGTCTGCCGGTAGAAGAGGTGCTTGATCGCCGGTTTCAGGACGAGGGGGAAGGGCAGGGCGAGCCGCGGCAAGTCGCTGGCGGCAACGCCGTGACGGGTGGCAGGATAGGCGATGCCGAGCTGCGCCGCGAGCTGGTAGGTCAGGCGCTTGTCGTAGGCATACTGTAGGCGGGGCCAGGGCGCCGTGGTGAGCGTGTAGTGCGCGGCCAGCGCGTCGTGGTGCTGCGCGATGACCGCCGCGGTCTCGTCGCGCGTGGGGTACAGCAGCCAGCCGTCGAGGCGGTGGCGGGCGCGCAACGCCAGCAAGTAGTCGACTTGCTGGCGGGGGGCCCGCGGCCAGGGCAGCGCTCGCTGCGTGTAGCGCGAGGCCCGGGCGATCGACAGCTCGTCGTCCAGCACCCAGACGGGGATCCCGCGCCGGCCCAAGCTGCGGGCGATCCCCAGGCCCACGTGGTCGCCGCCGATGACCAGCGCCCCACGCCGCCGCTGTGAGGAGAGCGGCTCCGCCACGGTAAGCCCCCCATCGGCGCGCCCGGCCACCGGGTCAGCGGGCGGCGCAGGACGTTTCCCCGGGAATCGCGCGCCGAGCCCAGGTTCGTTGCAGCGGCCACCTCGCGACGAGCCCGGGCGCGAAAAATTGCGGTTTCATGATAACTCAGCCATACTGAATTAGACTATCCCGCCGTCTGGCGCGATCGTACTACGCGCGAGGAGCACATCGCTGATGCCACTCGGCCAGGCGGACGCGGTGTCTGGGCGCCCATCGCTCCAGGTGGGCCATTACACCCGCCTGCACCCGCTCTCGTCGCGAGGTCTACTCGCTTTCCTGCGGCGCGGGGTGCTCATCGGCCAGCGTTTCGGCTGGACTATCCAGCCGATGCTGGCGAAGATCGAGTACTACAAGCAGCTACTGCACTACTACGGCGTCCCTGGGACGCTGACGATCGTGGCGAATGTGGCCCGCGACCATCCCCGCATTCTCGACCACTTACCCGCCGAGCACGTGGAACTCGGGGTGCATGGCCTGCGGCATGTGAACGCGCAGCAACAGGCCGCGGCCTGCCAAGTAGCGAGCGTACACACTGCGGTCGCGCTGTTCACCACGCTGGGCTTGTCGCCGCACGGATGGCGCAGCCCTTATCTGCTCGCGGGCAGCGGGACCGTGGCGGCAATCATAGACCGCGCGTTTCTCTGGGATGCTAGCACGACGATCGTGTATCCGGTCGTGGCACCCCGCCTGCCACGCGCGAAGCGTCTGGCGTGGGCACGGGCGATGGCGTTCTACAAGCCGCTGCCCTACGAGCAGCATCTATCGCTCCCCACGCTTCGACAGGCCACGGTATTCTTCCCGACCGCGCTGCCCGATGACGAGCTGTTGATCGATCGCCTGAACTTGTCGGCCACGCAATGCGCGGCGATCTGGCTCGATATGCTGCGGCGTACTCACGCGAGCGGCGAGCTGCTGGTGCTCCAGCTGCACCCGGAGCGAATCTATCACTTCCAGGCCGCCCTGCAGCACGTGCTGCGTACCGCGAAGACGCTCCCGGTCTGGATCGCCAGTCTGGAGCAGCTGGCGCGGTGGTGGCAAGCGCGCGCGCGCACTACGCTGACGGTCGAGGCCACGGACGACGGGTATCGCGTGACAGCGGCGTCGCAGGCCGACGTAGCGCTCCAGCTGTTGTCCCCGGAGGCGCCCGCGCCCGTGCCGCTCGACGGCAGGCGCACTATCACGCTGGCGCCGGGGAGGTGGCCCGGCATCGGCGTGTGCGGCCGCACGGCGCCGCAGATCGTCGAGCGGCTCCGCGCCGACGGCTTCCCGGCGGAGGTGCGCGTCGAGGGGCGTGACTACGCCGCGCTGTTCCCCCCGCCTGGAGTGGAGCAGCTTGCGCAGTTCGAGCGGGACTTGCTGCGCGGTCGGCACCTGCGCAGCCCGATGGTCAAGCTCAGCTACTGGCCCGGGGGGTACCAGTCGGCCCTGGCGATCACCGGCGACCTCTGCTCGCTCAACCGGCTCGACTTTCTCAAGCGCTACGGAAGGAGCTGATGGCCAGCATGCACCGCGATGGCTCGTCGCAGACCGAGGTAGCGGTGATCGGGGCGGGGCCCTATGGGCTGGCGCTGACCGCCTACCTGGCTAGCCAGGCGATCCCGAGCATCACCTTCGGACATCCCATGCACTTCTGGGAGCAGCACATGCCGCGCGGCATGCGGCTGCGGTCGAGCTGGGAGGCCTCGCACATCGCCGATCCGCAGCGCCGCTACACGCTCGATGCGTACCAGCACCGGCTCGGGGAGGCGATCGGCAAACCGATCCCTCTCGAGCGCTATGTGGCGTATGGCCGCTGGTTCAGCGACCACTTCGCCCGCCGGCTCGATCCGCGCGAGGTCGTGCGCGTAGAGCGGGCGGCCCGGGGCTTCGTGCTGCATCTCAGCGACGGCGAGCCGCTGCACGCCAAGCGGGTAGTGGTGGCCACGGGAATCGGCAAGGCGGCCTTCGTGCCGCGGCCGTTTCAGACCCTGCCGCCCGAGCGCGCGCTGCACTCCTCAGCGCTGCGCGAGCCCGCGCGGTTCGCCGGCCGTCGAGTGGTGGTCGTGGGCGCCGGGCAGAGCGCGCTGGAGAGCGCGGCCCTGCTGCACGAGGCGGGGGCCGAGGTGGAGGTGATAGCGCGCCGCCCGCGGATCATCTGGCTGCGCGGCGCCGCGCTCAAGCGGTGGCTCGGGCCGCTGAGCAAGCCCCTATACCCACCGCAGGATGTCGGCCCGCTGGGGTTGAACCAGATCGTCACCCGGCCGCCGCTGTTCCGCCTGCTCCCCCACCGCTGGCAGCACGCCGTCGCCTACCGCGCTATCCGGCCGGCGGGGTCGAGCTGGCTGCGCGCACGGCTTGCCAACGTGCGGCTCACCTGCGGGCGAGGAATCCGGCGTGTCGCGGTGCGCGACGACACGCTGCTGCTGGGGCTGGACGACGGGGCGGAGCGCAGGGTGGACTACCTGATCCTGGCGACCGGCTACCGCGTGACCCTAGCGGCGTACGACTTTCTGGCGGAGGAGCTGCGCGCGGCGATCCGCACCCGGTGCGGCTACCCGCTGCTCGATGACTATTTCACGACCTCGGTGCCCGGGCTACACATCATCGGCGCCGCGGCGGCGGAGAGCCACGGGCCCATGTTCCGCTTCGTGTCGGGCGCCGACTGGGCGGCCCGCAAAGTGACCGCGGCCGCGGCCCACTCGCTTCGATGATGGGAGCCTTGCACCCGCCGCAGCGTCCCCGAGCGATCGAGGTGGCGATGCTTGGCTTCGCCCTGCTGGTGCTACTGCAACTGCTCGTCGGGGCGCTGCTGGTCCTCCACCGCGCCGAGGTGATCGAGACCACTCGCCGCGCCCACCTCGAGTGGTCGGCCGCCGCTGTCGAGCAGACGGCCAACGGGATCGTGTACGGTGGTCTAGCCGTCCACCTCATCCTCGCGGCGCTGTACGCCTGGCTCGGCCTCAAGTGCCGCGACGGCAGCGCCGCGGCGCGGATCATCGCGTCGGTGCTCTTCGTTCTCGGCATCACCGCTGGGCTCGGCTTCGTGGGCAGCGCATCGGCCGTGCTTCCGAACGAGGTCCCGTACGTGATCGGTGAGCAAGTCATTAGCACCCTGCTCCGGCTGGGCACGCTGCTGCTGCTCTGGGTGCCGCCGGAGGCACGCACGTTTTTCGCCAGGCGCCCCGCCACCGCGAGCTGAGGCGACGAGGCGGGCGGCAGGCGCTCTCGTGACGGGCGACCAGTAGTTCCTCCGACTCGGCGCCTACTGGCGCGTGCGCACCGTACGGCCCATGGAGCTGCTAGTGCAGCTCGCGCGCCCTAGACACCAGCGCGGATCCGAGTGATCGCGCACCACGGTTGCCCGCTGCCCACGCGAGTTGGTAAGGTGCAAGGAGTCGCCGCGCGCGGGCCGCCGCGCTGGTGCACCGGGCTCCACCGCGCAGGCCGCGGCCGCGCGCCGCGCCGTGGAGGGAATCGTCCGGCCATGCCTGCTTACACCGCCCCCAGCGCTGCCCACCTGCTCGCGCTGCTCCAGCAGCGCATCGTCGTGCTGGACGGCGCGATGGGCACGTTGATCCAGCGGCAGCGCCTGACGGAAGAGGACTTTCGCGGCGGGCTGCTGCGCGACCATCCCCGGCCCCTGCGCGGCGACAACGACCTGCTCTGCCTCACCCAGCCGGGGCTGATCGAGGCGCTGCACCGCGAGTACCTGCGCGCGGGCGCCGACATCATCCAGACGAACACCTTCAACGCCAACCGCATCTCCCAGGCCGACTACGGGCTGGAGACCCGCGTGCGCGAGCTGAACCTGGCGGCGGCGCGGCTGGCACGGCAGGCGGTCGAGGCGGTGCAGCGCGAGCAGCCCGAGCGGCCGCGGTTCGTGGCCGGCGGCATCGGTCCCACCAACCGCACCGCGTCGATCTCGCCCGATGTCAGCAATCCGGCCTATCGTGCCGTGACGTTCGACGAGCTGGTGGCCGTGTACCGCGAGCAGGCGGCCGCGCTGATCGAGGGCGGGGTGGACTTGCTGCTGGTGGAGACCAGCTTCGACACCCTCAACCTCAAGGCCGCCATCTACGCCATCGAGTGCTGCTTCGAGCAGCTCGGCTGCCGGCTGCCCGTGCTCCTCTCGGCCACGATCACCGACCTCTCGGGCCGCACGCTGTCGGGCCAGACAGTGGAGGCGTACTACAACGCGGTGCGGCACGCGCGGCCGCTGGCGCTGGGGCTCAACTGCGCGCTGGGCGCCGCCGAGCTGCGGCCCTTCATCGGCGAGCTGGCGCGGGTGTGCGAGTACTACGTGAGCTGCCACCCCAACGCCGGGCTGCCCAACGCGCTGGGCGAGTACGACCAGACGCCCGACGAGTTCGCCGCGGTCATGGGCGAGTTCGCCGCCGCGGGCTGGCTGAACCTGGCGGGCGGCTGCTGTGGCACCACCCCGGAGCACATCGCCGCGCTGGTCGAGCACTTGCGGGGGCTGCCGCCCCGCGTGCCCCCGACCCCGCCGCGCGTGCTGCGCCTGAGCGGGCTGGAGCCGCTCAACGCCACGCCCGACAAGGGCTTCCTGCTGATCGGCGAGCGGACCAACGTCACGGGCTCGCCGCGGTTCAAGCAGCTCATCCTCGCCGGCGACTACGAGGGGGCGCTACGGGTGGCCCTGCAGCAGGTGCGCGCCGGGGCCAACCTGCTGGATGTCAACTTCGACGAGGCGCTGCTGGACGGCGAGGCGGCGATGACGCGCTTTTTGAACCTCTTGGCCGCCGAGCCGGAGATCGCGCGGCTGCCGATCATGGTCGACAGCTCGCGCTTCCCGGTGCTGGTCGCGGGGTTGAAGTGCCTGCAGGGCAAGGGCATCGCCAACTCGATCAGCCTCAAGGAGGGCGAGGCGCGCTTCCTGGAGCAGGCGCGCGAGCTGCAGCGGCTGGGCGCTGCTGTGGTGGTGATGGCCTTCGACGAGCAGGGGCAAGCGACGACCTGCGCCGATAAGGTGCGCATCTGCGAGCGCGCGTACCGCCTGCTCACCGAGCGGCTCGACTTCCCGCCCGAGGACATCATCTTCGACCCGAACATCCTTACCGTGGGCACGGGCATCGAGGAGCACAACAACTATGCGGTCGAGTTCCTCGACGCGGTGCGCGAGATCAAGCGCCGCTGCCCGGGCGCGCGCATCAGCGGCGGGGTGAGCAACATCTCGTTCGCCTTCCGCGGCAACCACGCCGTGCGCGAGGCGATGCACGCGGCGTTCCTGTACCACGCCATCCAGGCCGGGCTGGACATGGCGATCGTCAACGCCGGCTTGCTCGCCCAGTACGAGGACATCCCGCCGGCGCTGCGCGAGCGCGTGGAGGACGTGCTGTTCAATCGCCGGCCGGACGCCACCGAGCGCCTGCTGGCGTTCGCCGAGGGCTACCGCGCCGAGGAGAAGACGCGCCCCCGCGAGCTGGAGTGGCGGCGCGGCAGCGTGCGCGAGCGGCTGATCCACGCACTGGTGCAGGGCATCACCGAGTTCATCGAGCAGGACGTGGAGGAGGCGCGCCAGCAGGCGGCCCACCCGCTGGAGGTGATCGAAGGGCCCCTGATGGAGGGCATGCGCGTGGTGGGCGACCTGTTCGGCGCGGGCAAGATGTTCCTGCCGCAGGTGGTGAAGAGCGCGCGGGTGATGAAGCAGGCGGTGGCCTACCTCCAGCCGTACATGGAAGCGGCGCGGCCGGCTTCTTCCTCTGCCGCCGGCGGGGAGCGAGCGGAGGGAGGAAGGCCCAAGGCGCGCATCGTGCTGGCCACCGTGAAGGGCGACGTACACGACATCGGCAAGAACATCGTTGGCGTGGTGCTCGCCTGCAACAACTACGAGGTGATCGACCTGGGCGTGATGGTGCCTTGCGAGCGCATCCTGGCCACCGCGCGCGAGCAGGGCGCGGCGATCATCGGCCTGTCGGGGCTGATCACGCCGTCGCTCGACGAGATGGTGCACGTGGCCGGCGAGATGCGCCGGCAGGGGTTCACTATCCCGCTGCTGATCGGTGGCGCCACCACCAGCGCCGCCCATACGGCGCTCAAGATCGCGCCGCAGTACGACCACCCGGTGGTCCACGTGCCCGACGCCTCGCGGGTAGTGGGCGTGGTGGCCCAGCTGCTCAACCCGCAGACACGCGACAGCTACGCGCGGGCGGTGGCCGCCGAGCAGGAGCGCCGCCGCCAGGAGTACCTGGGGCGCCACGACCGCCCGCTGCTGTCGCTGGCCGAGGCGCGCGCGAACCGCTTCGCCACCGACTGGGCCGCCGCGGCGTTGGAGGTGCCGGCGTTCCTGGGCACCTGCGTGCTATCGCCCATCCCGCTGGCGCTGCTCGCCGAATACATCGACTGGACGCCGTTCTTCCACGTCTGGGAACTGCGCGGGCGCTACCCGGACGTGCTCGACGACCCGACCTACGGCGAGGAGGCGCGGCGGCTGTACCGCGACGCGCGCGCGCTGCTGGAGGAGATCATCGCCCACGGCTGGCTGGAAGCGCGCGGCGTGTACGGCTTCTGGCCGGCGCAGAGCCAGGGCGACGACATCCTGGTGTACCCGCAGGGGCCGGAGCACCCGTTGCGCGTGGTGCTGCACACCCTGCGGCAGCAGGTGCAGCGCGAGGGCGGCCGGCCCAACCTGGCGCTGGCCGACTACGTCGCGCCGGTGAGCTGCGGGCGGCTCGACTACCTCGGGGGCTTCGTGGTCACCGCCGGCCATGGCCTCGACCACCTGGTGGCCCACTACGAGGCGCGCCACGACGACTACACCGCCATCCTGGCCCGCGCCCTGGCCGACCGGCTCGCCGAGGCGGCCGCCGAGTACCTGCACGCCGAGGCGCGGCGCCAGTGGTACGCGCCCAACGAGCAGCTCACCAACACGGAGCTGATCCGCGAGCGCTACCGCGGCATCCGCCCGGCGCCCGGCTACCCGGCGCAGCCGGACCACACCGAGAAGCGGACGCTGTTCGCCCTGCTGGGCGCCGAGGCGGCCACGGGCGTGGCGCTGACGGAAACCTGCGCCATGCGGCCGGCCAGCTCGGTGTGCGGGCTGTACTTCGGGCACCCCGCGGCGCGCTACTTCGCGGTGGGGCGCATCGGCCGCGACCAGGTGGAGGACTACGCGGCGCGCAAGGGCATGCTGGTCACCGAGGTCGAGCGCTGGCTCGCCCCGAACCTCGCCTACGACCCCGCGCCCTAGGCCGCCCCCGCGCGCCGACCTACCGCCCCTGGCGGGCTGGGGGCGCCGCCGCCTCGCGAGGTGGGCCTGCCGTGCACGGCGGCGCCCGGGCCCGTTACGCCGGCCGCTAGTCTAGCTCGCGCCCGCGGAGCTGCGGGGAGTCGGGCGCGTAGCGGTGGGCGCGGAACACCGCCGTGGCGCTCGCGTCCTCGCGGTGCGGGAAGGCGAAGGGATTGACGTACTCCCAGACGATCGTCCCCTCCGCGGTGACCTCGAAGAAGCGGCCGCAGGCGCCCTCGCAGATCAACGTGTTGCCGTTGGGCAGCCGTTGGGCGCCGCTGATGTACGCACTGAAGAACGACGCCTGGGGCGTGCCGACGAACTGCCAGACGATCTCCCCTGAGCGCGGCACGACCTCTACCACGCGCGAGCGCGAATTGCCCACGCGGTGCATCCCGTTGTCGAAGAGCAGCAGGTGCCCGTTCGGCAGCGGGTTGGGATCGTGCTGGTGGGAGACGACGCCACGGCCCCAGCGCCAGGTGAGGCGCCCGGTCGCCCGGTCGACGATGGCCACGGTGTCGGTCTGCCGGAAGCTCAGCAGCAGGTTGCCGTCGGCCAGCTCCTCCACGGCGTTGCAGTGCGTCCACTCCTGGCGCCGATCCAGCGGGCAGATCACGTCGATCGCGGGGTCGAGCGCCTGGTGTGCGTGCCACTCCCAGACCGTGCGCCCGTCGGGCGTCACCTCGCGCAGGGCATCGCCCAGCATGCCGCTACCCTCCAGCTCGGTACCCGGCTGCCCGCCCTGCACCGCACGGCAGACCTCCTCCGGCAGCCACTCCCAGTACAGCAGGAGCGTGTTGCCGTTGCGCAGACGGCAATGGTCGTGGTGGAGGGTCGGCTCCTCGTAGCGCCACAGCTCCCGGCCCTCCCAGTCCAGCTCGACCACCGCGCCGCTGGCGCCGCCCAACGCCCAGGGCTCCTGGCCGGTGGTGCAGCGGAGCAGCAGGTGCCCGTTCTCCAGCAAGTAGCCGTAGTAGGGGCGCAGGGGGGGCGCCGGCTGCCAGGTGTGGACTACCCGCCCAGCCATATCGATCAGGTACGTGGTATCGCCACCGAGCGTCGTGAACAGCGTGTAGCCGGCGAAGGCCCGCGCGGGGTCGTGATGCGTGGTGCCAGTCGGACGGAAGAGCGAATAGCCCATGTCGCGCCCCTTTCACCCAAAGCCGGGCCAACCCGACCCGCAGGGCACTAGCGCCGCCGCCTCGCCTAGCGCGTGGGAAAACCGTACTGGGCAGCGAGCTCGTTCGCGAGGCGATTGTCGATGATCTGCTCGGCGCGCAGCCCGCGGACCGCCGGCGTGCTCTCCGCGAGCAGGTCGATGGTCGTCTGGACAGCGTCGGGCTCGACGACTGGCCCGCCTCCGAAGCCGCGCACCGCGAGCTCGTAGGTCTTGTCCAGATCCGCGGGCTCCGTGACCTCGACCCACTTGGCCAGCACGCGCTGCGCCGCCGCCTTGTCCGTAAGGATGACGCGGTACGCTTCGGTGTAGGCGTCGAGCACCCGTCGCACGATGTCCGGCTGCTGGCGCAGGTAGCCGCGGGTGGTGGCGATGCTGCCCTGCTGGTACTTCAGCTCCCCTTTCGACAGATCGGCCAGCTCGGTGAAGCCGGCGCGCACCAGCGCGTAGCTCAGCGGCGGCGTGATCGTCGCCGCGTCCAGTGCACCGCTCTCCAGCGCCCCGCGGATCTCCGGCATCCCCCCGATGGGGGTCACCGCCACGTCGCGCTGTGGGTCCAGACCGAGCGAGCGCAGGTAGAGCACCGCGCCCGTGTGGGTCGGAGAGGAATACGCGGTCACGCCGAGGCGCTTGCCACGTAGTTCTTGCGAGGTGCGGATGCTCGGCTGGGCAATCACCGACATGGCGATGCCGTTCAAGTTCGACGCGATCATCACGACCTCCGCCCCGCTGGCAGCGGCCGTGATCACGGGTTCCAGGGCGGCGGAGGCGATGGGTGCTTCCCCACTCAGGATCGCCGCGACCAGCGTGGGCGGATTACCGATATTGGGGCTGGTGACCTCCAGCCCGCGCTTGGCGTAGAGGCCGTCTTCTAGCGCCAGGTAGTGCGCCAACCCGGCGACCCCACGGCCGGCGTACGGCAAGTTGAGCGGCACCCGGGCGGGCGGTCCGGCTGCCTGATCGCTCGCTGCTCCCGCTGGCGCCGCGGCGGAGGCGGGGACTTTGGGAGCGGCGGTCGGCGGCGCCGCGGCAGAGGTGCAGCCCAGAGGGGCCAACAGCGTGGCGGCAGCCAGCAGGCGTGCGATTCGTCGGCGCATCGGCGGCCTCCCTTTCCCGCGCGGCGTGCTCAAACCTGCCGCGCTTGCCGGACGTCGAAGCGCAGCAAGTCGGCGCCGACCACGAGCCGCGGGAACTGCGGCCGCACGTCCGCCTCGACCTGCGCCACGTTCACCGGCCCCAGGTGGCTGAGCACCAGCAGCCGCGGCTCCGCCAGCCGCGCGATGCGGCCCACTTCCTTGGTGCTGGTGTGGTAGCGGTTGCGCTTGGCGATGAACGCCTCGGCCTTCGCGGGGGCCATGTAGCGCCGCGCCGGCTCGTGTTGGGGCGGCAGCCAGGCCTCGTGCACTAGCACCTCCACGCCGGCGGCGGCCGCGGCGAGCGGCTCGTACGGCGCCGTGTCGCCGGAGATCACCAGCCGGGCGTCATCGCTCTCGATCCGCCACGCGTAGGCGTGCTCCACCGGCCAATGGTCGACCTGGATGGGCGTGGCCCGCCAGTAGTCGCGCTCCACCGCCTCCCCGGGCGCCACCTCGCGCACCGCGATCCGCCGCGCCGCCTCCGACAGCCGCTCTTCGAACCCGCGCACGCGGATGTCCCAATCCAGCAGGCGCAGGAGGTTGTCCACGTACTCGCGCAGGCCCGGCGGCCCCACGAGGGTCAGCGGCTGCTCGTTGAACAGGATCCAGCGGGTGATGAGGAAGTGCCCGAGATCGATGGTGTGGTCGGAGTGCATGTGGGTGACCAGTACCGTGTGCACCTCGCGCGGGCTCTCGCCGGCCTCGACCAAGCGTCGCACGACGCCACTACCGATATCGATCAGGATGCGGTCGTCGCCGACCCGCACGAGTTGGCTCGGCCCCGCCCGATGGGGATCCGGAATCGGGTTGCCCGTGCCTAGTAGCGTCAGCTCCACGACTCCTCCTGTAGGACCGCTCCCGAGCCGGTTCCGGCCGTCCACGGGGCCAGCACCTTGGCACGGGGAGACGATAGGGCGCCCGAAGACTGCACGTCAAGCATCGATTCGGTACACTGCTTTTCACACGATCATGAAAGTACGAGGATGTGGTGAACCTGCATCGGCTGACGGTGTTCTGCACCGTGGTAGAAACCGGCGGCCTGACGGCGGCGGGGCGCCAGCTGCTGCTGAGCCCCTCGGCGGTCAGCATGCGCCTGCGCGCGCTGGAGGACGAGGTAGGCCAGCGCCTGCTCCAGCGCCAGCGGGGGCGGCTCGTCCCGACCCCAGCCGGCGAGATCGTGTACGCCTATGCGGTGCAGGCCGTGAGAGGCGCGCAAGATATGCGCCGGGCGCTGGCGGAGCTCGCGCGCGGCGAGCGCGGGCACCTCACGGTGGGGGTCAGCGTGTCGCCGGTGAGCCTGATCCTCACCGAGCGGCTCAGCGCGTTCCTACAGCAGCACCCCCATGTCCAGTTCACGATCCTGGCCGATATCTCGGAACGCCTGCAGGCTATGGTGCTGCAGGGCGAGTGCGACCTCGCCTTCACGTTGGCGCTGGACGTACGCCCGGGCCTGGAGCAGGTGCCGTTCTACCGCGACGACGTCTTGTTGGTGGTCGGCCCAGCGCACCCGCTGTTCACGGCGCCGCACGTTTCCGTCGCCGAGCTGCTCCGCTACCGCTTCGTGACCGGGGTGCGTGGGCACGCCCAACGGGCGGTGATGGACGCGGTGCTGGCCGCGAATGGGCTAGCGGGCTATCCGGTGGCGATGGAGCTGGCGACTGCGCACGGTGTGCGGCAGGCCGCGCTGAGCGGCGCCGGCATCGGGATCGTGGTGCGTAGCACCGTGGCCGCGGACCTAGAGGCGGGCCGCTTGCGCGAGATCGCGTGGGACCACGGGCCCATGACCGTGGAGTACCAGCTCGTCCACCGCAGCGGCCAGCAGTTCTCCCCGCTCCTGCGGCGTGTTCTGGACTTTCTTCACCAGACGCCTGTCCAGCATCCCGAGGCAGCACGCCCAGAACCGCCCGCCGGGCGGCCCAGCGCCGCTCGTGGAGCGCTGGCGCGGGGCGGCATCGCTACTCGATGTCCGCCAACCGCTGGCTGATCGTCCGCGCCGCCGCGCGCACCGCGTCGAGCAGCTCGGGCAGCACGCGCTCGTCGAGGCGGAACGCCGGGCCGACCACCGTCAGCCCCGCCGCGATCTCGCCGGAGGCGTGGTGGATGGGCGCCGCCACCGCGCGCACCCCGGGGTCTACCTCCCCCTCGCTCACCGCGTAGCCCGCCTCGCGGATCGCTGCTAGGTCGGCGCGCAGCCGCTCGGGGTCGGTCACCGTGCGCTCGGTATATCGCGGCAGCGGGCGCGCCAGGATGGCGTCGATCTCGTCGGGGTGCAGGAACGCCAGGATCACCTTGGCCGAGGCCCCCGCGTGCAGCGGCAGCACCTCGCCGCGCTCGTAGCTCAGTCGCATGGGGTGCCGGCTCTCCACGCGCTCGACGCAGACCACGTGGTTGCCCGAGCGCCGCGTCAGCAGCACCGCCTCGCCGAAGCGCGCGGCCAGCTCGCGCATCAGCGGCAGCGCGATCTCGCTGAGCCCCAACCCCTGGCGGGCCACGCGCGCGAGCTGGAACACGCGCGGGCCGAGCCGATACCCGCCGGCCTCGTCCTCCTCCACCAGCTGGTACGAGCGTAGGCTCTGGAGGTAGCGGTAGGTGGTGCTGCGCGACATGCCCAGCCGCCGCGCCACCTCCGCGGCGGTGAGCACCGGGTGCTGCTCGTCGAACAGCAGCAGCACGTCGATCGCGCGCTCGACGGTGGTGTTGCGGTCGCGCCCGGTGTCCCGTCCTGCCATACGGGACATTCTAGCTTTGTGAGACAGGCGATGGGAAGGGACGCGCCTGCTAGGTGCCGGCCGTGGCGCCGGGACGGGCGCACGGGTAGCAAGCAGGGCAGGCGCGGGGCCCGCGGCTGACAGCCGCCCGCCCCGCGCGCTAGCATACCCTCGGCGGACCGCGCCGGGAGGAGCGAGCGATGGCCTACGGCTACTGGAACCGCATCCTGCGGGTGAACCTCACCGACCGCACCAGCCGCGTCGAGGCGCCCGACGACGCCTTCTACCGGCGCTACGTAGGCGGCCGCGGCTTCATCGGCTACTACCTGCTCACCGAGACGCGCGCCGGGCTCGACCCGCTGGGGCCGGACAACCCGCTGATCTTCGCGCCGGGGGTGGTCACGGCCGCGCCGCTGCCCGGGGCGGGGCGCCACAGCGTGGGGGCCAAGTCGCCACTCACCGACGGCTACGGCGAGGCGGAGAGCGGCGGCTACTGGGGCGCCGAGCTGAAGAAGGCGGGCTACGACGCGCTGATCGTGGAGGGCGCCAGCGCAGAGCCGGTGTGGCTGTGGGTCACCGAGGAGGGCGTCGAGTTCCGCGACGCGCGGCCGCTGTGGGGGCTGACCACCGGCGAGGCGCAGGCGGCGATCCGCGCCGAGCTCGGCGACCCGCTGGTGCGCGTGGCTCAGATCGGCCCGGCGGGCGAGCACCTGGTGCGCTACGCCTGCGTGGTCAACGACCTCAAGGACGTGGCCGGCCGCACGGGCATGGGCGCGGTGATGGGCGCCAAGCGGCTCAAGGCCATCGCCGTGCGCGGCAAAGCCAAGGTGCCGCTGGCCGACGGCGCCGCCATCCACCGCCTGGCGCGCTGGGTGGCCAGCACGCTGATGGAAAAACACCGCGTGTTCCACGAGTTCGGCACCGGCGCGGGGATGACCGGCAAGCACCTGGCGGGCGCCATCCCGACGCGCAACTATCAGGAGGGGCTGTTCCCGGGCGTGGAGCGCATCAACGCCGAGGCGATCGCCCGCACCGTGCGCGTGGGCATGGAGAGCTGCTACGCCTGCTCGGTGCGCTGCAAGAAGGTGGTCGAGGTCAAGGAGGGGCCATACCGCGTGGACCGCCAGTACGGCGGGCCGGAGTACGAGGCGCTGGGCGCGCTGGGCACCTCCTGCGCCATCGACGACCTGATCGCCCTGTGCAAGGCGAACGAGCGCTGCAACGCGCTGGGGCTCGACGTGGTGTCCACGGGCACGACGATCGCCTGGGCCATGGAGGCCGCCGAGCGCGGGCTGCTGAGCCGCGCGGAGGCCGACGGACTGGACCTGCGGTTCGGCGCCGCGCCGACGCTCATCCAGCTCATCGAGAAGATCGCTCGCCGGGAGGGGATCGGCGACCTGCTGGCCGAGGGCTCGCGCCGCGCCGCCCAGCGCCTCGGGCGCGGCAGCGAGGCGTTCGCCGTGCATGTCAAAGGGCTGGAGGTGGCGATGCACGACCCGCGCCACATGCCGCACATGCTGCGCAACTACCCCGTGGCCCCCACCGGCGGCGACCATACCGGCACGGCGTACGAGGAGCGCGGCTTCCGCAACATGATCGGGCTGTGCCACTTCCTGAACTACGACGAGGAGCAGGTGCTGGGGCTGACCCGCGCCATCACCGGCTGGGAGGACTTCGACGGCGCGGCGCTGCGCACGGTGGCGCGGCGGGGCATCACCCTGGCGCGGCTGGTGAACCTGCGCGAGGGCCACGGGCGCCACAGCGACCGCCTGCCGCCGCGGCTGCACGAGCGGTTGCCGGCCGGGCCGCTCAAGGACCGCGTGATCACGCCCGAGGAGGTCGACGCGATCGTGCGCGACTACTACGTGCAGCAGGGCTGGACCCCGGACGAGGGGGTGCCGACCGCCGAGACGCTGCGCGCGCTCGACCTGCCAGTGGAGCTGCTGGCGCGGGCCGGGCAGGAGGCGCCGCGCTAGTCTGCTCGGCGGGCCAGAGCGCGCGCCGCCTCGGGCGCCAGCGTGAGATCGGCGACCTGCTCCACCCGCAGCCCGGGTGGGATGTTCCCCTCCTGCGCCTCGGTGGCCAGGAACCGCTCCATGGCGGTCACATCGATAGTGCAGTCGGGCACATAGGCGGGCCGCACGAAGTCGTAGGCCTCCTCGGCCTCGCGTGCGCTGATGCTCAGCCAATCGCTGATGAGCGCGGTAGTTGGGGCGCGGTTGGCCTGGATGAAGCGGACGGCCGCGATCTCCGCCTGCACCATGTGCCGCACCTGGTCGCGGCGCCGGGTGAGCTGCTCGTCGGTGGCGATCAGCCCGTTCTGCGGCTCGCGGATGCGCTCCGGCGCGCTGGCCAGCACGCGCATGCCCTGGTCGCGCGCGCGGATGAACCACGGCGCCGACAGCGCCGCGCCCTTGATCCGATCGTTCACCAGCGCGTCCACCAGCAACGTGATCTGGCCGCCGGCGGGCAGGATGGTCACGTCGGTGTCGGCGTCGAGGCCAGCGGTCGCCAGCAGGTCGTGGGTCACCTTGTCCTGGGCGCCGCCGCGGGTGGTGATGCCCACCGGCTGGCCGCGCAGGTCGGCGAGCGAGCCGATCTCGGGCCGGCCCAGCATGACGAACAGCGGCGCGCCGACCACCGTGGAGACGAGCTTCAGCGGGGCCCCGCGGGCGATGCTGCGTACCGCGCTGGGGTACGAGGTGGTGTAATCCAGCTCGCCGGACATCTGGGCCGCGGCGGCGACGCCCGCGCCGACGAGCACGAGCTCCACGTCGAGCCCGTACTGGCGGTAGAAGCCCTGCTCGACAGCGACCTTCGCGGGCAAGAAGTTGAGCGAGGTGGCGGCGATGCCCACCTTGACCGCGACCGGCGCCGGGGGAGGCGAGGCGCCAACGGCGGGCGACGCGGGCGCCGCCGGGGCCGATGCGGCCGGGCGCTCGGCCGCCGGGCGGCTGGCCGGGGCGCAGGCCGCCGCGAGCAGCAGGGCCGTGACGAGGCCGAGCAGCCGCCTCCGCATGGCTGGCCTCTCCCCCCAAGACCGTGGTGCCCTCCATGATAGCCGAGCGGCCTACCGCGCGCCCCGGTTACGCCGCGCCCGCGTCACCCTGCTATAAGTTACGCAAGACGTGGTGCTCGGCGCGGGCGCTACCCGCGCGTGGAGAAAGGGGAGCAGCATGGCGACCCAGACACAGACGCGCTACGACGTGGGCGGGGTCCTGCTCGACCGGCCGTTCAAGATCCGGCGGCTGGGGCACTTCGGCTTCAACGTGACCCGCATCGACGAGTGCCTGGCGTTCTACACCGACCTGCTCGGCTTCCGCATCTCCGACGAGCTAGACTTCGGCCTGCGCGTGCCGGATCCTGCGGTCTTCGAGGGCCTGGGCCCTACCAAGGGCTACTTTCTGCGCTACGGCACCGACCACCACGCCTTCGTGCTGTTCCCGCGGCGGGTGTTCGAGAAGCTAGCCGCCCTGCGCGGCGCGCCGCCCGCGCGGCCGGACAACAACATCAACCAGATCACCTGGCAGGTGGGCAGTCTCGGCGAGATCAGCCGGGCGATCGCCTGGTTCCAGGAGCGCGGGGTGCGGCTCGCCCGCTCGGGCCGCGACATGCCGGGGTCGAACTGGCACACCTACCTGTTCGATCCTGACACGCACATGAACGAGCTGTACTACGGGATCGAGCAGATCGGCTGGGACGGCTACAGCAAGCCGTGGGCGATGCACTACCGCGCCTTCCACGAGCGGCCGCCGCTACCGCAGATGTCGGAGGAGGCGGAGGTCCAGGAGGCGCTGGCGCGCGGGATCGACCTGCACAGCGGCTACCGCTACGTCGAGCGGCTGCCCGCCACCTACGATGTCGATGGCATCCTGCTGCCGCGGCCGTTCAAGATCGTGCGGCAGGGCCCGGTGCGCCTGTTCGTGGACGACGTGGCCGCGGCGGAGCACTTCTACCGCGAGACGCTCGGCTTCCTGTTCACCGAGGAGGTGACCTGGGAGGGGCACCGCTGCGTGTTCCTGCGCACCAACACCGAGCACCATGCAGTGGCGCTGTACCCGAAAGCGCTGCGCGAGCGGCTGGGCCTGAGCGAGACCACGAGCTGCCTGGCGTTCGGCTTGCAGCTCGCCAGCTACCGGCAGCTGCGCGACGCGGTGCAGTTCCTGCGCGAGCGAGGCGTGCGGGTGATCGAGACGATCCCGCCCGAGCTGTACCCCGGCATCGACTACGCGGCGCACGTGCTCGATCCCGACGGCAACTGCCTGGAGCTGTACTACTACCTGGAGCAGATCGGCTGGGACGGGCGGCCGCGGCCGGCCCACTTGCGGCCGCAGGTGCAGCCGGGCGTCTGGCCGGAGTGCATCGAGGCGCCGCCGAGCGACGTGTACCAGGGCGAGCCGTTCCTGGGCCCGTGGGGCTGAGCGGACGGCGGAAAGAGCGAGGGGACCATGGCCATCCAGTCGATCAATCCGGCTACCGAGGAAGTGCTGGCGGAGTTCGCGCCGTTCGACGACGCCCAGGTCGATGCGGCGCTGCAGCAGGCGCACGACGCGTTTCTCCGCTGGCGCACGCTGTCGTTCGCCGAGCGGGGCGCCGGTCTGCGGCGGGCGGCCGAGCGGCTGCGGGCGGACAAGGCGCGCTGGGCGCGGCTGATCACCCTGGAGATGGGCAAGCCGCTCGTGGAGGCCGAGGCGGAGATCGAGAAGTGCGCCTGGGCCTGCGACTATTTCGCCGAGCACGCCGAGCGCATGCTGGCCGACATTCCCGTGCCGACCGAGGCGGCGCGCAGCTACGTGGCGTTCCGCCCGCTGGGCGTGGTGCTGGCCATCATGCCGTGGAACTTCCCGTTCTGGCAGGTGTTCCGGGCGGGCGTGCCGGCGCTGATGGCCGGTAACGCGGTGGTGCTCAAGCACGCCTCCAACGTGCCGCAGTGCGCGCTGGCCATCGAGGAGCTGTTGCAGCAGGCGGAGCTGCCGCGCGGTGTGTTCCGCACGGTATTGGTGCCTGGCGGCCAGACGGCGCGGCTGATCGCCGACCCGCGCGTGCGGGCGGTGACGCTGACGGGCTCCAGCGAGGTGGGGGCCGAGGTGGCCAGCCTGGCCGGCCGCCAGATCAAGAAGCAGGTGCTGGAACTGGGCGGCTCGGACCCGTTCATCGTGCTGGCCGACGCCGACCTGGACGCGGCGGCGACCACGGCGGCGCGCGCCCGCTACCAGAACTCGGGGCAGAGCTGCATCTGCGCCAAGCGGCTGATCGTGGAGGAGGCGGTCGCCGACGCGTTCCTGGAGCGGTTCAGCGCGGCGGTGCGCGCGCTGCGCCTGGGCGACCCACTCGAGCGCACGACGCAGGTGGGCCCCTTGGCGCGCGGCGACCTGCGCGCCACGCTGGCCCAGCAGGTGGAGGCCAGCGTGCAGGCGGGCGCGCGGGTGGTCGTGGGCGGCGTGCGGCCCAACGGGCGGGGCTACTTCTACCCGCCGACGGTGCTCGACGCGGTGACTCCCGAGATGGTGGCGTTCCGCGAGGAGACGTTCGGGCCGGTGGCGGCGGTGGTGCGCGCGCGCGACGCGGAGGACGCGCTGCGGCTAGCCAATGCCACCGAGTACGGGCTGGGCGCCAGCCTGTGGACGCGCGATCTCGAGCGGGCGGCCGAGCTGGTGCGCTGGATCGAGGCGGGCGTGGTGTTCGTCAACGGCCTGGTGGCGTCCGACCCGCGGCTGCCGTTCGGCGGCGTGAAGCGCAGCGGCTACGGCCGCGAGCTGGGCGAATTCGGCCTTCGCGAGTTCGTGAACATCCAGACCGTCGTTCTGAATACCGCCGACGGCACGTAGGTCCAGGTCACACGCCACCCGACGCGCTGATCCGCCCTGCGCGCGTTATCTAACCGCTTGCGGCCCCTGCCCGAAGGTCGGGTGGGGGCCGCATTTTGACGCGCCGTGCTCGTTTTTCCCCCAGCTGTGGGATAGCGATGTCCTCCGGTGCCCACCGACTGCGCGCGATGGGTCAGCGTGGCAGCTGGTCGAGATGCATGGCGAAACGCCTAGTGCTGCCGGGCATAGACGACGCCTGCAGTCGCCGTAAACGCTGCGCAGAACCGCAGCAGTCGGATGTGATGTGCCAGAGCGGTGGCCTGAAGACGCAGCAAGCGAGAGGCCCAACGGGGTCGGCTCTGGCGGGCCGATGGCAGAGGCGCAGCCGTGCACTGATGTGGCATCTGGACATAACGTGACGCCTCGATAGGACCAAGTGTGCGGCGATTGTTACGCAACGTACGTCAGTGGGCTATGCACAGGGTGGATATGGATAGTATCGTTTGAGGTGAGGCAAACTACCCCGTGCGGCGCGACTGGTTAGGGCCCGGTGCGCCGCACGGGGGATAGCACAGCGCGGGATGCCTCCAGCGCTGCATGTGGAAGTGTACCGGTCGCCTGCGTGCGCTGCCAGGTCCCGCCTGGGGAGGTACGGCAGTGCTGCAAACGACTGTGATGCAATCGAAACCCCGGCCTACTCCCCCATCCTCTTGTCTGTTGACATATCGCGAGGTTGCTAAACTCCTGCACGTCACAGGGGAAATGGTGCGCCACTACGCCTGCGCGCACGGGTTACCAGCTATTCAGCTCAGCCCGCGAGTGGTTCGCGTGCGCGAAGAGGACCTGACGGCGTGGCTCGCCGCCCGCACGGTCCATGGCATGGAGTTCGGCGATGACGGCGTTTAGCCCGCAGGCCCTCGCGGCACTGGCCCAGGTATACGCGCTGCTATGCGAGCTGGCTCGACGTGCACGGGAGCAGTCGCGATGACTGGCGCGTTGGCTCTGCTGGGCGGGCTGCGGCTTCCATGGAGGCAGCGGTGAGCAAAGGCACGAGCAAGGACCACTCTGCCGCAGCCGTCATGCTGGCGGTGGTTTGGAGCGGACTGCAGCAGCACGTCTGCGTGCTCAGCGGCCGGCGCACCGCGGGCAACCAGCTGGTCAAGGTGCAGCACCTCTGGCTGCGTCCGGTCGACTGCGACAAGGCCCTCGTCGAGCTGCAGCGCCAGGCGCGCGCCGGCCGCGAGGCGTTCATCAGCGCCTGCGACTTTAGCTCGAAGCGGCGGCGCAAGGAGCACGCCTGCCAGGCCCACGTCCTCTGGGCCGACGTGGACCGGCCGCCGCTCGCCGACCATCCGCTGCCACCGCCCACCCTGCGCGTGCAGACCTCGACACCCGAGCGGCAGCTCTGGGTCTGGCGGCTGGAGCGCCCCACCGCCGCGGCGACCATCGAGCGGCTCGTGCGACGCATCGCCCAGGTCCTGGGCGCCGACCCGCAGGCGTGCGATGCCGCCCGCTGCCTGCGCTCACCGGGCTCGCTGCACACCAAGCGCCAGCCACCGACCGTGGCGCGGCTGCTGGAGCACGCGCCCGAACGCGTCTACCCCCTGGCCGCCATCGAGGCGGTCCTCCCGCCCGATGTCCCAGCGGCGAAGGGGCCGGCGACCAACGGCCATGCGCGGGTGGACTGGGCCGCGCTGTTCGCAGGGATCCCCGAGGGCGCACGCAACGACCAGCTGTTCCGCGCCGCCTGCCGACTGCGCGCAGATAATGTGCCGCTCGGCCTGGCCCGCCATCTGGCTCTCGACTGGGCGGCCCGTTGCCAGCCGCCGCTCGACCCGGCCGAGGCCACGCGGATCGTCGAAGGCGTGTATCGGCGCTACCAGCCGACGCCCGCCCTGACGGTCAATGGCGCTGGTGCGCAAAGGGCGCGGCACCACGCAATAGGCCGCCCGTGGCCCGAGCCCCCGGCGAATGCCGTCTACCGCGGCCTGGCGGGGCAGTTCGTCGAGGCGGCGCAGCCGTATACCGAGGCCGACCCGCTCGCGCTCTTGGCCCAGTTCCTCGCCGCCTTCGGCTGCGCTGTTGGGCCGGAGCCCCACGCGGTGGTCGGCGCGACACGCCACCCCGCGCGCCTGTTCCTCGGCCTCGTGGGGGAG